>CAIWDD010000027.1 GCA_903911355.1 uncultured Nodularia sp. | reverse complement strand
TAACATTATAATAAATCGGGTCTGGATTGCCCATAGTGTCTTATGTAACCTAATAGTCCACTTTTAGTGGACTTTTGCTATCAGACGCTTAATTTATTCCCCGGCTCCTCGGTGGGGGAGCGATCGCGATCGCTTGCCAAGGGTTAAGATCCCCGGACTTTCTAGCAGATTTTGACGTACCCAAGGTTAATAGTAGATTTCCACTAATACCAAAGTAAAAATAATCGCTTCCATAATGTGCGATCGCTGATTCACATTAATCGGATAACATAAAAGGGTGAGCGCGTGAGGGCTAACCAATGCAAATTACCTTAAACCTACCTGAGAGCCTTAGCCAGACCGAAACTTTTAACCAGAGCGACTGGCTGCGGGAGATTGCCATTGCTCTGTATAATTATACAACTTATTAAAAATGGGGAAAACAATGACCATTATCACAATAGATGATGAACTAATTAATGAGATTATCGCAGTTAGTCACTATGAAAATGCCCAGGAAGCAGTAATTAAAATACTATCCAATTACTTACAGCAACAAAAAAAAGAACTGCCTTTATTTGAGCGATTACGTTTTATAGATGATGAATCGGCCGAAGATGATATCGCCTCGTTGTTTGAACGTGATAGAGACACAGGTAGGAACTTTGAAATATGACTTATCTAATTGACACTTGTATAATGTCTGAGTTTGTTAAAAAAGTTTCCAACCCCCAAGTTAGTCAATGGTTTAATCAACAATCAATTGAACAGCTATTTTTAAGTAGTCTTACTATTGCTGAAATAAAAAAAGGAATTTATAAAATCCAAAACTCACAGCCGGAACGATATAAAAAACTAAAAATATGGCTACAAAAAGTAGAAATGGAATTTTATTCTCGGATTTTACCGATAAATGATGAGATTTTAGATAGTTGGGCAAAATTTTCCGCAAATGCAGAATTGCAAGGTAAAAAGTTAGCTGTAATGGATAGTCTGATTGCGGCGACAGCCCATGATCATAAGTTGATTTTAGTTACCCGCAATGTTGATGATTTTCAAATGACACCAGTTAAAATTATCAATCCTTTTTGAGTGAATTTTATCATTTTCATCAAGTTTATTAATCCTTTGATATACAGGGATGAAAAAACTTTTATTTCTGCCTTCTAGGAACTGATAAATGGGTTGTTTTTTTGACTTGCATAGTCGGAAAAATAAGAAAGGGGCAAATTCCAGGATATCCTTGATCCTACTTAGTAGAATATCAGACAACGGGGGTAAAGCGATCGCCCCACCTAGTCCCCACATTGGAAATCTTGTTTAATCTGGGTGGAATTTGCCCCAGTACCCCTTATGCTAACCATTGGGTTATGAATAAACTGTAATAGTTCAACCCTGACCACAGACTGAGCAAAAAGGATGAAGCACGGATGAGTAAATTTATTGATACTGCAATTGAGGCCATTGTAGCTCGGGAAATTCTGGATTCCCGGGGGAGGCCGACAGTGGAAGCGGAAGTACATTTAGTTGGTGGTGCTGTGGGAGTAGCTCAGGTTCCCAGTGGTGCTTCCACCGGGACATTTGAAGCCCACGAGCTGCGGGATGGGGATAAAAGCCGCTATGGTGGTAAAGGGGTACTCAAAGCGGTACAAAATGCCAATCAGGTATTAGCGCCCAAATTACTAGGCTTGGATGTGCTAAACCAAGAACTGTTAGACCGGACGATGCTCGCTACAGATGGTTCCCCTAACAAAGCCAATTTAGGGGCTAATGCAATTTTAGCTATTTCCTTGGCAGGAGCCAAAGCCGGGGCGGAGTCCTTGGGGATTCCCCTCTATCGCTACCTAGGCGGACCATTGGCGAATTTGTTACCTGTACCCTTAATGAATGTGATTAACGGGGGCGCACACGCTGCAAATAATGTGGATTTTCAAGAGTTTATGATTGTCCCCATTGGTGCGTCTTCTTTCCGGGAGGCTTTGCGCTGGGGTGCGGAGGTATTTGCTACTCTCAGCAAGGTGTTAGATGACAAAGGTTTACTGACTGGTGTGGGAGATGAGGGGGGTTTTGCTCCTAACCTAGAGTCCAATCAGGTGGCTTTAGAATTATTGGTAGCGGCGATTAAACAAGCTGGTTACAAACCAGGGGAGGAAGTGGCTTTGGCTCTGGATGTAGCGGCCAGTGAGTTTTACAAAAATGGACAGTATGTTTATGATGGTAAACCCCACGCTCCCGCTGAGTTTATTGATTACCTGGGTCAATTAGTGGCAGAATATCCTATTGTATCCATTGAAGATGGGTTACATGAGGAAGACTGGCAGAATTGGCAATTACTCACCCAAAAGTTAGGCTCTCAGGTGCAGTTGGTGGGTGATGATTTGTTTGTTACCAATGCTACCCGCTTACAAAAGGGGATTGAGCTAACAGCCGGTAATTCTATTTTGATTAAACTCAATCAAATTGGCTCCCTGACGGAAACTTTGGAAACTATTGATTTAGCTACTCGGAACGGTTTCCGCTCCGTAATTAGCCATAGGTCTGGGGAAACTGAAGATACTACCATTGCGGATTTAGCTGTGGCTACCCGTGCGGGTCAAATTAAGACCGGTTCCCTCTGTCGCAGTGAACGGGTGGCGAAATATAATCGCCTGCTCCGGATTGAGGATGAATTGGGCGATCGCGCTGTGTATGCGGGTACTGTGGGTTTAGGACCCAAGTAGGGGGAGGGGAAATAAATTCCCCATGTCCCACATTAGGGATAAAATCCTAATTGGGGCAATCCCAAGGTTTCATCCCAACCCATCATTAAGTTTAAACACTGTATAGCTTGACCCGCCTGTCCTTTAATCAGGTTGTCAATGGCTGACATGACAATCACTCGGCGAGTGCGCGGGTCAACTTCTACGCCAATGTAGCAAAGATTGCTACCACAAGCCCATTTAGTTTGGGGATAAATACCATTATCGCAGACTTTCACCCAGGGGGCGTGACGATAGAAGGCTTTATAGATGGTAATCAGGTCATCCCGCACTAATCCAGGGTCCCGGAGTGTGGCGTATACTGTGGCTAAAATTCCCCGCACCATGGGGATGAGGTGGGGGGTAAATTGAACTTTCACATCGTGACCGGCTAAATCACTACAAATCTGCTCAATTTCTGGGGTGTGGCGGTGATTAACAACACCATAAGCCCCTAGGGAGTTATCAGCCTCAGCCAATAATAGGTTAATTTTCCCCTGTCTACCTCCCCCTGATGTGCCAGATTTAGCATCGATAATGGCGCTTTCAGGGACGATGAGACCTTGTTTAAGTAGTGGGGAGAGAGCTAATAGGCTCGCAGTGGGGTAACAACCAGGACAACCCACCAGCTGGGCTTCTGCAATGCGATCGCGGTAAAGTTCTGGTAATCCATAGACTGCGGTGGCGGCCATGGCGTTATCGGTTCTCTGTCCCCCATACCAATTAGTATAAGTTGTTAAATCGCTAAATCGATAATCGGCACTCAGATCCAGTACCTTACATCCTTTGGCGCACAATTGGGGTGCAATTTGGTAAGCCAGGCCATTGGGTAGAGATAGAAATACTACCTCACACCGGTGAGCAATGACATCTGGTTCCACTGGTTCGATTGGTAAGTTAACCAGATGAGCCAGATGGGGGTAGAGGTCTGCAAAAGACCTACCAGCACTACTTTCACCCCCTAAATAAACTAGTTCAACTTCTGGATGTTCCATCAGTAATCTGACTAGTTGCACTCCTCCATAACCTGACGCGCCAACAATTCCCACAGGTACGCGTCTAAAATTACCCATAATTATGAAATCCTCATCCGTTTTTAGTTAAGGTGGTTAATTCTCAAATATCAGCTAGAAAATGCACGGCATACAACAATACACCAGTTACCCTCAATGCTAGGTTGTGGCAAGATTTTACACTTTTACTAGACAAAATCAACATTTATCTCCAAAGATCACCAGTTTGTATAGACCACAGATCAATATTTATTGAAGTAGAGATTTAAGTAGAGTTACCCGGTACTGCGCTTCCCAAGTGTTACCGGAAAAGTCTAAAATAGCTGATCAGTCTGGCAATTTAGTTGTAATCCAAATAAACAAGCTACAATCTATAAAGAAGAAATTGTAAGAAAAATTTACTTTTGGTAGCTGGAATTTTCTGTGTCAAAGCCTAAGCCTATACGAAAGACTGATTCTACTCCCCTGAATGGGGACGACTCCCCCACGGTTGTACCGAGCACCGGGGACAACATTGATAGTGCTGTCTCTTCAACTCCAGCCTTTAAATTTGATTCCATTGATGCTGCTTTGGCAGACTTAAAAGCAGGTCGTGTCATTGTGGTAGTAGATGACGAAAATCGCGAAAATGAAGGCGACTTAATTGGTGCAGCCCAATTTGCTACCCCAGATATGATTAATTTTATGGCGGTGCAAGCTAGGGGGCTGATTTGTCTAGCCATGACAGGCGATCGCTTGGACGAATTAGACTTACCATTAATGGTAACCAACATCACAGATACTAACCAAACAGCATTTACAGTTAGTATTGATGCGGGTCCAGAACTAGGTGTTACTACCGGAATTTCCGCCGAAGACCGCGCCCGCACGATCCAAGTGGCCCTCAACCCAGCCACAAAACCTACAGATTTACGCCGCCCTGGTCATATTTTCCCCATTCGTGCCAAAATGGGGGGTGTACTCAAACGGGCGGGACATACGGAAGCAGCTGTAGATTTATCTCGATTAGCAGGGTTATATCCGGCTGGGGTAATTTGTGAAATTCAAAACCCTGACGGTTCCATGGCGCGGTTACCGGAGTTAATTGATTATGCCCAAAAGTATAATCTGAAAATTATTAGTATTGCCGATTTAATTAGTTATCGCCTCCAACACGATCGCCTAATATACCGTGAGGTGGTTACTAAACTGCCTAGCCAGTTTGGTCAGTTTGATATTTACGCCTATCGCCATACTCTGGATAATACAGAACACGTGGCCATTGTCAAGGGTAACCCCGCTAATTTCCCAGATGCAACGGTGATGGTGCGGATGCACTCGGAATGTTTAACTGGTGACGCTTTGGGTTCTTTACGCTGTGACTGTCGGATGCAGCTCAAAGCAGCACTGAAAATGATTGAAGCTGCGGGTCAAGGTGTTGTAGTTTACCTGCGACAAGAAGGGCGGGGAATTGGTCTAATTAATAAGCTCAAAGCCTATTCTTTACAGGATATGGGACTAGATACGGTAGAAGCTAACGAGCGCTTGGGTTTTCCTGCTGATCTGCGGGATTATGGAATGGGGGCGCAAATGCTGATGGATTTGGGTATAAAGAAAATTCGCCTGATTACTAATAATCCCCGGAAAATTGCCGGACTCAAGGGTTATGGGTTACAAGTGGTTGACCGCTTACCGTTATTGATTGAGGCTAATGATTATAATTCCTATTACCTAGCTACTAAAGCCCAAAAGCTGGGTCATATGCTGTTACAGACTTACTTGGTTACAGTCGCAATTAGTTGGAAAGATGACCAACAATTATTCACTCAACGCTATGAACGTTTAGAACAACTGCGGCTGTTAGCTAAACAAAATCATCTATTATTACAGGAAGAAGCGCGCCCTCTGGGGTTGGCGCTGTTTGCTCAGTCGTCTTTAACAGTACATTTGGGCTTTGACCAAGCAAATGTGGCTGATAGTAATTGGTATCGGCAAAATGGCCATCCTTACTTACAGGCAATTTTCCAAATCTTGGATAATTTAGTTACTTTACCCTACGTGAATAAGTTAGAATTTTTGATTTCTGCTGGTAGTGACCCCTTAAGTAACTTGCAAGTTAAGCTAGACCGCCAGAATTTCTCTTTTAAGACCCTACCTTCGGCAATATGCGATCGCCTAGAAACTCAGCAAATTTACAGTTTTACTTTAGCCTAAAAATATATGACATAAATTAATACCCATATTTCCCTAGTACTTATGGCGGCTGGTAATATTCCGGTATATTGTGCGATCGCTATTTATATATTCTGGTTCCCTGTTGTGATGGTAGCACATCCACGGGTTTGGTGCTGTAGGATCTGTGCGATCGCAGATATCAAGGGAACCTTCTATGCTACCAATTGTTTTTGATTGTATGAGTAATTATATATATAGGACTCCTATTTGATTTTTGAACAAGACTCAGTACACAGGGCAAATCTTGTTACCTGTTACCTGTTCCCTACCTAGAATAATCAATTCAGAAACCAAACCGGATTTCTATATATGAATTAGTTACACGTCCTGGACAGAACCCTTATATAGCCTTTTTCAGGCTAATGAAGTACACATCAATTGCCTATTCCTTGTTCCCTATTCCCTATTCCCTATTGCCTATTCCCTGTTCCTTATTCCTTGTTCCCTATTCCCTGTTCCCTGTTCCCTGTTCCCTGTTCCCTGAAACTAAACAACTTTGTACCTCACGAGCATGGGAAATGCTATAATTTCGTTAATAATTCCAGAATTACCCATTTTGGGCAACCCTGGAAATCCTGTGAGCCTTCTTGCTGTTTAAGGTAATTAAACAAGCGGTTATTTGATGGCACTTCTTAATTGTTTGAGTATGCCACCAATACGGACAAAAACTGTATTTCCAGAGAGATTTTGAAGAGTTTGCGGTTCGCTTTGGAGGATAATCCCGTTGTAAGCAACAATAGCATCATTCAACTTAGTGATATTGACACTTGGTACTACACCGCCTTGAGCAATGACAGAAACAGGTCTAAAAACCTTAGTTTCTGCTACCGGCTGCCCTGATATTGCTTGGGCTAAGGGCTGATTTGCCAAGGAAGCGTTAGGAGCAGCAACCATACCATTGAGAGATGAGACTAGTGATGCTGCTAGTTGTGGGGAAATACCTGCGGTGGTCAAACTGGTTGTCAAAGCTAACCCGGCCTGTTGTGATCCAGCCCCACCTGTCAGCAATGAAGCAACGTCCGGAGCGGCAGTACCACCTGTTGTAGCAGCTTTTGTACCACCTGTTGTACCACCTGTTGTAACAGCTTTTGTAGCAACCGTTGTACCATTAACACTCTGAACAATAGCAGCAGCCTCCTGATTGACAGTAGCTTGAACTTGTGGATCAAGAGTGATGACAATAGTGTTTGCCGTTTCACCCCCTTTTACAGTGACGCTAGGGGAAGTTCGTTCTACGCTCTCTGGTGAAGGGGTAACTGTCGTAGTTGTGTCACCACCACCAGCAGCATCACCACCACCCACCGACAGATCACCTTTCGTGGAAACCCCGCTTGTAATGGTGAGGGAAACACCAGGTATGATGGGAATGCTGACAAGGGTTCCTGCTGGTGTTGTTGCTGCCGTTATTACTTCTGTCGGTGTTGATGGCGTGGAAAAACCACTAGTTTCGGAAGCACCAGTAAGAGCACCAGAATCAACACCGGCTGTACCGAGACTGGGGCTGAAACTCTGAGCTTGGCTTGATAACTGCCAAGTAAATGAAAGCAGAGGACTTAAGCTGATGGCAAAAATGAGATTTCTGGTTTTTAACATGATGATGATCTAAATATGAAACTATATGAAACTGTTTGACAAGGCTACCCTATCAGTAAGCCCTATTTAGGCAAGAAATTGAAACCATAACCTATACTTAATGCAAACGTTGTGCCGCCTACACTGTTATCAGTGAGATCCGCACCTTGGAATGTAATTGTTAAGGGTAAAGTAGGCACAGGCACGAAGGAAGCACCAAGGTTTAAGCCAACTCCACTCCAACCGAAACCCACACCGACTTGGGGGTGAACTTGCACACCTACCCCAGCAAATACACCTGTACTGGCGTTACCTTGCCTAAAGTTCCCACCTCCAGCCCCCAGGGAGATAGAGACGGGCATTTTATTCACAGAATCATTAGGCTTTAACAGAGAGTAGCTTGTCACTACACCATAGACGCTGGAAGGCCTGATTTCCTCAATACTGGCTTCAGTCTGATACTGGGCAAAAGCTTTCCAGCCAGCAGCTACACCAATTTGATTGGTTCCTTGAGCGTAAACAATGCGGTGAGCTTTGAGGTCAAAAGTTCCATTACTACCAAAGTTTTTGACACTACCGTTGTTGAAGGACAATTCCAGACCAACTAGTTTTTGAGAATTACCTAAACCAAAACCGATGCTTGTACTAGCATCTATATCATTTATGGAGTCACCCCTGTTACCAGCGGTTGCCGCTGATGCTCCTATAAATACGTCACCCATATCAGCCCCGAAGGCACTGGGCGCAGCAAAACTGAGTCCAGGTGGATAAGTTGGCTTGGGTTGTACTACTTTAATATTGATCAGGGGTTCAACTAGTAGCTCTTGCTGGATTCGATTAATATCATCCTGATTGCTCTCCTGTGTTTGTGCAATTAGTTGTGCTTGTTCTTCCTCAAAAAGAGATTCAGTCTTTGCTTCTAATTCTGTATCTGTGATTAATTCATGGTTCTGATTTTCAGTTACCATGCCATCAGCCGCTGATGCAGAATTGACTGAGATGACTGTGGTAAGCAGGAAACTTGACAAGGTTAGGAATAAAGCCAGGTAACCAAAACTTTTGTTATGACTGAATATTGTCAAAGAATAGTTCTTGATTTTCAAAATATAACTCCTCACAAGATGTTACGCACTGGCAAGATGTATCTTGGATATATAAAATTACAGATTACGCGATAAAATGCTTGAATCTGGGGTATAAAACCCTGAAACATACAGTACCACTATTTTGTTACAGGTTAAAGATATATGACATAAATTAATACCCATGAAAATTCTAAACTGCTTTATTCCCAGATCAACCCAGACACAGGTAAATCTAAAGTATAAAAAATACCTTTTTTCCCGGTACTTATGGCGGCTGGTAATATTCCGGTATATTGTGCGATCGCATGGTGGGAGTAATTTTTTATATTATATTTTGACTGCATAACATAAGTAATTTGTCAACTATCTAAACCCAGAGAATTATTTTGTTACTTGGCATTTTCTGGGCTAAATAGGTGATAAGATCACAAAAACTTGACATAATCAGGGTTTGAAAGTTGATGTTCTAACGCCAATTAAGTCAAGTGGTCAATAGATTAAACACTTAGGAAAAACTTTGATCAAGTAACTACTCACCTATGGATATCAATAATTCTAAAGCCATGAAAATGGCACTCGCTTCTCAAGAAATTTATAACAAGTTCGAGGTGATTTCTAATTCTGGTTTTTTTACTAACTGGTCTTCACCTCCACATCTGATTAATATAGATGCGACTGATACTCAAGTGGCGATTTTAAGTGATACCTATGAGACTACTATAGTTTTTCGTGGCAGTGAATCCCGCTTAGATTGGAAAACCAATTTAAATTTCCGCAAGCAGGGAAAAGAGTTTTCTCAACAATTTATTGACAAAGGAATTATTGCTGAATATAAACAAATATATCCTTACTCTACAGGTCAAAGCTCCGGAGCTTTAATTCATCGCGGCTTTGCTAATGCTTACTTGTCTGTAAGATATCAAATTCATAACTATATTCAAACTAATCAGGTTTCCCGTCTGACTGTCACCGGTCATAGTTTAGGCGGTGCTTTAGCTACGATCTGCGCTCTTGATCTGCAATATAATTTTAATTCCACACTCTCTGATATTGAAGTCTATACCTTTGGCGCACCGAAAGTAGGTAATAAGAAGTTCTATCAGTCCTATGATAAACGTGTCCCTCAAACCCATCACTTTATCTACGGTCTTGATATCGTACCTTCTCTACCTCGTTGGTGGCAAGGTTATTTTTATGCTCCGCAAAGAATAAGATTAAGTTCTCGATGGAAATTAAACTTCTTATCTGCTCGGATTAAAGACCATTCTATTAGTAGCTATATTCGCTGGTTGGAAAAGTTACTTTAGAAGATGTTTGATAACTTTTCAACAGGTAATTTTTATCTGAGGGAACAGGGAACAGGGAACAGGGAATAGGGAATAGGGAACAGGGAACAGGGAATATGGAAGGATTGGGAAGGATTGGGAAGGATTGGGGAACACACAACCAGCGGAGGGTTAGGGTGGGGTCAAACAATAGTTGATACACTAATCATGACTTATCAAACATCCTCTTAGAGGATGTTTGGAAAGTATTAAACAGGTAATTTTTATCTGAGGGAACAGGGGGCGAATTAGTGTGTAATTTAGTTAGAGACACACCCAAGGCTTTATAGCCTTTTTTATTCAATGATCAATCAGAAATTTAATTTTGAGCTTGATAAGTGGGAATTAGCTCCCGATAGCTATGAAGTAACCGGAAAAATTGATTACCGTCAAAACTAATGGGGTCGCTTCTCTCTCCAGAACGGTCTACATAAGCATGGGTAGTGATCCGGTAGTCGGGAACCTGACTTTGAGCAATTAACCAGGCCAGAGAATTATATTGTAACTCTGTGTAACCAGTATGTGAGCGGAGGGAATTTTTACCCCAAGCTTCCTGGGGGGTTTCTAAAGAAACGTGATAGGCAAAATTATTCACAGAGGATGCTAAATTAGGGTTAGTGGTTACGGTTTCTGCACCATTGGGACTCTCAAAAACCGAATTACCCGCGCCAAAAGCTCGTTTATTTGGGGGAACTAAATAAATAATTGTCCCATCCCGTTTAATTAGAGCGTGGTAACTAGCTTGTAGATTCTCATCTGTATGGGGGTTTTGAAAGAAGTTAACCGCACTAGAAGCAGAATTACCGGTTTCATGTAAGACAATCAGGGCTTGATTGTTCACAGGTACACCATTAACATCGTGAGAATAGCGATCGCCGTAGTTGCTGGGGTCTACTGGGGCGATTTCATAGTTGGGTCTATATTTGGTAAAAGCTGCTGTAGTTCTGTATCTACTAGAATTTTGCTTTTTGGTGACAGGAGGTGGGGGTGAATCTACGGTTGATTTTTCCGGTGATTTTTCCTCTAAGGTGTTTGAGGATTGTAATTGTGCTTGTGGATATTCGCCCCAGTCTGTATTTACATCGGCTATGGGTGGGTTAGAGTTGATTTTGTTACTTTCTGGTTGTGTAATTCTTCCGAGGGATAACACCATGATTAGTGTGGTGAATATCAGGAAAATCAGTAATACTCGCGTAGCCCAGTCTCTAAACCTCATTGTGATTCTATTGATAAAAAACTCAATTTAATCTTTGTTTTTATTCAAGTTTTCATTCAAGTTTTCATTCAACTAGTGTCCCCAGCGAGTGGAGACCCTCCTATTTTAAACACTTACCCTGTAAGAAGTCTAGAGGCACTTTCATTAGCACCGGTGGGATCTGCTCAGTGCATCGCTGTTTTGTTGACGGTTGACGGTTGACGGTTGATGGTTGATGGTTGATGGGTCGGACGCGGGAGCTAGGGGTTAAGAACCGCAGGGAGGGAGCTGGGGGTTAGAAACCGTGAAGGTGTGGCGGATTGAGTAGAGGTAATGGTTAAGAAACGCAGAGGGAGCCAGGGGTTAGAAACCCCTGTCTAAAAGCTGAAGTCGGATAAATCCGACTGAGTGTTAATTCTCGCAGTACTAGAGTTAACAATCATTGTTTATGGACTTTGGCTGACAAACACTCTCAAACCCCTATACAGCAAGGTACCGAGGTCTAAGAGGATGTTTGATAAGTCATGATTAGTGTATCGAATATTCTTTTACCCCACCCTAACCCTCCCCTTGTAAGGGGAGGGGACTGGATTTGATTGTTTCGGTGTGTTCCCCAATCCTTCCCAATCCTTCCGTTGTTCCCTGTTCCCTGTTCCCTATTCCCTGTTCCCTAATATAAAAATTACCTGTTTAATACTTTCCAAACATCCTCTAAAACATCAGAATAACTATTCCAGGGATTTTGATTGAACTTCGGTCATGATTAACTAGTGCATTGACACAGCAGTTAGGCGATCGCAGCTGCATAAGTTAAGATCCCCGACTTCTTACATAATTGGACTAATCTAATATAAGTGCAGAAGTCGGGAATCTGTGTGACACCAAAGATCATGTATCTGATTATCTTGACGGGATGCGATCGCCAAGCGCTGCTGCAAGCAGATCGGGCGATCGCCTGTGCCAGTTGCGTAAGCCCTATAACTAACAGTCACTGCAATGCACTAGTTACCCGCCACCGAGGTTCAATCAAAATCGCTGAAATGATGATTTTCCCGTTCTGAACCTCGGTCGCTTGCTATATAAGAGTTTCAGCCGTTTGACTACTATGCTAAATGCCATTTCAGCCGTTAAGTTTCTTGAACCTCGGAAAGTGCCTCTAGACTTCTTACTGGGACTGTGTTTAAAATGGAGGACATCACTTCCCTCTGGGAAGTGGAATTAATGGAAACTTCCTTAACAAGTACACCAAAGGCACTCAATTAATTGTCATCACTTCCCTCTGGGAAGTGGAATTAATGGAAACGGCACTGGTACTTCTGCAGGGAAAGCAAAGCTTTTTGAGACATCACTTCCCTCTGGGAAGTGGAATTAATGGAAACGGCAACAACTTTCTTGTCCTGCTTTGCTAGTTCCTGCCATCACTTCCCTCTGGGAAGTGGAATTAATGGAAACAAGCGCCTTTTACAGGCTCTAGATTTTTGAAATCAAAACATCACTTCCCTCTGGGAAGTGGAATTAATGGAAACTATTGACGCAATGGTGAGAGCCAAGCGCAGGTCTTCCATCACTTCCCTCTGGGAAGTGGAATTAATGGAAACTAACCCGATTGCTAGGCTTAATAGGCTGCTGACTACTACATCACTTCCCTCTGGGAAGTGGAATTAATGGAAACTAGGCAAACTGGAAATCGTTTCCAGCCCCATTGTCTCATCACTTCCCTCTGGGAAGTGGAATTAATGGAAACGGAAAGCTCATCGATGAGCGTAACCGCCAGGATGAATCATCACTTCCCTCTGGGAAGTGGAATTAATGGAAACCCAAAAATTACTATCTACTGTACTTTTTTAAAACAACATCACTTCCCTCTGGGAAGTGGAATTAATGGAAGCCTCATTTCTAGAGGACTATGATCCTAAGCCTACCTTTTTCTTCCCGGTAAGTGGGGTAACCGAAAACTTAACAAGGTATTCCTCTGACAAGATTCTTCGCAAAGCTCCATAGATATTATTAACAACTTCCCCAATTAAGCTGCTATATCCTGTGAATACAAATACTGCTGAAACCCGATAAATACTTCACTAATCTTAGCAACGCTACCTAATTCTTTAATAGCATCATGAATAGTATGATATTTTAACTCTAATAATTGGGGTAACTTAGATCGATCCAGTTCTTCTACTCCGTCTTTGATATATTGATCTAACACAAAATCCAGGAACTCTTGTTGTTTACCCACATATTTAGAGAAAATTAATGATTTATGAGCTAAAACCCTTTCCCGTCGGCTAATAGGTACAGCAGCATAAGCAATATACGCTAATACATCATATAAGTCACCTTTTTCAGCATTAATTAACCGGCTAATTTCTGTTAATTGTTCTAAATTATAACCTTTTTCTGATAGTCCCTCTAACAGTGCTTTTCGAGTATCTGGACGACTCCAAATAGTTCTCAATTCATCTTCGTTTTTAAACAGTTCAGGAATTTCACCAAATAGCTTTTCTATAAATTCTACAGCGGTTATGGGTTTACCATCTACACTCCAAAAGCTGGTAGATATTTGATGTTCAATAGTTCTTTCTTTCCCATCTCCTAATTTAACTTTAATTATTTTAGGTGTGGTATCTTCTGTATTTTTGGTTCTCTCTTTTGGGGTATGCTTATCTGTATTTGGTGGTAAGTTCTCTGCTTTTTTGTTGGTAACTTTTATCGGTTCTTGGGGTTCACCATCCCATTCAGGATCATTAAAATGTTCATAAGCTTTGACAAAATCATAAATAGTAAAATAATCCTTACCATCATATAAACGAGTACCACGACCAATAATTTGTTTAAATTCAATCATGGAATTAACGGGACGCATTAAGACTATATTCCGCACATTACGAGCATCAACCCCAGTGGAAAGTTTTTGAGAGGTGGTTAAGATTGTAGGAATATTTTTTTCATTATCTTGAAAATTCTTTAGGTGTTGTTCTCCTAGTGTGCCATCATTAGCTGTGACTCTGTGGCAATAATTAGGATTATTACTAATCTTGATTTCATTGATTAAATTTCTTACTGCTAGGGCATGATCTTGGTTAGCACAAAATACAAGGGTTTTTTGATTCTGATCTATTTCTGCCATGAACACTTGCACTCGGTAGCGTTCCCGTTCTTCAATTTTAATAATGCGATTAAAGTCTTTTTCTGTATAGGTTTTTTCACCGTCTATTGCCCCTTCTATGACATCATCATCAGGACTGTAAGTATATTCATCTAAAGTAGTTTCTATTTCCCTGACTTTGAAGGGAGTTAAAAACCCATCGTTAATACCATCTTTCAGGGCATAAGTATAAACTGGCTCCCCAAAATAAGTGTATGTATCAGCATTGTTTTTGCGTTTGGGTGTTGCAGTTAGTCCTAGTTGTACCGCAGGGGAAAAGTATTCTAAAATTCCTCGCCAGGTGCTTTCGTCGCTTGCTCCCCCTCGGTGACATTCATCAATAATAATAAAGTCGAAAAAATTGGGGGGATAGTCGTTAAATTTGGGAGTGGGTTTACCTTCCTCGTCCTTTCCTGTCATGAAAGTTTGGAAAATGGTAAAGAAGATGTTTCCGTTTTTGGGAACTCTCCCCCGTTTTTTGATGGTTTCAGGATCTATGCGAACTAGAGCATCATCAGGAAAGGCAGAAAATGAGTTAAATGCTTGGTCTGCGAGAATATTACGATCTGCTAAAAATAGTATTCTGGGGCGGCGTTTGGGTTCAAGGCTCAAGTTCCATCGGCTTTGGAAGAGTTTCCAGGCCAGTTGGAAGGCGATAAAGGTTTTACCTGTACCTGTGGCCATTGTTAATAAAATCCGCTTTTGCCCTTGGGCGATCGCCTCTAAAACATATTTGATGGCATTATGTTGATAGTATCGGGCTTCCCAGGTACCGCTTTTATCTTCAAAGGGAATAGTTGCAAAGCGTTGACGAATTATCGCTGAGAGAGAATCGCCCCATTCTTGTTCTCTGAGGGGAGTCGAGGGTAAATCACTGGTTACTACTTCGCTCAACCGCCAGGTAGCTTCCCATAGTTCATCGGGTGTGGGATATTTATTTATATAACCTTCTTTTCCCGTGTGCATATCTACTTGGTAAATACCAACACCATTGGTAGAGTATGCAAAGCGGGTTTTTAATTTTTCGGCGTATTTTTTCGCCTGTGCTAAACCTTCCGTATCCGGTAAGTCGCGTTTTTTAGCCTCAATAACTGCAAGTTTTTCACCACGATAAACTAATACATAATCAGCTATGTCTGCTTTAGCCCGTTTACCGTTACCAATTAAGCGACCAGGGGCGATGACTTCTCGACGGATGCGACTATGTTCAACTACTCCCCAACCAGCAGCAGTTAAAGCGGGGTCAATTAATTCGGCGCGGGTTTCGGCTTCATTCATGATGGCTCATATCCAGAATCTGATTTTCTATCAAAACCTATTTATACACGAATATAATCTCAGTAATAATAAATATTAATTTAAAATCCTAGAATCTTATTAATTATTTATAAGCAAAAATAAATTGTTCAAAATTTTATAGATATTATATGTCACTTTGTGGTAGATTCATGCTACTAAGTCTAGTCCATAGGTTATAAATAAACTTATTATCATACTTGAAAACTAAAGGATGATATATCCAAAAAACTTCCCAGATCAATGTCCTCCATCAGAATCCAATACTGCATCAGGAGAATTTTACAGATTTATTAAAAAGGCACATTCAAAACCCCTACCAGAAGATTTTTTATCTTGGCGGCAAGAAAATCCAAATAAGGAATGTCCCCCCGGTGGATCTGAGTGCCAAGCCTGTGGAGTATCAGTTCATTCATCTTTAGATGATGCTAAAAATCTCTCTCGTCGTATTCCGAGGTTTAAAAATCGCAAAATTGCTAGGGGAGTTTTGAATGAAAAACTAGGACAAATTAAACCCACTCCATCAAAAAATGAAAAATCCCATCATACTTGGTGGATACCTGAGAATAGTGAGCCTGAGCATTTTTTTGAATTAATAGATATAAATAAAGAAGATTCTAGTAAAACATAATTAACTGATAACCACATTTATAGCCATGAGTTTTTTGCCGGAAAGGACAATATTAGGACAACTTGAAATCATAGAAGTTTATGACTTTTATGATAAACCTGTATTGTTTTCCTGCAAAAATAAATCAGGATTAATTTTTATTGTAGTTTGTGTAGATAGTTCAGATTTTGCTGAAATATGGCTATATGCTCCTGTATCTTCATCTCGTTTTCAGAGTGTAATTAAAGGTGACGTGGAGCTTAGACATATATTTGCTGAGACAGAAGATGCTTTTGTCTATCAAGTGGAAATTCCTTATGAAGATGGAATAAATGTCATTGTTAAAAATGTTGAATGTAATGAAATACCAGATGATTATTTACCAGAATTAGGACAATTTATTCAATCTGAATTTCAGAATAGTGAAAATATTGAAGTAGTTTCTACGCAGAAAAGAAGAGAAATTATAGATTTTGTTTTAAAATTTCCAGATAAAGATATTCAGGAAGCTCCTGTGGGCGATCTGGGTTTAATTTTATCTTCATTGCAAGAAACAATTGATGCCATAGGACAAATAAAATCAGGAAGATCCGAAAGTCACATTATACCATTTGAGATCAAGCAAAAGACTCAAGTTGTCATGTCTAGTGTATTTAGTGGATCATTTGGAATGCGTCTAGAGGGTACTGTGTATGAGGAAGATAGTTTAGGTTTAGGAGAATCTTTTTTGGGGCAATGTTTCAAAGAATTTATACAATTAATAAATTTAGGAGCAAATTCAGAGGAATTACCAGCTAAACTAAATATTCTCAAAAAGAAAACTGCCTTTAAATATACTGAGTTTTTAATATCTTTAACCAGAATAGGTATTAGTAAATTACAAATAAATTGGGCTTCTCCTGGTCACAAGGTGCAAGTAGGAGAAATAGAGCAAGAAACTATATCTAAGGTGATTGATGTCATTAAAAATACTAAACTAAGAGCAGAAACAGAAATTTGTGTAAAGGTGAAATTAACTCAGATTAATTACAATACTATAACCACTACTTTGCAAGAGGTAGGTTCTCGAAAAAAATATAAATGTTCTATAGCTGATTCTGCTATTAAAGATGTAGAATTTATTAGAAAAGATTCAGTTTATGTTGCAACTATTCAAGAGTATGCAATTGTCTCTACTGTTCTTAATAAGGAAAAGCACGAGTATGAATTATTAAGTTTAAAGCTAGAGGCAGAATCAGAAAATACACAAGCTTGAGATGATTATGTTATTGCGTTAAATAATCTCTCATGCTGCAATCTCCTCCTTAGCGGGTTCTCCTTTATCTGCTGTTAATTCGCCGGTAAAGGCTTTTTGTAGGATGCTTTGTTTGAGTTCTTTTAATGCAGCGATTTTTTGACGGTAGATGCTTTCAAGGCGTTGGGTTTCTGTACGGAGAAAACTTAACTTTTTAACAATTTGTTTTTGTATAGATAGAGAAGGGATAGAGATTGGATAACCTTTTAATTTCGTTCCATTTATGTTTGCTTGATTAACACTACGGCTCATGATTGACTTACCATACTCTCTAGCGATGGGGCTATTTAGATAAAAGTTAAGAAAATCTGCATCTATTAACTCTTCTTTTCTATGAATTTTAATTAAGTAACCAGCAAAAATAGCTGGCATTTCACCTTTATATATTGCCGTTTTACCTACGTGTTCATCACTATTAGTTCTGTTGAATAAAACATCATTATATTTAAGTAAATATTTGTTAATTTCTTCTTGATCATTTGTGTATACAAGGTTGCTCCAATCAATTGCACCATTTTGAATGTTTCCCATTCTTAATACAGCAATTTCTCCTTCTGCTAGGGATTTAGCAGACGAACCATATTCTACCTTTTCACAAATATCTTCTAACTTCTTCTCTTCCCACCCTTCACCTTTTTGACTAAAAATAGAATTTAGATAACTTTCAAATAGTTCCCGTGCATTGCTGAGGTTTTTTTCAGTGTTCCTTATTGCTCTATCAATCCCCTCAAACGCCTCATCCAATATCGCTACAATTCTCTTTTGTTCTGGAAGTGGGGGAATAGGAATAGGAATTGAATTGAGTGACTTTTGATTAAGTTTTGGTTGAGCCATACCACTTACATAAGACTCAAGAGAGATAGAGTTTAAATAAAACTCAACAAAAATCTGTGTTATTTTTTCCTTAAATCGAAGTACATGAGCATGGTTATTTACCCAGGTTTTACTTGTGATAGAGAATGCTATTGGATAGGTTCTAGCTAAAAGATTTGCTCCATCTTCAGATACTAAAAGTAAGTCTTCATCGAAGATGTAATCAGCAACATAATCAACAATACCAGAAGCCCCATAATACGGAATACTGCCAGATTTTCTTGAAGATTTTGTGATAGGTATTCTTTTACTATCTAGGTTTTCACAAAGTTCATCTAAATATTTTACATTCCAACCCACTGGTAACTGTCCGCTATCAAATATCAACTGCATATCATCCCCCCAATAACCTCTAAAATCTTCGCACTCTCCTGATCCAAAACTGCAATTTCCTCTAAAATATCCTGTGGTTCTCTTAACCTCACCTCCTCCCCCTTATTGGGATTCTTCACCGATAAATCAAAGGACTCCTGATCAATATCACCAACATCCACTAACCAAGACCTTTCCGACTCTGCAAAACTAGCTTGTAACTCCACAAACTCCCGTAAATCATCATCATTTAATGGATTAGTTTTCCCTAAACTTCGCCCCGGATCTAGTTGATAATACCAAATCTTTTTAGTCGCCATTTGTTCATTAATAGACTTACCTTGATTAAAAATCGGTGTAGTCTGAATCGCCTCTAACGGTTCTCCCTTCTCAAAAAATAAAACTACAGTTTTCACCCCCGCACCAATAAAAGTCCCCCCAGGACAATCTAAAATAGTATGTAAATTACAACTACTCAAAAGCTCTTGACGCAAAGCACGGGAAGCATTATCAGAGTTAGAGAGAAAGGTATTTTTAATAACTACCGCCGCCCTACCACCAACCTTCAACATTTTGATAAAATGCTGTAAAAATAAAAAAGCAGTTTCTCCCGTTTTAATATTAAAATTATTCTGTACTTCCTTCCGTTCCTTCCCCCCAAAGGGAGGATTAGCTAAAATCACATCAAAACGATCTTTATCTTGAACATCGCTGAGATTTTCAGTCAAAGTATTAGTATGAATAATATTCGGGGCATCAATCCCATGTAAAATCATATTCATGATGCCAATAACATAAGCTAAACTTTTCTTTTCTTTTCCTATAAAAGTATTTTTCTGGAGTGTTTCTAGTTGCTTAGTTGTTAACTTACCTTGTCTTAAATAATCATAACTTTCACATAAAAACCCCGCCGAACCACAAGCACCATCATAGATTTTTTCACCGATTTTTGGCTTGATAACCTGAATTATTGCCCGAATTAAAGGACGTGGCGTGTAATATTCTCCACCATTACGCCCCGCATTTCCCATATTTTTGATCTTCGCTTCATAGAGATAGGATAACTCATGTTTCTCCTCCTGGGATCTAAATTTTAATTCATCAATATATTCCAGTGCCTCTCGCAAACTATAACCACTTTGAAATTTATTTTTAATCTCGCTAAAAATCTCGCCAATCTTATATTCTATGGTATCTGAACCGCTAGACCGTTCTTTAAAACTTTGCAGATAGGGGAATAATTTACCATTAATATAATCAATCAAATCATCTCCAGTTAAAGCAAGATTACGATCTAATCCACCATCTTCATTCTTTGGTGCTGCCCAAATTGACCAACGATATTCTGGATCAATAATAAATTTATAGGATTCGCCACTTAATTCCGCCTTGTCAAATCGTTCCTGTTCTAAATCATCTAAATACTTTAAAAATAATAGCCATGAGGTTTGTTCGGTATAATCTAACTCTGTAGTACACCCAGATTCTTTCCAGAGGACATCATCAATATTTTTAAAAGTTTGCTCAAACATTTAGGTTTTGTACTAAGATTTATATTTTACAAATATCTCATTAATTTTTAGTCTTGGTGAGGGCTTTGTTATCATCAATCAGTGGTATATCTCACCTCTGCTGGTTATCATAAGCAACACCACAATTGTTATCAGCACCCGTATATTTAGGATCAAGTGGGCTATTTTTGATCACCTCTTTTTTAACATTCAAAAATCCTGTATTCTATCATACATTTAAAGAGGACAAAGAGCAAGTATTACCGCCACAAGATTTACACAAGTGGCACAGTGGTTTATTTCTTCAAAAAATATCTATCTAAAGGTAGATGACAAAATTAGATCCATAGTCAATGTTAAGTTCATGGGACATTAAGCGAAAACTTAGAATAATTAAACTTAGAATAATTAAATTGACTCTGAAAAAAAACACCGCGACATTAAGCGAAAAGCGACATTTAATTTGAGAATGTACAAATGGAGAATAGGAGACTCGAACCCCTGACCTCTGCGGTGCGATCGCAGCACTCTACCAACTGAGCTAATTCCCCAAGGGAGCGGAGAGTAAAAAACCCTCACATACATATCATAATTTTAGCACCCAGGGGCGGTAAGTTTGATATCTTTTTGTAAAAAAACTTCCTGGACTCGTTCTAATTCTAAATCATACAAATAATCCACAGTCCAGTTACAGCGACGCTGGAGCATATGGAATGGGTAGCTGTGAGCCACCCCAAGTACTTGTATGTGGGCTTGTTTAGCCGCTGCGACACCTAGGGGAGTGCCTTCAATTGCTAGACATTCAGCGGGTTGGAGATGGAAATCAGGGTATAATTGATTGAGACGTTCCACAGCTAGCAGATAAGCATCGGGTTGAGACTGGGTGGCGCTCAGGTCATCATCGGCGATAATCACAGAGAAATACTCCGACAGCAAAGCGCGTTCTAATACTAGTTCTATTTCCTGGCGAATTGCACCACTGATTAAGGCCAGCTTGACAGTTTGGCAATCATCAGGGGAAATACTGAGCGATCGCACCTGGTTAATAAAATTCAGCACACCTGGATATAAAGGCAGTTCGGGGATGTTTTCCAGTTGCTGCACATAGGCTTGGGCTTTCTGGTGTAGGAGTTTGTTGAGATACTCCTGACTAACCACCCTACCACGGGAACTGAGCAACTCTTGTAAATAAGTGCGATCGCTCCTGCGGGATAAAGCCTGATGCTCACCGAGCTTCTGGGGTTGGAGATTTTCTTGGATGAGAATCTCATCTATTAATTGTAAGTGAATGTGCTCATGATTAATAATCACACTCTTAAAATCAAATAAAACTGCCTTTAAACTCATCTTGTTATGCCAAGCCCTGGAGATGCAAAGTCCTCCAAATCATTATTATCTATTGTGCTATCTTTTGGTATGGCTACTTGATGGCGGAGTTGCCACCAAGCAGGGCGCAAAAATGAGATAATCTTACATAGTCAAAGACTGGGGATTAGTGGAAATTAATTTAGCTAAATCTTGCAAGAAAGCCGCAGCATGAGCACCGTAAATAATCCGGTGGTCACAGGTAATATTAACTTGCATCTGTTGACGCACAGCAAAGGAACCATCCCCTAGAGCTACCATTTGGGGACGGGATGCACCAATGGCTAAGATAGAACCTTGTCCGGGTGGTAAGATAGCATCAAAAGTGTCTACCCCAAACATCCCTAAGTTAGAGAGGGTAAATGTGCCACTGTTGTATTCTTCGGGTTGTAGTTGTTTAGCTCTCGCACGTTCTACTAAAGATTTCCAGGAGCGGGAAAGGGAATAAATATCTACCATGTCTGCATTTTGCAAAACTGGTGTGATTAATCCACCATCATCCATAGCCACGGCTACAGAAATGTTAATACCAGAATGATAAACAATTCCTTGGTCTGAATAGCTGGCATTTAATAAGGGATGTTTTTGTAATGTTACCGCTACCGCTTTAGCCAGTAGGGCTGTCATGGTAACGCCCTTGGATTTAATTTGTTTGTAAAGTTGATCTAAGCCATCGGTGGTAATGGTGTAACCCACACGGAAAACTGGTACAGTCACACTGGCTACCATGTTCCTAACTACAGCATTTTGGAAGGTAGTTAAAGGTACTGTTTGACCAGGAACCATGGGGGACGGGGACGGGGTGAGGGTAGGTGCTGGGGTGAAGGTAGGTGCTGGTGTGGGTGTGGGCGCTGATGGTTTACCTTGATTGACAGATGATTGTACATCCTCGGCGACGATGCGACCGTAGGGACCGCTACCTTTCAGGGTGGTCAAATCAACCTTAAGTTCTTTAGCCAATTTACGGGCGCGGGGTGAAACTACCACTCTTCCTTCGCGGTGGTTAGAGCCATTTTGAGTAGCTAGGGCAGAAGATATACCAACAGGGGCTGTAGTCGCAACTGGTTCTGGTGTGGGGGTAGCGGTAACTGAGCCTGAGTTAGCCAAGGTTTTGGCGGTGGCGATTTCGGCTTCTGTTTCTGCTATGTAGGCGATCGCAGATCCTACTGGTGCATTTTCACCGGCTGGTACGATGATGTGGGCTAGGTATCCTTCATAGAATGTTTCCACATCCATATCTGCCTTATCTGACTCGACCACCACCACGGTTTCCCCTTTTTCCACCTTATCCCCCGGCGATTTCACCCAGGAAACGATTTTACCTTCAGTCATGGTGGAACTCAGGGCTGGCATGAATACTTCGTGAATGCTCATATGGTGGTATCAGAATCGATGGTTTATGGACTTTAGCAGCTTTTGCCAGATTAAATTGTATCTCGGCTGGCTGAGTTTTCCCGTGGAAATTTTTTCTTCTCCCCGGAAAGACATGGGTTTGGTGCTTTTCTGATTTTGGCATTAATTTACTAATTAACCCAGGAACCTGATGATCAGATTAGAGTCCATGGTATATAACAACTATAAATTGCCGATGTTTCAATCATCAGCCGCAGTCTTCTATAAGTGAATACTTTGATGATAAATGTGATAATTTAACATTATTACTCACTCTGACCTCTTAAATGTAAGTGGTTAAGTTCAATTTCTTGTTTACTTTTATGTTGTTTAACAAATGGAATGTTGTTTTAGTTTTGTTAGTAAATATCTTGGCTACTGCTTGCGCCGGGATGGATATGACCGAGGAACCACAATCGCCAACATTGGCAGACAATAGACCCGTCACACAACAGGAAGTTGCCAATGTGCAACATACTGAGGATGTCCCATTATATCCAGGGCGTTATCAATATCAAAGCATACCACTAGAAAATGTCAATGCCATTCTTCAAGGTAGTGATCCTGTGAGTTTAGCCTTAAATGTTTTAGAGGGTAAATCGTTAGCTAGAGGTAAGCAGGAAGTAGCAGTTTTTTATCCCCAACCCAGACAAGCCTTAGTGGAAATCACGCAAACAAATTCAAATAATTATACCATTGAAACGATTAATTATCGAGTGGAAATGACCACTTTTGGGCGATCGCTGTTAAGCAGCTCTCCCCCGATGTGGCAAGTTGTCTGGGCTGGGTCAAAAATAGAATGCACCCATGAAAGTACCGATAAACAAAAGTTAGCTCAAAGTTGTGGATTTTGATCTGGGGGGTGTCAACCCCACCTAACATAAGATAAGTGGGGAATTACCAGCGGGACTTATTAAATGTCGCCGCGAATCTCTTGGATAACGCCATCGCGCAGCAGGATTTCTACCTGCATTTTACGAATTAAGTTATCACCCTGTTCAACACGGAAAAAGCCTTCCATTTGGAATTGATTCACTTCTTGCTCCAGCTCCAGAAATTGTAATTGCTGGAGGTTTTGTAGCAGTTGATTTTTCTGCTCGAGGAGTTCAGTTTTCTTTTGATTGACTTGGCTGTGGATATTATCGATTTGTTGAAGGGTTTGGGGACTAGGGGGCTGTATAGCCTGCTTTTGAATGGACACAATGGCTCGTTGTCCTTCTAGATCAATCTGTTGCAGTTGCTGATCACTTTGATTAATCTGTTGCTGTAGTTGCTGTTGTACTTCCTCCTTCCATAGGGGGGTAACAATGGCTTTGACATTGACAACGCGCTTGAGTAACAAATTGGGGTTGGAGACATCCATAAATCTTTCACGTTCACTCTATAAGTTAGCAGACAGAATACTCATCGGGTATACATCCGGTCAATAATCTCCTGATACCGTTCCGTGACTATGTGTCTGCGGATTTTCAGGGTTTGCGTCATCAAGCCATTTTCCAGAGAAAAAGGTTCGAGAATTAACCTGAAGGGGCCAATGCGGTCATCGGGGCGATAACCAGGACGGTTTTGTACTTCCCGATTCAATTCTTGCCGAAACAAGTCCTGGATTATTTTACTCTCCAGATCGATAGATGTCCTCTGTTCTGAAAAGTTTTCTTCTGGTAGAGTCACTGGCAGATTTTGAGTTTGTGCCCATTTTTCTAGGGCTTCAGTATTGGGGACAATTAAAGCGCCGATGCTGCGCTGGTCTTGTCCCACCAGCATAATTTGATCAATGTAGGGCGATCGCAAACAAGCATCTTCAATTGGTTGTGGTTCGATATTTTCCCCATTGGTCAAAACAATTGTATCTTTAGCTCTACCGGTGAGCACTAAATCATGATCTCGTGTCACCCAACCCAAGTCACCGCTATCAAACCATCCTTGACCATCAATAACTTTGGCTGTGGCTTCGGGGTTTTGGTAATAGCCTTGCATAACTTGGGGACCTTTCAATAGTACCAAACCTTTCTTTCCAGGGGGTAACAAGTCTTTGCTTTCCGGGTCAACAATTTTGACTTCTGTACCAGCGATGGGCTGTCCAGATGAACCGCGGACATTATGCCAAGGACGGCGGGCGTTAGTCACAGGAGAGGTTTCTGTTAAGCCGTAACCCTGCAAAATCTCCACGCCAATAATTTCAAAAAAGTTATCTATATGCTTGGGTAGCGCCCCACCGCCGCTAATTACTTGCTTGATGCGTCCCCCTGTGGCTTGGCGGACTTTGGCATAAACTAGGCGTTCTCCGAGGGTATGAAGGGGCAAAAAAGCTAATGCTAGTATCTTAGAGGTGATTTTCTCTAAGGTTGAGGCATGAAGATGATTTAAACTTAGTCCTTGGGCAATGCGTTGTTTTTCGATATAGGTTTCACTGGCTGCTAGTAAAAACTTAATCAGGCGTTGCTTTTTGGCTGGTTGTTCCCGGAACTGTTTTTGCACTCCCTCATAAATGGATTCCCACAGACGGGGGACTGCAATCATGTAATGAGGTTTAAAGTCCTTTAAGTCCTGTTTGACAAAACGCAAGTTAGTATAAATTTGTGTACAACCTTGAGATAGTAAGAAATACTCCCCACTGCGCTCGTAACTGTGCCAAGAGGGGAGGATACTTAAGGCGATGTCTCCCGGCTGTGGTTGTACTATTGTACCCAGGGTTTTGACTTGGTGTAACAAGTTGCTATGAGAGAGCATTACACCTTTGGGTTTACCGGTAGTCCCGGAGGTATAAATCAAAGTCGCTAGGGTATCTCCCGTGACCTGAACTGGTGTAAGGGGATGGTTAGCACCAATTTCTAAGACCTGGGAGAATTTCCAGACCTTGGGGGTGTCTTCTGGTGGTGTTTCCTCTGACATTAAAATTATCAGTTGAATGGGTAGGTCATTCAGTTCGTCGCCAAGTTTATTGAGTGTGTTTAAGTCCTGCACTACTAGGGCGGTGCTACCACTGTTGGCAATAATAAATAGTAGTTCTGAGCGTTCGGCTTGGGAACTACGGACTGCATTTACTGCGCCGGCGGTCATTATCCCTTGATCGGCAATAAACCACCGGGGACTATTATCGGCTATTAAGGAAATGCGATCGCCTACTTTGACTCCTAAGTTTTGTAACCCAGCTGCAAATTTTTGAATTTGCTCCCCTAACTGGCTATAGGTAATTACCACTTCTGGTGTATTGTGGGGATTGTGCAGAGCCACAATATCACCAAATTGTTTGGCTGCTAATGACCAAACTTCTGGTAGTGAAACTACATGACTGTAATCGGCTAAACGCTGTAATTCTTGGCTTTCTCGCTTCGTAATCTTTGATAAATAAGCTGGTGTATCTGTGCTGTTATTCACAATTCATATCCTCTATTGTTTTAGTAAACGGTTGATTTATTGATTGTTCTGACATGAGCCTATATTACTAAATAGCTTTACTCTTCAGTGATTGGCCGTAATGCATAGCCTACTGTCTGAGGTATTTCAGCATTTCAACGGTTGTATTGATAAAAATCTATGTTACAGTAAATATATATAAGCTAAAGACAATGGATAGACTGGATCATCTATTGCTTTAGTTATCTTGACTGCCAAAAGCCCAAAAACCTATTTTTTTTGATGGGGGTGACTACCCATAAATCTCATGGATGTTTTATTGCTAACTCTCCTCAATGCGGCTGCTTGTTTAGTATTACCTAAATTAGCATCGAAAATTCTAGGGACAAAAGATACTCAAACACTAGCCAAAGGGTCAACATCATCTAAAGCCAGAATTGAAATTAGTAGTTTCCCTTACTGTACCAGTTACGTGTTAACGGGTAAAGAATTCTGCAAGTTTAGACCTCAATTCTGCGCCAAGTGTTCCCAATACTGATCTCCCCGACCAATCTCTGCATAAATCTTGCTCATTTTTTCACAAGAAATTAAGATAAATTAGGCGCGCTGTGGGCGTTTTTTTGTAGGATGATAAAGCTTTTGCCCAAGGCGATCGCACCTGGGTGAGTAAGATACCCGACTTCTTCCATAATTGGAATCATCTCATATAATCTGTCCAGAAGTCGGGGATCTGTGTGACTCGAAGATCAAAGTAAGATCCCCGACTTCTTCCATAATTGAAATCATCTCATATAATCTGTCCAGAAGTCGGGGATCTGTGTGACTCGAAGATCATGTATTTAATTATTTCGATTAGTGATATTCCCAGTCAGTGGTAACTTGCGGGCGATCGCGATCAACTGTTTTTTGAATAGATCAGATTTTGTTTTCACTCAATTGGGTTCCCCAGGGAGAAGGGACTGATCATTATTCAACGTAAACCTAATCATAAAATGCGTAAGTACCACCTGCCAATTTGCAAATATCGATATTATACTTTTCCACTACATCACCATCGGCAAATTTGGCTTTAAAGTCATAGTTGCAAGTTCTACGCTCATCATTGATATTAATTGCCGTCTCCTTTCCAGATCGTAAAACATCCTCCCCTAAGATATCGTCTTCCCAACTCTCAACCCCAGAAGGAGAAGCGTAAAATTCTATCATATTTACCCTTGTGTTATTTTCCAAGATAAAAATAATATCTTCGGCCAAAACTTTTGATGTGTTGCCTAATACACTGGGAATAACCAAACCAGCTACAGTCAAACCCATCAAAAACGGTCTTAGTTGCATAGCTATTTATAACCTCTTTAAGAGTCAAAAGGATACTTGCTAAGTATATTTAAAATCATAACTACTTGTCAAACAATACCTTCGCCAATTGTCAACAGTGATTTTTGAGGTGCGGCTGATAGCGATAAGGTGGCGTTAGCCATAATAGACTTTACCACATTAATAAACTCCCTCAAACTCTGATACAGTAAACGACAGATATTCAAAACACAAGAATAACTATTCCAGGGATTTTGATTCAACTTCGGTGATGATTAACTAGTGCATTGGAACAGCACGAAGGCGATCGCCTGTACCAGTTGCGTAAGTCATATATTTATCAGACTTATAGAAGAGTTAATAAAAAACAGATTATATATATAAATATTGAGCAGCTTTTGCGTCAAAATAATAGATAGTAAAAACAATTTTTTGAAGCGAGGATAATATATGAATTTCATGGATGGTCTATTACTAACACTGCTAAATACTATCATCTGTATTAGTCTTCCCGCATTTCTATCTGTGATAGCCAATAAACGACAAAACCACAAAGCAGCAAAGCCTGAAATTATATCTTCAGAGTCTAGGGGTAAAATTTCTCGTGCTATAGATGCAGTTTGAGATCAAATAAATAGGAAACAGATACCCGATTTCTCAACCAAATCGGGTATCGAATTTAATTATTACACCACTCAAAGGAACAAAACCCCAAGGATTACTGAGGATTTTTCCGCCGCCATTTTTCCCTGACTAAGCGAATTTCATCAAAAGTATAGTTTTCTCCTAATTGTTGTTTAATGGGGGTGAGAGAAACATCACCCAAAATCTCTAAAACTTGCCAAATTTTTTTTTGATGCTCTAGGGGGACTAACTGATTTAAATCTACAGGCTGATTTTTAGCCATTAACTGAGAAAGGTGGGTAAAAATTGTGGAGGGGGTAAGATTGCGCTGGTGGGCAATTTCAGCTACACTCAAACCTTGTTGGTGTAGTCTTAATGTGGTTAACTCGGTATCATTAGGTAAATTCTTAATAGCTAGAGTACCTGGAGAATCATGTTTTGTGGGTGATATACCTTGTTCTCGACGGTAGGCGGTGATTTCTGCGAGGAATTTTTCACCATACTGAGCGAGTTTGTGACTACCTACCCCAGAAAGTTTACCAAATTCTGTTAAGGATTGGGGTTGTACCTGGGCCATTAACCTGAGGGTAGAATCTTGAAAGACAACGTAGGGCGCTACAGACTGTTCATCAGCTAGTTGCTTGCGCAGCGATCGCAAGCGTTGTAATAATAATTCTGCTTGGGCTGTTTTGTCACCCTCTGAGACGGGGGAGATTTTTTGCGCCACAGGAACAGCAATCAAAACTTGGCGCTGTCGCTTCATCACCTCCCAACTCAAAGCATTCAGCTTTAAAACCGAGTAACCATCGTTGGTTTGTTGTAACAACCCTTGATGTAACAGAGAACGCCCTAAAATGCGCCATTCATCTACAGTTTTATCTTTCCCAATCCCGTAGGTAGAGAGTTTGTCGTGTTGATTTTGGGTAATTTTTTTACTTTTACTTCCCCGCAAGACATCAATAATGTGTAGCATTCCAAATCTTTCTTGACAACGGGCCACGCAAGATAAAAACTTCATGGCTTCAATTGTCCAGTCTTGTACAGGTTTGGGATAACGACAGTTATCACAGTTACCACAATTACCGGTAAAACGTTCGCCAAAATAACCTAGTTGAATTGTACGCCGACAGTCTGTACCTTCAGCATAATCAATTACCTGACGTAGCTGTTGTTTGGCAATTAATTGTTCTTGAGGGTCAGTTTTTTGCTCAATACTCCACTCAATGGTTTTAATATCACCAAAACTAAAGAACATGGTACAACGTGAAGGTTCACCATCTCTACCCGCTCGCCCAGATTCTTGATAATAACTTTCTAAATTCCGTGGTAAATCAGAGTGAATGACTAACCGCACATCAGGTTTATTAATTCCCATCCCAAAGGCGATAGTAGCTACAATGACCCGCACATCATCGCGAATAAATCGAGTTTGATTCTTGCTGCGTTCCTCATCAGTTAAACCAGCATGATAGGGTAAGGCGGAAATTTGATCATGTTGCAGTTTAAATGTGAGTTCATCAACTTTTTTCCGGGTGAGACAATAGATAATCACTGAACCGTCAGTTTCCCGAATCATTTCTAAGATTTCGGCGTATACAGTGCTAGATTTAGTCCGCACTTCGTAATAAAGATTTTGCCTGTTAAAGCCAGCTAAGTGGATCTGCGGTTGCTTTAGTTCTAATTGTTGAATGATATCACTACGGACGCGGTCTGTGGCTGTAGCGGTGAGGGCGATGGTGGGAACATCTGGATAGCGGTGACGTAGGGATTTTAACTGGCGATATTCTGGGCGAAAGTCGTGTCCCCATTCGGATACACAATGGGCTTCGTCAATGGCGAAGGTAGAAATACCAATTTGGTGATGTACTAAGTCTAAAAATGGCAGAAATCTTGAGCTTAATAAACGTTCTGGGGCTACGTAGAGTAGTTTAACTTTGCCGTTACGGATGGCTTCCTCACGCGATCGCACTTTGTAGGGATTGAGGCTACTATTGAGAAATGTAGCAGAAATATTATTATTTCTCAATGCTTCTACTTGGTCTTGCATGAGAGCGATTAACGGCGAAACCACTACCGTTAAGCCTTTTTTCATCAAGGCTGGTAACTGAAAGCACAATGATTTACCCCCACCTGTGGGCATTACTACCAATAAATCCCGATTTTGCAGCGCATCTTCAATAATTTGTCGTTGTCCGGGGCGAAAATTATCGTAACCAAAGTGGTATTTTAACGCCTGTTCGAGGTGGGGGTACTGCAGCATAACGATGGATTTACGTGCTAAGACTTGAAAATTTTAACTTAAATCCCCGGTAAGCAAAAAGTGAGAGAAGTGAAGCTAAGGCTTCACCTCTGTGGGTTTTAGCTAAATTCTGCCGATGTTATGCAGTCCTAAAATTATACCTACTCCCAAAAGATGACCAAAGGCTGTAGTTGCTAGTACCGCAGGTAAACCAAAACCGCCGAATAAATTGGCTGCGGGGAGAGATGGCCCAACGCTGGGGTACTTGATGGTAAGTTTACCCAAGGCAACGGCGATAATGTTGGCTACAATCATAATACCTGCAACGGTGGGACTCCATTCTAGGGGTGTAGTTACAGCAGCGATGATAGTGGAAGGTAACACCGGATTTAGCTCCTAAAATTCTAATGGCTAGAAATATAATTGAAATATTTCCCTGGGAATTTCAACAAAAAAACGGCTTTTGCATCAATACTTAACAGTTATTCTTAATCCTTAATCTTAGAGGTTGTTTGATCAGTTTTCAACAGGTAATTTTTATATTAGGGAACAGGGAACACACCGAAGGATTGGGAAGGATTGGGGAACACGGTATGGCTAACGCCACGCTATCGCTATCGACTTCGCTCACCGACCGCACAAAAAACAATCAAATCCAGTCCCCCCTGACAGGGTGAGGGTGAGGGTGGGGTCAAATAATATTCGATACACTAATGATGACTTATCAAACATCCTCTTAAATATGTGTAAATCTTCATATTCCCTCTGGGGTTATTGACAAGAGTTTGTATTAGTGATGGAATACTTCTAGGGAGCTATTGCAAAATATATTCATTAAAATGGGAATATTCAAGTTGTGGTTGCCAAGGCGACCGCACCAAAATGTCACAGGGGAATTAGGGAGGGGCGATCGCCTATTAGTAGTAACTGTATTGCTACTAGTAGGACTGGTGCTAGTCACCGGAATTTCTCTGTCATTGGGCGCAGTAGCCATGACCCCCAATCAACTGTGGTTAGCATTAATACGCCGGGGTGATGAACTCTATCAAACAATTCTCTGGGATCTGCGCCTACCGCGCACCCTAGCCGCCCTGCTGGTGGGTGCTGCTCTGGGAATGTCCGGGTCATTACTCCAGGGAATGCTGAAAAATGGCTTGGCGAGTCCGTTCTTACTGGGAATTTCTGCGGGTGCTGGTTTAGCGGCGGTAGCTATGCTCAGTTTAGGTATATTGCAGACCTGGATACCTTTAGGGGCTTGGATGGGGGGCTTATTAACAACTATTCTTGTTTATTTCCTAGCTTACCGTCGTGATGGGATTTCCGTAGAAAGATTGATTTTAGGGGGAGTTGCTGTCAGTTCCTTATTTGGTGCAGTTCAGTCTGTGTTGTTACTCATAGCCGAAGATGGTCAAATACAAGCGGCCTTAAATTGGTTAATTGGTAGTTTGAATGGGCGCGGTTGGAGTGAGGTAACTATTTCCGGTTCCTATATTAGTGTCGCCCTCTTAGGGGGATGCTTACTAGCGCGTGCGGTTAACTTGTTGAACCTGGGTGACGAGTTAGCCACAGGACTAGGTGTTTCTGTATGGCGATCGCGGATTTTAATTGGTGCTACCGCCACACTCTTAGCTGCGGGAGCGGTAAGTATAGGGGGTTTAATTGGGTTCGTGGGTTTAATTGTTCCCCACGGAATCCGCCTGATCGTAGGTACAGATTACCGTGCTGTTTTACCACTAAGTGCAATAGGTGGGGCTTTAGTTCTCAGCTTTGCAGACTTACTGTCTCGGTTAGGTGCTGTAGAAATTCCCGTGGGAGCAGTCACAGCTTTGCTGGGTTCTCCCTTATTTATCTATCTCCTTTATCGGCGCAATGTGTAATTAACACGACTTACGCGAGATTGGACTAAAAACCTAGTTCTGATGTACGGGTGATTGAGGAATTACCCCTATTTTCGTTGTGTTTTGCGTAAGTCCTGAAGTTTTCAACAGGTAATTTTTATCTGAGGGAACACACCGAACACACCGAACACACAAAAAACAATCAAATCCAGTCCCCTCCCCTGACAAGGGGAGGGTTAGGGAGGGGTAAAACAATAGTTGATACACTAATCATAACTTTCCAAACATCCTCTTAGAATTAAAGGACTTTTCGGTAACCTAATCAACATCATGGATCAAAAAAAATTCTTATTAACCTGGGCTATTCTGTTGAGTATATTACTAACAGCTTGTAATCAGCCCATCCCCCCACAACCACCAACAACACCTGTAAATGTAAACCAAACACCCCAAGAATCAGCACAAAGAATCGTCGCCCTCACGTCTTTAACTGCTGATATTATTTATCAATTGGACTCCACAAAACTAGTGGGGATTACAGGTGGTAGTTTACTGAATAAAGACCCCCGGTTTCAGGGTTTACAAAGAGTCGCTCAGGGTCAAACTCCTGCGGACTTAGAGAAAATCCTGGCCCTCAAACCAGATTTAGTCATCGGTGCTCAAGGTTTTTCTGACCAGACGCTCCAACAGCTGGAAAAACTGGGAATTAAGACTTTCTCTACTAGGGTTAATAGCTGGGAATCTCTCCAGGAACTAACTAAAACCCTAGCTGGTTTTGTGGGTGCAGACCCGACTCCGTTATTAAACCGTTACGAGGGGTTTTTACCCAAAGGGAAAAACAACAGTAATTCTACTCTAGTCCTAGTCAGTCGTCAGCCAATTTTAACACCTAATAAAAATAGTTGGGCGGGAGATTTATTACGCCAGTTTGGTGTTAACAATTTAGCCGCAGACCTACAAGGAACAAGCCCTATAGGTGGTTATATTACTCTGTCTGCTGAGAAAATTTTAGCAGCTAATCCCGAAGTGATCATTTTAATTAGTCCTCCCCAAGGAGGGTCACAAACTGCTCTTTTAGATGCTTTTAAACAGGAAAGCTTTTGGCAAAAATTGTCAGCTGCTAAAAATAACCAAGTTTATGTGTTTGACTATTATGGATTGGTGAATGCAGGTAGTATAGATGCTATCGAAAAAGCCTCTCAGCAACTGGCGCAAGTTTTAGCAGATTGACCTCTCACCATTGGGGGCGATCGCCGACAAAATCATCTACACTCAAGGTAAGACTGATTATTTCCAGCCTGTATTATGTCCTCAATGATCGATTCTTTGCCACCTGCTCTTGCTAAAATCGTCCAACGCTTTCAACGTGCGAGTGACCCGAAGCGGCGTTACGAGCAGTTAATCTGGTATGCTCAGAAGTTAACAGACTTTCCAGAAACTGGTAAAGTACCAGAAAATAAGGTTCCTGGCTGTGTATCTCAGGTTTATATCACCGCTGCCTTAGATGATGGTAAAGTTGTATACCAAGGTGATTCCGATTCCCAGTTAACTAAGGGATTAGTAGGGTTGTTAGTGGAGGGTTTAAATGGACTCACTCCCACAGAAATTGTCCAACTCACCCCAGACTTTATTCAAGAAACCGGCTTAAATGTCAGTCTCACACCTTCCCGCGCCAATGGATTTTATAACATATTTAAAACCATGCAGAAAAAGGCACTTGAATGTAAGTTATAGTTCCTAGCTTCCCTTTTTTACACTAAAAGCAGGTCAGCAGATGTCAACTAACATAGTGTCAACCTATGACCCCGTAGGATTCGGTGGAGTAGTTCAAGAATACACCTGGACTTGGGACAACCAACCATTACGGGTGATTTATGAAACTATTGGTACAGGTTCGCCCTTGTTGCTATTACCAGCTTTTAGCAGCGTTTCCATGCGGGGGGAAATGGGAGAACTAGCCAATTTACTCGCGCCCTATTTTCAAGTTACAGTAGTAGACTGGCCCGGTTTTGGACAATCTTCGCGCCCAAGTTTGAACTACAGACCGGAAATATATCAGCAATTTCTAGAAGATTTTATTCACAGCGTTTTTAATCCGCCGATTACCGTAGTCGCAGCGGGTCACGCTTCTAGTTATGTTTTGCAACTGGCGGTAAAACAACCCCATTTGTTCTTGCGGATCTTACTCTTAGCACCCACTTGGCGCGGTCCTTTACCAACCATGGGAGCTAGTCCCCAGATAGCAGACCTAGTTAAAGGGTTAGTGCGATCGCCTATAGTTGGGCAAGGGCTATATAAACTAAATACCACACCCTCCTTTTTAACTTGGATGTACCGCCGTCATGTTTTCACTGATGAAAGTAAACTTACACCCAGTTTTATCGAGAGAAAGTGGCTAACTACCCAAAAACCAGGAGCCAGATTTGCATCTGCGGCTTTTGTCACTGGCAATCTCGATGCTATAAACAATCAATCTGATTATCTCACACTTGTAAGCAACTTGTCCATACCCCTGATGGTAGTAATTGGTGAGTCTAGTCCCCCCAAGTCCCGACAAGAAATGAACGCCGTAGCAGCACTACCAGGAGTAAAAAGCGTAGTTATTCCCGGTTCTCTGGGATTACATGAAGAACACCCAGACATTGTTTTCACCGCCACACAAGACTTCTTACTACCCCCATAAATGCTGAGTGTGACATAGCCGATTTGCCCATCTTTCCTGATCAACACCAACAGTATTGTAGAGTGCATCAGGATTAACATTTATATATGTCCTAGTGCAGATGCGTCAGTAGAAAAAGCATATTTGGCAGTATCATGGATATAAACTTTAAACATCCTCTTACAGTGAATCCACCACAAAGATATAAAAACAATTATCATGGGTGGTAATGATTATCTAACCTATGACAAAAAGGCATTTAGACAATGTTAACTGAAGAAATCACGAATGCCGTACCTGTAACCGTACTCACAGGTTACCTCGGTTCGGGAAAAACCACTCTTCTGAACCATATCCTCACCTACGAACACGGAAAAAAAGTAGCTGTAATTGTCAATGAATTTGGGGAAGTAGGTATTGATAATCAACTGATTATTGATGCGGATGAAGAAATTTTCGAGATGAATAATGGCTGTATTTGCTGTACAGTGCGTGGGGACTTAATTCGGATTATCGGTAACTTAATGAAGCGGCGCGATAAGTTCGACCATTTAGTGATTGAAACCACCGGTTTAGCTGACCCAGCGCCGGTAATTCAAACATTTTTTGTCGATGAAGATATGCAAAGCTTACTGTCTTTAGATGCAGTGGTAACTGTTGTGGATGGGAAGCATATTTGGCAACATTGGGATACTGACGAAGCCCAAGAACAGATTGCTTTTGCTGATGTGATTCTCCTGAATAAAACTGATTTAGTCACCCCAGAACAGTTAGATGAATTAGAACAGCGCATTCGGGGGATGAATGCAATGGCAAAAATCTACCGTACCCAAAACGCCCAACTAGAGATGAACGCTTTATTGGGTGTGAAGGCTTTTGATTTAGAGAGGGCGTTGGAAATTGACCCGGATTTCTTGGGTGAAGATGCTCACGAACATGATGACCAAGTTTATTCTGTAGCATTGGTGGAAGCAGGGGAGTTAGATGGAGAAAAACTCAACGCTTGGTTGTCTGAGTTATTGCGTACCCAAGGACCGGATATTTTCCGCATGAAAGGGATTTTAAATATTGCTGGGGAAGATAATCGCTATGTGTTCCAAGGTGTGCATATGATCTTAGATGGTAGACCCGATCGCCCTTGGAAACCAAATGAAACTCGGAAAAATGAGTTGGTTTTCATTGGTCGTAATCTTGATGGAGCCAAACTTAAGCAGGATTTTCTGGCTTGTTTTGTTTAAACTAGGTACAGACTAAGCTACAAGGGAGTAAGGATGATTTCTTATTCCCCATTTCCCCATTCCCCTTTGAGTTATGAACCCTACAGCTAGTAAATCTAAGGAATTTGAAGAACACTATTCCGCGACTCTTTCCGACTATGTGACTGCGATCGCCTGGTCTCCCCATGGTAAAGTCCTAGTTGCTACCTCCGCAGCTGGTGAAGTTGTCCTAGTGAATGATAACCAGTTCACAACCTTACAAACGGGGGGAAATACATCAGTAGACTGTGTAGCTTTTTCTCCAGATGGTCAGTTTTTAGCTGTGGGGGGACAAAATGGACAGGTAAAAATTTGGCAAGGTACGGAATTAATTATTACCTTAGAAAATGCCCCCGCGTGGGTGGATAAGCTGGGGTGGAGTCCCTCCGGTAATCAACTAGCCTTTAGTTTAGGGCGTTGTGTCCAAGTCTGGGATGCGGACACTAGGGAAGTGGTTGTTACTCTGAATTTTGATAACTCCTCAGTATTGGCCATTGATTGGCGTAGTGATGGGCAATACCTAGCAATCTCTGGGTATAAAGGTGTAAAGATTTGGGATAGCCAAAACTGGGAGCAGGAACCATATATTTTAGATATATCCACTGTCAGTATAGCCATGGCTTGGTCACCCGATGGTAAATTTCTAGCCTCTGGGAATATGGATCGCAGTATCACTGTTTTAGAATGGGATAATCCTGACCCCTGGATTATGCGGGGCTTTCCTGGTAAAATTAGACACTTAGCATGGTCAGAAGCCACTACTAAACTGGGTGCGCCAATTTTGGCATCTTCGAGTGTAGAGGGTATCGTAGTTTGGGAAAAGCTAGAGGATGAAAATTTGGGCTGGGAAGCACGAATTTTAACCAACCATGTGGATATGATCACAGCGATCGCCTTTGCGCCTCAAAGTTTCCTCCTGGCTTCCGCTGCTAGTGATGGTTGGTTATGTTTGTGGAAAAAAGCCAAACAGGTTACCCAAGTACTCACCGGTGTTTCTAGAGGGTTTTCTACTCTAGCTTGGCATCCCCAGGGTAAGTTTTTAGCAGCAGGTGGAGATCAGGGGGAGTTACTGGTTTGGTCTAAGGTTTCACGGGGTCAGGGATTCGGCGGTAGTTAAAGGTAGTTAACCAGGTTGAAGCTAGGTAATTTATTGGTTATTCTGGATGAGAAATATTATTTAGGTATGAATCATGAATATAGCCAAAATGATTTTACTAGCATCTCCAGTATTTCTAGCATCTATACTCCTGCTAGGAAAGCCAGCCCAAGCATCTAGCTTGCAACCTGCATTTACTACACAGATGACCTCCGTACAGTCTCAGCCATGGGGGGGATTCACAACCCTTCATGTCAGTAAAACATCTAATCCCATTATGGATCAACTGGGTTGTAACTGCGCCACTTGTGTTCAGTCTAAATTGGAAATGCTCCAAGGAAGATTACCATCTGTGGATTTTTGAGCACATTTAAATTACTAATTCATGTTATCAATATTAATAAGGGGTTGGCTCTTGGTTTGCCCCTTGTTTTCCCTTAACTATTTTTAAACAGTTATGCTTTTTATACATCTATTGGGGAATTGATGATGCTAAAAAAGCTACTATCACGTAAATCAAATAATTTATTAACAAATAATTTATTAACTAGTATCTTAGTAGTTTTAACAATTGGCTTTCTGGGATGCGCAAATCAAAAACCAACTACCTCATTTACTCAGCCAAGCAGTAGAATTGAGGAAAATCTTCCCCGAGTTGTCGCTACTACTACCATACTCTGTGATTTAACTAAACAGGTGGCGCAAAATACAATTAACCTCACCTGCTTGGGTTCCCCTGATAACGACTCTTATTTCTATCAACCCAGACCGGGAGACCAAGAAGCGATCGCCCAAGCTGACTTAGTTTTCCACAGTGGTTACAACTTTAAATCAGAACTGCTCAAAACACTTGCAGAAGGTAAAACTTCTACCCCCAAAGTAGCTGTAAATCAACTAGCAGTTCCCCAACCCCAGCAATTTTTCGCATCTGGCGAGAGATTAGCTAATCCTCATGTTTGGCACGATGTCAAGAACACCATCAAGATGGTGGAGATAATTAGCCACAATCTCAAAATTATTAACCCTGATTATACCACATTTTACAGTGATAACGCCAGATTAATTCAAAATGAACTTACTCAACTCGATACTTGGATTAAGTCCAGGATAGATACTATCCCCAAGGACAAGCGGAAGTTAGTCGCCACTAGTAATGTGATGAATTATTACGCTACAGCTTATAAAATCCCTTTGGTAAAGGGTTTAGAGAATATTAGTAGTATAGTAAATCCCACGGATACACAACTAACAAATTGGGCGACAACTATTGAACAAGCCCAAGTACCAACAATTTTTCCCGATAATACCATTAACCAACAGTTGATGACATCTGTACCGACCCCGGCTAATGTGAGAGTATCTCAAAGGCAATTATATACTTATGGACTGGGTGAACCAGGTGGCGAAGCCGATACTTATCAAAAATTAATGGTTGCTAATACACGCACTATTGTAGAAGGTTTAGGGGGGACTTACTTAATTTTTCCCCCAAGATTTCCTCATTGACACTTCTGGACAAAAAAAACCCGGACTTCGCCAAGAAGTCCAGGGTATATCAATCGAATGGAAAACTCGTGAATATTTTGGCTCTCTGGTTAAAGGAGATGGCAGGTCTGAAGCTTTTTAGTAGTCGCACTCGTGCTAACTGCCATGATTCGATTACATTAACCTATTAGCCTTTATTTTTTTGGTTTGATAAACTTATTAAGATTTATCTTTTTTAAGAATAGCATAATAGACAGTCCGACGCAAGTCCATATTAGGTATCTGAATTTTAGCGCCGGCGATCTGCTGGCAGCAGCGCTGGGCGATCGCCGGTGTGGTATATCTAAAACGGCGAATTGTGATCGCCATCGGTCAAATACCAAAAAGCGATCGCTGATAGTTTGGCGTTTTTGCAGTAGATGGGTTACCAATGTTAAAGCATGAGGACCAGCACCAATAACAGCTAAGTCAAGAGGAGGTGATGGAGGATTGACCATTAATAAATAGATAGAACCTAGTGATAATCATTATCATTCTATCTCAGGTTCACTAATTATCTTGACAATAACTTGCAATTATATCAGGATACTTCTAGTTTATGTGTTTGTTGTTTAACAATGAGTTCCATGGCAATCAATAATCTGTTTAGCGCCGGTGGTATCGTCATGTGGCCACTATTGGGGTTTTCTGTATTAGCGGTGGCGCTAATTATTGAACGGATTAAGTTTTGGCTGCAAATCAACCGACGGCAAAACCGGATCATTCAAGAAGTATTACAACTCTATCGCAGAGATAACCTAGTTACTGCCATAGGTATACTCAGAAACAATGCCAATTTACCCCTATCCCGGATTTTCCTAGCAGCTTTAGAATTAGAGGAAGCCACCCCAGAAGAATTTCGCTTGGCTTTGGAAAGTGAAGCCCAAGCAGAAATACCTGGACTTAAACGCTTTCAGAACATTTTTGACACCATTATCAACCTCTCCCCCCTCCTGGGACTCCTGGGTACTGTCTTGGGTTTAATTACTTCCTTTGCTTCCTTGAATATTGGTAATGTCGGGGGTACACAAACCATAGGGGTTACCTCCGGTATTAGTGAAGCCTTGGTATCTACGGCTACCGGGTTAATAGTTGCCATATTTACCCTGTTTTTCGCCAACACCTTCCGCGGACTTTATCAGCGTCAAATAGCCCTATTCCAGGAATATGGCGGACAACTAGAGCTACTGTATCGCCGTCGCCATCAACCAGGAGAAAAAGATTATGCGCCTACAAGATGAACCAGATTTACCAGCACAGATTAACATCGTCCCGATGATTGATGTCATCTTTGCTATTTTGACATTCTTTATTATGTCAACTCTGTTTTTAACTAGGTCGCAAAGCCTACCAGTTAACTTACCACAGGCAGCCACAGCTAATCAACAATCAGCCCCCTTGACAATTACCATCAGCATTGATAGTCAAGGGGTGGTGAGCTTAGACCGTCAACCAGTTCCCCTCAATTCCCTGGGGGAAAGGATCGGTACTTTGGTAGAGGGGAAATCAGAACCTATGGTAATTATTAATGCTGATCAAAAGGTAGAACATGGTCAAGTAATTGCAATTATGGATCAGGTGCGTCAGGTAAAAGGAGTAAAATTAGCGATCGCCACCCAGAAACCCTAATTTAGTACCCCTAAGTTTTCAACTACGACAGGCTGTCTTTTGACATGATTTAACTACAGCAACGACAATACCACATAGTATTTTGATGAAATGTTCCCAAAACCAAGTGAATAGATATAGATATTGTGTGGTGTTATCTGTTGTAGTCCAGAGCTTATGTATCAGCTTACCTAGTGTTGCCAACCCAAGTCAACAAACAGAGTCAGTTCTTGATAAAAATTCTTATTTAAATCTTGAGTTACCAGTTACCCCGGGTGAATTATTAACTCAACAGTCCCTACCCATTGAATTTACCTTAGAAACCGAGCCAGAAGATCCGAAAAACGAAAATAACCAAGATATTGAATTTACCTTAGAAACCGAGCCAGAAGAAGCTACCACAGACGAAAATAACGAAGATGTAGATATTCTGTTAGAAGTAGTAGGACAACCAGATAATTTTTCCGGTTCCACACCGGTGTATGTCATAGACCAGGAAGAAATTAAAAGACAAAATGCGACCAGCGTCGCCGATGTTTTAAAAAAAATCCCTGGTTTTGCCATCAATGACGTTGGTCATGGTGCTGATATTCACACAGGGACATATTACCGGGGAGCATCAATTAACCAGTCTGTATTTCTGATCAATGGCAGACCAATTAATAATGATATTAGCACCTATCATGGTGGAACAGACCTAAATAGTATTCCCGTAGAAGCGATTGAGCGGGTAGAACTATCCAGCGGTGTCACCTCAGCTTTATATGGTTCCTCAGCCTTTGGGGGAGTAGTGAATATTATTACCAAAGAAGGCTATAGTACTCCCAAACTAAATAGTAGTGTACAATTTGGCTCATTAAACCTGAATAATCAACAGGTCACCTACAGCGCTGGGGTAGATGATGTTAGATATAACTTCAGCTTTGAAAGATTTTTCATCGATAACCGTTACTCAGTCCCCGAAGGTGCTGCTAACCGTGACGCTCAAGGGTTACTCTCCAATGCAGACACAGCCACCAGTACTTACTTTGGTAGCATTGGTTTAGACTTAGATCCTCAAAACTCCTTAAATTTAGACATTAAAAAACTTAGCAGTCGCCGAGGCTTAGTTTACTTTGGGTTTCCCCGCCTGCTGCAAAGAGACAGATTAGACCATGATGGTTTAAATGTAGGGTTATCTTGGAAAACCCGCCTAGGTAGGGGGGAAAGCTCCAACTTAACCACCACCATAGGATATAATCAAGATTATTTTAGCACCTATGGCCCCACATTCTTTACCGGCGCAGTATATAACCGCCGGGGGGTGTTAGATAGCCAAAAAATTACCGCCAGAGTAGATCATGATTGGCAATTAACAGCCAATAACAAACTCCGCTGGGGATTAGACTTACAAAACTCTCAATTAAACGGCGAAACCTTCAGTACCAGACCTGACAGAGAGGAGTTCAACGACGTTCAAAATAGAAGCGTCTTAAATACAGCCTTATTTGCCGTAAATACCCTCAATGTTAGTGAAGATTTTCAGGTAGACTTAGGACTAAGACAGAGCTTTGATGGAGAATTTGGCAGTTACTTAAACCCTAGTGGTGGCTTACGTTATAGCCTCACACCCACAGTCACCCTGCGAGGGAGTTGGGCCGGGGGACAGCGTAACCCAGGATTAGATCAACTATATCTATATGATACAGTCCATGGGTGGAACTCCAACGCTAACTTAAAACCAGAAACCGGCTCATCTTGGACCATGGGAACAGATGTGAGACTCACAGATAACTTAGTAGGACAATTTACCTATTTTGGCAGTAGTTTAGACAATCGTTTAGCAATTAATCCCAACAACAACACATGGGAGAATCTAGGGTTAGTAGACACCAACGGACTAGAAGCCGCCCTGAGATTACAAATTTCTCCCCGGTGGTCGAGTTTTGTTAACTATACCTATACAGATGCTCAAATCAAAACTGGAACACAAGCAGGTTTACAACTAGGTCTGATACCTTATTCCGTCGCCCAAAGTGGTCTTAGCTACCGTAATTCCGGCTGGGAAGGGAACTTGTATCTTACCTATAATAGTGGAATGCGACGAGCCTTATTTACTAATACTGCCGCAGGACAAACAACAACAGACTTTAGCCCATCCTTCCTCAATTTAGACCTGAGTGGCAAAATTCCCCTGACCAATAATACAGCCATGACCATATATTTAGAAAACCTCCTGGGTGAGCAATACGAAAAAGTCAACCGTATTTATAGCCCAGGGTTTACCGTGCGTGTGGGGGTAACTGCAAACCTTTAGAAATCCAACAGAATCAAGTCTCTGTGGGTTTAATCAAATGCTCCTGTTGCCCTAATATAGCAATATTGTTATATTGAAAACAAAGGATGGCTAAGACTAGCGACGCCATAAAAATCATTGACAAAATTACTAGCAGCGACCCTGAAGCTGAGACACTAGTGGAAGAAGCCTTGATCAATGCACAAGTGGCACAGTTGATTTACTCTGCTAGAACCAAAGCGGGGTTAACACACAAAGAACTCGCAGAACTTGTTGGTACAAAACAGGCTGTAATTACCAGTCTGGAAGATGCTGATTACCAAGGACACACCCTTTCAATGCTAGAAAAAATAGCTCACGCTCTCAATCAACGAGTGATGATTGAACTTGTCCCTCTGAAAACAATTCTTTGAACTTCCTACTGATGGGGTGCGATCGCATTGAGCAGTATCATTTGGGCGATCGCCCCTAAAATATCATAGCAGGGGGCACCGGAGCAGGGGGAAGCCTTGAAACGCTTGAATTTCAATGGTTTTATCTTCTGTTTGTGTCCTAACCACCTTGGCGGTTGCTATATGTGAGAAGTCGGGAATCTTAATCTAGTTACATTTAACACTCATTCAGTCGGATTCATCGGACTTCCGCTTTTAGACGGGGGTTTCTAACCCCCGGCTCCCGATTGTCGAGCTTCATGGCGATCGCACCAGGGCTGC
>CAIWDD010000026.1 GCA_903911355.1 uncultured Nodularia sp. | reverse complement strand
CCTTTCACTGTTGAGGGTGCGTGTAATCGAATAGTATTTGAGACTTGGCTTGAAGCTTGTTTGCTTCCCACACTCAAACCAGGACAGGTTGTGGTGATGGATAATGCCACATTTCATAAAGGTGGGCGCATTCAACAACTGATTCAGTACGCAGGGTGTGAAGTGCTATACCTACCACCTTATTCTCCAGACCTGAATCAGATTGAAAAATGTTGGTCTTGGTTAAAAAGTCGAATCCGCAAAAAACTTGAGCAGTTTGATTCTTTACGAGATGCCATTGAGGATGTCTTGCTTTTTGCGTCCTAACCTCCTTGGCGGTTGCTATACCTCAACTAAAGTAAAAGAGGAACGGTATCGTTCGTTACTAGCACATCTGGTCATTTGTCTAAATAATACCAAGCTGCATTCACATCACGTTGTTCAATGTGTCCACAATGGGAGCAGAAATGAGTTCTAGTACTAAGTGATTTGTAGACTAGTACACCACAATTACTGCATTCTTGGCTAGTGAAATGAGAAGGTTAGACTTTAATAAACCACTGTTGGCGATACATGAGATAACTCACTGCTAACCAAAATAAGAGTGTGACTAGGGCGAATAGCAATGAACCGTTGAGCGCACCCGCCCAAGATACGAAAATGTTTTGGTAAATCCAGTTGTAGGTGCTGATGGTGGTTTCATCTGTGCCGATTTTGGTTCTCACTAAGATTTTAATTAGTAAAATCGATGCTGTGAACAGGGCGATCGCATTTAAGCCCATTATTTCAAAGGGTTTACTCCAGCGTCGAATTAGCCTTACTTCTATCAATTCATAACAACCTGCTAGGAATAGTAAAGCCCACCCAGTGCTAAACATCACATAGGAACTTGTCCATAGTTTTTTATTAATGGGAAAGGTCAAACCCCATACCCAACCAATAATTAAGCAACCAATCCCAAATAATCCCAATCCTACACTTGTCCGTGTTTTTACTGGTTGATTGCGTATCCATTTACCTGTAAAGTAGCCGCCCAGAAGACTAACGGCTGCGGGAATGGTGCTAAATAGTCCCTCTGGATCTCCCAAGTTATCATACCCGTCACCTGCATATAGGTGAACTGGGGGAATAACTAAGCGGTCAATATAAGCGCCAAAGTTACCCGTGCGAGTCAGTACACCCGCCCCATAATCGGGAACTGGGACATACATCATGATTAGCCAATAGCCGATGAGTAAAACAATTGCTAGTATCCACTGTCCTTTGGCTGGTAGTTTGAGGACTGCAAGGGCGGCGAGGAGGTATGTTAAACTAATGCGCTGCAATACTCCCATGATGCGGATATTACTTAAATCAAAAGTCCAAATCCCCTGATTCCAAAAGCCGTTTAGTAGTAAGCCTAGGAGAAATAGTATGACAGTACGACGCCAGATGCGCCGGTAAACCCCTGCGGTGTACTTTGACAAGGAAAATGACATTGCTACACCGACAATAAACAAGAAAAAGGGAAATACTAGGTCTGTCGGTGTGCATCCGTGCCAATCAGCATGAGCTAGGGGAGGATATACTTTACCTGCTACTCCTGCCATGTTGACTAAAATCATAGCAGCAATGGTAATACCGCGAAATACATCCAGTGAGAACAGGCGCATAGGGTAGATTTTATATATGAATATTTGATTTTTTACGCGCTAGATTAGCAGAAGCTACAAGTAAGTTAAGATGCAGTTAGCTCCGCTATTCCCGTTGTTTTATCGCATTCTCCAACCCAGTTTTCCTAACTGTCTTTGGAGTGGTAATCGTGATTATAAAGCGATCGCTCTGACTTTTGATGATGGACCTCACCCGGAATACACACCCCAAGTATTGGCAGTATTAGACCGCTACAATGTCAAGTCCAGCTTTTTTTGCTTGGGTGCTTGTGTTAATCGTTCCCCAGCTATTGTCAAAGCCATATGCGATCGCGGACACTGGATCGGATTACATGGTTATGATCATCGTTCTTTTCCCACCCTCTCCCCAAATCACCTGCAAGAAAGTTTAAAAAGAACTCAAGCTGCGATCTACAATGCTTGTGAATTGACACCCGAACAAGTGTGTGATGTTCGACCCCCCAACGGTTTGTTTACACCCCAAACTTTACAATTATTCTTTAAATGGAATTACCGCCCAGTTATGTGGAGTGTTGTACCAGAAGACTGGGTAAGGCCGGGAGGAGCTACTGTAGTCCGACGAGTTCTTAAACAAGTGCGGAACGGTTCACTAATTGTTTTGCATGATGGTGCTTGTGGTGGACAGGATGTTGCTGTCACTATCCAAGCACTAATTCCGCAATTAATAGATCAAGGCTATGAATTTGTGACTATTGATACTCTTTGGGAGCAAAAAAACAACCATGACTTCACAGCCAAGAATTCAGTTTAACACTCTCAGGTCTAAAGATACTGAGATTCTGCTGACAGAGTAACTTTAGGTCTAAGCCCACAGTCTTACTCTCGCTACGATGGTCAAAAACCGTCTACCCAGTCGGCTAAAGTCTAAGCCTAGCTTACTGGCTACTTTTGACCAGAAAAGACCACGGTGGTTTTAACCACCAAGTCGCTTCTCTCTCAGGGCTAAATCCGCTGAGTTTCCCGCTTACCGCGATATTTTTATGAACTTAGGATACAAAGCCAACTATTTCCAATTGGCTGCTTCCTCTTCACTCAGAGGATAAGAAGGGTATGCTGAATCTTCAGTACCCAGCAGATTATGGATGTCACGTAATGAATTTGGTTGATGTGTAAAATTGTGAGGTGAATCACTCCCACGTTCAATCAGGTCTTCAACTTGGCAATTCAAAGCTTTGCAAAACCTAATAATTCTTTCAATATGCTCTATCCCAGTTCTACCGCTTTCCCAGTTCTGAATCGTGCTTTCAGTTACGCCTACAAGACGAGAGAGTTCAAGTTGAGTTAGCCCTGCTTTTTCACGGAGCGAAGCTATCCTTGGTTTTGGCTTCTTTTTCACAGCTACAGCACTTTTATTTTATCTATATCAGTCGTATATTCTATCACCAAAAGAAAATAAAGCCTAGAAAATTACTAATTTTTTTTCTTTACACTATATATACTTAATTGTTTTTGCTGAGACTATCTATAAAAGCTTTAATAAAATATACACTACCATATTTCCCCATAAATTTCAGCGGTAATGGATAAGTAAAATCAACACTTTTGCGCCTATGAGAGCCGGAAACCCACTCCTTATAGGCGTGGGACAAATGCACAGATTTAATTACTGCTTCTCTCAACTGGAAAAGTTATCTACCCTGACATCCTTCCAAATATCGGAAACTTGCCAACCTGAGTTACCAAGAGATTGGACTATGGGATGAGTACGTACAGGAATGTAGTTAATCTGTCCATTCTCTATATATTCCGGATATTCCTCAACCACAGCTTCTGAGACATTAACAGTGTCTGCTGGAAAACCTTGTTCTTCTGCTTCCTCCATCAACTTGATTTTGTCGAGGAGAAGCTTTTCAGATTTTTTGATTAGTTTCATATTAAGTTCAAGAATTGCAAACCTGGACAATAAAAAAACGAAAATCTTGATATTGATTTTGAAACAGACTATTGCAGCCTTTCAAAAATCTTTAGAGAGATCCGCAAAAAGTTATTATTAACTTTGGGGTAAAAAATTTACTTGACAATTACTGATCTAAGTAATTGCAGTTAAAACCACTCTCCCGCGCATTAATCACGGGAGATTATGGGTTAAATCAATAATCACAGGCAGTACTCCTGCTACATTGCCTCACCCACTGGACAAAGCATTACCCAAAAAAACAATTTTAGCACTAATGAACTGATAAATTCAACCGTCTGCTGATATCTGTCGGCTAGAAATCACTTGCTGATTGAGGTTACCGGATGCGGTTGACTTAGAGACAACACCAGAGGCTGATGTTTCCACAGCATTAACTGAACCCGATTGAAAATTATTCCACCGTCACGCTCTTAGCGAGATTCCGAGGTTGATCGACATCCAAACCACGACGGGCGGCAATATGATAAGCTAACAATTGCAAAGGAATCACGGTGAGAATTGGGGATAACAGCTCGTCTACATCAGAAACGGGAAGCAAATCGTTAAATATTTCCCCAGCTTCGCCATCATGGATGGGAGTTACACCAATTAACCGGGAATCTCTGGCTTTGGCTTCTTGGGCATTAGAAAGCACCTTTTCATAAACACTACCAGGAACAGCGATCGCTACCACAGGGACTTTCGCTTCCAATAAAGCAATCGGTCCATGTTTCATTTCCCCCGCTGGGTAACCTTCAGCATGAATATAGCTGATTTCCTTTAATTTTAAAGCTCCTTCTAAAGCAACGGGAAAGTTGATCCCCCTCCCCAAAAAGATAAAATCCTTGGTTTCAGCAAAGTCATGTGCTAAGTGTTCGGTTAAAGTTTCCTGACTTGTTAAAGCCCCCTCAATTTGTTGAGGAATTTGCTGCAACCCGTGAATAATTTCTGCTAGCCTCTCTGGCGAAACTGTCTGAAGACGGGCGGCTAAATCTAAGGCTAAAGCGTAAAATGCCATCAGTTGGGCGACAAAGGTTTTTGTTGCCGCCACCCCAATTTCAATTCCTGCTAAGGTATTGATAATATGGGGAACCATTAACCCCAGGCTGCTTTCTGGACGATTAGTAATACCTAAAAATCGGGCTTGATATTTGTCTTCTTTCCCTTGGCGACGCTCTTTTTCCATACCTAATGCTGCCAGTGTATCCGCAGTTTCACCTGATTGGGTAACACCAATAATTAACGTATTCGCTGTTAAGGGTGAAGGTGCATAGCGATACTCAGAAGCATAATGTACTTGAGTGGAAATCCCTGCCAGTTGTTCAATTAAATATTTGCCGATTAATCCTGCGTGCCAACTTGTACCACAGGCAACAATATTAATTTGTTCTAGGTCTGTGTAAAATTCATCAGGTAAGTTGAGGTTAATTGGTGACCTTGATTCAGTCAAATTAGTACCAGTATGAAAGTAAGCAGCTAAACTAGCTCTAACTACCCCCGGTTGCTCATGGATTTCTTTGAGCATAAAGTGTTTGAATCCCTGCTTTTCTACCATCGTGGGATTCAAATTCAGCAACCGGGGTTGTTTTTTCAACCTATCCCCGGCAAAGTTATAAATTTCTACGCCTAATGGTGTCATGCGGGCGATTTCGCCGTTTTCTAGCGGTAAAATGGCACGGGTATAAGCCACAATGGCTGGAGTGTCAGAGGCGCAAAAGAACTCACCTTGACCAAAGCCAATCACTAAGGGGGCTTGTTGACGCACTACAATCAACTCATCTGGGTGGTCAGCAGAAATAACTGCGATGGCAAATGCACCCTGAAGATGGTTAACGGCTTGGCGAATTGCTTCTAATAAAGGAGATGGGGAGGTAGGGAGATGGGGCGTTGGGGGATGCTTTAGAAATTCGGCTATGAGATGGGGGATTACTTCGGTGTCAGTTTCGGAAACAAACAGGTGTCCTTTTTGTTTAAGTTCTTCGCGCAATTCCCGGTAGTTTTCGACAATGCCATTTTGTACCACCGCCACACGCTTGTTATTGTCCATATGGGGATGGGCGTTGTGTTCTTCCGGTTTACCATGAGTCGCCCAGCGGGTGTGACCAATACCAATTTGGGCAGGAGTTGCTATTTGTTCGAGTTTAGAACGCAGGTTGTGTAGTTTTCCTTTGGCGCGAACACATTTTACCTCGTCTTCCCATACGGTGGCTATACCGGCGGAGTCGTATCCCCGATATTCTAGTTTTTCTAGCCCTGCCAGTAAGATATCTGTTGCTGATTGAGTGCCTATATACCCAACGATTCCACACATGACTGACACCACCTGGTTTCAATATACTGCAATCTAGTCTAGTTGCCAGCAGAACAGCGGCATTCTCTCCCAAAAAAAAGGAGCAATTAGCTCCCTATGCTACCAGCTATGGTAATGGTTTTTTACTTTTCCTAAAAAAAAATAAAAATGTCGTAGGGTGAACATGTCCACCCTACAATCGTAAATTGTCAACCAAATCAGGAATTCAAAGTCAATTCCTTAATAAGCTAGACCCATACTGCGAGTTGTCTCAGCCCCTAAGTAGACTCGAATGCTTAAAAAGTCAGTAGGGCAGGCTGTTTCACAACGCTTACATCCCACGCAGTCTTCGGTGCGCGGTGAAGAGGCAATTTGAGCGGCTTTACAGCCTTCCCAAGGCACCATCTCCAACACGTCTGTAGGACAAGCGCGGACGCACTGGGTGCAGCCAATGCAGGTATCGTAGATTTTTACGGTATGAGACATTGAAAAAAGGCTCCTTTCCAGTGTTCTTCTCTGCAAAAGAATCATATATCAAAGCATAGTTTACAGCAGTAGCTTATCGTCCGTAATCAAAAGGCTACATAACTTTAAACAATGTAATAGCCACTGGGGAAATTTTATATTTGCTAAATCTCTCTATTGCCTATATATCAATGAGAATCAATGGGTCTATATACCTTTATGCCGGCTCAAAGCCCTGCTATTTGTAAACTTATATGAAGTGAAAGTCAACACAAATCAAGTCAATGTGGGATTTCTACATAGTAATTGGAGAGTATTACAGCAAAGCAAATAGTGATCGGCGATCACCAGCGATCGCAGTGATTTGGTCAGCTAGAGTAGTTTACTGCGATAGGATTTGTATAATGTAAATCACATCACATAAATTTATTTATGGAGCCAGAGTCTTTAGCAACTGAGGTGATTCTGACACATGGTCACCAGTCACTCGGTAGAGTCCAACTTGATTGGACACCCCAACCAGGAAACTATGTCGATTTTGAAGGTAAAACTTATGCGGTATTAGAACGCCGCCACAGATACCAATTTAAATCGGGACGTTACCACTTGCGGAATATAGCCCTTTACGTACAGTCAGCCAAAAGACCAACAGAGAAAACCTTAGTCAAGGGACGCTGGGTAATAGGTGATGCGACCTGTATCTATAATGCACAGTCAGAAATCATCCGCTGTGCTGTCAACCCGGACGGACCGTGTGAGTCTTGTCGTTTCTACGAACAAATAGAAGTGAGAAGTTAGGTGTCAACAATTCCCTAATACTTCGCCCACAATTAAACGGTTACCATTGACAAAATCCCATCCCGACTGGGGACGTTTACCCGCTAACTGAACCTCTCGTACAAGTAGCAACCCCTGACCAGTTTGGGCAATAGGGCCAATTCCCTTGGCGATGCTTACCACTTCTCCTATACTCCCTGATCTGGTTGATAAATCAGGTAATTTTTCGTATATTTCTTTTATTTCAGTTGTCGAATCGTCACAGTAAGCATCCCCAATGGGAATAGAGGCAATAATTTTTATTCCTTGATCACGAAAGGTGGTTGTACAGTTGGGGTAAAAGCCTCTAATTTGGTTGTGTAATTGAATAGCAGTCTTTGACCAGTCTAATGTGTAGTTTTGCTTTGTAATCAAAGGCGCGTAAGTCGCTTCTGAGTCATCTTGAGGAACAGGTTCAATTTCTTGATTTTGCCAATGGAATAAAGTTTCTACTAATAAATCTCCACCCATTACAGATAGCCTCTGAGCTAAATCCTGGGAATTATCTAGCAATGCAATGGGTGTACTTGCCTTCAATAACATCGCTCCCGTATCCATTCCTACATCCATTAACATTGTGGTGATTCCCGTTTCCTTTTCACCGTTATAGAGACACCACTGAATTGGTGCTGCACCACGATACTTAGGTAAAATCGAGCCATGGACGTTAATACAACCTAACCTGGGTATATCCAATATTTCTGCTGACAAAATCTGTCCATAGGCCACCACCACAAAGACATCTGCATCAGACTGTTGAAGTTGGCTTAAAGTCTCAGTATCCTTTTTAATCCGTGGTGGTTGCCATACAGGCAAGTTATGGTCAGTAGCAACGGTTTTGATGGGGGAAGGGATTAATTTATTTCCCCGTTCACGGCGTTTATCAGGTTGGGTGACAACTGCTAAAATCTCAAACTCTGGTTGATTTAGTAATTTTTCTAGGGTAGGAACGGCGAAGTGAGGTGTTCCAAAAAATACTATTTTCATTAGTTATTACTTGTTACGTAGGTCATCTGAAATGATTTGTCTTTCCCCCAGGACAAAATACAAATAAAGTCCTGACTCAAAACCAATTTAGATAATTCTATAGGATTTTCGCCCACTGATGTACTTAGTAGTAGTTGCCTACTAAATCAAAACACGGATAAATAATCTGGCGTTAGATGTCCTGATAAATCACCCCGTTACCGAGGGTACGGTGTCCATGAACCAAGCTTATTGGCAGTAACACTGCAAAATGAATTTTTTTGATGTTAAAGTGGTTTCATATTGGCGAAAATCAAGCTTCCTTGATAGACTATATATAGTGGGTTAAACAGCTAATCAGTTGGTGTGAACTCTCGGCAGTATTAGTTTTCCTATTTGGCAATGTTTCACAACCAGTCATTTTAGGTTTACTGAATCAATCTGTGTGATGGGTTTAACCCCTATTTGGTTAAGAGTTTAGTTGTGTTTATCGAACTCATGAGATTGCGATACCGCAATTTTTCCAGAAATATTAGTTTCTATCTTAGGGTAGATGGTCAAGCTGTTTTCTTAGTTTTATTGAGTTGTGCATCATCTTTCTTAACTTTTGAACTAACGCCTGACTTTTACCTTGATCAGACTCTGCTTTCTCGTAGCAGGAATCATCAATACGGTAAGGACATGTACCATATTGTATGTAGCTAGTAACTGTAGAGTTAGTCTGCATGAGTTTTTGATGGCAAACCTCCACGAACACAATCACAATCTCTCTGTAAACAGGTGCAAGTTATTATGAGACTAAACTTTTGTCAAGTTCTGCAAAGTTTCAACAAATTATCCAGTTTAAATCGTTAAATGTAGAAATTTGTGGTTATATCTTTAATTATCTAATTATCGTCTGCTTCCTTGCTGCCTAGGTATTGCTCTTCACACAGCACGCCCTCCTCCCTACAGAGTCCACATATGCTCAAACCCTTCTTGCTATCAGGATGGTTCCGCCTCCAACCATTTCTCAATTATTGTGTTCTGGTGATGCTGATCACCCCCTTAGTTGCTGTATCGGTTCACTCTACCTCAGCAAAACAATCAAAAGCAGTCACAAATATGGCTACTGCACGGTCAGAGTTTGACTCTGCTCCATTGACAGTGGCTAGTATAAATGAACCTTATTTAGTTGAAGCATTAACAACATCTCCCATCATCTCTTTGACGGCAAAATCTCCCACTATGCCATTGTTAATGGCTTCTCTTGGGGAACAGTCAAGATTACAAAACGGGGTTTACTCTTTGCTAACAGATATTGATACCCATCATGTTTCACCATTCACAGGAGGAGAACTAGTAGTAATTCCAGAAACTCCTGTGAGTAAATTTAATTTAGGGCAACAATTCCCACAGCCTGCGAATAGCCTTCATGCACAGTTCCCTAATGAATTGCTGATGGCTAAATCATTGAGAAAAACTCCTCAACAATTGCCAGAAATTTTCAGGCGAGAAACACCTGTCATTGAAGAACTGGATGAAGCGCAAGTAGCAGACATTGATCCCATAGGAAGCCCCCATCCCATTCCTTGGAAATGGATTCTCGCTACCCATGAGGCGATTAGTGCTAACGGTGGTTCCGGGATTCGCTATTACCGCAGTGTGCCTGTGAGTTCTCCAGATGGTAGATATATTGTTTACAGTAGGGTACAGCTAGAAGTAAAACCAGAAATGTATAACAGCAAAGTTACCAGTGTGATGTTTCTGGAAGATACGCAAGCTAAAACCTTGCGGGTGATGCTTTCAACCGGTCCTCTGAGCGATCCTTTGTTGAACACAAAGGACTCATCAGTGGTAGCTGATACTGGTATGAGTGGTCAAATTGGGGTTTTAGTTCCTGTTAGCTGGTCAGAAAAAGGCGATCGCTTTTTAGCACGTAAATTTAAAGGTAAGTTCAACACAGGCGATTCTACAGACCATGCAGTCATTTGGGATCTGCAAAAAAATTACATTAATACTGTTGCTCCTGCTCGTGAGGCACATGAGCATGAGAAGATAGCCGTATTATTGGGTTGGAGTAAAAACAAACCTGATCATGCACTTTTCCGTTCAGGAGAAATGGGAGAAGAAAACTGGCCTTTGGTGCAAGTTACCACCGATGGTCAGACTTTAGATACAACAGATGCAGATCAGCCTATTACTTTTGGTCAAAAAATTACAGAAGTTTGGCCAGGTCCACAATTTGCTTCTCGATAGCTTCTAAATGGTCAGCCTTGCTCCCGTTGTCATATAATGACAACGGGATTTTTTCTACAACAATTAAAGCTATAGAATAAATTTTTCTATTTAGTGATTTACCTAACTACTACTATTCTAACTTTTCACTGTTTTCTAATTGATTCAGGGTTTGTTTAACGCGACGGATAGGTAAATTAGCAATCAAGGCTGTGGTGCGTTGGTTGCTTTCTAAAGAAAACTCTAGTCCCTCTGCCTCAATTTCCACATAGCGACAAACTATCTCTAGAATTTCCTGTCGCATTTTTTCTAACTTTTGCGGGTCTAAATCAACGCGGTCGTGGGCAATCACCAGTTGCAAGCGACGTTTCACTTGTGTGCGACTGCTGTCAGGACTACGTAAAAATAATCGTTCTATAAGTTCGAGAATCATTGCCAATAGGTTTGCGGAGACTGGAACATGAATTAAACAATCTTTGTCCATAACAACCTTCGCAGACGGGCGAAGAGGCTGTCGTGGGGTGAGTCCAGATCAAGAAAATCGACCTTTTCTCCTTCCAATCTACGGGCAATATTATCAAAGGCTATGGCAGCTAAAGAGGGGGTCTCCCCTAATACTAGAGGTTCGCCGCGATTGGTAGAGACAATAACACGCTCATCATCCGGTATCACCCCGATGAGGGGTATTGCCAGAAGTTCCTGAACGTCTTGCACAGACATCATATCATTTGCTCGCACCATTGCTGGTCTGATGCGGTTAATGATTAAATGAGCACGCTTAATTCCTTGTGCTTCTAATAACCCCACTACTCTGTCAGCATCGCGAACCGCGGAAATTTCAGGAGTAGTGACAATTAGGGCTTCTTTTGCCGGGGCGATGGCATTTTTAAACCCATTTTCAATACCAGCCGGACTGTCAATAATCACGTACTGAAACTTTTGGGCTAGTGCATTCACTAGCAATTTCATTTGTTCCGGAGTGACTGCGTCTTTAGAACGATTTTGCGCTGCTGGTAGTAATACAAGATTGGGCTGTCGCTTATCTTTAACCAAGGCCTGTTCTAATCGACACTCCCTAGCCAGAACTTCCACCGCAGTATAAACTATGCGGTTTTCTAGTCCCAGTAACAAATCCAAATTTCTCAGACCAAAATCCGCATCAACTAAAGCTACTTGACGCCCCATTTTGGCTAAAGTCATGCCTAAATTTGCTGAAACTGTGGTTTTACCCACTCCTCCTTTACCGGAGGTAATGACAATAATCCGAGTCATGATAGAGTTGCGCCCGATGAGGGTTCAGGAAATATAGTAAATACTTATAGCACCTGATTTAACCTATTTAATTGGTTTCTGGAAAAATCATTAGCCCTGGCGATGCGAATTCCTTCGGAGGTAATGTGAGCCACTTCTGGAAAAGTCGGCATTGGTGATTTCTCTGGAGACCTAGCTACAGCATCCGCGATCCGCAACTGGGTTGGTTCCATTTGTAAGGCCATAATCAGACACTGACGATTGCCTCCGGCACCCGCATGAGCAATTCCACGTAATCTTCCCCATACTACAATATCTCCTTGTGCAACTACGATACCACCTGGATTTAAATCTCCTAAAATAACTACTGTGCCAGGATGACGAATTTCAGTCCCGGAACGTACTGTCATTTCTAGATATAGGGCATCTGCTGAGGTGGGTATAGCAGTTTTAGACTGGGAATTGAGAGAACTTTCTGGTGCAATCTGTTCGACTGAATAACCAGAGGTGACAGCGGCGATCGCCGTTTGCCGACGACTGGTGGCTACAGATTTTAAATCCAGTTTGGCCTCACCCAAAGCCTCAGCGAATTCTTGTAGTTGTCGTCCATCCAACAACCGGTCTTTAGCGATTAAATGTACTGGTCTGCTGGATCTGCGAAAGCGTTCGCTGGCATTTAAGCGCAACTTTAATTGTTGCCAAATCTCAGACCAGGCGAGTTCTGAAGCTGGTATTTGAGATTCATCTGGCAAAACTACCAACAGTCTTTCTCCCTCACTTTTTAACTGCACTTGGATATGGTTTTTTAACCTATTCTCTGCTGTTAATGACTCAGGAGGGTCACTATCCAAATCTATATCATCCAACTGAGACAGAGAATCTACATCAGTAGGAATAGAGTTTGAATCTAGATCATCCGATTCAGAATTTGACTGTAAGTAAACGATAACAGAATTTAGTTCTGCATCCGGGATAATATTATCAGAAGGAGTCTCAATATTACCGGACTTCAACGACCCAGCCTCTGCAAAGCTAGGATTTACCTCTAAATCCGGAATATGAGACGTTAATCCTGCATCAGGGAGTGCAGAATTTGACTCTAAATTGGGGATATGAGAATCAGAAGTCATGCAGCACCAACCAAAAGATACACCGAGTAATTATCAATATTAAGTCAGTTGTAAAATCCAAAAATTTTTTTACCTATGGCTTTCTAGTTAATCTTCTGTAAATTGTCGCCAAGGCATCAGCATCGCCGACATTACCAGGAAACAGCACCACTGGTAAATTGGGAAACTGAGGGTGTTCCGCAGTGGTGATCACCATTGAACAACCGGCTAAAATTTGTCCCAGTAACCGCGCTGAATTTAAACACAGTCCGGTACTTAAGACATCGTTGGAAGTTATCCCACCCTTGCTGATTAAAAATCCGATATCAGATGGTAAACCCCGGACAATATCCATCAATAAACCCGAAACTTTCAGCCCAAATTCTAACCTACTGTTGATATCCTGAAAAGTTAGTTCCTGACGACTAGTATAAACTACTGGTGTTTTACCACCATTATGTACCGCTTTTGTAGTTTCCACAATCTCGGTTAGCAGTTTAGCCGATTCATTCACCCCATTATCCAGTAATCGTGCTACATCTACTTCAATTCCCACCGTCCCCTCCACTTGCAATAACGACTGCAACTGCTGAGTGGTCTTTTTAACGTGGGAACCGACAATTACTGCACCCGGTTTTCCCTCCCGCACATATTCCGCCATGTTTTCAGCGGCAATGGGTTGAGGAGGTAAGCCCGCCAAAGCCGTTAGAATACTGGCAGCACTGCGAAACAAAAACCGTTTTCCTTGACTTGCTGCTGTTAGCACATCTACCGCAAAGGAGTTGAGATCCGCTTGTGTCTCACCATCTACCACGGCGCACTGATTATTACTCAGTCCCAATAAGCGTTCTAAACTACCACGGCGAATATCCTCCAGTAAAAATCTGGTTACAGATTCCGCACTAATGCGCCCCTGAGTCTTTTCATCTACATATTTGGGTAAGTAACTGTGATGGTAGCTGAATACTGAATCACGGGCAAATTCTGTTTCATGTACTGGGGTAGGTATACCATCAATCATCAGGTAGTGTACGCTGTCGCGGGTGATCCGACCACCTTCAAAAAATGCCGGGACAAGAAAATGAGCGTCAAACGGTCCGAGTTCTTGGGCGATCGCATCCGTTTCTATGGGATAATGTCCCCGCAGCGTTGAGTCGGAACGGCTAACAACTAAAAAGTCAGTTATATTTTCCTCTCTTAACGCCTGTTTTAAATTTTGACAGACTTCTCTAGTCACAGCAGCAGCTGACTCCGGCGGTAAGGATCTCGTATTTGTCAGGACAAAGAATATTGGTGAATCATCTCGCAAGCCGAGGCGTAAAGTATCTACATCCCACTGCATCAACAGTAAGCAACTGTGGACTGTTTGCGAGCCTGTGGGGTCATCATCTAAAACAATAATTTTGGGTCTATTATTCATAAATGTGTTTTATTTACAAGTATTTTTTTATTATCCCGCAAAATGCGTTGGCAGTAACTTTTACTGATAGAAGATTTATTTAACCACAGATCAACACAAATGAACACAGATACCTCATATTACATTATAGATGGGTACTCTAATAATCTTATAACTTTTGTCGGGGGATTCCTGCGGCACTATTGTACCTCACTTAAATAAAAGTTGCTGTGATAGTAGGGAATTTGGCTATTTACTATTAAGGTTGTTTTATTTCCTGGTATTTTTTGATCTTCGAGATTTCTTGACCCACAGATAATAATACAGCATTTATCAGTTTTATTATGAAGCATGAAAAATTGATCATATCACATCTATGGTTGGTGTAGCTTAGTAGTTTTCAATCTTCTGAGAAGATTTCCATATCCGAATCAGGCTCATAGATAATTTTATGATTTAATAATTTCTTACTGAAGTATTTGTTAATGAATTAAAAGATTTTGAATATCTTCTGTGCTATATGATTTATGCTTTCGGTTTTTTAGTAGAAATTTTAGCTAAAAATAAATGTATTTTGTTAGTATCTTTAACACGATTATCATATGATCTTGCTAATAAATTGTTTTGTCCCAATATTGCTCATGCAACTAGAAATAAAACCATTTACTGTCAATAAAAGGTTTCCCTTGACTATTAGTCGCGGAACAACATCCCAAACAACAAACCTATGGGTAAAGATTTTACACGACGGCATTGAGGGTTGGGGGGAAGCATCGCCATTTGGTGTAGGTAATCATGCCCAATCTACTATTCTGATTAAACAGCATTTACAGGAACTAGCACCAATATTAAAAACATTTAGCCCCTTACAAAGACAGCAAATTGAGGTCATTTTAACACAAAGGAAGGCTCCCTCATCGGTGAGGGCAGCGCTGGATATGGCTCTATGTGACTGGCTAGGTAAGCTTGTGGAATTACCTCTGTGGCAAATTTGGGGATTTGACCCTAATGTTATAGTTCCAACTTCTGTCACAATTGGAATTAATTCACCGGACGCAGCCAGGGCGAGGACGCGGAACTGGTTAGAATTTATGGATGTTCGCCTTTTCAAAGTAAAATTAGGTAATCCTGATGGTATTGAGGCTGATCGGAAAATGCTGTTAGCAGTGCAACAAGAAGCACTAAATTTAGAATTATTCGTAGATGCAAACGGGGGTTGGAGTTTAGAAGATGCCATTTATATGTGTAATTGGCTAGCTGATTTGGGTATAAAATATGTAGAACAACCATTACCACGAGGGCAAGAAACAAGTTTAGCCTCACTCAAAGAAAAATCCCCTTTACCAATATTTGTGGATGAAAGTTGCTTTACCAACAGCGATATTCCTGATTTAGCAAACTATGTGGATGGTATAAATATCAAACTCATGAAATCAGGGGGACTCACAGAGGCTATGCGTATGGTACATACAGCCCGAGCTTATGGGTTACAAGTGATGTTCGGTTGCTATTCTGACAGTACACTAGCAAATACAGCCGCAGCACAGTTAGCACCATTAGCTGATTATTTAGATTTAGACAGTCACCTTAACTTAATTGATGACCCCTTTACCGGTGCATTGCTGCAAGAGGGGAGAGTTTTACCAAACGATTTACCTGGCTTGGGGGTACAATACAGTGCGTTTGCTGCTTAATCAAAAAATAGCAATTCTGCTACATGAAGGAATTACGGGAACTCAGGGTAAAACCGGGTTATCACTTTTACGCTACTGTCAAGCGCCCATCGTTGCCTTGATTGATCGCCAATGTGCAGGCAAATCTTTGTTAGAATTAACTGGGATCAAGAACAATGTCCCAATTGTATCATCATTAACCGCAGCACTCAAGTACAAACCGGAAGTACTAGTAATTGGTATTGCGCCTAAAGGTGGGGCTTTACCGGATGATTACTGGGAAGACATTAAAAATGCTTTACAAGCCGGGATGTCTTTGGTAAATGGTTTACACACACCATTGGCAAATATACCAGAATTAAAGGCTCTGCTCAAACCGGGACAATTAATTTGGGATGTGCGTCAAGAACCGGCTAATTTAGGGGTTGGTAGCGGTTTGGCTCGTACTCTTCCCTGTCGGCGGGTGCTGACTGTGGGAACTGATATGGCAATTGGTAAAATGTCCACTAGCCTAGAATTACATTGGGAGTCACAGCGGCGGGGGTGGCGTTCCCAATTTTTAGCTACAGGTCAAGCTGGGGTGATGTTAGCGGGGGAGGGGATACCCTTAGATGCTGTGCGGGTAGATTTTGCAGCCGGTGCTGTGGAACAAATGGTGATGGGTTGTGGTAACGACTACGACATTCTCTATATTGAGGGACAAGGTTCATTGCTGCATCCTGGTTCTACTGCTACTTTGCCTTTAATTCGTGGCTCCCAACCAACACAATTAATTTTGGCACATCGGGCGGGACAGGCTCAAGTGCGTAATCATCCCCATGTTGTGATTCCCTCTTTATCCAAGGTAATTCGCTTGTATGAAAGTGTCGCTAGTGCAGCAGGTGCTTTTGGGGATGTTCCTGTGGTGGGTATAGCTTTGAATACGGCTCATTTAGACGAGTTGACAGCTCAAGATGCGATCGCCCAAACCACAGCCGAAACTGGTTTACCTTGCAGTGACCCTGTGCGTTTTGGGGCTGGGATTTTGTTAGATGCGATTATGAATAATTAAGGAACTAGAAATTTAAATATTAAAAACAATTTTATGCCTAGTAGCACCTGGAATCGTCATCACGTTCTTTCCCTGGCTGACTTCACAACCAATGAATACGATACAGTTTTACAAACTGCTGCTAGTTTTCAAGAGGTGCTGTCACGGCGGACAAAAAAAGTACCAAGTCTACAAGGACAGGTGGTGGCGAATTTATTTTTTGAACCCTCCACACGCACCCGCAGCAGTTTTGAACTGGCCGCTAAACGCCTGAGTGCAGATACCCTTAACTTCACCGCCGCCAGTTCTTCCATGACTAAGGGAGAAACAATTCTTGACACAGCCAAAACCTATTTGGCTATGGGAACTGATATTATGGTCATCCGTCATCGAGAAGCAGGAGTACCCAATGCGATCGCTCAAGAAATGGATCGTCTGGGAGTAAGAGTTAACGTCCTCAATGCTGGTGACGGTCAACATGAGCATCCTTCCCAAGCACTGCTAGATTTATTTACCATATGTACATTGATTGACCCCAGTCATCCCCGACTAGAACTCTTAAAAGATAAAAAAATTGCCATCGTCGGAGACATTTTACATTCCCGCGTCGCCCGATCCAATATCTGGAGTTTAACAGCCAGTGGCGCTCAAGTCCATCTAGCATCACCCCCTACCCTTCTACCTCAGTTATTCCAAGACTTTGTTTTAGAAAGCGGTCAAACTGACTCATCCCCAAAACTTAACCGTCAGCTATTTTTACATTGGGAATTAGAACCAGCCTTAAAAGATGCAGATTTAGTCATGACCTTGCGCTTGCAAAAGGAACGCATGACAGCTCACCTACTCCCAAGTTTACGAGAATATCATCAGACCTTTGGCATTACACGCAAAAAACTACAACTGTGCCAGCCTCATGTTAAAGTCTTACATCCAGGGCCAGTCAACCGTGGTGTAGAAATTAGCTCAGATTTGATGGATGATCCAGAATTTAGCCTAATTCAGTCCCAAGTTACCAGTGGTATCGCTATTCGCATGGCACTGTTGTATTTATTAGGTAGTGGTAAAGATTCAGCTTAGTAGTGGGGGACTTAAGTCCCCCACTGACCGCAAAGCAATATACTACCACCCAAGAGAAGAGGCTGATCAAAAACCCATAACTTCCCTTAACTGTTACTCTCCAGTAATAGAAAGTCCGTCAACCCAAATTTTGGGACAAACTCCACCAGGGGTAAGCTCGACTTCTTTTTCTACATAAACTATCGACTTCAGGAGTTCCAAGAAATCACCTGCAACAGTGGCTGATTCAATACTAGTTCTCACACCATTATTAACTAACCAGCCATCAAAAGGCAGAGAAAACGAACCTTGTAAAGATTTAACCCCTGCATGGAGAGCTTGTAAATCATCAATCAAAACCACATTTTCCGCAGTTTCTAAGCTCAACTCCTGTGCGGGTGATGTAGCTGCAAAAACATGATAGAAGTTGGGACTAACGCTGACTTTTGCCCCAATACTAGCATTACCAGTGGGCTGGGTATTCATTCTTTTAGCAGTACCCGCACTGTGAAGAAAACTTTTTAAAACGCCATTTTCAATCAGCGACACCTGGCGAGTCGGAGTTCCTTCACCATCAAAACTTTCTGCACCCACGTTAGCTGGGTGTAGTGCATCATCATAAACCGAAAGCAAAGGTGAAGCAATTTGCTTACCTAAATCATCGGCATGAGACAAGCTTTGATTATCCAGAATACTTTGAGCATTGAACAGGTTAGAAAAAGCACCCAATAAACTTAAAAAAGCATCAGGAGAGAAAACAACTAGATATTTACCAGACTGGATTTTTTCATAGTTCAGGTGACTAATAGTTTTCTCGGCTGTTTCCTTGACACAACCATTAATGTCGAGACTATTTAAACTCCGCTCAACTCTAAAAGCGCTACCACTCCGTGGTTTTTTGCCATCTTCCTCGGTTTTGCTGTAAAGATAAATCGATGCTAAAGAATGAGATTCAGTTCTAGTAGCACCGTCACTGTTGACATAGAACCTATCAATATCTCTTTGAGCTAAACCATTATAAGGCACACCCTTAATTGCCCCATGGGCTGCTAAAACTTCCTTTTCAGCCGCCAGTAGACTGTTAATCAACTCAGCCACAGGTGCTTGGGGGGCTTTATCATGAGGTGTATAGGCAATAGGAACAGTGGACTCTGGACTAAAATCCGGGACATTTTCCTTCACACCAAAAAAACTCGCCTCGTAGGCAGTTTTTAAAGCTAATTCTAGCCCTTTGGGATCTACATCTGTGGTGCTGGTAACACCCATTGTATTCTCATCATTCCAGACGCGAACAGTTACCCCAGAACGATTTGAGGCTTTTACTTGTTTCGGCTCACCTTGGTCTACTTGGACGCTAGTTTCATCTATTGTTGAGCCGTAAATGTCAAATTTTTTAATACCAAGTTTACTAGCTTTTTCCTTGGCGTTATTGGCAATTTCTGTAATATTCGGCATAGTCAAAGGATTTCGTATTTGAGATTGTGTTGCGCCAAAAGTTTGGTTTGTGATTTTGTGCCTTGGTGGTGTATTCCATGTTGTATTAAACACGAAAACACCAAGACACGCAGGAATTTCTATCTGCCGCCAACGGTGATAGAATCAACCTTAATGTGGGGTTGTCCAACCGTGGTGTAGATACTGCCACTAACAGAACCGCAGAAGCCGGGAGCTAGTTCCAAATCTTGAGAACACATGGAAATCTTATTCATAATTTCCTTGGCTTCACCAATGAGAATGGCTCCTTTTAGTGGTTTAGTGATTTTGCCATTTTCGATTAAATAAGCTTCATCTACACTAAAGTTAAATTGACCTGTAGCGCCAACGCTACCGCCACCCATCTTTTTACAGTAAATACCTTTATCAACAGAGTTAAATAAATCTTCAGTGGTGTAGTCCCCAGGAGCAATATAAGTATTACGCATCCGACTAGCAGCAGCAAAAGTATAACCTTGGCGGCGACCGCTTCCGGTTCTAGGATGTCCAGTGCGAGAGGAGCCTGTTCTGTCTGCTAAGAAGTTTTTCAGGACACCTTTTTCAATTAATAGGGTTCTTTGAGCTGGCATACCTTCATCATCCATGTCAATGGTGCCAAAGGCATTTTCTGCCCGTCCCTCGTCCCAAGCTGTGAGACTTTCGTGGGCAATTTTTTCACCTTTTTTGTCGGCGAATGGGGTAGTTTTGCGTTCAATTTGGGTAGTTTCTAGCAGATGTCCACAGGCTTCGTGGAAAATTACCCCACCGAAGTGATTCGCCATGACAATGGGGTAAGTACCTGAATCTACATAGTCTGCATAGAGCATTTTCCCGGCAGATTCTGCTATTTGTTCGGCTGCTTGTTGATAATCCCAAGTTCTCAAGAAATTAGCATCACTGGTGTTACCAGCGCGTTCCCCAATGGAGGCGCGATTAGCACCGTCAGCGCACAATAGGTTAAACCCCACCGATTGAGTCAGGCGAATGTCACGAGCAAATGTGCCATCACTAGCAGCAACTAAGACTTCTTGCCAATCTCGGAAATAGGAAGCCCGGCGAGATTGTACATGACTAGCTTTTCGCTGCAGTTGAGCAGTACCATCTAAAAGTACTTCTCCCATTTCTCGGATGGAACTACACAGGGGTAACCAACCATCTTTGCCTCTTTTGGTGGCGTAGTCTCTGAGTAACTCTAGGTTAATTTCTGGGATAAAAGCATTATGAATAGGTAATTCTAGTCCCAGAATAGAAAGACCTTTTTCTAAGGCTGCTTTTAAACCCCCAAAGGATAGGTCATTGGTGCTAACGTAGCAGTCGGCTGTACCGCGAAATACCCTCACCCCTGCACCTGTGACTAAACTGGGTGAAATGCTGGTAATAGCGTCGTCTTCTGCTAGACAACTAATGTAGTTACGACGTTCTAAAAAGAATTCGATCAGGTCAGCACCGGCGGCGCGTCCTAATCCTAGGAGGGTAGCCAGAGGGGCTTCCCAGGTGTCATCGAATCGCTCTGGAGTTGAGGAGTATTGTAGTGTGGGAATTTGGTTGGACAGAAGTAGTGTACTTGTAAGCATAGATAGCCTCGTCTGCTGGCGTTATCAGAGATTTGACTGAAAAACCTCTGGTGCCTTAACTCTAGCAAAATTCTGGGATTGGGGAGATGATGCTGCGGGGTTGTTAAACTCCTGTGAACACCTAGACAAAATTCGGATTTCCCGTGGGTAGTTATTGCTCTGAGTGTAAACTGGAGTTACTCAGGGGTAAATATTTAATTATACTCAGGATTTACTTATGAATTTCTCGTCAGCTAGATTATATTTTTACCAGGAAATTCAGGAGCATGAGGAGGCTATTGACTTAGCCAAGGCAGCTTTGTATATAGCCCAGGAAGAATATCCTCACCTGGATATTGCGGAATACCTCAATACCCTGGATATAATGGCTGGCGAAGTTCAAGAACGCTTACCCGCTTCACAATATCCCCTGCGAATTATCCAAACTATTAATCAGTATCTCTACGTTGATTTAGGATTTGCTGGTAATCAAAAGGATTACTATGACCCCCGCAACAGCTTTTTCAATGATGTCATTGACCGTCGTTTGGGGATCCCCATTACTTTGGCGTTGGTTTATCTAGAAATTGCTCGTAGGATTGATTTTCCTATGGTAGGCGTGGGAATGCCAGGACATTTTCTGATTCGCCCTGATATTCCAGATATGGAAATTTTTGTGGATGCGTTTAATGGGGGTGAGGTGATGTTTGTAGAAGATTGTGAAAAACGATTATCTCAAGTGTTTCAGCAACCTGTGAGTTTACAGCCTGAGTTTTTAGAACCGGTAAGTAATCGGCAATTTTTGATGCGGATGCTGACTAATTTGAAATATATTTACCTCAAACAACAAAATTTAGCAAAAAGCTTGGCGGCTATAGAACGAATTTTGTTCTTGTTTCCTGGGATGATTTTAGAAGTGCGCGATCGCGGTTTGCTCTATTATCAACTTGGTGAATATGCCCAAGCTGTTGATGATTTGCAAAGTTATTTGGACAAGGTTCCTCATGCTCAGGATGCGGTGGTAATTCGCAGCTTACTGGCTGAGTTGGACAAGGATTAGCTAATTACTAATGACTCTGCTACTTGTTTGAGGCGACTGAGTTGGGCTTGCATATCTTTTTGAGTCCAAGATGCGGCAAAGTTATTGAACCCCCAACTGACCAGAGGATTAGGAATATTGAACTCAAAGCGGTTGACAAGAAGTGTTCCTTGTGGTATTGGTTGACATTCCCAGCGATCGCGTCCTTGAAAGAATCCCTGAAATTCCCAAACCACTAAACCTGGTTCTCGTTCCACAACAACGCTGTATAAGCTGGGTTGAAGTAGGGGAACTTGAATAATAAAGCGACTTTGACTACCCACATCAGTACTCCAAACTTCCCCCACAGGTTCACAACACAGAGCAGGATTAAGCCAACGGTGCATGAGTGTTAAATCAGTAATGCAGCGTTCCACCACTGAAGCTGTGGCATTAATTTGAATAGACTGTTCAAAAGCTCGGGACATTCTACATTTCTCATCCTATTAAACTAAGCCGGTCAGTCACCTGACCGACTCGTCTTCAAAACCGTACGTGAGACTTTCACCTCATACGGCTCCTCAATGATATGGTTCTTGTCATGAATACCTTTAAGACTTCCATCACTGGCTGTCTTTCTATCGTGGCAATGTCTGTGTAATAGTTGTAGATTTTTATGTTCATCTTTTCCACCTCTGGAGATGGGTAAGATGTGGTCTACTTCCATTACATCACCGTCCCTAAAGTAATGCCTACATTCAGGACATTTACCCTTTTGCCTCTTAAGTAGAGTCGCTACTCTTTTGTTGGCTTCTGGATGGTTTATCATTCTTGCACTCCAGTATACCCAATTACCATCAAATGGCGAGGCAATGCCTTTAACCTTGACATGACGTACTATAGGAGTTTCTGCGTGTCTATACAGCTTGATGAATTTATCCTCCGTCTTAACTGCAAATTCCCAGTTATTACCCCCAATTGTGTGCCAGTATTTATTGGCTATCGATGGCTAGTCGCTACCATAAGGAAGATGCTGTCACCCTTGCACCTAGGGGGTGGGATTCTCACCCACATGGACACCCAGTTATAAGAATCTGGTTTTCATCAGCCTTACCTTCCGTCCCTGAGCATTTCTACTCATTTAGGAAGAACGAATCGCACGTAGCTGTACTTAGAATATCGCAAAACTAGACATAGCTGATTTAAGGTTTTAGTTTCACCTTTTGTTGTAATTCCTCCTTAATGCGGTTGAGGATAGATTGCTGGTCTAAGTTGGCCAAAATCCGACTAATAACTGCTTTGGGTCCTTCATCCCCCCAAGTAGCGCCATTGGCTAAATAAACCTTAGTAACTTGTCCAATACCATAGGAAGAAACCCCGGCCACCCCAGCTTGGGTAAGTGCTACTGAAATGTAAGGCGCAAAGGTGGCGCCAGCGGTAGCTGATGCAGAAATACCCAGCAGAGTTTTTAAGCCACTTAAGCCTAAATTTGCGAGTAACTCACTCAAACCGATACCGCCCATACTCAGGGCAATTTTTTGGAGCAATTGTACAGCACCACTTTCGCTCATAGGGATGCCATAGAGTTTAGATAAACCCAAAATCAAAGAAATATCAATTACTATACTACTGAGTATATCCACAACAGTAACCGGATTGAGAGCGATCGCTATTGCCTTAGTCATCACAGCCTTCCAAATCAACTGATTAGCATTTTGCTCCCTAATCATCAGTTTTCGCTCTACCAACTGCTCATTAACATTATCCGCATAAAGCATAGTATTGAGAGCCACCAAAGCCTTACCCTCACGCTGTAAAATCTCCAGAATTTTTAGTTTCAGTTCTTCCACCCGGGCTGTACTGCTACGTAACTGCACCCCCCTACTACCATCAGGGCGAATAATCGCCGTCCTCACCAGTGGTGATGCTGCTGTCATGACAATTTCCAGGGGAGTGAGTAACTCCCTCACCCGTTCATCTCGGATTTTGCGATAAATTGCCATGCGGTCGGATTCGGGATATTGGTCTACCTTGTTAAATACCAGAATTATAGGTTTACCGGCTTCCCGCAACTGAGAAAGGGCTTGATGTTCTATTTTTGTCATGTCCCCGGCAATCACAAACAAAATTAAATCTGCTTGCTTTGCTACCTGTTCAGCTAATGCAGCACGAGTATCACCATCTACTTCATCTAACCCAGGAGTATCAATTAGTTCCACCTGACATTGACCTTCCCCAGACAAAGTTACCCGTAAGGTAGGTTCATTGTCCCCGATTTTTTCTTCACTAATAGTCCAGTCAACTCTTTGGGAATTACGGGTGACTCCATGGAGCGGTCCAGTTTCAAACACAGTTTGTCCCACTAAGGCATTGAGTAGGGAGGACTTACCGCGTCCCACCATGCCAAAAGCAGCAATTTGTACTACCATACTGTCCAACTTACCCAGCATAGTTTCCAAATCAGCCAGTTCAACTTCCAAACCGCGTTTTTCCTGGGGGGTCAGGTCAAGATTGGTAACTAAGTTTCGCAGTGCTGTTTGTGCTTGTTTATAGTTGAGTGACCTTTGAATATCCTCAAAACTGAAAATGGCACTATCAAGTTCTGCCTCCCAGTTAGGGGAGTCGCTGTGATGAGGTTCAGGCAAAGGCAATGTAGAAGTCATATCAATTTTAAATTGGCGATTTGGGATTTTATCCCCATATTCTTATCCTAGTTATTTTTAGCAGGAGATTGGGTGAACCAGTAGGGGTACGCAGGGGAAGTTTTTCCCAATTACTAATGAGCAATGACTAACAAAACGTCCTAAACTGAAAAATGCATCTATTAGCGTTAGAATCTTGACTAAATCACCTGTGCGGAAAATAGTTATAGCCGGTAACTGGAAAATGTTCAAAACCCAGGCAGAAACCCAAGATTTTTTACAGGGATTTCTACCTCACTTGGAGGAAATACCCCAAGGGCGGGAAGTGGTATTGTGTCCTCCTTTCACTAACCTAAACCTGTTGTCCAAGAATTTGCATGGTAGCCTCATCCAGTTGGGGGCGCAAAATGTTCACTGGGAAGAAAATGGAGCCTATACGGGCGAAATTTCTGGACCTATGTTAACGGAACTTGGTGTACGTTTTGTAATTGTCGGTCATAGCGAAAGACGACAATACTTTGGAGAAACAGATGCAACGGTCAATTTACGCCTCAAAGCGGCTCAAAAGCACGGTCTGACACCGATTTTATGTGTAGGCGAAACTAAAGAACAACGAGATGCTGGGGAAACTGAATCAATAATTACCGCCCAGCTAGATAAAGACCTGATAGATGTCGATCAGGATAATTTGGTGATTGCTTACGAGCCTATTTGGGCAATTGGTACTGGTGATACTTGTGAATCCACTGAAGCTAATCGGGTCATTGGTTTAATTCGTAGTCAGTTGAGTAATCCTCATGTTTCGATTCAATACGGTGGTTCAGTGAAGCCTAATAATATTGATGAGATTATGGCTCAACCGGAAATTGATGGCGCTCTTGTGGGGGGAGCCAGTTTGGAACCCGCAAGTTTTGCTCGCATTGTCAATTACAACTAATTTTATCTATAACGCTTTTTCCCTGGCCGCTCCGGGGAATGCGTGTATTGATTTTATTCTTAATGTTTGTTTTTTAACTGAAAATGTCTATATGTCCAGCCAGTTAATAATTCGCGATCGCTGTTTTGTGTGGGGACAGCGAACTTATTTGATGGGTGTTTTAAATGTTACCCCTGATAGCTTTAGCGATGGTGGTCTGTTTAATCATAGGCTTGGGGCTTTAGCACAAGCACGAGCCATGGTAGCTGCTGGCGCTGACATCATCGATGTGGGTGGTCAGTCAACTCGACCGGGAGCGGAGCAAGTCAGTCTTGTAGAGGAACTGGATCGGGTACTACCCATCTTGGAGGCTATCCGACCAGAAATTAGTGTGCCCATCTCTGTAGATACAACTAGAGCAGATGTAGCCAGGGCATCAATAGAAGCTGGAGCGGATATAATTAATGATATTTCCGGTGGTACATTTGATTTAGAGATGCTACCTACAGTTGCTAGTTTAGATGTGCCGATTGTCTTGATGCACATCCGGGGAACGCCCCAGACAATGCAACAAATGACTGATTATGAGGATTTGATGGGAGAAATTTCTAGTTTCTTAGCAAAACAAATTCTAGCAGCAACTAGAGCAGGGGTTGACCTCGAAAAAATTATCATTGATCCCGGGATTGGTTTTGCCAAAAACCATGAGCAGAACTTAGAAATTTTGCGCCGATTGAGTGCATTCAAAGCTCTAAATTCCCCTATTTTAGTAGGAGCATCCCGGAAAAGTTTTATTGGACACATCTTAAACCAACCAGACCCCAAAGCACGGGTCTGGGGAACAGCAGCAGCTTGTTGTGCAGCTATTTCTCATGGTGCTGATATCTTGCGAGTTCACGATGTTCAGGAAATGCGAGATGTGTCACTGGTAGCTGATTTACTATTGCGATCAAAATGGTAATTGTGGTTTCTCCTTATGGAAACTGCTTTCATCACCTAGCTGTTACTTTGTTGGTGAGTTATTGCTACCACCTTCTTGAGCTATGGAGTCGGCAATCAACTGGTTATAGACTTCATTAGTTTTACTGGGGTCTATGAAGACAATTTTAGCATTATTACTCTCACCAAGTTTTTGGCTAGCCACGACATAATCTTGAGCAACAAGATATCTAAGAATTTCCCGGCTTTCAGGATGAGAACGTAAAGCTTCAGAAATTATCTGCATTGAGGTTTGAGTTCCCTGGGCTCTCTTAATAGCAGCGTCACGTTCCCCTTCGGCTTCAAAAGCCAGGGCCCGTTTTTTAATTTCTGCTGCTCGCTCTTCTTCCATTGACTTTCGCACACTTTCAGGCGGTGTAATGCTTTGAATATCCAAGCGCAGAATCTCGACTCCCCAATTTTGTGTTGTTTGATTTAACTGATTTAAAATGGCTGTGTCCATTTCTGCACGGGAGACATTGGTTTGTTCCACAGTGTTTTGGGCGATGACTTCCCGGAGTGTAGTTGTGCCTACTTGTCTGAGAGACCCTTGGAGATCATCGATTTCGTAGAAACTTTTCACTATATCTCTAATGCGCCAAAACAGAACAGCATCAACTTCTAGGTAAATGTTATCTCTGGTGATCACATTTTGAGGTTTGATGTCTATAAACTGCTCGCGTATGGTATCCTCCATCACAATCTGATCTACCAAAGGAACAATAAAATTGAGTCCAGACCCAAGTTTGCGGTGATATCGCCCCAAGCGTTCTACTAGGGCTTCGTTACCTTGACTAATCAATTTTGCAGATCCTAAAGCATAGGCTATGAGTGCTAAGACTATGGCAATAATTGGCTCCATATGTTCTCCTATTCAGCCTTTGGGTAAATTTAGTGTAAATGATATGGTACTACCTTAGCCTGACATTTGAGTTTTCATGTTGGGTATGTAATTTTATTAACAGGAATTATGTGATTTAATTGACATTAATAGGGGGAGGGTGATTATTTGGTGAGCGAACTTAGCCAAGGTTTGATATTTTCTGGTAAATCAGAATTCAAACGGAGGGGGAGTGCTACTGTAGAAAGAGATTGGGCGTAAGCTGGTGTGAGAAATGGTTGGTAAATTTGGGCTTGTGGTGTGTGTTGTTTGATAAATGCTAAGGTGACACCGCGAATTAACTGACGTAATGAGTGGGTTTCTTCCCCTCGCTTTTCTCTCACGATCGCAGTGGCCCCACTCATGGGATATGCGGGGTCATGAATACTCAAGTGAGTACCACCAATGGCTGTTAACAGGTACTTAGAACCCTGGAGTTGGTTAAAGGGTCTGATTTGATGGGTTAAGGCTGGGGTAAGTACGTCTTCAGTTCCCGCTAAGATTAATACAGGTTTGGCAATTTTAGTCAGACCGTTTGTACCGAAGAGTTTACCAACCAGGGGATTGAGTGCGATCGCGCTTTGAACTCGCCGATCTTGTAAATCTAGTGTATTCTCTTTTAAACTAGCTGCTGCACACTGTAACCAATCACCAGGTGATTCGCCAAAGGAAAGAGAAGTTGTGCAGAACTGTTGTAATTCTTTGAGGTTGACTTCTCCACCAACTAAGGCTAAAGCAGTGTACCCCCCTAAAGAGTGACCAATGACAGTTACTTGGTTTGTATTCAGTTTTCCTTGAAGTTGTGCCGATTGAGTATTAAGTTTTTCTAATTCGTTGAGCAAAAAGCTGACATCTTTGGGGCGCTCAATAAATTCAGTAGCTGGTAGTAGTTGAGCCAAATTCATGTAATTTTCAGCCCGACTGATGGCTACAGAGTTACTACCAGGATGCTCAATTGCAGCAACGGTAATCCCATGAGAAGCTAGATGATGTGCTAAATAGCTCAAGAATTGACGGTTGGCTCCAAATCCGTGGGAAATGACAACCAGTGGCGCTGGGGTGTAATTTTGACTCCAATAAATGTCTACAGGAATGGTGCGATTTCGTTCTCTGTCTTGTAGGAGCAGGGTTTGCTGCTCAACTGCATTTTTTCCTTTACTAGCAGGGTCAAAGGTTGGTTGAAAAAGCGGATGATTTTTTACTAATAATTGTCGTTCTAAGAAAAGCCCGAGGACTTGACTTTGTAATTTGTTAGCGTTTAGTTCTAATGCAATTTGCAGTACTGAAGTTGCATCAACAGTAATATTTTTTTGTGGATAGGCGCGCAAAAAACCAATTGCACTCAAACCGTTGACTTGACGTACAGACAGATAGAGGGCCGACTGAATTGTTTCTATGGTGCTATCTGGTATTGCTGTTCTCAAAGAAGTAATTAACTGTCTACCTTGTGGCGATCGCAATAGCTCCTCCACAAATTTATCTGCAAAAGCTGGATCTAATTCCAACCTTCTCCCCAGTAATTTACCTACTTCTGGCGTTAACACAAAGCTATATAGCTGTAAGTGTTCTGGTAGTTGCCCAGATTTAGCAAATTTCTCTAAGTCAGCGATCGCTAGTGACTGTTGAAAGACACCTAAACGGATAGTAACGGTTTCTGCGGCTGTGGCCAAGGGAATACTCACACCCCAACCCAGAGTGAGAGTGAAACTGCATAGTAACCCATTAAGGAAGGATATTGGAGGTGGATGTTTCCTGAACCACGAGGACATAAGATAATCCCATTCAAAAAGTAGTTCAACTAGTTGACTACTAATGTCGGGTTAAAGTTGCGCCCCAGGAAATAAAGCCCTGGGGAACACCACCCGATTGGCTTAAAAGAAACCGAATATAGCCCTGAAGATTCCCAACAACCCACCTAAAGGATTGATTACCGCACCAACACTGTCACCAGTTTGAGCCAAACCGGAACGGTTGACTATGACAACATCATTATTGCGGAGTATGGGATTACTCTCCTCATTAATTCCCGCAGACAAATCAACCTTGACTTCTCGCTTAGTTACAGAACCATTAGGGTTAAGGCGAACTAAATCCACCGTATTGGTTCTAGCTCTAGCATCATTGAATCCACCTGCAGCCAACAAGGCCTGATTCAAGGAGCTATTAGGCTGAATCTCTACTGCTCCGGGTCTTTTCACTTCCCCGACCACGCCAACTTGAATTGTTGCGGGAGATAAAGTACTGGTAGCCAATTGCGTAGCTTCCGCAGTGTTTATCTCAGTGGCAGTAGGAATAAAAATTGTATCTCCGTCCTGGACAATAATGTCCTGATTAATATCACCACTCTGCAATAATTTCCACAGGTCGATATCTATATTTTGTTCTGAGCCTGTTCTTGTCGGTCGGCGCAGCTTAAGATTACGAACATCAGCTTCTGATGTAATTCCCCCAGCCAATTGCAGGGCTCTCATCACAGTAGGTACAGCACTGGCTCCTTCGCCACCTGGTCCCACTACATATGAACCGGGACGATTGACAGCACCAATGATGGCTACAGTCCTCGGTGTAGTAGGGCTGGCGGCAAAGTTTGCTGCAAACAGATTACGTGCCTCTGCGATGTTAAAATTGGTTGCAGTTGGCACAACAATAGTATCGCCATCCCTGAGAGTAATGTCCTGATCTATCCTACCTGTCTGGATTAGTTGCTGTAAATTCAGGTTGACAACTTGCTCAGAAGAACGTCCTCTTTTACGTATTAATTGCACTTGAGTAACATCTGCTGCTAAGGTTACACCCTGAGCTGTGGTCAGTGCAGCTAAGACAGTGGGGTATTGTACACCGGGATTATTGCCAGCGCCTCCTTGTAAATTCAGGGTATAAGCTCCTGGCCTTGTCACTTCTCCGGCGACCAAAATGTTGATTGGACGAGGTGATAACAGATTAACTGAAATGAGGGGACGCTTGAGAAAGCGAGAATACCTCCGTGCTATTTCATCAGCAGCCTGTTCGGTTGTTAGACCCAGAACAGGTACACTGCCAATTAAAGGTAGGTTGATTGAACCTCCGGGTGGTACTTGATATTCACCAGTATATTCTGGAACTTCAAATACGTTGACGCGAATTAGATCGCCGCCCCCCAAAGTATAATTGGTGTCTATTGGTATAGATGGTGATACTTGCTGTGCTGTGGGAATGATTCGTTCTTTATCCGCTGTTCCTGATTGTACCGAAGGAAAGATGGGTTGTGTTGTTTGTGATACTATTTGTCCCTGAGCTAGGCTCGCACTCGGCGCAGCAACATTGACAGTGGTTAATAAAGCCACACCTAACAATGGCTGGGTGAGGAATTTCAGCAAACCTTTGTTCATCATATTCACCTGAGACTCTGAGACTATAATTGCCATAGTACTGTCTAAATAATTTCAATCTTGACTATAGTTAATTATTGAATGTCCTCAATTTAATTGCCTTAACATTCTCATTTTCCTAGAAGAGTGTACTTTTCCGGAGGCAGATTATTTTTTATCGTTAAATTTTCGGTTAAGTTAACATAAATTATTTGGAGAGACAACTCTCCAAATAGTGTAAAATATCTTGGGTTTAAGGTGTTTTGAGTAGTTGCTGCTCTAATCTGAGCAATTCTTCAACTCGTGCTTCTGTAGCAGGGTGACTAGAGAATAAGTTACCCAGAAACTGACCGGAAATTGGATTAATAATTAATAACGGCTCAAAAGAGGGGTTAGCATTTAAAGGTAGCTGTCTGGCTATGGATTCTAACCTTTGTAGGGCCCGAGCTAAAGCGCGGGGATTACGAGTCAATCTGGCAGCACCTGCATCGGCGGAAAACTCTCGTGTACGAGAAATTGCTAGCTGTATGATTGTAGCCGCTATGGGGGCAAGTAATACCGTTAAGAAAATACCTAAAGGATTTCCACCTCTGTTATTGTCTCGTGAACCAGCACCACCCAACCATAAACTATAACTCAGCATTTGTCCCAGAAACGATATAGCCCCGGCAATTGTGGCAGCAACAGCTTGTGTAAGGGTATCACGGTTAACAATATGAGTCAATTCGTGAGCAATCACACCTTCAAGTTCGTCATCTGGCAACATATTCAAAATACCTTCGGTCACAGCCACGGCTGCGTGTTCTGGATCTCTTCCGGTGGCGAAAGCGTTGGGAGTTTGGCTAGGAACAACGTAAATTCCTGGCATGGGAATGTTGGCGCGATCGCTCAATTTGCGTACCATAGCATAAAGTCCCGGTGCTTGAGCCTCACTTATGGGCTGGGCTTGGTAGACTCTCAAAGCAATCTGGTCTGATTGATACCAGGAAAACAGGTTTGTTGCTGCTGCTAACCCAATTCCGATCATTAAGCCGCCAGTACCGCCAATTATCCAGTAGCTAATGGCAATCAATAAACCACTCAGAACAGCCAGTAAAGCAAGGGTTTTGAATTGATTGTTCATAATTTTGCCCTCCCGCTCATGCTATGTGAGACTTCATAGACGACAGTATTCAGTTAGGTCATACTTTGATTCTATCTAGCTCCAATCAGATATTAGTGCTGAAAACCTGCAAAATAACTCAGGTTTTCCCGAACATTTAGGAAAAATCTCATTATTAGAGGATGTTTTAAAAGATATGATTAATGTATCAAATATTGTTTGACTCCCCCTGTTCCCTGTTCCCCATTCCCTAACTAGAGCTTAAAATCTCAAAAAGTCATGGCAATGTTAGCCAGTATATTGTGGATTCTCATCATGGGCTTTTTTGTCGGTCAAATAGCCCGGCGTTTAGGCGCTCCCCCTTTAATTGGGATGATGTTAGTGGGGATAATTCTCAGCCGCCAAGTGCTCAATGTTATTAGTCCAGAGATGCTGAATGCTGCTCCTGTTTTCAGAACTTTAGCAGTGATGATTATCTTGATGAAAGCAGGACTGGGGTTGGACTGCGACAAATTAGCTCAACAGGGAACAGTGGCGCTGCGGTTAGGTTTTCTACCAGCTACAACTGAGGCGATCGCCATTGCTCTTGCTGCTATGGTGATCTTTAAGTTTGACTTTCTCACTGGTTTACTCTTGGGTTGTATCATTGGTGCAGAATCTCCAGCTGTCATCGTTCCGGGAATGCTGAGGCTAAAAAGTTTAGGACGGGGCGTTACTAAAGGCATACCCGATGCGATTTTAACTGGTAGTGCTTTATCTGATGTGCTGTTATTGCTAGTTTTTAGTCTATTGCTGAGTTTCTTGGGCGATGGGGGCGTAATCGAGGTTCTTCCTGGGGGCTTTACCCTCACTCCCCTGCAACTGCTTCCACTGCAAATGCTCATGCAAATATTACTGGGAATACTATTGGGTTATTTAGCAGCGCGGTTATTAGTTGTGGTGTTAGTCAACCAGAATTGGACTCAAAACGCCGTTCAAGATACGATGATTACTGCCAGTATTGCCTTATTTCTAGTAATTGCTGCTGAGGTACTGCCTTACTTTTCTGGTTATTTAGCAGCCATGAGTATGGGTTTCTTTTTAATAGAACTGGATGCACCCTTGGCTAGAAAGTTACGCGGTGGTTTTGACAGCTTATGGATAGTAGCGGAAATTTTTCTGTTTGTTTTATTGGGTGCAACTATTCAACTCCAAGTATTAGAAAAAATTCTTCTCCCTGGGATATTAATTTTAATTATTGGTTTACTTCTCGGTCGGTCGTTAGGCTGGTATCTTTCCACACTGGGTAGTAATTGGAATTGGCGGGAACGACTGTTTTTATTACCTGCAAACTCAGCCAAAGCCACAGTACAAGCAGCCATTGGGGCAATTCCCCTAACTCAAGGGGTTTCAGGAGGTGAGATTATTTTAGCGATCGCAGCCTTATCAATTTTAGTGACAGCACCTTTAGGCGCTTGGGCAACCATGACCTTTGCACCTAAATTATTACAAAGGGGAGAAGTTGATCCCACAAAAGTTACAATTGCCACACCAACCTTATTACTAGCAGCAGTTGATACATCCAGTTTAGCTACAGCAGTTTTAACCAAAGTAGCAGATTTAGCACGAAGGACTAACGGTGAAGTCATCGTTGTGCATATAGTTAATCTCCCCAATCAACAAGAAATCATAGAACTACAGTTAAAAACTAAACAATTATTATTGGATATCAGACATAAGTTTATAACTGTGACGGGAACAGTTCCCGAGGAAATTATTCGCATCGCCCAAGAGTATAATACTACTGCAATTATCATGGGAAAAAGAGGACATCAACCTTGGGAACAAGTTCTTATTGGCTCAGTATCACAAACAGTATTAGAAACCAGTCACATACCTGTAATTTTGGTGGAAAATAATATTAAAATTTAGTAATTTGGATTTCAACTTATAGTAATGCTGAATTTGAAGCACTGACACAACAATTAGAAAGTTTGGTAGAAAAATATGCTGCTGGTAATACCTCACTCTATCCGACTTACCGTTACGCCATGTCTTGCGAGTTAGACTTTTTTGAAGCCGTTTGGGCCAAATAACTGCTAAACATTTCTCAAATATGCTATGTATACATGGGAAAATTAGGTAATACAATCGCAATACCAGCGATAATGGCACGGAAGGAAAAATATGTCAGATAATTTAAGAAGCAAAGTTGTCACCCAAGGGGTGCAGCGATCGCCTAATCGCGCTATGCTACGTGCGGTTGGTTTTCAAGATGAAGATTTTAATAAAGCCATTGTGGGGATCGCTAATGGCTACAGTACCATCACTCCCTGCAATATGGGAATTAATAAACTGGCGCAAAGGGCAGAAATTGGCGTAAAAAACGCCGGCGCTATGCCCCAAATCTTCGGTACAATTACCATTAGCGATGGTATCTCTATGGGAACTGAGGGGATGAAATATTCTCTGGTATCCCGGGAAGTTATCGCTGACTCCATTGAAACCGCCTGTACCGGGCAAAGTATGGATGGTGTCTTAGCTATTGGTGGTTGTGATAAAAATATGCCTGGGGCTATGCTAGCCATGGCCCGCATGAATATTCCTGCTATTTTTGTTTACGGTGGCACAATTAAACCTGGTCACTACAATGGTAAAGATTTAACCGTTGTCAGTTCCTTTGAAGCAGTAGGGGAATACAGCGCCGGTAAAATTGATGATGATGAACTGTTAGCAGTAGAACGTCAGGCCTGTCCCGGTGCTGGTTCCTGCGGTGGGATGTTTACAGCTAATACTATGTCCTCGGCCTTTGAAGCTATGGGTATGAGCTTACCTTATTCTTCCACAATGGCAGCCGAAGACGCCGAAAAAGCCGACAGTACCGAAACATCAGCTTTTGCTCTCGTGGAAGCTATACGTAAGCAAATATTACCCCGGCAAATTATCACCCGTAAATCTATAGAAAACGCCATTTCAGTAATTATGGCGGTGGGTGGTTCCACAAATGCGGTTTTGCACTTTTTAGCGATCGCTCGCGCGGCTGGTGTAGAACTAACTCTAGATGACTTTGAAACTATCCGTGGACGTGTCCCTGTTATCTGTGATTTAAAACCTAGTGGTAGATATGTAGCCACAGACCTACACAAAGCCGGTGGAATTCCCCAAGTCATGAAAATGTTACTAGTGCATGACTTACTCCACGGTGACTGCTTAACTATTACAGGTAAAACCGTCGCCGAATTATTGGCAGATATTCCAGCAGAACCACGCAGTGACCAGGATGTGATCCGTCCTTGGGATAATCCTATGTATGCTCAAGGACATTTAGCCATCCTCAAAGGTAATCTGGCCACAGAAGGCTCTGTAGCTAAAATTACCGGGGTTAAAAAGCCCATCATTACTGGTCCAGCACGGGTATTTGAGTCTGAGGAATCCTGTTTAGATGCCATCCTCGCCGGAAAGATTCAGGCGGGTGATGTTCTGGTGATTCGTTATGAAGGTCCCAAGGGTGGCCCTGGTATGCGAGAAATGTTGGCTCCCACATCTGCGATTATTGGTGCTGGATTGGGTGATTCTGTGGGTTTAATTACTGATGGGCGTTTTTCTGGTGGTACTTACGGGATGGTAGTTGGCCATGTAGCGCCAGAGGCTGCGGTTGGTGGTGCGATCGCTCTTGTGGAAGAAGGTGATAGTATCACTATTGATGCTTCCCAACGCCTATTGCAGTTAAACGTACCAGATGAAGAACTAGCCCGCCGACGTGCCAACTGGCAACCCTTACCCCCCCGTTATACTAAAGGTGTACTGGCTAAATATGCCAAGTTGGTATCTTCTAGCAGTGTAGGCGCAGTCACTGATTTAGATTTGTTTCATGATTAGTGATTAGTTACATCTCGATGAGAAAACAATCAGAATTGTTTTCTCATCTAATAACTGTTCTTTGCATTCTGCCCATATTTGTTAGCTAAACTACATAATGAAAGACACTGTAAATCCTCCCGGAAGTTTTGGTTTACCGGTCATAGGCGAGACATTTTCCTTCAATCGTCTGTAAAAATATTAGCCTCAAGGTATAATGTTATCAGGAGGTGATGCAAGTGTTTAATCTGACCTACGAATTTAAACTCAAACCAACTCAAAAACAAATAGCAATATTTGAAGAATGGTTAGAAACTCATCGACGGGTTTACAATCATGCTTTGGCAGAGCGTAAAGACTGGTATCAGTCCCGTAGTTGCCAGGTAAATGCTTGCAGTCTTCGTAGTTGTTACATCATTCCTGCTGATACACCTCGCCCCACATTTGCGAGTCAATGTAAGTCTCTGACTGTTGCACGTAAGCAAAATGAGTATTTAAAACGTGTTAATGCTCAATCTTTGCAGCAAACATTAAGACGACT
>CAIWDD010000025.1 GCA_903911355.1 uncultured Nodularia sp. | reverse complement strand
TGTGGTAAGGTTTCTTTGAAGGTTACCTTACCTAATACAGTGTGGTAAATTCCCAAGTCCTTTACAGCAGATTTGGGAATGTAGCAAGATTGTACAGTGTCTTTTCTTGACCTAAATCTAATCTTGCTAATACCACCACCGTTTTTAAACTTTTTCTTGGCATTGCTGACAGCCTTACAAGCATCTTTGATGGCGATTGATTTAATTTGATAAGGGACTGATTTACTCCATTCTGGTAGTCCGTTCAATATGTCAGTCTTAATCGCTTTCCAGTTAGCCTTAAGGCTAGAGTCTTGCAGCAGTTTGACGGTGGTGTTGTAAACAAACCTGGACACACCAAACCACTGTTTAACGATCTGCTTCTGCTCGGTTGTGAGGAAGATCCGGATCTTCCTTGATTTTTTTACTGTACTTCCTGAGTCCGTGCATCCGACAAGAGAAGACGTGGAGGATGGAGAGAAGATCCGAGGTAAGTTCTGATTCTGGGGAATGTACAGTGTTGTCGAGAACCACGACCTGTCCACCGTTTTGCTCGACCATGTACTCAATAAGCTCGAATCCAAACCTTGCGAGTCGGTCACGACAGGTAACAACAAGCGTGAGCTTATCTGGGCGCATAAGTCTGTCCAGTAAGGTTTGCAGTCCTTTTCTTTTAAAGTTGATTCCACTGCCGATATCTTTGATGATTTCGGCATCTGGGTAGAGTGATTGCATATAGGCGATTTGTCTACCCAGGTCGTCTCGTTGCTTGGTTGAACTAACTCGGTAGTAGCAGACAAAGGAAGTTCTAGTTGCACCACGGAGGTAGGATTCAATGTTAAAAAGTCTTTGTCCTGCTTCGTTTTTGATGCTTTCAATCTTGCCATTGTCTGCGTACTTCCTTAAAGTGTTTGGGTGCAAGCCCAGTTGTTTAACTGCTTCTCGTAGTGGTACATAAGCCATACCACTATCTGAGCATTTAAGAGCATATGTAATCTATTATTAGTAAATAACTAGCTATTGGCTAACCCTTGTGTATTGGCCTTGGCATTGTTTTTGCCGGTTCCTGGCTAAAAGTTGGTATTACTTATAATTAAATTACTGTAGAATACCTACATATATCTGTAATCTCAACGAGGCTTTAGGTCTATGGCGGGAAATATTGGTTCTCCTGATCCCAAACAACCACTAAGAGTAGGCAAGGTTATCAGTACTGGAATACGCTTGTATCGTTCTCATGTTCAAGACTATTTTTTCCTAGCACTCAAGGCTTACCTGTGGGTTGTAGTTCCCGTCTATGGTTGGGCTAAGAATATGGCTCTCACATCTCTGATTTCCCGCTTGGCTTTGGGTGAATTGGTAAATCAGCCAGAAAGTATCCCCTCTGGTCAACGCTTTGTTAATTCTCGGTTGTGGGAGTTTTTGGTGGCGGGGGTGTTATTATTTCTTGTGGGTGTGGGACTTGGCCTAGGTATAGTGATTATATCTGGCATCTTAGGGCTTTTCTGGGGCTTGATATCTCTAGACGAAAATTCTGCTGCTTTTCTGCTGTTGGGTCTGATTACCTTGGTGGGTCTTATGGTACTCTTAGCCTGTTTATGGATCATAATCAGGTTACGCTTAGTAGGTGCCATCTTGGCTATTGAAGAAAATGTTGACGGGGTGTCAGCCATTAGTCGCAGTTGGCAATTAACTCAGGGTTACGGCTGGCGGTTGTTGTTGATTTACTTTGTGGGTTTTTTAATTACCATCCCGGCTCAGATTATGCTGCAAGTTATGACTAGTTTTTTAGAATTAGTTTTCTCACCGTTGATACTAGATGGATCTGCTCTATATGCTTTACTTTATTTTGTATTTTCGCTAGCCATCATTTTTAGTATTAGTGCTGTGATTTTACCCTTTTATCAAACTCTCACAGCTGTCATTTACTACGATCTCCGCAGTCGCCGGGAGGGTTTAGGTTTAAAACTACGAGACCACGAAATTTAACTGTTTGACTGGGGTTAACTCCTGGGAAAGAGTTTTTCCTTGATTTGTGATCCTCTAGGCTAGGATTTAACTATTAACAGTACTTAGATGGCTCATGAATACATCCAACCGGTTAGCAAAAGAATCTTTATCTATATCCCATCCCCCAATGGAGCATAACCATGGAAAGTCGGCTCATGCTCACGTTCATAGTCAAGAGTCACTGCGGAAAATTGTCAATCGGTTGTCACGGATAGAGGGACATGTTCGGGGTATTAAAACAATGGTGCAGCAAGATACCCCTTGTCCTGATGTTTTATTACAAATTGCGGCGGTGCGGGGCGCTTTGGATAAGGTGGCGAGAATTGTTTTGGATGAACATTTAACTGAGTGTATTGCTAGAGCGGCTCAAGAGGGGAATATGGAGGTGGAAATTCAACAGTTAAAAGCTGCTTTGGATCGGTTTTTGCCTTAGAGGATGTTTGGAAAGTATTAAACAGGTAATTTTTATATTAGGGAACAGGGAACAGGGAACAGGGAACAGGGAACAGGGAACAGGGAATGAGGAATGAGGAATGGGTAACAGGTAACAGGTAACAGGTAACAGGGAATGAGGAATGAGGAATGGGTAACAGGTAACAGGTAACAGGTAACAGGTAACAGGTAACAGGGAATGAGGAATGGGGAATGAGGAATGGGTAACACACCGAACACACCAAAACAATAAAATCCAGTCCCATCCCCTTACAAGGGGAGGGTTAGGGTGGGGTAAAACAATAGTTGATACAGTAATCATGACTTATCAAACATCCTCTAAGTACTAATTTTATCTGTTCTGGTAACAACAGGCGATCGCTAGTTGGGCGTGTTCCTGTAGGGTATTTTGATCCAAGGTCTGAATGGTATATTGAGGAGTCACCGCTAGTAGTTTCTCGATTCTATTTCTGGCTGCGGCTACTGTTGATTGATCTAGACTACCTTGATTTAACGAATCGGCAAAACCTTCAGCCATCTCATAGGTACGTTCTATGGATAAGGAATTAAGATTACGGGAGACAATAAATAAATCACAGCCAGCATTAAAGGCTTGGGCTATTGTACCACTGTGGGTAAACATATCGGAAACAGCTTTCATATCCAGGTCGTCGGATACTACTACTCCCTCAAAGCCCAATTCGTCCCGGAGTATGCTTTTGAGGATAGCTGGGGAAAGTGTGGCTGGTAATTTGGGGTCTATGTGGGGGAATAAGATATGAGCGGTCATAATCAGGGGAATTTGCTCGGCAATCAGGGCTTTAAATGGTATTAGCTCCCGTTTGTGCAGGTCTTCTAGGGTCAGATTCAGTATGGGTAATTCAATGTGAGAATCTTTACTAGTGTCTCCATGTCCCGGAAAGTGTTTCCCACATCCTAATATTCCCCCTTGTTTAAGTCCTCTGTAGTATTCACATACAGCTTTAGCTGTGGTTTCTGGGGTGTGACCAAAGGCACGAGGTCCGATAATGGGATTTTGAGGATGAGAAAAAATATCTGCTAAGGGAGACCAGGATAAGTTTATACCCAATGATTTAAGTTCTAATGCCGTGGCTTTTGCTACTTCGTAGGAATGAGATCGACACAGTAAGGCATGAGGAAATCTGGTAATTGGTAATGGTGTTCTCACGACCCTTCCTCCTTCGTGGTCTAATGTCATAAACATAGAGTCACGTTGAGCATATTCTCGGATTTGGTGGTTAAGTTGCTCGAAAGTTTCTAGCCATACTTCGTAAGGTTTACCATCCTCAAAGTTTTTAGCAAAAAAAATCACTCCAACAGGCTTTAAATCACTCAGTATATGTTTATCATCATCACTTAATGTCGTCCCAGAAATACCAACTATTAAATGATTACCAAAGGTTTCTAGCTTTTGAGATGTGACCATAGGAAAAAAAGAACTATAAAATATACTTAACATTTTAATTTATGTTCAGGAAAATTACATAAACTTAGTTAGATGGTGGAAATCAGGAAAACATTCAATTGTGATGGTGTTAGCACCTTGGGATGTGACTAAGAGGATTCCTGAGAGAAGTTTTTTGAGAACAGATCGCACAACTGCTGCCAAATGTAACGGATTGCAACGTATAATGAGAACGACAAAACCATAAAGAAATATTAAAAGGCAGTAAGTTTAAATGCGAGTCGCGATCGCGGGTGCTGGTCTAGCAGGGCTATCCTGCGCGAAATATCTCACAGACGCGGGTCACACTCCCATTATCTTGGAGCGCCGGGATGTATTGGGTGGTAAAGTGGCCGCGTGGAAAGACGCTGATGGAGACTGGTACGAAACGGGTTTGCACATCTTTTTTGGCGCATATCCCAATATGTTGCAGCTATTTAAAGAACTGGATATTGAAGATCGATTGCAGTGGAAAGAACACACAATGATCTTCAATCAGCCCGATGCACCAGGAACATACAGCCGCTTTGACTTCCCGGATTTGCCAGCACCCTTAAATGGTGTGGTGGCGATTCTCAGAAACAACGATATGCTCACATGGCCAGAAAAAATTAAATTTGGTCTAGGACTGATTCCAGCAATGGTTCAGGGGCAAAAATATGTTGAGGAGATGGATAAATATTCTTGGACAGAGTGGCTACGTAAACAGAAGATTCCCGAACGGGTGAATACAGAAGTTTTCATTGCTATGTGCAAGTCATTAAACTTCATTGGACCTGATGAAATCTCTGCTACGATCCTCCTGACAGCGCTGAATCGCTTCCTTCAGGAAAAGAACGGCTCTAAAATGGCATTTTTAGACGGTTCACCCACCGAAAGATTGTGTCAGCCGATAGTAGATTACATCACTGAGCGGGGTGGGGAAGTGCGGCTAAATGCTCCCCTCAAGGAAATTTTGCTCAACCCTGACGGTACAGTTAAGGGATTCTTACTCAGAGGGTTAAATGGGGCTGAGGATGAAATATTTACAGCTGACTTGTATGTGTCAGCTATGCCCGTTGACCCGTTAAAGGTAATGCTACCAAAACCTTGGCAGGAAATGGAGTTTTTCCAAAAGCTAGAAGGTTTAGAAGGCGTACCTGTAATTAATGTCCATTTGTGGTTTGATCGTAAACTGACACAGATTGATCACTTATTATTCTCGCGATCGCCGCTCCTGAGCGTTTATGCTGATATGAGCAATGCCTGTCGTGAATATGCTAATCCAGATCGCTCAATGTTGGAATTAGTTTTAGCTCCGGCAAAAGATTGGATCACTAAATCAGATGAGGAAATTGTTACCGCCACTCTTGCTGAGTTAGAGAAACTCTTCCCTGACCATTTTGGGCAAGAAAATAACGCTAAATTATTAAAGTATCATGTGGTCAAAACACCGCGCTCAGTTTACAAAGCGACACCAGGTCGCCAACAGTACCGCCCCTCACAACAAACCCCCATCAACAACTTTTATCTAACTGGGGATTACACCATGCAGCGCTACTTAGCCAGTATGGAAGGTGCTGTACTTTCTGGTAAGCTGACAGCGCAAGCAATCTCGGAAGCCCCCCCGGTAGAAAATTCCTCAGACCTGCAAACGCCAACCCGACCGCCCGCAACGAATGCTGCAACTGCCTGATTCCCCACCGCGCATGAAAACGCTGGTCTCTGTAGACGAGTCCTACAAACTTTGTCGGCAACTTATAGCCAAGTATTCCGCGACTTTTTACCTAAGCACTTTGCTCCTGAGCGAAGAAAAACGTCCTGCTATTTGGGCGATTTACGCATGGTGTCGCCGCACAGATGAATTGGTAGATGGGCCTGGATGTGCCATGACTACGCCAGAAACCCTAGATTTATGGGAGCAGCAGCTAGAGTCCATTTTCGCTGGGGAACCAGTGGAAGATTATGATGTAGCTTTGGCTGACACTGTTCGACGCTTTCCCATCGACATTCAGCCCTTCCGGGATATGATTGCTGGTCAGCAGATGGATTTGTATCGCAGTCGCTATGAAACCTTTGAGGATTTATACCTCTACTGTTATCGCGTCGCCGGTACTGTTGGCTTAATGTCAACCTCGATTATGGGACTGGATGAAACCAGAAATTCAGCGCCGTGGAACTGTAAACAACAGCCTTATCTGCCCACTGCTGAAGAAATCGCCTTGGGAATAGCCAAGCAACTCACCAACATCCTCAGAGATGTGGGGGAGGATGCACGACGGGGGAGAATTTATATTCCTCTAGAGGATTTGGCACGATTCAATTACACTGAGGACGATTTATTTAAAGGTGTAGTTGATGACCGCTGGCGCTCCCTAATGCGGTTTGAAATTAACAGAGCTAGAGAATTTTATACTAAAGCTGAAAGAGGTATTAGTTATCTATCCCCTGATGCTCGTTGGCCTGTATGGGCGGCTCTCATGCATTACAGTCGAATTTTAACCATCATTGAACGTAACGATTACAACGCGTTTACCCAACGTGCCTATGTACCTCAGTGGCAAAAATTACTTTCTTTACCGGGGGCGTGGATGCGATCGCAGGTTCTTTAGTTAACTCCGTATTCAGAATAGTTCGTAATCCGTAAGTTTTGCAACACCTGCCAGTCTCCTGACTATAAGTCAGGAGATTCTATATTTGCGTCTGATACTTCAAACAATTTTATAAATGATAGTTGACTAACTAAAAATACTCTGCTATATTTAAAATCTGTAGCCCATCTGGAGAGATGGCTGAGTGGTCGAAAGCGACAGATTGCTAATCTGTTGTACGGCAGGTAACTCCGTACCGAGGGTTCGAATCCCTCTCTCTCCGTTTTAGCCATAGGCCTAAGTTAAAAAGTAATTTGCCTTCTTAACTTAAAGCCTTTTTCAGGCTAATGAAGTACACATCAATTGCCTATTCCCTGTTCCCTGTTCCCTGAAACTAAACAACTTTGTACCTCACGAGCATGGGAAATGCTATATTTATAACGAGAATGCCGATAACCCTTGAGAACAAAGTGGTTACTTTTTTCTTAATGTTAGGTCTAGGGATGAAAGTTACCTATCTTATACATCAAGAAATATTGATATTTTGGTGAAAAGTTTTATTCCCCTGGGTAGATGCTATTATTTATCCGAGTAATTGAACCAATAATCCCCCTGTGTTTACATAGGGGAGTGTAAAGATTTGCCTAGTATAAGAAGAGGCTAGGTTGAATCCTACTTTCAGTCTCATAAATATCTCAGGGGAAAAAGTAAACTGTGCTAAAAATTAATACTGCCTTAGGCTTGAGTATAGCTACCCTAACAACAGGGTTCCTTTTAGGAGCTTGCGAAAATGCCAATAACACTAATACCACAGGGGAGAGTAGTTCCGGGCTAAAAATTGGTACCTTACTACCAAGTACTGGTGACCTAGCATCGGTTGGACAGCAAATGATAGGCTCCATTCCCTTGCTGGTAGAGACCGTTAACGCTTGCGAGGGAGTGAATGGACAACCAGTTACCCTCATAGAAGTGGACGACCAGACTGACCCCAGAGCTGGTGCGGCGGGTATGACCAAATTGGCAACTTTAGACCGGGTAGCTGGGGTAGTTGGTTCCTTTGCTAGTAGCGTTTCTACTGCTGCTGTCTCAGTTGCTGTGCCGAATCAAGTGATGCTGGTTTCTCCTGGTAGTACCAGTCCAGTTTTTACAGAAAAAGCCCAAAAAGGTGAATTTAAGGGCTTCTGGTCGCGTACAGCTCCTCCTGATACCTACCAAGCATTAGCACTAGCTGAACTAGCTAATCAAAAAGGTTTTCGGCGAGTTTCTACAGTTGTGATCAATAATGACTATGGCGTGGGGTTTGAAAAAGCATTTGTAGAGGCTTTTGAGAAATTGGGCGGAACTGTAGTTAATAAAGATAATCCTGTGCGCTACGATCCCAAAGCCCAAACTTTTGATACTGAAGCCGCAGCGGCTTTCGCTGGTAAACCGGATGCAGTCGTAGCGGTTCTCTACGCTGAAACAGGTAGTCTCCTCCTCAAAACTGCTTATCAACAAGGGTTAACTGATGGGGTGCAGATTTTACTGACAGATGGAGTAAAATCATCTACTTTCCCAAACCAAGTAGGTAAAGGTGGAGATGGGAAATATCTCTTGGCGGGAGCCCTGGGTACAGTACCCGGTTCTGATGGCCAAGCCCTAGCAGCTTTTAATCAACTGTGGCAAGAAAAAAAAGGCAGTTCACCGGGGGAATATGCTCCCCAAGCCTGGGATGCTGCGGCTTTGTTGGTACTGTCCGCCCAATCCGCCCAGGAAAATACAGGGGTTGGTATTGCTCAGAAGATACGTGATGTTGCTAATGCACCTGGTATAGAAGTTACTAATGTATGCGAGGGGCTGAAGTTACTTCGAGAGGGTCAAGATATTAACTACCAAGGGGCAAGTGGTAATGTGGATATTGATGCCAATGGCGATGTTGTGGGTGTCTACGATGTTTGGACTGTAGAAGCAGATGGTAAAATTAATGTGATCGATAAAGTTAGTCCTAATCCTCAATAGTTTCTGCCAAGGAAACAGCAACGGCATAGGGGTAGTCCGCCACAATCATTACCGGGCTACTTCCAGGTTGAGCTAATGTTCTTGGACGCTAGCCTCCAGAGTTTTCACCTGATTTTGTAATTCTACAATTCTTTGCATATGCGATCGCTCTAGAGAATAATTTAACCAAACAAAGCTACAACCAAACACAGTCAAGAACCCAGCCAAAATACCAGTTAGTAATGTCACCTGGGAACGAAGATATTTTACTTCCTGAAGTTGATACTGAGGTTTTGTTAGAGGATTAACATTTGTGTCTGGATTTGCCAGCACAAGTTGTGTTGTCGGTATTTTTGCCGTTTGGGTGCTTTTGAAAGCAATCTTGTTTTGTATCCAGTTAGTAATTAATTGAGGACCATTATTTTGAAACCACCGCCAAGCAAAAATTCTAAATACTGGCTTGGATGTTCTGGAAATGAGTTTGAGAAGTCTATTGAGAGTCAGACAATGAAACTTATGGTTAATCAGGTTAATTGACCCTACATCATAGAGAGAATCCATTATTAACTTGACTGTAGTCTCTTCCCTAGAAATCAGGTTTTCCAGCAACACAAGAACATCATGCATGATTTCTTGTTCTAGTTTTTCATTTTCCTTTATAAAATTTTTAGTCTCATTTGATGATTGCCGCTGTTTATTCATATATATAAAAGGGTTATTTTTAGCTGAATGTTTGGAAAGTATGAAACAGGTAATTTTTATATTAGGGAACAGGGAACAGGGAACAGGGAATATGGAAGGATTGGGGAACACACAAAAAACAATAAAATCCAGTCCCCTCCCCTTACAAGCGGAGGGTTAGGGTGGGGTCAAACAATAGTTGATACACTAATCATGACTTATCAAACATCCTCTTTTGCAACCTGGAATAATTACTGCAAAAATCAAGATTACATCCCTAAATACAAAGTTGCATTATTAGGTAAAAGGCAAGAGTGAGAATCACTTTTGCCTTTTATGTTTGAGATGATTCAGTTAAAAACCGCTGAAATTGTAACCAACTCCTAATAACAAACCGATATCAGTTTGGTCAAAAAATCCGGCATTAGCGGAAGCTGTGGCGGTAAATCGACTATTGAGAGGAAAATCAAGACCAACAGATACTAATAAAGCAGTCTTAGAATTATCACCAGTTTTAAGAGCAGCACCTACTCCAACATAAGGTGCGATCGCTAAGGGCTCGTCAAAGGGACTTGGCTGCTGTAAGCTGAAGTCATAGGTAACGGGAAGCAAGATAGTGGTGTTGTTACCAAATAGAGCAGATGGTCTTACAGATATGGTATTTGTCAATCCCACTTTACCCACAACGGCAACATTGCCATCACCTAAAGATGAGTTGCTACCTTCTAAACCAAGGTTACCAGCAATACCGACATAGTTTTTACCGGCACGGCTAGGTCTACCAAAATCTATATTTGCTTGTGCTATCTGATGATCAGAAGTAAGTTTTGATGGAGAAATCAGGGATGCTGATGAGGTTTCCACCGTCCCCTGTACAGGTGTGAATGTTTCATTAGCAACTTCTACCTCGCAGGGCGTAGCCATAGACATTGCATTCACAGAAGCCTCATCTAACATTTGAGTATCTACTGTTTCAGCAATAGCAGGCACACCACTACTTAACATTGTCAGAGCAGCTACGCTGGGTAGGTAAAACAAACTTTTGCATTTGTCTAGCTTGTAGTAGACAAGGGAAATAATATTCACATTCACTCCTGACAAAATATTACCGCTATGGACATTGTGTACGATGATTCCACCAAATTTGGCGATATTTAAACTGTAACATCATAAAATCACCATTACATCCTTAACTAGACAGAAGTCTTGATAAACATACTGTCTACTAGGTAGTAGAGATGAAGTCATACTAATAGTAGTATCAATAATTACGAAATACACATAAGTCCCATATTTAATGTAACAAAGCAAAACTAGGGTGTCAAAAATAAATACTATCAGAAGGTTTTTGTAATCATGGGGCTTAATTACGACAACTGAGGATAAAATTTATAAGATGGCAATTAAAATTGATACTATTGTTCTATCCATTACCTAGGAAAACTTTCAGGAAGTATGAAAACATGGACGTAGTATTTATCTATCTTTAGGAGGAATTAAAGTAGTGTTGATTAATACTAAATAAATAGGTATTCCGATCACCTGACGAAATTTAACTATAAAACGCTCAATTTTTGGCAAAAATTGAGCGTTTTTTTTAATGGGTCTTCCAGCCTTGTTTTTGAGAGCATCCACCATTCTCTCAGAGGATGTTTGATATGAAATTATTAATTTTGCTTGACTAATACTGAATTATTCTCAATCTTAGCTGAGTAAGTTTTGAGTGGTTCTCTAGCTGGTCCCCTTCGCACTTGACCATTAGTGTTATATTCTGCACCATGACAACGACAGGCAAACTTATTACCTTTCCCGTCCCATGTGACTGTGCAACCTGAGTGAGTACAGGTAGGGTCAACAGCGATGAGATTTTCACTGACCGATGTACCAACTACTAAAACATTGAAAGTAGGGGATTTTTGAACTAGCAATTGGCCATCTTTATCCAAATCCGTCACAGTACCCACAGTTTGCCAATCTCTAGATACTTTTTTAGAAGCACAAGCAGCTATAGCTACAGGTAAACTACTAGCGATTGTACTTAAACCTACCCAATGGATAAAATCGCGACGTTTCATAAGTTAATAAAGTTACTTAACAACTCCCAAAACGGGTTTTATTTCAGATGGGGGAATAGTAGGAACTGACAATCCCTGAGCATAGATGTGGGGATTTGTTTGGGAGATAGTCATCAAAGATTGGCGCACCTGAGCATTCACAGCCACGGTCTTCACGTCATACATCTGCATAGCCAACTTGGGGTAGAACCCGATACCGATAATCAGCAACAGAAAACAGGCAGCAATAAATACTTCACGGGGTCTAGCATCACTATAGATGGTTTGAGTTGGCAGCAGACAGTCAGTACCAAAACAAGCTGTTCCCTCGTCCTCCTGATTCTCCAAGGCTGCATTATTAACGTCGCAGGAGACTGCAGCACTAGTACCATAAAACACCTTACGCAGCAAATTAAGTAGATAAATCGGTGTGAGGATAACTCCTATGGCAGCCAGGAAAACCGTGACAATACAGAAGGCGGAACTGTAGACATCACTGCTAGTTATACCAACGAAGACTGCAAGTTCCCCCACAAAGCCGCTCATACCTGGGAGAGCTAGGGAGGCCATGGCGCTGATGGTAAATAATGCAAATACTTTCGGCATTACCTGACCAATACCGCCCATATCATCCATAATCATTGTCCGAGTGCGATCGTAGGTGACACCTGCCAGGAAAAACAGCACGGACGCAATTAAACCGTGGGAAATCATTTGCAACATGGCGCCGTTAATACCCAAATCAGTGAAGGAAGCAATACCTAGCAGTACGAATCCCATGTGAGAAATGGACGAATAGGCCAGCCGCCGCTTCATATTAGATTGGGCGAAGGAATTCAACGCACCATAGATAATGTTAACAACCCCCAGAATTGCCAGAACTGGTGCAAAGTAAATATGTGCATCAGCCAAAATTCCCATATTCAGGCGAATTAGTCCGTATCCTCCCATCTTCAGCAGCACACCTGCCAGAATCATTGATACTGGAGATGAAGCTTCCCCATGAGCATCAGGTAACCAAGTATGCATGGGGAACACAGCCAACTTGACACCAAAGGCAATTAACAATCCTGCATATAGTAAAAGTTCTAAATTTAGTGGGTAATCTTTCAATCCCAACCGTGATAAATCAAAAGTGATATTACCCCCACCGTAGAGCGCCATTGCCAATGCTGCTACTAAAATAAATATAGAAGCTGCCGCCGTATATATCAAGAATTTTGTAGCAGCGTAGCGACGCTTTTGTCCACCCCAAATGGAAATCAGCAGGTATACGGGAATTAGCTCCACTTCCCACATAATGAAAAACAGCAGCAGGTCTTTGGCGACAAATACCCCAATCTGGGCTGAGTAGAGCACTAGTATTAGGAAATAGAAAAGACGAGGCCTGCGGTCAACTTGCCAAGCCGAAAAAATTGACAGTGTTGTTACCAGTCCGGCTAGAAGTACAAAGGGAACTGATAAACCATCCACAGCAACCGCCCAACTTAGGCCTAACTGAGGCATCCAGGCATAATTTTCTTCTAGTTGAAATACAGCACTGCTGGCATCATAATGCCGCCAAAAGGCGTAGCACATCAAGATTAAATCGGCAACTCCCACTCCTAGGGCATACCATCGTATCCACTTGCCGTCTTTATCGGGAAGCACAGGGATCGCCAGAGCAGCAATGGATGGTAACAAGACAATCACACTCAGCCAGGGAAATTCATCTGTCATCGGATATCTAATGAATAATACTTAGTTTAATTATCATCTCATATTATTAAACTTTTTAATAATATCTTAATAACTATGGCTGGCATAAGAAAATTACTATCCTTACTCACAGGCAGGCCTAACCCCCAAACCATAGGATGGTTTATGCAAAGATTCCCTGGAAATAGTCATTTACTAAGTATTTACACTAACATAATTCTCATATCAGTTGATACTAATCGAGGGTGTTGAAAGTGAAATGATGGTAATGTGAAATAGGCGATCTGCTTTAGCAGCAGCGCTTGCGCTATCGCTGATCTGGCAAGGAATCATCCTTTTAAATATAGTAGAGTTCTATAAAAATTGTTAGCTGAGAAAATTCTCAAAAGCTTAAATGCTGAATAGGCGATCGCTTCTGGTTGACTTTGACTTGAGCCTGTAGGGTGCATTAGGTATGGAATTAGCTGAAATTTCAGCCGTTAATTATCCGAATATTTATGATAAAATTTTCAAACAAAGCTTTAACCAGTTCAAAATTTTCTCACTCATAAATAAAAATGTCGTTCGGGGTCAAATTATGCGATATACACTACTATCAAAGATTACAATAAATATTTTTTTATTAATCACTATTATTAACACATATTTCTTAATGAGAATTAAACCGGCAAATGCTGCACAGAATGTTATTTTGCGTTATGGTATTCTAGAAGAATCAATATCAGTTGAAGACTTGCAAACAATTGCCGCAACAGGAATAGTACCTCAGCAATATCAAGTTTATACGAATAAATTTCCCCCTGAAGATCGGCAAAAATTTTTAGAAGTACTACGTAAGAAAGTTCCCGTAAATTTTGTGAATTTAAGTAGGTTATTATATACTCCGGTTGGTAGTAGTATCCTCCAAGACTTCTCTAAACTCACATTCCGCAAAGATGAGGCGGGAATGCAAGCCCTGAGAACTGCGCTGGTACATGGTTCTAAAACCTCAGAAGGACTTTCTGTTATTAGCTTTATCCAAAATTACCCCAGTCAAAATCTTGTCATTAATGTGGCGGAAGTACCTGGGGTTTTTAGTAACTTTAACCTGTCCTATCAACAAAGCAACGAGTTTATACAAGCCATTACTCCCAGACTGGCTGCAAAGCCTGCAGAATTGAATTTACCCTTTGATCCTGGGGAAGCAGGAACTGGGAAAGTACAGGTGATCAACTTACCAAGATTAAAAGATGAACAACGCCAACGTCTTGTTCCTGTTGACATTTATTGGTCAGATGCAGCCGGAACTACTAAACCTGTCATCGTTTTATCACACGGTTATTCCTCTGATCGTACAGATATGCGCTACATAGCAGAACATTTAGCATCTCATGGATATGTAGTAGCAGCGCTAGAACATATTGGTAGTAATCAAGATTACCGAATAGATCCAATGCAGGCGGGTCTTGCATTGCTGATGAAACCCCAGGAATTTTTGGATCGCCCTAAAGATATCAGTTTTATTTTAGACCAGTTGGCACTGTGGAACCAACAAGACAAACACCAGCTACAAGGTAAGTTAACAACCAATAACGCTATGGTGATCGGTCATTCTTTTGGGGGTGGGACAGCGATGTCTATTGCTGGGGGAGAATTACAAGTAGATTCTTTAAGAGAACGCTGTGCTCAATTCCTAGATACTACTGTTAATTTCGGGGAGGGTTTGCAGTGTGTTGCCAAAACTCTACCACAAGATCGCTACATATTACGAGACCCTCGCATTAAACAGGCGATCGCTCTTAACCCCACAACTTCCCTCATGTTTGGTGAAACTGGGTTAGAAAATATGGAAGTTCCAACCCTAATTTTAGCATCATCAGCTGATCAAGTAACCCCAGCGTTAACTGAACAAATCATTGCTTTTAGCAAAATCCCAGCACCAAAATGGCTAATTGGAATTGTGGGAGCAACTCACGGTAGTATCAAAGATCCCATTTCTACTGCACAGAGGGAGGAGAAGGGGGGTGTTGAGGTAGTTGGTGCGCAAGCTGCTGAGATTCATAGGTATATGAAAGTTATTACTTTAGCATTTGCGGCACAAATGACTCCTCAAAGGGAGCAATATAAAATCTTCCTCACCCCAGAGTACGCCCAATATGCATCTACCCAAGGATTTCCCATTCGTTTAGTGACTAAGATTCCGGCTGATGTGATGGAAGAATTGAAACTCCGCCGCTAGGGGCGGAGTGTACATACAAACAAGCTTTTTGGTACGATGAATATTAACTATCTAACCACTTGCAGACGTTGAGTGATGATGGTAGTCCCATTATATCTGACAATCACTGCTGACACCCAACGGTGACCAGGAATAACTGGGGCTCGTCCGATTTTAAAAAGTCCCCCAGATTTGAGTCTTTCCAAATCTACAGATGTGGGATTGAGATATTTACTAAAGTGGACTGGTTCTTCTATTGCTGTTCCCAGTAGAAACTCATCGCCGAGTGGTTCTTGGACGATGGCATCGAAATGATACTTCTGTCCTACTTTTACTTGATCTGGTAAATTGATATCAATTTGGGGTGGCTGCTCACCAGAAGTAAGTAGGCTACGTTCTGATAAGATTTTTTGCTCCACTATTTTTGTGCCCTCAATCCGTTGACGAGATGTAATGGTGGTATTGAGAGCGAAATTACTGCTGTTGGTAGATGGTGAACCAACTATATTAGTTACCGTTTCGGCGACGATGGTATTGCCTTCAACTTGCCAAGATTGCAACTTTGTAGTGTATCGCAAATTTGGATAACGTTTCCAGAATGCAATTAAGGATTTTTCTAGGGATTGGTAATTTAAACCATCTGTATTGCTGAAGTTGGGACTGTAAAATTGCATGACTTCTTTGATGTCACCACGGGTAGCTGCTGCATCCATTTGTGCTAACAGATTGCTCAATTCAGAGGGTGTACCGCTGGAAATGATGGGAGATAACCTGTTGGCTGTTTGCCATTGGCGTAGCCTGTCTTTTAAGGACATCTCACTGCCTTGGACAACAGTAGACACAGGTTGTAATGGTTGTATTGTCCTAGCTTGAGCCGGTTGCCAATTACTAGTTACATTCAATAGTATTAGTGATATAAAGCACCAAATACTATGAGGAAATTTCTGTTGGTGTTTCAGTAATAAGGCAGTAATGTTAGTCATTTGGTAAGAGTTTGCTGATTTAAGTAGAGAAGGTCAGGAAATTGTTTTATCTTTAGATATGCTAGGCGCTAAACTTTAGATTGTTCATGGCAAACGCACCGATAAAATTATTAATAGCTGCTAGTGGGACTGGTGGACACTTGTTTCCAGCGATCGCACTGGCTGAAAAATTACCAGATTATGAGATTGAATGGCTGGGTGTCTCCAATCGTTTAGAAACTCAACTTGTGCCCACACAGTACCTATTGAATACTATTGCAGTTGAGGGGTTTCAGCAAGGATTTGGATTGTCTACACTCCGGATCATAGCCGGTATGGTGGCGGCGATTTTGAAGGTCAGAGGCATCCTCAGAGAAGGGAATTTTCAAGGTGTTTTCACCACTGGGGGTTATATAGCGGCTCCTAGCGTCATTGCGGCGCGTTCCCTGGGGTTACCTGTAGTTTTCCATGAATCTAATGCCTTACCTGGTAAAGTCAGCCGGTTTTTTGGCCCTTGGTGTAGTGCGGTGGCCTTAGGGTTTGCGGCCGCTAGTCAGTATTTACCTCGCTGCAAAAATGTTTATGTGGGTACTCCCGTGCGCTCTCAATTCCTCGAACCAGGACTAGATAAATTGCTGGATTTACCTATTCCTGATGGTGTGCCTTTAATTGTAGTCTTTGGTGGCAGTCAGGGGGCGGTGGCGGTGAATCAGTTAGTGCGCCAGTCGGCTCCGTCCTGGTTTGATGCTGGTGCTTATGTGGTACATTTAACAGGGAATCAAGATCCCCAGGCGGATAGTCTCCAGCATTCGCAATATATCTCATTACCCTTTTACGACAACATGGCGGCTTTGTTAAGACGAGCCGATTTAGCCATTAGTCGCGCTGGTGCAGGCAGTTTAACAGAATTAGCAGTATGTGGAACGCCAGCGATATTAATTCCTTACCCCTTTGCTGCCGAAGACCATCAAGCATACAATGCAGAGGTATTTACTCAAGCTGGCGCGGCTTTAAGTTTTCGGCAATCGGAGTTAACAACACAGAGATTACAAACTCAGGTTTTACATTTATTGCGGTCGCCCCATGAATTAGCCACAATGGCAGAAAATGCCAAAGCGGTCGCAGTTCCTGATAGTGCTGACAAGTTAGTTTCTTTAGTCCGTGAAATAGTTCATATGTGATTTTGTTTTATGAATGAACACAGGTGTTCACCTAAAGAAAGATACCGCAACAGTTAAAGTTTGCCAGAATTGAAATTATAGTAGCTGTTCTGGAGGTAGCCCGATGGCCAATAGTAGTGTGAGGATTGTTTCTTTGATTCCCGGTGGAACGGAAATTTTGGACGCACTAGGCCTGACTAATCATATTGTCGGGCGATCGCATGAATGCGACCACCCTCCGGAAATCAAAAATCGCCCGGTTTGTACTCAAGCACGCTGGAATTACCATCAGCAAAGCCGTAAGATTCATGATGATATCAACGACTTGTTACAATCCGCCTTAAGTATATATGAAATCAAAACCGATATTTTAGAGAAATTACAACCCACCCACATTATTACTCAAGACCAGTGTGATTTATGTGGAGTCACCCTTGCAGATGTGGAAAAAGCCTTTGCTAGTCTTGTCCACACCTCACCTCAAATTATTTCCTTAAAACCGCATCTTCTTGAGGATGTTTGGCAAGATATTGAGCGAGTAAGTGATATCTTTGGTGTAGACTCACTTCATGTCTTGGAAAATTTAGAAGCTCGTGTCACGATTTGTCAGCGAAAACTCCAGGGGCTTTCCTCAACAGAGTTACCCACAGTAGCCTGTATTGAGTGGACAGATCCTTTAATAATTGCTGCGAATTGGATTCCCGAATTGGTGAACTTAGCAGGAGGTCAGTCACAATTTAGCGTCAAAGGTCAGCCTTCTAGTTCTATATCCTGGGAAGCACTGTTAAAAAGCAATCCAGACATTATCATTTTTATCCCCTGTGGCTTTGATTTAAATCGGACTCGTCAAGCCGCCCAGTTATTCATTCAACGTCCAGACTGGGAAAAACTTCACGCCGCCCAGAGTGGTAGAGTTTATGTTGCTGATGGCAATGCTTTTTTCAATCGTCCCGGGCCAAGACTTGCAGATTCTTTAGAGATTTTAGCAGAAATTTTACACCCAGAAATTTTTAATTATGGCTATAAAGGAACCGCCTGGGATACGCTCTAAACGCAGCATCCGGAAGCGGTTCATATGGCTTAAGTCCAGCCGCCAAAAACAGCTAAACCGTAATATTTCCAAGGTACTGCTACTGTTTTAAATCCAGATTGAGTGAGCATTTGCAAATGTGTCTCCAAAGTAGCGAGTTGGTCTTGGCTAGAATATCCTTGCTGAGTACTACTACCAAGCCTAGCCCGTACCTCGGTTAAAGTATTTCCCTGTTGTGCCGCCCATTTTTCTCGTGCCGCCTGATAAACTTCTGTCAGTACAGGTGATTCTGGTAATACTGGGTCTGCATTGCCAAAATAACCCCCTGGGTGAAGACTCGCAGCAATGCGTTGAAATAACTTCAGCTTCATCTGATCATGGAGATGATGAATTGCCAAAGATGAGACACAGGCATCAAATTCGCTACTTATATCGAACTTTTGGGGATGATTGGCCCATTCACCAAAGTCTGCTTGTATGCCAGTCCACCGCTCTTGATATCCAGCATTGGTGATTTTCTCCCTAGCAAATTGTAACATGCGTGGTGAGTAATCTAAGGCTGTGATTTCCGCATTGGGACAGCATTGGCAGATTTTCAGGGTTAGTTCCCCTGTACCGCAGCCTAGTTCTAAAATCCGACGAGTTGTAGTTGGAAGACACTCGGTAATTACCTCCAACATTTCATCATAGCGGGGTAAGAGTTGCCGAATACCGTTGTCAAAATCGGCAGTGTTAGCGAATACCTCTCCTGGAAATATTTGTGACATAAGAATCTCAAACTATTATTATTCATATTGACCCCAAATACCTTAAAATAGGATGCTGTTGATTTGAGTGGGAATCTTGCTGTGGATTTTGATAAAATGGGTAAGAACTCCTAGCTTTTATGTTGCAGCTAATAATAATTGTATTTGTTGTGATTTTCGGTTCAGGGCTTTGTTCTGCTACGGAAACAGCGTTGTTTTCTGTTTCTCCCCTGAGAGTCAGACAATTAGCGCAGTCCAATCATCCCGCCACCCTTGCACTGTTGGCAATTCGGGAAAATATGAATCGACCGATTGCCACAATTGTGATCATGAACAATATTTTTAACATTGTTGGCAGTATTCTTACAGGTAGTATTGCTAGTCAAGTCTTGGGAGATACTTGGTTGGGAATATTTTCGGCAATACTTACTTTGTTGATTATCATGTTTGGAGAAATTATTCCCAAGACAATTGGAGAGCGCTATTGTGAACAAATCGCTATTGTGACGGCTTTACCTGTAACTGGACTGTCTTTAGTGTTCACACCCCTGGTTTGGATTATCGAAAATGTCACTGCACCCTTTTTTAAAACCAAAAAGCGACCAACCACAAATGAGGCCGAAATCAAGTTGCTAGCGAATATTGGTCAACAAGAGGGGATTATTGAAAGCGATGAAGCAGAAATGATTCAACGGGTATTTAGATTAAATGATGTCACAGCAGCAGACTTGATGACACCCCGGATTATGTTAACTTATATCCGCGGAAATCTCACTCTTGAAGCGGCAAAAAAAGACATTATTGCTTCTCAACATACCCGTATTATTGTAGTTGATGAGTCGATTGACCAGGTAATTGGATTTGCTTTAAAGCATAATTTACTCACAGCTATGGTTGAAGGTAAGAATGAGGAAAAAATTGCTAATTTAGCGCGAAAAGTTCACTTTGTTCCCGAAATAATTCGAGCTGATAAACTGATGAAGAATTTCATCGCAGCGCGGGAACATCTGGCTGTGGTGGTTGATGAATATGGAGATGTGGCTGGTGTGGTAACATTGGAAGATGTACTAGAAGTGATCACCGGTGAAATTGTCGATGAGACTGATAGAACAGTTGATTTACAAGAAATTGCCCGCAAGAAGCGGGAAAAAATGTTGCAGTCTATTAATGTTAGTCATCCCAGCTAAGTTTGATAATCTGCTCTAACACAGCCTAGTAAATACTATTCGTCAATTTGACCAAGGCGACGGATATTTAAAATGTCGCTCATTTTCTTAATTTGAGTAAACACTTGCTCTAGTTGCAAGCGATCGCGTATATCTATTCCTAAATCAATCAAAGCGGGTTGATCAATAGAAGTTTTCACCTGTGCATGACGCACATTAATTCCCTGGTCACTCAACCGGGATAAAATATCCTTGAGCACCCCCACACGGTCAAGGGCTTCGATTTGCACATTTACCGGGTAAGTCTGGGGACGACTGATATGTTCAACAGCACAGTTCCAACTGACGGGTACTAAGCGCTCAAACTCCACACTTTCGAGATTACTACACCCCTGACGATGAATAGAAATTCCTCTACCCCGTGTGACCACACCAATAATTGCTTCACCGGGAAGGGGGGTACAACAACCAGCTAGATGATATACCAATCCCTCTACGCCAATAATGGGTGAATCACAAGGACGGGTATTTAGGGGAGGGGTATCGCGGACAATTTTTGATGTTGTTGGTATTTCTTTACCGGGAAATAAAGAAACAACGTTACCAGGTTGTTGTTCTTTAGCTACTTCTCGCCAGCGATTGAGAACTAAGTTGAGGGTAATTTCACCGTAACCCAAACCTGCTAGTAAATCTTCGACGCTGTGATAATTACACTTTTCGGCCACAGTTTGCATGGCTTGTGATTTGAGCAAGTTATCAAAACCTGTTTTACCTAGTTCCTTTTCCAATAATTCCCTTCCCCGAGACAGATTTTCATCGCGGCGCGATCGCTTGTACCATTGTTTAATGCGATACTTCGCTGCCGAAGTTCTGGCAAAATTCAACCAATCCAAACTAGGATGGCTGTTCTTCTGGGTAATAATTTCTACAATAGCCCCATTTTGCAAAGGAGTTGACAAAGGTACCATGCGGCCGTTTACCCTGGCTCCGGCACAGTGGTTACCGACTTCGGTGTGAATATGATAAGCAAAATCTATACAGGTTGCACCAGGACTTAAGGATATAACATCCCCCTTAGGGGTGAAGACATAGACATCATCTCCAAATAAATTATCTTTGACGCTATCAAGATATTCTTGAGCGTCATTGAGATCACTTTGCCATTCCAGCAGATGTCTTAACCAAGTAAACTTTTCATCAGCGCTGGTGAGTTGGCTAGTAGAACCACCTGTTTCCTTGTACTTCCAATGGGCTGCAATCCCATATTCAGCCACATGATGCATTTCCACAGTGCGAATTTGGATTTCCAAAGGGCGGCCAGTCAGCCCAATCACTCCAGTATGCAACGACTGGTAATGGTTAGGCTTGGGCAAGCCGATGTAATCTTTAAATCGAGAGGGAATAGGGCGAAAAGTATCATGAACCACTGCCAAAGCCCGGTAACATTCCTCATTAGTCTGGACAATAATCCGCAGGGCGGCCAAATCATAAATTTCATGAAATTCTTTTTGCTGCCTTTGCATTTTTTGATAAATGCTATAAAGGTGCTTAGGACGGCCACTGATATCCTGACATTTAATACCCGCTTGCTGCAAACGCTCCCGCAGTATCTCTGTAGCTTTAGCCAATTTTTCTTCCCGCGCTGTCCGTTTTTCGGAAACATGATCCTGCATTTGCCGAAAGGCTTCCGGTTCGAGATATTTAAAGGACAAATCTTCAAGTTCCCATTTGATGTGCCACATCCCCAGGCGATTTGCTAAGGGGGCAAAAATATCTCTGGTTTCTTGGGCGGTGCGCAGACGACTAGACTCTGACATATATTGTAAAGTTCGCATATTATGCAAACGGTCTGCCAGTTTCACCACAATTACCCGAATATCCTTAGCCATAGCTACAAACATCCGCCGGAAGTTTTCCGCTTGGCTTTCGGTTTTGCTGTTGAAATTTATTTTAGAAAGCTTGGTGACACCTTCTACTAATTGGCGTACTTCTGCTCCAAAGTGTTTTTCTATGTCTTCACTTGTGACATCTGTATCCTCCACTACATCATGAAGAAATCCAGCTGCTATCATGGCAGCACTGCCACCTAAATCTCGCAGTAATCCGGCTACGGCTACGGGGTGACTAATATATAGTTCTCCCGATTTGCGGTATTGACCCTCATGGAGTTGATAGGCAAATTCAAAGGCCTTACCAATTAAAACCTCATCACTATACTTTTGGTGTTCTTCTGGATCACCCCTATATGCTGATGACTCTCGTAAACATTTGTGAAGCCATTCCGGAAGGGCGAGTTTAGTTGTGGAATTTACAAGTGTGCTGCTCATACAATTAGGGATTAAACGTCATCAGTAGATAAGTGAGAGATGAAGATTATGGGTAGCAGGATGGGCGGCAAATCCTATCTGCTACAGTTAAGAAGAAAAATGAGGATAATTTTCTAGTTGCCTGTGGTAATTATCCATACAGCAATGATAAATCTATATTATGGCAAAACCTCAAAGCTGGAGTTGAGGCACTGCGGTTTGTCATCAGAAGTTGAGAAAGTTTATTTTAAAAGATAATTTATTGAAACTAATACTATCTTAACTAGCACTGAATGTCTCTAAATCTTGAGAAATATCACAGACTCGCAACTTTGCTCGAGCAAATACGCTCTGATACCTGTGTCACCCCAGTCAATCCACCTGAACTGCGAAAGGGTGTGGCTTTGTTGCAGCAGGTGTTTCGCCAGGAGATTTTACCTTTACCTGATGGGGGTTACCGGGTACAGTCATATCAGACTGAGATCAGTAAGCAGTTGCGCTTGTTGGAAATTGATATCATGTTCCTCCAGGGAGCACGGCAAGCATCCACGACTAATGAGAGACTCAAGTTGATTCGCGATCGCTTGCAAACTCTCATGCAATACTGTGAGGCTATTGTGCAACCACCACCAGAGGCGCAAACATAACAACTCTTTACTTTTTGCTCTACTCCTGACATGATCTCATATTTGTGGGACAATTGACAGTTATTTTTGTAACTATTTCCCCAAACAGGAATTTCCGAGGTCAAAGGTATAGCGGTGAGTGTCAACAACATCTTTCTAACAGAAATTACATGAGTGAAGCTTTATTGACCATTGAAAATCTCCGTGTGGCTTATCCTCAAAGTAATGAGGAGGTAGTAAATTGGGCGGTTGATGATGTATCTTTCACCTTACAACCAGGGGAAAGAATGGGTTTGGTGGGTGAGTCGGGGTGTGGTAAATCAACGCTGGGAAGGGCTGCAATGGGGTTGTTACCCCCGGATAGTACCATTCAGGGGCGGGTAAGGTTTCAGGGTAAATCAGTGTTTGATTTAATGCCTGATGAGTTGCGTAAATTTCGGGGGGAGTCTTTGGCTTTGATTTTTCAAGATCCCATGACACGCCTTGACCCATTGATGACCATTGGTGACCATTGCATGGAAACCCTACAAGCCCATTTACCAAAATTATCACCTAGGGAAGCTAAAGCACAAGCGATCGCCACTTTAGAAAAAGTGAACATTCCTGCAAGCCGTTGGTATCAGTACCCTCATGAGTTTAGCGGTGGGATGCGTCAACGGGTAGCCATTGCTTTGGCTTTACTGCTCAATCCCAAGTTGATTATCGCTGATGAACCCACCACTAGTTTAGATGTCACCGTCTCGGCGCAAATCTTACAAGAATTAAGCCGTCTATGCAGTGAGGAAAATATGGCCTTGTTGCTAATTTCTCACGATTTGGCTATGGTGGGGGAGTATTGCCATCGCCTGGGTGTGATGTATCAAGGGAAGATGGTAGAAATGGGGGTGACGGAAACTGTATTGAGACAACCCCAACATGAATACACGCGATCGCTATTAAAAGCAGCTTTACATATTCAAAGTGTAGATGTAAAAACTATGCCTTCTGTACCAGGAAATGGGGAAGCTTCACCATCACCAATTTTGCAGATTACACAACTAAAGCAGCACTACAGTATAGAACCGAATTTTATCCAAAGATTGTTGAATAAACCAAGGGAAACAATTAAAGCCGTAGATGAGGTTAACTTAGAACTGTATACCGGGGAGATTTTCGGTTTAGTTGGGGAATCAGGTTGTGGGAAAAGTACACTCTCCAGGACAATATTACAGCTGATTCGTCCCACTGCGGGGAAAGTGGAATTTTTGGGACAGGATTTAATGAGTTTATCGCCCCAAGAAATCCGGGTTTCACGGCGACAAATGCAGATGATTTTTCAAGACCCCCATGCTTGTCTTAATCCTGTAATGACAGTGGGACAAAGTATAGCTGACCCCTTATTTATCCATCAGCTAGCTGATGCACAAAAAGCAAAATCAGAAGTTTTGTGGATGCTGGAAAGGGTGGGATTAACACCTGCAGAACTTTATTATCAACGTTATCCGTCGGATTTATCCGGGGGACAACAGCAACGAGTCGCCATTGCTCGCGCTCTAATTACCCGTCCCCAACTGTTAATCTGTGATGAACCTGTGAGTATGTTAGATGCTAGTGTACAGTCCCAAGTGCTGGATTTGATGTTAGAATTAAAGGCAGAATTTCAATTAACTTATTTGTTTATTACTCATGATTTGTGGTTAGCGCGGTTTTTGTGCGATCGCATTGCCGTTATGCATAGTGGTAAAATTGTAGAGATGGGTAGTACAAAGGAAATATTTACTAATCCTCAACATCCCTACACTCAAACCTTACTAGCATCCGCTCCCTTGTTAGCTCGTTCTTAGGTCTACCAGAAAACGCGCACAGTGCCCCTGGTTTCTAACTATGTGGGTGTAGTGCGCTTTGTAATTCAGGTGAGTGAGAAGGCAAAAATGTTAAGCGAATCTAATCAGGGCAACAATCCGATGTTACTGACAAGGCGCTGCACGTGTATGTACTCTTGTCGCACCACCGAGACAGGCAACCGATTCAATCGGCTCTCTAGGACAATGGGAACTCCGGGTGGAAATTGAGTAATCTGCGATACCCACCAAGTATGAGGTGTAATCCGAGAATGGATGTCCTGCCGCCCATCATTGTCAGAGATATGAATCTCCAAAAGTCGCTCTGATGGCAGTTTCAACCATTGCAGCTTTGCTGGTAAGCTGTCGTGTTGCCAGATGTTGAGGTGTGCTAAGTCAACAACTATTTTAATTTGGGGGGCATCGTGACAAAACTGGGCAACTTCCCAAGCATTGTCTAAAAGGTACTGCTTACCGCTAGTGGGTAAGGTTGGATACATGGTTTCTACACCAAGAACAATCCCCCGCGTTTGGCAAAGTTGGTGGAGGTGATGGACGTTTTCGAGAAAGTTAGCATAAGCTTGGGCGCGTTCTGTGCCGATGGGGAAATGTCCTCCATGCACAGAGTAAGCTGTAATATCTAAATCAGCTAACCAGTCCGTCATGCGCTGGAAATATTTCCAGTCTTGGGGTTGCGCTAGATTGAAGGTTTGGTGGCGCTCCCCCCAAACGAAGGCATGGTGCGATCGATAGACCATTCCTTGTTGCTGAAAATCTTGAATTGCCTGCACTGCATCAGCATCAGGTCGAGGTCCGATTGCCAGTTCAACATGGCGAATGCCTGCTTGCCACAACACAGTCAAAGCTTCACGGGTTGGCACTCCGCCATAAGCAGACAAACTCAGATATAACTCCATCACAGTCTTGCTCCATAAAACTTATACAATTATTATTTATTTCCAGCTTCCACCAAGGTAGACGGCTACTTTTTTGTCCACGGGCGTGCCTTCCACTCATAAGAGAGTGTACAAATTCAATTTGATCAGGGAATGAGGTAATAGGAGATTACTGCTGTGTTGATATATATTCAAAGCTTGCTGTTCTGGGCTTAAGGGCAAACAGTTTTGTGACATACGCCACCAAGATGCTTAATTCCTGAGCCAACTGGTTTGTTTCGGCTTCTGGATAATTTATCTCTCTCAACAAACTCTCCACATCACCTGAGATATAGTAGTCAATTTGTTCTTTCAAAGAAGACTCTGTGGATTCATTGAGGTTGTAGATACGTTTGTAAGGCACTTCAATGCGATATTCCGTATCGCCTAACTTTAAAGACAGAGAATAGCTGTACAAGATATGGGTGCGTTCGTCATCATAGGCGTCAGGGTCTTCCAGAGTTTGATAATTGCTTATACCTATTGGTAGTTCAAGTGTTGCCAATAACCAGGTAGTTGGGTCTTCTGGGATGATAGTTTCAGATTTCTGAGTGTACCAGTTATTGCTTTTGTTCTGTTTCAACTCCTGCACAAATGCCTTCAATTCCGGTGTTGGTAGGCAACAACGAGCATCTGTAGCCAGGGCATCAGTGATGCGTTTCAGTTCTATTACCTGTGCTTCCAAAAGTGCTTGTTCAGAATGACGAATTTCTTGCATTCGTGCCTGTACTAGTTGTTGTAGAGATGCAATCTCTGGGTCAAATTGGCTGGCATGATTTTGCACCAATGCTTGATAATTGGAAAGCAGAGACTCCGAATTTGTCATAGCATTCCTCGCTACTTAATGAGTGCAAATTATTAAAGACTGTTGCAGGGGGAGTAATTTCTGCAACTATTATATAGTTTATTTGGCGTTGCTGAATCCAAGTATGAATCATGGGATAGCGAAGCGCTGCTGCAAGCAGATCGCCTCAAGTTTGCGGGCGCTACGCGCCCACAGCGCCACGGAACCTTACTTGAGATAATGTATTGTTTGACCCCTCCCTCACCTTTCCCTTATAAAGGGAAAGGGGACTGGATTTGATTGTTTTTTGTGTGTTGGGTGTGTTCGGTGTGTTCCCTACGATAAAAATTACCTGTGGAAAACCTATCAAACATCCTCTAAAAGTACCCATGACCATCCGCCATGCGAATATCAATGATTTACCCGCAATAGTAGCAATTTATAATGCAGCAATTCCCAGTCGCACAGCAACGGCTGATTTAGAACCAGTTTCTCTGGAAAGTCGCCTAACTTGGTTTCGAGGGCGATGTTTACAAAGACCAATTTGGGTGATAGAAGTAGAAGGGATAGTTGTAGGATGGCTAAGTTTTAAATCATTTTATGGCCGGCCAGCTTATGATTCCACAGCCGAAATTAGTATTTATCTTTCCCCTGCTGTGCATAGATGTGGCTTAGGGGGGAAACTCCTAGAGCAAGCAGTTAAGGAAAGTCCGAACTTGGGAATAAAAACGCTTTTAGGTTTTATTTTCGCCCATAATCAACCGAGTTTAAACCTGTTTGGTAAATTCGGGTTTAAACAATGGGGATATTTGCCGCAAGTTGCAGAACTTGACGGCATAGAAAGGGATTTAATAATTATGGGACTACGAATTTAAGTAGTTTACCTTTTCTGCAACATCCGGCGCTGGCGAGGTTTATCAGACTGGGGTTTGTGTAGTGGTAGTATATCCGCTTCACTACTCTCGCGGGCTACCCGAATCAGCAAGGCAGCACCTACTAGGCTGGAAATGATAGAATTACCACCATAGCTAAACATGGGTAGGGGTAACCCTGTGGTGGGTAATGCACCTGTGGCTACGCCAATATGTAGTAATGATTGTCCGACAATTACAGTTGTAATGCCAATGGCTACTAGTCGGTTGATGATATTCTTGGACTTTAATGCTACGATTAATCCTAGGGTGGCGAATAAACCTAAGAGGAGCAACAGTAAAATACTGCCAAGAAAGCCAAATTCTTCAGCAAAGATGGAGAAAATAAAATCAGTGTCCTGAATAGGTAAATAAAATAGCTTTTGCTGAGAGAGTCCAAACCCCACCCCCGATGTTTGACCGGAACCTATTGCTAGCAGACTTTGTACTAGTTGGTAGCCGTCACCTGTAGCATCAGCCCAAGGGTTGAGGAATGACATCACACGGCGGCGCTGGTACTCTTTGATGCTGATACTTATCAGGGCTAATAGTACTCCACCGACTGCAGTACCGGCCAAATACTTGTAACTGAGTCCCCCTGCTAAAGCAATGAGCCAAATAGTCATACCACAAAGTGCAGCTGTACTTAAGTTAGGCTGGACTAGGATACCTAAAAGCACTAGACAAAACACAGCTAACCAACTTAAGCGTATTGACCAACTCAACTTTTCCCACTGTCCAAACAGTCGCGCACTTTGCAGCACTAAGAAGGGTTTAATTAATTCTGAGGGTTGTAGGGGAATGGGCCCGATGGCTATCCACCGCGCTGCATCAAAGGCTTTTTTCCCGACTCCTGGTATTAATGTCGCGAAAATTAACAGCAGAAACAGGGCTATAAACCAATGAGAATTTCCCAACATTCTGCGGATGGGAAGATTGACAATGATGTTAAATCCCATCAGGGCAAAGAAAACCCAGGCTAATTGACGCTTAAAATAGTACAGTCCATCTCCCAGACGCATTTCAGCTACGGGATAGGAGGCTGAAAACAGCACAATTAATCCCACAAACAGCCAGATAAATGTGATCCAGCGCAGCAACCTGGCTTCTAAGGCCCAGGTGGAGACAGAATTATCAAAAATGGGAATCAGGAAACGTAGATTCACGATGAGGTAAATTAAAAGTTAGACATAAACTTGGTAATTGTTCACTTTTATAACTCAAAATTTTTTGGACTGCTGGCAAAGTAGGGTTATTATTAAAGTTTTTCCGTGTGTTTCATGAAGTACACCCCAATTTGCTACCTGTTCCCCGTTACCTGTTACCTGTTGTGTAATTTAGTAAAAAAAGAGGTCTATCTTGACCTCTTGACAACTCCCTAGAATGATGTTTTTTTTTGATTTTGATATTAATTACATCAACCCAGCATTAGTACCTTGCTTACCGGTTGCTAGTTCCACTTTGACAATTTTGCCACCCATTTTTTGAATGCGTTGCTGTTCCCGGAACCAGTTTTCGTAAGGAACTAGTTTGGTAAAGTAAGTATTTTGTAACTCTCTTTGGGTACGAATTCGAGTTTGACTAGGGACACAAGCAGTAACTTTAAACATACGCGCCATATCTTATAGTCTCCTATGGTGATTGTGAAAAGTTTTTTATTTGAAAAAAAAATGGGAGTGTATATTCTATCAAAACATTTAAATCAATCACTCCAAGTCTGGAAATTAACTATCAATACCAGACCGCTAACACTCATTCACAAGATAAGCGGTAGAACGTTCTAGCACTCATAATTAATTTCCAGACCTTAATCAACCCGCACCTAATGTGTTAAGTGCAATTGGGTCTTAGCTCAAGCCAGAGGAGATGTAGTCTAAGTAAACGCCCATTTCTTTACCAGCGTCGGGGCCTACTAAACTAGCGGTTACTTCTTTGATGGCTTGGATAGCTTGTACTGTAGCACCTACGGGAACACCCAAGGAGTTGTAGGTTTCTTTCAAGCCATTCAATACGCGCTCATCTAGGATGGAAGGATCGCCAGCTAGCATTGCGTAGGTAGCATAACGTAGGTAGTAGTCTAAGTCGCGGATACAAGCAGCATAGCGACGGGTGGTGTACATATTACCACCGGGACGGGTGATATCAGAGTACAACAAAGATTTAGCTACTGCTTCTTTAACGATCGCGGCGGCGTTAGCACTGATGGTGGTAGCAGCACGGACGCGCAGTTCACCGGTGGAGAAGTAGCCTTTGAGCTTTGCTAGAGCTGCAGTGTCCAAGTATTTACCTTGAACGTCTGAAGCGTTAATGACAGAGGTAATTGCGTCTTGCATGTTGTTATTTCCTTATTTCCAATCGTATTGCAATACTTACGTTTCAGCAGAAGTAAAAACCGCTTCAGCTTACTGCATCGCACCGACGAGGTAGTCGAAGTAAGCGCCAGCTTCACCAGCGTCTTCAGCAGACAGCAAGCTTGCAGCAACATTCTTCATCGCGTTAACGCCACCAGCTACAGCGTCAATAGGAGTACCGAGGGATTTGTACATTTCCCGTACACCTACAACACCGATTTCTTCGATGGGGGTAACATCACCGGAAACGATTCCGTAGGTTACTAGGCGCAGGTAGTAGTCTAGGTCGCGCAGACAGGTAGCTGTCATTTCTTGACCGTAAGCGTTACCACCAGGAGATACAACGTCAGGGCGCTTTTGGAACAACTGGTCACCAGCTTGCTTAACAATGCGCTCGCGGTTGTCGGTCAAAATTTGAGCGATGCGGAGGCGACGTTCACCACCGGAAACAAAGCTCTTGATGCGGTCTAGTTCGCCGGGGCTAAGATAGCGGGCTTCTGCATCAGCATTCACGATGGACTTCGTGACGATACTCATTAATGGATTCCTCCAGTACTAATGAAACCAGAATTTAATTAAACTGGTACGATTTTAAGTTTGGCAGTAGCTGAGTTTTTTGGTTTTTCCAGACTCAACAGTGCTATGGCACTGCGAACCTGCCTAGAAATCAACTACCTTCCGCAAAACATTTTCCGGCATTATGTTCACCATTTATCACTCTTGTTAATACTTTGTAATATTAATTCTTAGTTTGAACAGTGATTTTTGCCGGAAAGCTTGATTATACAAGATATGAGGGGGAGATTGGGGAAAATTAACTATCATCTCCCGGCTCCCTCCTCAATACCTAGCGATCGCTTGGTCTGCCTGTCAAGACCGCAGGTGATAAACTAGACCAAGATTGTTTCACCAAGTCAGCAGCAGCTTGCACACTACCAAGGTAGTTACCCGCCGGTAGTGATGGGTAGCGCCGATAAGGTACTACATCTTCACCGAAGTAGCGAGCATATTCAGCACTATCTACAATTGCTTCTACAGCTGCTCTTAAGCCGCTATCAGCCAGCAACTTGTTATATTGGCGGATTTCCCCCTGGGTAGCTGGTGCGCGTCCCAATAGGTGACGGAAGAGGAACTCAATCACCTTGGTATTAGGATAAGGGGTATAGAAGCGCTTGCGGTAGATTTCTGAACTAGCCAATTCCCGGACAAACTCCCGCACAGAGATTTCCCCGTTGCGCAGTTTGCTGTCTAAGTTAGAACGGCGGTAGTCTTGGGGAACTTGACCGCTAAATACATCCAAAACTTGACAGTAAGCCGCATCAATTACTAGCTGTTTCTCCCCTGGATTTGCATCTACAGTCATGCGGTGAATCCGTGCTGGTTTGCGGCGACTTGTACCTACACCCACTTCCACAGACTGACCGCGACCGTCATTGAAAGAACGACCTAACTCAATGAATAACGGCTTAGTTTTATCCATTTGCTTGGCTTGGGCTGCCAAATCTGCGATCGCCTTAGCCAAAATGGGGGTATTTGCCGATGCTATCCGCGGCTTGACAGTCTCAAAGCTAGGTACAACCAAATCATTATTTTGCTTGGTCAGCTGATTGTAAAGCTTTTCGGTATTGGGGAAATTAGCCGCAGGTAGAGTCGGGAAGCGACGGTAAGGAACCGTATCTTCACCGAAAGCCTGGCTATATTCCACACTTTCTACCATGGCATTAATAAAGGCGCGAATCCCTTGGGTAGCCAGAATTTGGTTATACTTACGGATTTCAGCCTGGTCTATTGGCGCACGTCCCAAGAAATGCTTAGTACCCAACTCAATTACCTTGGTGTTGGGATAAGGTGTATAGAACTCCTTCAAATACAGGTTAGAGTAACCCAGACCTGTAATAAATTCCTTCACACTAATTTCGCCATTGCCCAGCTTACTTTCCAAAGCTGTAAACTCATTCTTGACGATGTAGGGCGCAACATCCCGTTCAAAGATTTGGCGATAAGCCGCACTAATCACAGTTTGCACCGCCACCTTATTGATGGTATTTGCTACCAACTTAAAGACCTTGGTTTGTTCGCGCTTCTTAGTGACACCTTGATTAATGCGGAATTGAATATCTGGTTCTGTGCGGTTTTCCTTGACTGTACCCAGTTCCACAAACCTTGGTGTTTCCACCTTCTCAACCTTACCAGTACCCACATCTTCGCGAATACTACCAACCCGCAGCTGGCGTAAAGACACACCCGCCGGAGTTAAATAGCGTTCATAAGGTACCGTATCCTCACCAAAGGCCTCGCTGTACTCTGGAGTATCGAGGATAGCATCTACCAGAGCGTAGAAGCCCTTCTTAGCAGCAATGTCAAAATACTTGTTATTCTCTTGACGACCGTAAGTCGGACGACCTAACAAGCGGCGATGGATGTACTCAATAGATTTACAAACATACAGAGATGTCCAGTACATCTTGCGGAATAAATCCGACTTCGCCAACATCCGCACAAACTCTCGCAGAGAAATTTCGCCATTTTCCAGCTTAATTTCTGCCACCTTCAGCCGTTGACCTTCGTAAACATCACGGCCAAAAACTTGCAGGTAAGTAGCTTTAATGACTGCTTGGGTAGAGCTTTCCGAGAACTTGACGCTCACACCCTGGCCGCCCTTTCTGCTGAGAGTCGAGGGAACTTGGTCAAGTTTAAACACCTTGCGCCCTAAAGTTCCCGGAGCTTCGCCCCGCGCCTTGGGATTACTTAATTGGTTATTAATACCAGGACCTTGGTGAATTAAGATGCGGCGAGTATCCTTCCCAAAAGGAGCCGGACTACTGCTGGGGTTGCGGGTTTCTTTCGGGAAAATCGCCCCAAATTGAATTTCCAAGGGGTCATTACCAGAACCATAAGGATGTTGGTCTGGTAGTGGCTGTTCGTAAGCTGCAAAGGTAGTAATAAACTGAGGTACTTTGCGGAAAGGCGCGCTGTACTTAAACAGGTCTTGCTGGGGTCCCCAGTTACGACATTCTTGGGCTTCTTGACCCAGACCACGCAAGTAGGGTACTGTTTCCTCCCCAAAGTAATCGCCGTATTCCTGAGAATCTACCAAAGCATCTACTAAAGCTGGTAGACCACCATTAGAAATGATTCCAAAGTATTTTTGTACCTCTTCCCGGCTGCTTGGCCCCCGTCCCAAAATGTGACGGAAAGCTAATTCAATAACACGGCTGTTAATAAAAGGCTGGTAAAACTGTTTTTGGTAAAGGGGAGATTTAGCGAGACGGCGGACAAACTCCTTCATGGAGATATCGCCATTTTTGACCTTAGATTCTAGGTCAGAGATTGACAAGCTATAAGCGCGGGTAATATCACGCTCAAAAATTTGCCGATAGGCTGCTTTGATGACCTCAATTTTTTCACTAGCTGATAAACCAGGTTTCATAGCAAACTTAGGTCTTCTTTCTGCTGCTACAGAGTAAATCTGTGGTAGCTGTAACCCTTGTTGGTCTGCTGAAGGACGTTGACGCAGCTTGTTAGAAGGTGTAGGTGCTTTGAACTCTGTGAGCAATACATCCATGTATTGAGACACAATTTCTGTAGCCTCAGCATCTTTGCGGAAATAAGACAGGGAAGCTGATTTAATTTCCTGCAAAGCCACAATGGTAGCTTCTGTAGAGCAAGCATTTTCGATGATTTCCCGCAAACCCCGTGTATTCACCACGATGATATTCGGGTCACCAGCCACAATGGCATAGGTAGCATAGCGCAAGAACCAGGACAAATCCCGCAAGCTCTTGGCCATGTTGCTCGGACCATAACGAGCGACGTTGATGGGTCTAAAGCCGGGAGGTGTGGGACCCCCAGCAGAAGAGTTAAAGATAGAACGGAGATTTTCTAGGAACCCGCCACGACTTTCAACGTAGGTGACAGTCCCTAGTTTCATTCCTTCGGCGACACTTCCCTCAGCGCTAGTCCCTGCAGTAGCCATTGCTAGCTCTGGTTCTTTGGGCTTTTCTAAGAACGCCATGGGTGAACCACCCACAAAAATCCGGTTAGCCGCACGAGATACGATAATCTCAGAGTTTTCTGTCAGGGTCTGCGCAATTGCTAAACGTTTCGCACCAGAGGCAAAATAGCTAGCCAGTTCGCTTAGTTCACCTCTACCCAAAAAGCGGTCTTGTTGTTCCGCTTGGGAAATTGTTGATACAGTCAGGGTTTGATACAGTTGCGGACGCGCAACTGAGCTTCCACCACTTGCCTTAACACTCATCGAATTTGTAAAACTCCCATGATAATTATTTATGTGTTAAGTCTGGGTTGTTTTGAGGCTTGACACATAGGTGTGATTATGCATTAGGAGTACCGCCTGCAAAACTGCCAGTAAATTAACCCAGTTAGCTTTAGATTAGAACGTTTTGCGGTTACTCTGTTAATTTATTAAGAAGTATGTAGAATTTGTCATCTCCCGGACTGATCACCAATAAGTACATATTCTCATTCAGGGCTAAAACTGCTGGTAGTACACAAACGGGAGAAAAACTCAGCATACTTTTTGACCAATATAGAATTATTTAATATTTATTTAATATTTGGATTACTTAAATATTTTGGTATGGTAAAATACCATATTTCTTCTATAACCCCACATCCGCCAGATGTCTCATGGAGCTTAATTTCCGCGAGAATTACTAAAACGAATAATTAGATAGCTCATAGATAAGGCCAGAATAGCTGCACCTAAACCAATGATGTCAACCCCTCGCACCTTCTCTAAATCTAGGATAATAATTTTTCTCGATACAGCAATTAGGGATGTGACAATAACTAACTCTACTTGAAAAACGTGTCTCCTCAGATAAGCTGTAATATTTTCTAATATTTCTAAAGCAATTAATATATTTAAAAATAGACCAAAGACGTGAAATAATTTCCTATTAATATAGCCAGAGGGGGTAGTTAATACTTCCTTAATTATAAAAACTCCTAAATCTAGGACAGCCACCAAAATCACTAATACCATCAAGATAGATAGAATTTTAGATACTATTACCTCCACGGTTTCGATCACGTGTATGAAATTTTCATCTCTAGTCAATACCAAAATACGTCTGATGAATTTCCTCATAACCGCACCCAAATGTAAATAAGCTGAATCACGCCAGAAATTAAATTACCATATAATTGAGTCTAAAAATTAATCAGCCATATTTGCGTAGGCCTATTCATTTATCCTATGTTGGCAGTACAGAAGGTTAAATAATGTAACATAAATCACTATTAAATCAGATTTGTGGTACTGGTTTGATAGTTTACATTAAAAATCACCTACTATATTGAACAACAATATGCTGAATAAAATTCGCCAGTTTTGGAGTAAGTCTAGAAAAATCAACAATCAACCACTAAATCAAGTCAGTTTAGTAGTGATTATTCTGATTGACATTTTCATATTAATCAATGTCTTTACAGGATTGAGTGATATTAGTACATGGTATATCAGCCCATACCAGGCTTATCCCTGTTATTCACCATGGCAAGACTACAGAAACCAAGATGATGTAGATAAAGACTTTAACATCATCAACAGTTCATTATCCCAAAGTCTTGATCAACCCAGCCAAGAGCAAATTTACCAAGAAGTAGAACAGAGACATTTAGGTAAAGTGTCTCTAACTTGTTTAGAATATAGCAGATATCAAGACAAAATTAACAACCCTCCGAACCAGGAAATTATTAAAAGTATTCAGCAGCAACAAGCCAAGGTAAATCAATTAACAGAAACTAATCGCCAGATTCGGGCTGAATACCCCACCGCAGTTTTAGAAAAAATCGCCGAACTCCCCAGGGAGCAGTCAATTAACTTAGTAGATGCAGCCAAAGCTAAACAAACTTTAGACACAAATAACCGGCAAATTTCTACACTAAAAGCTGAAATTACCCAATTAAAAAATCAAATCCTTACTAAACCAGAAAGCGCTAATTTTATAGAGTTTCTGAAGCAGGATAGTAATTTTAAACTGGTAGAAGTAAATTATCAGCGGGCTTTATTTTGGTATCCCAGTATTCAACTGATTTTGCAGTCTTTGTTTTTGGTACCGCTAATTTTAATCGCTTTTTCAGTTCATAAATTTTCTCAACGCCGAGAATATGGGTTAATATCTTTAATTAGTTGGCATTTGCTGGTAATATTTTTTATACCCTTAATTCTCAAAATCTTTGAATTTCTGCAAGTTGGGGTATTATTTCAATTTATATTTAATATCGTCAGCAGAATACTCGGCGGTTTGCTCTTCCTGATTAGCTATGTTTACATATTGTTAATTCCCGTGGTAGGTTTTGCCATTATCCAGGTTTTTCAAAGAGTTATTTTGAATACCAAAGCCCAAGCAGTCAGGAGGGTGCAAGGATCACGCTGTATTAACTGTGCGAAAAAAATCCGCAATCATGATGCGTACTGTCCCCATTGTGGTTATTATCAATATGTTGAATGTCCCAATTGCCACAATCTGACCTACAAATATTTACCACATTGTCATCATTGCGGTGCTTCCCAAGATTCAACCAGCAGTTGACCTGTGAGGATGGTAAGGGATTTTTGACAACAGATTACGGCTAAGTATGGTATCTGTTGTCATTATTAATAATGATGTACTTCAAATTTATGTAAAATCGCTTTTACATTTTTCCATTATAATTAGAGAAAGTACACTTAAGAGTTTTGACATATTCCCTAAGCCTAACAGAGAACGCTGTTAAAAACCAGCCATGAAAGAAATCATTGCTGCTAACATCCTCCGCTATCGCAAAAGTCTAGGCTTGTCTCAAGAGCAACTTGCAGAACAAGCCTCTGTAACTCGTCAGAGCATCAACAACTACGAAAACGCCAAAACCTTACCAGACAGCAAAATCCTCTCAGCCCTGTCCCGTGTTTTGGGCGTAACACTTGATGATCTGCTACGCCATCCAAGTGGACGACTGCTTAACTTCCGGTTCCGCGCCCATGACTCTTTTGACAAAACCCCCCAGTTTGCAGCCCAGGTGTTACGAATCCTGCAAACTTATCACGCCCTAGAACAGGCCGTTGGCTTACCTACTTACACACCAGAAAGTACACCTTGTCACCAAGTAGAAGGGAACGAAAAGCGCATTCAGGGAATAGCTGCTTTATTTCGTCATCGTCTCGGCTTGGGTGAGGCCCCCATTGCCAACTTATTTGAATCTGTAGAAGAAATCGGTTTAAAAGTTATACGTCAACCCATTCCCATCAAAGGTTTCTTTGGTGTGAGTGCTTGCAGTGATATTGAAGGCGCATTTGTCTTAGTCAACACCCACAACATCACTATTGAACGTCAATTGTTTACCCTTGCTCATGAAATTGGACACCTCATATTTCACCGCGTAGAATACCAAGATACCTTAGTTGAGTCAGGAAGCACAACAGAAGAAAAGGCACGGGAAAAGGTAGCTGATTATTTTGCCAGTCACTTACTTATACCTCAAGCTGAATTTGAGCGGATGTACTCGCTCACCCAAGATGTTGTCAAACTCAAACGGCATTTTCGGGTAAGTTATTTAGTTATTTTGCATCGTTTAGCAGCGATGGGAATCATTGAATTTGCTCAAGAAAAAGCTAAAATTTGCGCAATTTATCAAAAGCAACATCATGGTGAATCTTTGCAAAACTCAATGGAGTTACCACCAGCCATTGGAATAGAAGAATACCCAGAAAATGAACGTTATGAATGTCTAATTTGGCAATGTTTGAAAATGGGCAAAATTTCGGAAATCAAAGCAGCAGAACTGCTCAATTTAACTGTGGAAAAACTACGGGTGCGTCGTCAAGAGAATCAGGTTTATGCGATCGCTTAATGGTACCATTCTTGACGCTACTGCACTCATTGATTTTTGCTACCTAAAGGAGTGGGGATGGCTGCAACAGCACTATAGCCCGTTGTACATTGCTCAGGAACTTTTAGACTCAGACAAACTGGAAATGTCTACTCGCCAAGTTGCTCACTAATACTTAACACCTCTAAATATTTCCACAGAAGAAGTTTTTGCCAGTTTTCTAGAATTTGGTGAGAAAACACCATTTCTGAGCGTTGCAGATAGGTCTACAATAGCGATCGCCCGTCATCAATTGTTGATTTGTGCAAGTGATGACGGGCTAGTTATTGAAACCTGTAAAGCATACAACATTGGCTATACTAGAACACTGCGATTATTGGGTGAAATGGTGGATACAGAACATAAAACAGTCATTGAGGTAATGGTAATGGCTGATCAATTAATCCAGGAACGTGGTAAACACATTTCTCCTCAGACTTTAGAAGATTGGAAAAAAAGTTTACAGAAATATGGTAGATGATATCAACTTCGATATCAAAATGGCCTCCCTAGGTTTCTACATCCCCGACTTCTCGGCAAAAGTCAGGGATGTGCTGGTTACAGGTTCTCCCTGTGTTGGTTAAGATTTGTTAAGTAATTGTCAAAAAGACTGCGATCGCTGTAAGATAAAAGTTAATTAGGATTAATGGCAATAGCTTGGGTGTAATCACTCACTGCTAAAGCCCATTTTTTTTGGGTAGAGATAACCCCGATTGTAGATGAACTTTGATTCACCAGTAACTTAATCTCCACAGTTTGATAGTCCTGTCCTCACTCCCATTAGCCAGGGTTTGACCATCCGGGCTGAATCCTACAGACCTAACCCAGTCAGAATGACCGGTGAGGGTATGGCGAAGTTTACCTGTCCGCACATCCCACAATTTGATAGTCTTGTCATTACTCCCACTAGCCAGGGTTTGACCATCCGGGCTAAATGCTACAGACCTAACTGGTTCAGAATGTCCAGTAAGGGTGTGGCGAAGTTTACCTGTCTGCACATCCCACAGTTTGATAGTCTTGTCCCAACTCCCACTAGCCAGGGTTTGACCATTCGGGCTGAATCCTACAAACCTAACCGGTTCAGAATGTCCAGTAAGGGTGTGACGAACCTTACCTGTCTGCACATCCCAAAGTTTGATAGCATTGTCAGAACTCCCACTAGCCAGGGTTTGGCTATCCGGGCTGAATCCTACAGAATAAACCCAGTCAGAATGACCTGTGAGGGTGCGGCGAACCTTACCTGTCCTCATATCCCAAAGTTTGATAGTCTTGTCAAAACTCCCACTAGCCAGGGTTTGGCTATCCGAGCTGAATCCTACAGACAAAACCCAGTCAGAATGACATGTGAGGGTGCGGCGAACCTTACCTGTC
>CAIWDD010000024.1 GCA_903911355.1 uncultured Nodularia sp. | reverse complement strand
GTGGCTCCTGGAGGTAGGGATAATTATAAGCTGTGGGAAGAGGGTCAAGTACCCAGTGTAGTGTTGGAAATGACCAGTAAAAGCACTCAGAAGCAAGACCAGGAACAAAAGAAATTACTATACGAACAGTTAGGGATTTTAGAATATTGGTTATTTGACCCTAAAGGTGAATGGATTCCAGGGCAATTAAAGGGTTATCGTTTACAAGATGAGGTTTATCAACCCATTAGCGATCGCATATGTCAACCTTTGCAGTTGCGGTTAGAAGCAGAAGGGGAACTGTTACGTTTCTATCGTTTAGATACGGGAGCTAAGTTACTCATACCTACAGAATTAGCAGATTTAGCGGAACAGGAACGCCTACGGGCTGAACAAGAACGCCTACGGGCTGAACAGGAAAATCAAAGAGCCGAACAAGAACGCCTACGGGCTGATAGACTCGAAGAGTATCTGAGATCCCAAGGCATAGACCCCAAAAACCTACCACAGTAGCAGGTAGCCATGACCACCACAGTAGTTAATCCCCAAATAGAATATCCTAGTTCCGACGGAGAACCCTTGGCAGAAACTTATATACATCTGTATGCAATTCTGACTACCCTAGAGGTGATTAAACAATACCTCGCCGGTCAACAAGCCACAGTCTTGGCTGATCAATTTCTCTATTATGTTCAGGGATTCCCTAAACTCAGAGTCGCCCCTGATGTAATGGTGATTTTTGATGTGGCTCCTGGAGGTAGGGATAATTATAAGCTGTGGGAAGAGGGTCAAGTACCCAGTGTAGTGTTGGAAATGACCAGTAAAAGCACTCAGAAGCAAGACCAGGAACAAAAGAAATTACTCTATGAACAGTTAGGGATTTTAGAATATTGGTTATTTGACCCTAAAGGTGAATGGATTCCAGGGCAATTAAAGCGTTATCGTTTACAAGATGAGGTTTATCAACCCATTAGCGATCGCATATGTCAACCTTTGCAGTTGCGGTTAGAAGCAGAAGGGGAACTGTTACGTTTCTAATGATACTAGTCCACTGTAGGTAGACTTGGAGCTTTTACAGCTATATATCCTACAAATATTATATCCTATAAATATATCAAAATTATCAATAAATATATCATATATCCACAAACCACCCATGAGAAGGGATTCTATTTTTTACAAACTATTTAAGCAATTTCCGGGTTTATTGTTTGAACTAGTGGAAGCACCCCCAGGAGCTACTAATTATCAGTTTGAGTCTGTGGAAGTCAAAGAAACTTCCTTCCGCATTGATGGGGTATTTTTACCCCCGGATGATGCAGATTCTCAAGTAGTATTTTTGGCGGAGGTACAGTTTCAAAAAGATGAAGATTTGTATTTTCGGTTCTTTTCGGAATTATCTCTGTTTTTATACCGTAACCCCATTCGTTATGATGACTGGGTAGGGGTGATTATTTTTGGCTCTCGGAATTTAGAACCCAGTAATTTAAACATTCATCGTTCCCTACTGTTGGGAGGACAAGTACACCGAATCTATTTAGATGAGTTGGGGGATGTGGAGGAACAAACTTTGGGGTTAGGGTTGATGTTGCTGACTGTGAAGGAAGGAACAGAAGCTATAGACACCGCCAGGTTTTTACTCACACAGGCACTGCAAGAGTCACAAACAGCCATAATAGATTTAGTGACGACAATTATTATTTACAAGTTTACAAACTTAAGTAGAGAGGAAATTGTCTCTATGTTGGGATTGGATTTAGTGGAACCTAGAGCTATACGGGAAGCTAAGGAACAGGGTCTGGAACAGGGTCTGGAACAGGGTCTGGAACAGGGTCTGGAACGGGGGCGCACACAGGAAGCTTTATCTTTGGTGATGCGGTTATTAAATCGTCGCTTGGGTGAGGTTTCTCCCCAGTGTGTATCACAGATACAGGGGTTATCTTTATCACAGATTGAGGCTTTGGGTGAGGACTTGCTGGACTTTACCACTGTGGCTGATTTGCAAATATGGTTACAGTCTTATCTGTAGTTGACTAATTAGATACCCGATTTCTGATCAAAATCGGGTATCTTGGGCATTATAATCAGAAGACGCTATCGGTAATCAGTTATGAGTAAGGATTAATTAGTGGTAATTATGGGATACCCAGGAAAGCTGAGGAGTATACTGCCAATAAATCAGGAATTAAAGGCTAAGTTCGATTTACTCAGAACTCTAGTCAGACGGGATTTAGAAGCCCGGTATAAGGGGTCAATACTGGGGAATTTATGGCCTTTGGTGAATCAGCTTTCACAGTTACTAATTTATACTTACGTATTTTCCATTGTTTTGAGGGTCAAGTTAAGCCTCACTAGCCTTCCGGAAAATAATTTTACCTTTGGATTGTGGTTATTTGCCGGGTTGCTTCCCTGGATTGCTTTTTCTGGGGGACTCATCCAGTCTGCTGGTTGCGTGGTAGGACAGCCAAATTTAGTTAAGAAGGTAGTATTTCCCCTAGCTTTGTTACCCTTGGTACCAATTTTATCTACGTTTATTGAAAGTTCTTTTGGTTTAATGGCGTTGATTGTATTTGTGGCTATACAAACTCATACTTTACATACTACCCTGGCGCTGTTACCATTGATTTGGTTAACGCAATTACTGCTAACTACCGGTTTGGGTTATTTAGCTGCGGGATTAACGGTTTTTTTGCGCGATGTTCCGCAGACACTGGGTGTTGTTTTAAATATTTGGATGTATTTAACACCAATTATTTATCCGGCTTCAGCAATTCCCGAAGGTTGGCGCAATTGGGTATTTTGGTTAAATCCTATGACTGCGATCGCCGAGGTATATCGTGATTTAATTTTGGTGGGAGAGGTACAACATTGGGGAGAATGGGGGGTCGCTAGTGCGATCGCCTTGATTATGTTTTGTTGTGGTTTCTTAGTTTATAAACGTTTACGCCCGGCTTTTGCGGATGTTTTATAGCAAATTCCATAAATGAAAACTTATGAAATATGCGCCGCCTAGATGATGTTGGATGAATAAGTGTGTGGTGATATGAGTGAGGAAATTGCAATTTCTCTGACGAATATCTCGAAATGCTACAAGCGTTATGTTCGCCCGGTAGATCGGCTTAAGGAAATTTTGCTCCCCGGTAACAGCCACGCGCAAGAGTTTTGGGCGTTAAGGGATATAAGTTTAGAAGTTCCTAGAGGGGAAACTTTAGGAATTATCGGTCAAAACGGCTCTGGTAAAAGTACACTATTACAAATTATTGCCGGCACGCTGACACCGACTGCAGGTGAAGTGTTTGTAAATGGGCGAGTTTCCGCTTTGCTTGAGCTAGGTAGCGGGTTTAATCCTGAGTTTACTGGACGACAAAATGTATTTTTTAACGGTCAAATTTTAGGCTTAAGTCGAGAGGAGATTGCAGCTAAATTTGATGAAATAGCAGCTTTTGCGGATATAGGTGATTTTCTTGACCAACCTATTAAAACATATTCAAGCGGTATGTTTGTCCGATTGGCATTTGCAGTTGCAGTTAGTGTTAATCCTGACATTTTAATAGTAGATGAAGCGCTAGCAGTTGGCGATATCTATTTTCAGCAAAAATGTTTTGAGCGAATCAGAAGTCTCAAGAATTTGGGGACAACTCTTTTATTTGTGTCTCATGATTCTAGTGCTGTACACAAACTCTGCAATAGAGCCTTGTTAATGGAAACAGGAGCATTAATTTTGGATGCTAAACCAAGGCAAGTCATTGACCTTTATGAAGCAAAATTTTTGCAAAAAAAGGACATACAACCTGAGACAGTTGCAATCAAAATCGTATCAGACTCTCATAATGAGATATTACAAGATAATTCCACTTTTCTAGGTACTGATTTAGAGAATGTAGATGAAATAGTTATTGATCACAATGAAGTTGTGATTAAATTTGTTAAATTATTAGATGAAATCGATAGAGAGATAGAAACTGTAATTAGTGAGCAGTTCGTACAGATATCTATTGGAATATTTTTTTCGCAAAGTTTTGCAGACCCTCATATTGGCTTTAAAATTCGAGAGCGCACAGGAGAAGTCATTTTTGAAACTAACACTCACTGTATGGGGCAGCAATTAGGAAAAGTCGAAAGCGGTACTTTTTTAGATATTCGTTTTAAGTTTAAAGTACCTTTAATTGAAGGAGAATACACAATCACAATTGGTGTTGTTGACACTGTAATTGGAGAATCTACATTTGAACGTACATTAGTTTATGCCCATAATCTTGCCATATTAAAGGTTTTAAAGAATAAAGACTCCATACTTTGGTCAGGTTTAGTAAATCTTCTGCCCACTATTTCTATTCAAAATTATACTTATGTTTGATTCTATTATTCAAAAAGCAAAACTAACAGAATATGATTTCAGAACTACGGCTAATCCAGATGATCCACTGATACATCTTTTTAGCGATTGGGTTAATTACTACAAATTAAAATCAGCTATTGCTTATACTCTAAAACCTGCCAGTATCCTAGAAATAGGAGTACGCTTTGGTTATTCGACCGCAGCTTTTTTGCATGGATATTCAAATGCTAAATATATTGGTATTGACTTAGATACAGATACTTATGGAGGTGTAAAAGGGGCAATTAATTGGGCAAGAGAAATCACTAAGCAATTTAATACAGAATTTATTGTTGCTGATACACAAGCAATGGAACGGTTACCAGGTGATATTTACGATCTCATTCATGTTGATGGACAACAAGATGGAGATGGCTCCTTTCATGATTTGGAACTTGCCATTAAGCAATCCCGCTATGTACTAGTAGATGGATTCTTGTGGACAAGACAAAATTTTAACGCAGCCAGCGATTTTTTGTTTCGTTATGCTGATTTGATTGATTGGTATGGCGTAATACCAGGTTATGCAGGAGAGTTACTTATAAAAGTCTCTAGTGACTATTTACAGCAACTTCAAGTAGAACATAAAAGCATAGTTACTTCTAGTCTAGACATTCGTCAAACTTACACCAGTCAATACTATACTCAAGATTGCGGCGGTTTTGATGCCTACAAAAAAAATCAAGGTAAAAGGTTAGAAGATCCGAGATTACAATCTGTAGCAGCAATCGCTAGTTTGAAACAATCAGGGCATATACTGGATATAGGATGTGGTCGAGGTGAACTTAGTTACCATTTTGCTCGCCAAGGTTTTTCAGTCACATCTGTTGACTATTCACCAACCGCTATTGAGTTAGCCAAAAGTTGTTTCAATGGAGAGGATAAGCTATCAGCGAAGGTACAATTTATTTGTGATAACGTCTGCAATGTAGTCTTGCAAGATAAGTATGATATAGCCGTGGCATCTGATGTAATTGAACACTTGTCTTTTGCTGAAGTAGATGCACTTTATTATCAAGTTGCACAACACATGAATACAAATGGGATATTCATTTTGCATACTTTTCCTAATCTTTGGTATTACCAATATGACTATCAACGTAAAAGAAAAATTGCCGCTTCCGTCGGGGCGTATCTACCAGTTCAGCCTCGTTCAAGATATGAGTTGCTTATGCATATTAATGAACAATCTCCAAGGGTTTTAAAAAAGCAATTAAGTAAATATTTTAATCATATATGCCTATGGTTCGGTGAACCTGCAAATCCAGGCGGCAGTCTAGTTAGAAAATTTACTAACAGAGATATATGTGCTGCTCCTAGCTTGTTTGCAGTTGCATCTCATGAACCAATAAATCAGGAGCAGTTAAAAAATCATTTACAAATGCTTCCTTTACCACCAATACCTACCGGAAAAATTCAGATACAAGTGCTAGATTATCCACCAATAGTAACTATTAATTCTGAGTTTGAAATTCAGCTATACATTGAAAATAGTAGTGATTTTATATTGAATAGCTATAGCTCTCATCCAGTACACATTTCATATCACTGGATGAATGAACAAGCTACTGATTATCTGCTTTTTGATGGTGAAAGAACTGGAATAATTCCCAACTTACAGAGAACCAAAAATATATTTTCACTACCTTTGCAGTATAAAAGCCAGAAAATAACATATAAAGCCAGAGTGAAATCGCTTTCCAAAAGAGGTAATTTTACATTAAGAGTTACCTTGGTACAGGAAGGAGTGCGGTGGTTTGATTCTCAACCAACAAATTTGTTTCAGGACATTTACATAAGCCTTGTATAAACTGTAATAGCACAAGTGTTGAATCCTGCAATAAAACTTTACAATCTTTGCGTTTTACCCGGGTAGAGTCCATTGTTTATTAAGAATAGAGTCATTAATTGCTCAAATTTAGTATCACCAATACCAACGCACAACTTGGGCAAGATCCTCAAAATCTTAACATTCAACACTTTTGTTTTTTGGTTTTCCATGGCGATCGCGATCAGTGAGAATAGTTAAGTGCTGCCAAAATTTACCCAAAATTGCTGAAATTATCAGCACAAATGATACAGTTAAACCACAGCTATAGCAACCGCCAAGGAGGTTAGGACGCAAAAAGCAAGACATCCTCAATGGCATCTCGTAAGGAATCAAACTCCTCAAGTTTTTTGCGGATTCGACTTTTTAACCAAGACCAACATTTTTCAATCTGATTCAGGTCTGGAGAATAAGGTGGTAGGTATAGCACTTCACACCCTGCGTACTGAACCAGTTGTTGAATGCGCCCACCTTTATGAAATGTGGCATTATCCATCACCACAACCTGTCCTGGTTTGAGTGTGGGAAGCAAACAAGCTTCAAGCCAAGTCTCAAATACTATTCGATTACACGCACCCTCAACAGTGAAAGG
>CAIWDD010000023.1 GCA_903911355.1 uncultured Nodularia sp. | reverse complement strand
TCTGTGATAATGTGAGAAGTCGGGGATCTAAACTCGCCCCAAAGATCCCCGACTTCTAGATAAATTATGCTAGGGTGTCTGTGATAATGTGAGAAGTCGGGGAGCTAAACTCGCCCCAAAGATCCCCGACTTCTAGATAAATTATGCTAGGGTGTCTGTGATAATGTGAGAAGTCGGGGATCTAGTAAACTTCTAGATAAATTATCCCAGAGTATCTCTAATTATGTGAGAAGTCGAGGATCTTACTTTTGATACTCATAACTATTTCCTCTGACAGAAAGCATTGTCCGTGAGAATTGATAATCTCAACTTAATCAGAGTAAATTCTTGATTTTTGAGCCGTCCAGGATTTTATTCGGCTGACGTATTACTTGCGATTAAAAATGCTTTTTATCAGAGGTATTTATGTTTTACCACAAAAAAGAGCCTATTCACCCTGTGAATGTTTCTGAAGCTGACCCTCGTTTTGCGCAACTACTCCTAGAGCAGTTTGGGGGAGCAACTGGGGAACTATCAGCAGCTTTGCAATATTGGGTACAGTCTTTTCATGTGGAAGATCCTGGAATTCGGGATATGCTCCAAGATATTGCGATTGAAGAATTTAGCCACCTGGAAATGGTGGGGAAACTAATTGAAGCTCATACCAAAAATACCGACCAGACCGAAGCATATAAAAGTACTCTCTTTGCTGTTAGAGGTATGGGACCCCACTTTTTAGATAGTCAAGGGAGTGCTTGGACAGCACATTACTTGAATGAAGGTGGCGATGTAGTTCGGGATTTAAGAGCTAATATTGCAGCTGAAGCCGGCGCACGTCAAACTTATGAGGAATTAATTAAACTAGCAACGGACCAAGGGACTAAAAATACTTTAGTGCACCTGTTAACCAGGGAAGTTTCTCACACTAGAATGTTTATGAAGGCTCTAGATTCATTAGGGAAATTAAGTGAGCCTTTTTTTGGGAATATTCAACCCGATGAAACCGTTGATATTTATTACAACCTATCTGCAAATGGGGATGGTAAGGATCAGCGTGGCCCTTGGAATCGGGAGCCAGATTTTAAATACATCCCTAACCCACTGGAAAGAAAATCTTAAACTAAAGCCATAGAGCTAATGGTGAAAAAACAAAAAGCGCCTGGGAGTGTTGCCGTGTTTCCACCCCAAACGCTTTTTATTTTTAACTTGCTCCTCACACACTATTAGATAGTACAGTTAGTTACTCAAAAGGCAAGTTTGATATGTGACAGTTTATGAACTGTCATACAAGCACTTACCAGAAGTTTAGTGTAAAAAGTGACGTGTGCCAGTTAACACCATGACTAAACCTAGTTCATTTGCAGCCTTTACAGAATCCTGGTCGCGCAAACTTCCACCGGGTTGGACAATTGCAGTAATTCCCGCTGCTGCGGCTGTTCTCACTGAATCATCAAAGGGGAAAAATCCATCGCTGGCGAGAATTGCACCTTGGGCTTTTGCGCCTGCTTGTTCTAAGGCGATTTTCACTGAACCGACCCGATTCATTTGACCAGCACCTACCCCTAGAGTGGTGCGATCGCGAGTAATGACAATAGCATTAGATTTGACGTGTTTACAAACCTTCCAAGCAAAGAGTAACTCAGCTAACTCGTCGGGGGTGGGTTGACGTTCCGTGACTACTTGCCATTCACCACTATCAGCTATTTTATCATCAGCGGACTGGACAAGAAAACCCCCGGCGATCGCCTTGACAGTTTCTTTAGGGCCACTAGTCAAATCTGGTAAGGTTAAAATCCGTAGTTTAGATTTTGCCGCCAAAATCTCTTGGGCTGCGGCTTCACAACCGGGAGCAACCACACATTCTAAAAATGTCTTAGTTAACTCTTCCGCTGTAGCCACATCAATGGGGTGATTGAGTGCGACAATTCCCCCAAAAGCCGAAACAGCATCAGCATTAAAGGCTTTTTGATATGCTTCCACCAGGGTACTACCCAAAGCCACACCACAGGGGTTAGTGTGTTTAATCACCGTTGCTGCTGGGGTATCAGTAAACTCCGCAATAATTTGGCGGGCGGCTTCTAAATCCACCAAATTATTATAACTCAGTTCCTTACCTTGCAATTTTGTAGCTGCAGCCCAACCCGTGGGAGTTGTACCGGTTTGATACCAAGCAGCAGGTTGATGGGGGTTTTCACCATAACGCAGAGATTGCAATTGCTGACCAGACAGGTTGTAAGTATTCTGAGATTGTTGGCTCAGATAAGCTGCTATGGCTTGGTCATAACTAGCCGTATGGGAGAAACCTTTTAAAGCACATTTCTGGCGAAAATCTAGGGAAGCAGTCCCGTTATTTTGGCGTAATTCCTGTAAATATTCCTCATACTGTCCTGGGTCACATAATACCGTCAGATGGGCGAAATTTTTCGACGCAGCCCGTAACATCGCCGGACCACCAATATCAATTTGTTCTACGGCCTCCGATAATGTTACCCCGGGTTTAGCAATGGTCTCCTCAAAGGGATAAAGATTGACAACTACTAAATCAATGGGGGGAATTTGGTTATTTTCTAAATCTGTTAAATGTTGGGGAATATCCCGCCGCGCCAAAATTCCGCCATGAATGCGGGGATGTAAGGTTTTAACTCGACCACCTAAAATCTCAGGTGAACCTGTGTAATCAGAAACCTTTGTCACTGGTAGTCCCGCATCCTTGAGGGTTTGGGCGGTTCCCCCGCTGCTGATTAAATCAAATTCAAATTCTTCGACCAGGCGACGGGCGAGGTCAACTATACCAGTTTTGTTAGATACACTCAGCAGGGCTAGACGCGCCATGTTTTAGTTCCTCAGATGTAGGCGATAAAACGAAAGATCCTCAGTTTTACATAAGGTTGGGTTCACTTCAAGACCGTGGGACTCAAAAGGCTGTTAGTTGTGCTGATGAGCTGGGGAATAAATTCCCTGTCTGATAGCTAAAGTCCACTGAAAGTGGACTGGTGGGTTACTTAGAATCCTATAGTTAAATGAGTGTATTTTTTTATATTCAATATCAAGCCATAATATTTAGATAAATCTCCCATAGAAAGCTGCTGTTAGCCAATATCCCCGACTTCTACGAAAATTGATGCTTACCTGACAAGATTATCCTAAGAAGTCTGTTAGTCAGCGTTGAGAGGGGGGTTTTTAACCCCACACTGTGGGGGTTCGTTACCGGTCAACGGTCAACGGTCAACAATCATGGGAGTTATAATCAAATCAAGCTATACCTAAACTTTTATGACTAAATGGTTTAACACTGCTGGCCCTTGTAAGCCAAATATCCACTATACCCTACCCACCAATGAACGGTTACCAGAGTTAAAACGCCTGATTGAGCAAGAGAATTACTTTGTCATCCATGCACCCAGACAAACCGGTAAAACCACTGCCATGCTCACCCTAGCACAGGAATTGACAGCCAGTGGTAAATATACTGCTGTCATGGTATCTGTAGAGGTGGGGGCGGCTTTTCCAGATAAACCAGATATCGCCGAATTAGCGATTTTAGATGCTTGGCGGGGTGCTATTAGTCACAGGTTACCTGATAAATTACAACCCCCTAAATGGCCTGATGCTCCTGTAGGGCGACGGATTGGAGCAGCATTAGAATCATGGGCAAAGGTTTCATCCCGTCCTTTGGTGGTGTTTATTGATGAAATCGATGCTCTAGCTAATGAAACCTTAATTGCTATATTACGACAAATTCGTGATGGTTATCCCAATCGCCCCCAAGGTTTCCCCCAATGTGTAGCCTTAATTGGGATGCGGGATGTACGTGATTATAAAGTAGCCTCTGGCGGTAGTGATAGATTAAATACCTCTAGCCCCTTTAATATCAAGGTAGAATCTATAACATTAAGTAATTTCACATTAGAAGAGGTAAAAAGTCTATACGCACAACATACCACAGCCACCGGGCAAATCTTTACCCCCGAAGCCATTAACCACGCCTACTATTTAACCCAAGGTCAACCTTGGTTAGTTAATGCGATCGCCCGTCAAGTTACAGAGTATTTAGCGGAAGATGTAAATATCCCCATCACTGTAGATTTAATTAATCAAGCTAAGGATATCTTAATTCAAAGGCAAGACACCCATTTAGATAGTCTCGCCGAGCGACTGCGAGAGGATAGGGTAAAAGCAATTATTCAACCCATGTTAGCCGGGGAAGAATTACCAGATGTGCCTAATGATGATATTCGTTTTGTGCTAGATTTAGGATTGTGTCGCTATCATCCCATTAGAGGTTTAGAAATTGCTAACCCCATATATAAAGAGGTTTTGCCTAAAGTTTTAGCCTATACCCCCATGATGTCCCTAGGAGTGATTGAACCTGAATGGTTGAGTACCAGTGGTGAATTAATCCCAGAAAAATTATTAGACTTATTCTTAGACTTTTGGCGACAACATGGGGAACCATTATTTAAAAGTACCCCTTACCCAGAAATTGCTCCCCACTTAGTATTAATGGCATTTTTACACCGTGTTGTTAATGGTGGTGGGAGCTTAGAACGAGAATACGCCATTGGCTCCGGGAGGATGGATATATGTTTAAGGTATGGGGATGTAGTCTTAGGGATGGAATTAAAAGTATGGAAACGGGGTAAACCCGACCCCTTACCCCAAGGATTAAGACAATTAGATAAGTATTTATCAGGATTAAATCTAGATACAGGATGGTTAGTAATATTTGACCGTCGCCCTGATTTACCCCCCATTAGTGAGAGAACCACCACGGAAATAGCCCGGAGTCCCCAGGGCAGAAATATTACAGTCATTCGCGGATAGGTTTGGATTTGTTGACTGTTGAGTGTTGACTGTTGACTAAAGTCCACTAAAAGTGGACTAGTGGGTTACAGAAAATACTCTAGTTAATGGTTATTAAGTATATACTGTGAGAATTAACACTTAGTCAGATTTATCTGACTTACGCTTTCAGACAGGGGTTTTTAACCCCTGGCTGCTGCTGACCCGTCAACCGTCAACCGTCAACCGTCACCCGTCAACCGTCAACCGTCAACCGTCACCCGTCAACCGTCACCCGTCACCCGTCAACCGTCACCCGTCACCCGTCACCCGTCACCCGTCACCCGTCACCCATAGTACTAATATGCACAGTTTTATTCCCCCTGAAAGGTTTTTTCCCTACCTAACTTGGACTGATATCCAAGCTATGCCAAATAAGGAAAATGTGGTTATTATTCAACCTGTGGGCGCAATTGAACAACATGGCCCCCATTTACCTTTAATTGTTGATGCTGCTATTGGTGTGGGAGTATTGGGGGAAGCTCTCAAAAAGCTAGATGCAAGTATTCCCGCCTATGCTTTACCTACCCTATATTATGGTAAATCCAATGAGCATTGGCATTTCCCCGGAACTATTACTTTAAGTACTCAAACCCTGACAGCAGTAATTATGGAAATGGGAGAAAGTATCTACCGCGCTGGGTTTAGAAAATTGGTGTTAATGAACTCACACGGTGGACAACCCCAAGTTATGCAAATGGTAGCCCGGGATTTACATATTAAATACGGTGATTTTTTGGTGTTTCCCTTATTTACTTGGCGTGTGCCTCATATTACCAAAGAATTATTAACACCCAAGGAAGCAGCCCAAGGTATGCACGCGGGAGATGCTGAAACTAGTATTATGCTGGCAATTTTACCAGAACAGGTAAAAATGGATCAAGCTGTTGCTGAGTATCCACCAGAACAAGAGGAAAGCAGTTTACTGAGCTTAGAAGGTAAATTACCTGTGTCTTGGGCTACAAAAGATATAAGTAAAACTGGGGTAATTGGCGATGCTACAACCGCAACCAAGGAAAAAGGCGATCGCATCCTGGAATCTGTTTCTAACGGTTGGGTACAAGCTATTAAGGATATTTACGCCTTTGTGCAACCACAACCCCGGTGATAATTTCCCTAATATCTGTCTACACCCCATTGAGATTTGTTAGTGTAGATCAAGTGAAAATAATAGCTGCCAGTTCCCCAATTTTTAGACTCACAGATAATGTTATGACGGCATTTGAACCTCAACAGCTTCGTTCTTATAGCCAAGAAGATGTCCAGAAAATACTTCAGTTAGCGATCGCTCGTCAAGCTGATGACCAAAATAAGGAATTTTCTTATGAGCAACTGTTAGAAATTGCTCAAGAGTTAGATATATCACCAGATTCTCTACATCTAGCAGAAATTGACTGGCGATCGCAACGGAGCGAAATTGAACAAAGACAAGCCTTTAACGCCTACCGCATCGGAAAATTCAAGAAACGTCTGGGTAATTACGGAATTATTAACACTTTTTTGATACTGTTAGATTTCGTCGGCGGTGGCGGTCTTACCTGGTCTTTATATTTCTTAATATTTTGCAGCTGCACATTAGGGCTAGATACTTGGAATACCTTTCAAACTAAGGGGGAAGAGTACGAAATGGCTTTTCAAAAGTGGTATCGTAAACATCAAATCAAACAAACCATCAATACAGTCGTAAGTAAGTGGTTTAAGGCCTTACAAATTTAGCTAAAAGCCAAGTTTACCAGAGATAAAACCCCTAGAAAACATCCAGAGGCTTAAACTAACAACAGGTTATTTTAAGTTGTTTATTCGTCGCTTTGTAAATAGCCCATCGCCGCATCTAATTTAGAAGGATAACCTTCAGCAAACCTTTCAAACCAAAGACCTTCGGAAGAAAACGGATCTAATGCTTTCAACCATGCTTGTGCTTCCCCCCGTAAAGCTGCTAAACCTTGCGCCTTAATTTCAGCTTGGCGAATTTGTTCCTGTTCTATTGCTTGCTGTTTTTGCAACTCCTCAAGCGCATCTTGTTCAGCAAAATCAGCCCGCACCTGCGCCAAAAGACTATCCTCTAAAGATAAAGACTTTGGTGGTGGTGGAGTTGAGGATTTAGCTGTGTTTTTCTGTGGTTGTGATCCTGGGGATTTACCCTGATGATATTCAGCTTTGAGTTCACCCAGGAGCTTGTCAAGAGAATCCATGCTTTTAACTTAATCACTACCCAATTAAAACTAGAAAAAGCCCAAACCACAAGGGAATCATCTGTGGTTAATTCAATCTTGAACACCGCCAAGCTCAACTAGTCAGTAATAGCATTGAGTAGTACCTCTGATAAACTCATATCCTCCATATCTTCCATTGTCACGGTGTCACAGATATCAAACTTCGCCCCAGCCGTTTGCAAATCATCATCTAAAACCTTGAGAAAGCGGGTAGCTTGTGTATCTGTACCAACTTGAATCAAGGAAATACTTAATTCTTCGTCGGTATCCATACGGCGAGAAGCTTCGATAATGACCTTCATTACTGCTTTGCGGTCATCGGGTTCCCCATCGGTTACTACCAAGATGATTTCGCCATTGGGCTTAGTTTGACCTGCGCTCTTGCGCTGAAAGTAATTCTCGATTGCGTCTTTCAATACAGATGCTAAGTCTGTGGACCCAGATGGGTCATTTTCTTGAAATATTTGTGTGACCTTGGACGAAATGACATTATCATAGCGCCTGAATCTACCAGAAAATAAATATAAAGTGATGCCATCTGAGTCAAATTGCTCACACTTACTGGCTAAAGCTAGGGTGGATTCTTGTGCAGATTGCCATCTAGTCCTACCACCTTTCTGATCTGGGGTAGCCATGCTACCGCTTTTGTCGATAATTAGTGTATAATCCCTATTTTCCAGCATGATTTGATTCCCACTCATAACTATGCCATCTTCACTATAGCAACTTGTATACAGGCAAGCGATCGCCCCTAGTGTGACTTAACGCTTGCCATTGAGAGGCTACTATTCCTCTTGGATATCAACCCAAATACTACCCTCTTCCACACGCACAGGGAATACAGGTAGGGTTTTTTGTTGTGAAATCATGGAAAGGACTTTACCTACACCAGGTGGCCATGGACACCAATCTTTTACCTCTCCAGTACTTAAGTCAAAAGCACTGCGATGTATAGGACAAACAATCGCCCCATCATCGGTAATCTTGCCATTTTTCATCGGCATTTTTAAATGAGGACAGGTGTTATCCACAGCATAAAGCTGATTCTCATGGTTGACAAGTAAAATTTTACGTGTCCCAACTTTTACTACCTGTCTACCATTGGGTTCCAGCGCCTCGGACGCAAGAACTTTATTCCAGCCCATTAGGTTCTCCTTTCTTAATGATCTGCTTTCAGTTTCGCGCAATTGTGACCAATGCGATCGCTGGAATTAACTGATTAAACTGAATATTGTGGGTGTACGATCTGATCAGATGTAAATTCCCTCAGACTGGCCTCCTTTATGCCGAAAAAACGCACACCTTCATCCCAGTCAGCAACTACAACATCACTGGCGCTGTCATCTATCCATCTTCGCATGGAAACGTTAGACAAAGAACACAAGTGGTTATTAAAACAAATTAAGCGAAAACGGACGGAACTGCAAAACTTTTTGACACAAATGCGTTCCGTAGCCACGGATGTATTAAATCGCTATCATCCCCATTTCCAAGAACTGGTAGATATTGACCGAGAAATTCATACTCTGTTTGATGAAATCTTGAATAAAAGAAAGTTGGGTAAGCAGAGCAAAAAAGATATTCAAGCAATTTACTATCAACTCCAATTTGCCAGAATTATCACTCCTCAGCCTAGTAATTATGCAGAATCTCAAGACACAGAGGAGGTAACAGATGATTTCTCATATCAGCATAGAGAAGAACACGGTGAATACCAAGAACCCCAGCAGAACCTCAACTTTTCTTCAGTAAACAAATCTGAAGCCGCCAGAAAAATTCGCCAGACATTTCTATGTTTAGCAGAAATATTTCACCCAGACAAGGTAAAAGATAGGGAGACTCAAATACTGCATACTGAAATCATGAAAGAAATCAACAAAGCCTACCAAGAGGGTGACTTAGCCAGACTCTTGGAAATTGAACAGCAACATCAATCAGGAAAATATATTGATATGAATAATCAAGACGATTTAAATCGTCAATGCATGAGGATAGAACAGCAAAATCAAATCCTCAAAACTCAGTATCATAAATTGAAACAGGAACTTCGCCTAGTGAAAAATACCCCAGAAGGCACAATGGTTACTGACTGTCGCAAAGCCGCGCGATCAGGAATAGATGCTATTGCAAGTATGGTGGAACAAGTAGAAGCTGAAATTAAAACTATTACTGCTATCCGCGACTTTGTGAGAGCCTTTAGAGAACAGAAGATCACTATCAGAGAATTCCTCGCTGGACCAGAAATTATGCGCACCTTCACCCAAGACACCATAGATGATCACCTAGAAAAAATGTTTTTTGACTTGGGTGAAATTATGTTTTTCTAAGAGGATGTTTTAAAATTTGTGATTAGTGTATCAAATATTGTTTTAGTCTACCCTAACCCTCCCCTTGTGAAGGGAATGGGACTTGATTTTATTGCTTCCCTTTTTGGTAAGGGGGTATTAATGGGGGTAAAAATCTGATAAAAATTCCCTCTGGGAAAGTTATAAAACAACTTCTAGAAATCAGAATTAAAAGTTACACAAAATATAATTAGATATCTTATCATGTCCCAAGAAAAAGAAATAGCACCAGGAAAAATATTACTGGAACCTGACAGGTTGTGGAAAAATATCAAGGATCAGACCCAGTACGCCCTAGAATGTGGGGCGCTGCTGTCAATACCGACTGATTTTGAATTTGTCGAAGACAATGGGGTTAAATTTTTAGTCAGAATTTTATCTAATCTGCTCCGCAAGGATACAGCCAAGGAGCAGCAAAAGAAAAAAACTAATCCCTTTCTTCCCTATGAGCAAGATTTATTCGTTGCCGATATTTCCCAGAGTCATGTTTGTATATTAAACAAGTTCAATGTTGTTGACTATCACCTCCTAATTATTACCCGTGCCTTTGAAGAACAGGAAAAATTACTCACCCTAGAGGATTTTACAGCTATGTGGGCTTGTCTAGCTGAGTTTGAGGGTTTGGCGTTTTACAATGGTGGTAAACTTGCTGGAGCTAGTCAGCCACATAAACATCTGCAAATGGTACCCTTACCACTCACACCTTCAGGGCTGCAAATACCTATAGAACCCCTACTAACATCCGCAGCATTTGTAGATTCTGTAACTACTATACCAGGATTGCCTTTTGTTCACGCTTTGGGCAAACTAAACCCCAGGGATTCGCCATTCACAGCCGCAGTAACTACACTAGAGCTATATCATACCTTATTAAGTGCTGTGGGGTTAGAAGCCCTTGACGACAACAGACAATCTGGAGCTTACAATCTTTTAGCTACACGGGAATGGATGTTAATTATACCGCGATCGCGTGAGGATTTTCATGGTATATCTATCAACTCCTTGGGATTTGCGGGGGCGTTGCTGGTACGAAACCAGGAACAAATGCAGATAATTAAACAATACAGACCAATGACCATCCTCAAGAATGTGGCTTTAGATGTGCCCTGAGTCAGTGTTCAGGACGGAGAGTTATTGGGTTTACCCCTAGAAGGGTATAAGTTAGACAACACGACAAGCATATCCGCAAATATGCTGATAAATTCAAGCAAACCGATGATGGTTACAATGAAATTTACTCAATTTCTGTTACTAGCCATTGCCATTCAGTAACGACATTCTGAGGTATATTGATCAGCAATGGCTTGACATTTTTAGTTGGCACATATAGTTTAAGTGCATCGGTGGTTCCTAGTTGGGGGAGAATTTTAGTTAATTCATATTCACCCACATTGGGAGCAGGTGCAGTTAAGCCATAGCCGTCTGATGCACTCAAGAGTTTTCCTGATGTTGTCTCAATTACTAATGGTTGCGGGTGAGCAATTTCTACAATCCCAGGAAAACCCACTAGGCGCAATCTTAAATCTTTGATTGTACTTTTGTCATCTTGTTTGAACAATAGCACCTGCCAAGTATAGCCTTTTTCATCTTTGATAGATACTTGGGAGTGATAGCGCAAAACACCAGGGGAATCATGATGTTGTCGCAGTAATGCCTCTGCTGATTGCACACCCCATGCACTAAAAGTCAAGGTGACCAGGGTTACTATAGCCCAAGTCCAGAAGTATTGCCATACTTTTTGCTTGAGGTCATACATACGGTCAAGGGAATTATCATGAGTAGAAAAACAAAACCCGAACTACCCTAACTATAGCGTCAGTTTACATAGGAAGTTCTCATTTTAGATTTATATGGGAGTGTCAAATTAAATTATTTCTTGTCCTCGATGATGAGCCGCTTGTAATAATAAAGACTCAGCAAAAGCGATCGCATCTGTGGCGGACTTACCACCAGCTAACTGCGCCAGTTCTTCCCGGCGATTGGTCATATTCTCTAAACTAGTGACTCTTACCACCGTCCTAACGTCAGTATTATTACTCTGATCAATAGTTTCTTTATCTACACGAAAATGTCGATCAGCCATCGCCGCCACTAAGGGCTGATGGGTAACACATAAAACTTGGTTATTTTGACTTAGCTGGTGTAATTTTTCTGCGATCGCTTGGGCGACCCTCCCAGAAACCCCCACATCAATTTCATCAAATATCATAGTTTCCGCTGCATCCCCTCGGGAAAAACAAGCTTTCAGCGCCAGTAAAAAGCGACTCATTTCCCCCCCGGAAGCGATGGCTATTAAAGGTTGCATGGGTTCCCCAGGGTTAGGGCTAAACATAAAGGTAATTTTGTCCGCACCAGTGGCTGTGGGGGAAATAGGCACGATCTCCACTTGAAACTTTACCTTTTCCATAGCTAAAGGCTTGAGTTCACACAGTAATTCAGATTCTAAATCCGCAGCGGTTTGCAGACGCAATTTAGTTAACTGTTCACAGGCTTGGGTTAGCTGGGCAAAACAGGCCATTTCCTGCTGTTCTAGACTTTCAATCGACTGTTCACCGTCATTGAGTTCTGCCCACTCGTCTAGTATGCGTTGGTAGTGGGCGATGGCCTCTGTGAGGGTGGGGCCATACTTACGACAAATTTGCTTTAATTCTTGAATGCGCTCTTCTACTTCTTGCAATCTTTGGGGGTCCGCTTCTAAACTACTTCCGTAAGTATTAATTTGCCTTCCCACTTCCATGATCATAGTTTGAGCATCCCTGACCAAATCTAACAAAGGTTGCAATTGGCCATCGTACTCCACCATATCAGTTAATGTCGCCTCGCTGTCTGCTAATAAATCCGTTACAGATGGGGTTTCATTATCGTTTTGATACAAGGATTGATACACCTTGTAACTCATCTGTTGCAGTTCCACTACATGATTGAGGCGTTCCCGTTCTTGCTGGAGTTGTTCCCATTCCAGAGGATCTTGGAGGTTAGCAGTTCTCAATTCTTGGATTTGATACCTGAGCAAATCGAGTTGCTGTAGACGTTCCCGTTCTGATGTCCGGCGTTTTTCCAAGACCAGATAAGCTCTTTGATAAGCACTAAAGGCTGTGGCAATGATTTGACGCTGTTGCATCAGTAAGTCACCACCATACACATCTAACCATTCTCGGACTTGGGCCGGCTGTCCTACCTGTAAAGTTTGACCTTGGGCGGTGATTTCCACCAGGCGATCGCGCAGCCCTCCCATGATCTGGCGATTCACTAACACCCCATTTACCCGCGATCTACTACGGATATTACTACTACTGCCAGTAATTTCTCGGCTAACTATTACACAATTATCTTCAATTAAATCGATTTCCTGTGCTATCAACCAAGTGGTTAAGGAAGGTGATAGGGTGAAAGTAGCTTCTACCAGTGAACGATTCGTTCCCGTGCGAATAACTCGACTAGAGATTTTACCCCCCAAAGCCGCATCAATGGCATCCAAGATAATGGATTTTCCCGCACCGGTTTCACCTGTTAGTACATTGAGACCAGGGCCAAATTCCAGCTCTAGTTGATCAATCAGGGCAAAATTTTCGATTCGCAGCCAAAGCAACATCAAGCCAAATTCTCCCAGAGGACAGATGCCGGTACTTTTAACTTACAGAACACTAAGCAGGTTATTTTTCTTACTTTTTGGTGCCTTGTGGGCATATTGTTATGATACAACGCTTTTCTCTGGAAAGTCTATAATTGTTCTCCCTATAAGTATCAGTTGAGGATAGGGAATATCGAGATATTATTGAACTAGTAAGCCATTTTACTAGTTATTAGTAGTTTGGAGTGGATAACCCGCCCTGATAACTTGGGGAAAAACTCTAATTTATCCCTGTTTGAGGGATGATTCTTTGTAAACTTATTGTTACAATACTTTACATGCTTAATCCTCTCGGTGGCTTCCTTCATGATTGTTAAGACACTTTCCCCGACTTCGCGCAAAACCGAGGACGAACCACAAGTTACTCCAGTATTAACAGAAAATGGCATATCAACCTTAGTTGTTGATTCACCAAAATCTATGATTAACCAAAAGTCCGATACTGAGGCTATACCTTACGATCCCCAAGAGATTAGGGAACATTATCGCCAGCGCCCCCTAAAAGTTTTGCGGCGTATTTTCGCAGTCTTAGGGCCGACCCTTTCCTTTCTATTTGGCTTGTGGTGGGACAACCGCCGGGGAATAGTGGTGAAAAAAGACCCCCGTCGAGCTGCTCAACTGCGAGAACTACTCACGAAATTGGGGCCGGCTTACATTAAAATCGGACAGGCTTTATCTACTAGACCAGATTTGGTTCCCCCTGCATATCTAGAGGAATTAACTAGGTTACAAGACCAATTACCGCCGTTTCCTAACGCCATCGCTTACCAATTTATTGAAGAAGAATTAGGCGCACCACCAGAGGAAATTTACGCCCAACTCTCCGAACAGCCCATTGCGGCCGCTTCTTTGGGGCAAGTTTATAAAGGTAAATTGAAAACTGGTGAACAAGTCGCTATTAAAGTCCAACGCCCTGATTTAAGAGAAGCAATTACTATTGACTTGTTTATTTTGCGCCAACTCGCCGCTTGGGTAAAAAATAAAGTTAAACGAATACGCAGTGACTTAGTTGGTATCCTCGATGAATTAGGCGATCGCATCTTTGAAGAGATGGATTATATTCATGAGGGAGAAAATGCCGAACGATTTTTCGAGTTATATGGTCACATAAAAGATATTTACATCCCGAAAATTTACTGGGAATACACCAATCGTCGCGTCCTGACCATGGAGTGGATAAGCGGCACAAAATTAACCCAAACCGCCGAAATCAACGCCCAAGGTATAGATGCTCGTTATCTGATTGAAGTGGGTGTCCAATGTTCCCTGCGCCAGCTACTCGAACACGGATTTTTCCATGCTGACCCCCACCCAGGTAATTTATTAGCCACACCAGATGGGAAATTGGCTTATCTCGACTTTGGCATGATGAGTCAGGTACAAGCGCCCCAGCGTTATGGTTTAATTGAAGCGATCGTTCACGTCGTTAACCGTGACTTTGAAGGTTTAGCCAACGATTACGTTAAACTAGATTTTTTATCACCAGACACCGACTTAACACCCATAATTCCCGCCTTTGCAAGAGTCTTTGCTGATGCTCAAGGAGCCAGCGTTGCTGACTTGAACATTAAAAGCATCACTGATGAACTCTCCGCTTTGATGTATGAATATCCTTTCCGCGTACCTCCTTACTACGCTTTAATTATTCGCTCCCTGGTAACCCTCGAAGGTATCGCTATATATATAGATCCCAACTTCAAAGTTCTCAGCGAAGCCTATCCTTATGTTGCGAAACGTCTGTTAACCGACGAAGCGCCACAATTAAGAACATCACTGCAAAACTTACTATTTAAAGATGAAAAATTCCGTTGGAATCGGTTAGAAAACTTGTTACGTAATGCGAAGAAAAATCAGGATTACGACTTCAATCTAGTTTTAAACCAGGGAGTCGAGTTTCTTTCTTCTGAACGGGGTGCATTCATTCGCAACAAAATAGTAGATGAATTTCTCAATGGAGTTAATGCTGTAGGTAAAAATGTTCTGCACAACTTCACTTATATCCTGCGAGAAAGAGTAGGTTTAACAGCAGTTCACGAAATCCCAAGGGCCACAGTTGAGCAACAACAAACCTTAGACCATATTAAACGCATTTTAAATATTCTTCGGGAAAACCGTGATTTTGATCCGGTGGAATTAGCTCCCCAAATGGCCCAACTGTTAGTAAATCCAGGTGTACAGCGGTTGGGTCAACAAATTACTAATCGCCTGGCGCAAAAGGCCATAGCGCGTTTAATTCGCGAGTTATTAGCATCCGAAGAAGTCGATAGTACTAAAGCTCTTCCCTTAGCTAAAACCGCAAGAGTTTAACTCAATATCTGAGAAGTTAACACTCCCCTCTTCTTACCAAGGAGAGGGGATCGGGGTAAGGTGATTTTTTCCCACATAAACTTAGATTTGAATTGTTTAACCAGAGTCTCCATGGTGACGATTTCCGTCACGTCGAAGACGTTCTTCTAAGGCTTGAATCTGTTCGCGACGTGCTTCTAATTCTAGACTACGACGAGCTAATTCTTGATTTTGTAAAGTTAGAGATTGTCGCCAGTTTTCGGCAAGTTCTACTTCTTCTTCTAACTGTTTTGGTGTCATACCAATGCTGAGGTAGGTTTGCACTAAATTTATTACCCAGTCCTTAGCATCTTCTAAACTTTCAATATCACCTTCAGGGGAAAGCTGCACTAAAACCAGCAAGTTATCACTCATCTTAGTTTCTTTACCCACAGAAATCACACTCTCTTCAGGGATAATTACCCACAGGTTTGGACTTTCTTGACGTGCTAACAAGCGTAAGTGATAGTTATCTGAAAATTTCTTTTTATGTACTTGAGCTAGATATAGCATGGCTTGATTTTCAGCCGTGGGGAAAAGTAAAATATGATTTACAGCACTTTTAAAATCAATAAAGTAAACACATTAATATCATAAATCTTCTGGGGTGGGCAATGGCTTACGCAAGCGGTAGCTATCGGTGTCCGCCCTTGTGTACCTAACTCAGATAAAATGCGCTGTAAGTTCATAGGTAATGGTTAATTTGTATTTAACCATTACCCATTAGACCTATGTTAAACTACGCAAGCGATCGCGCAAAATTTCAGCTTGTTTCTCAGCTTCTGCTAAAGAATCTCTGGCTCCCTGTACGACTTCTGCTGGGGCTTTATCCACAAACTTCGGATTACTTAACCTCCCACTCAAAGACTTAGCCTCAGCTTCGGCTTTGTTGAGGCTTTTTTCCAGTTTAGCCCGCAGAGTGGCAATATCCACAACATCCCCACTCAAAGGAATTACCACTTGTACAGTACCCACAACACCAGCAATGGCATTTTCTGGTGCTGGCGGCTGTTGTAATTCTGTTTGTAAGATTTCCTTGGGATGGCGCGGCGCAGAAAACACAGCTAAAAGCTTTTGTCTGTCCTCAGCTAGGAGGAGATTTTGTACAACAAACCAAGATGCATAACCCAAACCAACTATTTCAAAAAATCTCCCCATTAAAGGAATTTCATACATTGCCTTCCCTGTCGCTAAACCTATCCTAGTAAAGACAAGCAGTACAATAATTAAAGCAATTGTCTTTAAACCCCTCAGAGGTTTTTTCTCCACCATTTCTGGGACGGGTTCCTCTCCGGGAGAAGCTTCCCCCACACCAGCAATAGTTAAATTCTCCACCTTAGCCAAATCTTGAATATACGCCCGTCCATCTGTGAGGATTTGCTGTTCCTGGGGATTATCAGTTTGCAAGTTGGTGGTAATTTTCGCCCCTGGCTTAATATCCGCCTCAGCGCGTAAATTCCGAATCGTACGGATTGTACCAATGAGCAATTCAAACTGTGCTTCCAAATGGGGATTAATCAGGTGATTATCGCTTTGCGGATAGGCTTGTAAAGATAAACTTTCTAAACAATCCCCTGGTTGTTGGGTGAGAGTTTGCCAAATCTCCTCAGTAATGTGAGGCATTAAGGGATGCAGTAATTTTAAAATCCCTTCCAGGACATAGGCAAGAATTTGTTGTGCTACCTTGCGGGATGCGGGATCGGCATCTTTTTGTAACCGGGATTTGACTAATTCAATATACCAGTCACAAAAATCACCCCAGATAAATTCATACAGACCTTTGGCCGCTTCCCCTAAACCGTAGTTATCAATGTAATTACTAGTTTGTTTAATAACTTGATGATAACGGGAAAGAATCCACTGATCACTTAATTCTGTAGCCAGTGGTTGACCTAACTGTTGCGGCGTTTGTCCATCCAAATTCATCATGACAAACCGGGCCGCATTCCATAACTTATTAGCAAAGTTGCGCGCCGCTTCCACCGATGACGACTCATCCTTTTTGCGGTCATATTCCAGGCGGATATTTTGACCCGCCCCCGCCACTTCTTTAACTAAGGTATAGCGCAGCGCGTCAGTACCATACTTGTCTATTAATAATAGTGGGTCAATACCATTACCTTTAGTTTTCGACATTTTCTGACCGTTTTCATCCAGAACTAACCCGTGAATGTAAACATCATTAAATGGCATTTTCCCAGTAAAGTGTCCGGCCATCATCGTCATTCTAGCCACCCAGAAAAAGATAATATCAAAACCAGTCACCAAAGCAGTGTTAGGGTAATAAGTCCTTAAATCCGGCGTTTGTTCTGGCCAACCCAAAGTTGAAAATGGCCAAAGCCCAGAAGAAAACCAAGTATCTAACACATCTGGGTCTTGTTCTAACTTGACATTTTCGCCAAATTCTGTTCTAGCTTTTTCCCAAGCCTCATCGGCTGATTTTGCCACCACAAAGGGGGTATTATCGGTAATTTGTCCGCCGGTTTCACTCACCGCATACCAAGCCGGAATTTGATGACCCCACCATAATTGACGAGAGATACACCAATCCTTTAACTTAACCAGCCAATCACGATAAACCTTAGCCCAGCGTTGGGGGACAAACTCCGGCGAATTTTGCTCGTCGAGAAATTCTAAAGCTTGATCAGCCATGGGGCGAATTTTCACAAACCACTGAGTAGATAATAGTGGTTCTACCGGGACTTTACCGCGATCGCTATAAGGAACAGTATGCTTATAATTCTCCACCTTCACCAACACACCGTCTGACTCCAAGCGAGAAACCACATTCTTCCTAGCCACAAAGCGGTCTTGTCCCTGGAACTCCCCAGCCTGAGCATTAAGAGTTCCATCCTTATTCATAATATTGATCAACGGCAGATTGTGACGCTTGCCCATTTCAAAGTCATTCGGGTCATGGGCTGGAGTCACCTTAACACAACCAGTTCCGAAAGTGGGATCAACAAACTCATCACCAATAATGGGAATTTCCCGATTCATAATTGGTAGAGTGAGGGTCTTACCAATCAAATGAGAGTACCTTTCATCATTGGGGTTAACAGCCACAGCAGTATCACCCAGCATAGTTTCCGGTCTAGTGGTCGCCACCTCCACAAACCCAGAATTATCACTCAGGGGATAGCGGAAATGCCAAAGATTCCCATCAACTTCTTGATTATCCACTTCTACATCAGACACCGCCGACCCAGAAGCAGGACACCAATTCACTAAATATTCTCCACGATAAATTAATCCTGACTCATAGAGACTTACAAAGGCTTCCAGAACAGCTTTTGATAAACCTTCATCTAAAGTAAACCGTTCCCGTGTCCAATCAACCGACACACCCAAACGTTTTAACTGATTAACAATTGTACCCTCAGAGTCCGCCTTCCATTGCCAAGCGCGTTCTAAGAATTCCTCGCGCCCCAGTTCGTAGCGAGTTTTACCCTCTTTTTTGAGTTGTTTTTCTAACATCGTGTGAACGGCGATGCTGGCGTGGTCAGTTCCCGGTACCCATAGGGTGTTACGCCCTTTCATGCGGTGATAGCGCACCAGAGTATCAATTAATGCACTTTCAAAAGCATGACCCATGTGTAAACTACCCGTGACATTAGGAGGGGGAATCACAATACAGTAAGGTTCACCGCCTTGATTGGGGTCAGCTTTGTAAACTTGGTTTTCTTCCCAAAATTTTTGCCACCTGGCTTCGGTGGTAAATGGGTCATAGAGACTAGGGAGGTTGCTAATATTTGCGGTCATGCGGGGACAAGTAATTCTGGAAGGACTCTTATAAATTTTGCCATAGCCTGGAAGAAGGATTCATGGACAGGAAAAGCATCAGGCGGAGATGACAGACAAACAGGAGATTTGAGAAGGTTAACCAAGAAAGTTAATGGGTGCTTCCCAGTTGAATCGAGGGTTGTTAGAGCAACTGTATAAATCTTCAGTGACACTTGTGCAGTCGAGTGACTAGTTAAAAAAATCAGTCCCTCTCATGGCCAAAAGCGCCGTACCATAAGCAGCTTCCCTATGCATCGACGACATCACAGACACCTTTAAATGTCGTTCACGAATGCCAGACCAAGTAGAATTTACCGCACCACCCCCGGCAGTGTAAACACGAGTTAATTTATCTGCCCCCATTTTTTGCAATAATTTATACCCATTAGCCTCAATTCGGGCAATACTTTCTAACAACCCATGCAAAAATTCCACACTACTCTCAGGGCGTGGTGTTAATCGCGGAGGTAAATCCGGATCATTAATGGGAAAGCGATCGCCTGGCTGCAACAATGGATAATAATCTAACTCGCTGGCTTTTGTAATATCAATTTCGCTGCTCAATCTTTCTAAGTCAGCATCACTAAAAAATTGCTTTAGCACCGCCCCCCCAGTATTAGAAGCACCCCCAGCCAGCCACAAGTTACCCCAGCGATGGCTATAAATACCATATCGTGCATCTTCTATCCGGGTACGACTCAATAGTTTGACCGCCAAGGTCGAACCCAAGGATGTCACAGCTTCACCGGGGGATTTGGCCCCACTAGCCAAGAAAGCGGCAATACTATCAGTTGTACCAGCATACACCAAGCAATCATCAGGGAAATGAAACTGAGTTGCTATTTCCGGGCGCAATTTGGCAATGGGAGTACCGGGGGGTAAAACTCTGGGTAACTGAATCGGTAATTCTAGTGTTTCTAGCCATTGTGGATATTTCAACTCTTCCACGTCATAGCCCAGCTTTAAAGCGTTATGGTAATCGCTAATTCCCAAATACCCATGCAGCAGAAATCCTAACCAATCGGCTTGATGCAGAAAATATCTCGCTTTGCTGAAACTCGGCTGTTGCACCATCCACAGCAATTTTACTAGGCTAGAAGTTGCACTTAATACGTTACTTTGCGGTGGTGCAATACTTTTTAATTGCGGCAGCACCACTGCTCCCCGCCCATCGTTATACAATAAAGGTGCATCTACAGGCTGACCAGCCGCATCACACAGCAGGACTGTGGAAGAAGTACCGTTAATGGCGATACCCTTGATTTCTCGGCGCAATTTCTCTGGTATTTGTGTCAGCAGTCGAAATAAAGCCCCATGCCACGAATCTGCTAAGTTAGTAACAGCCCCATCTGCCCAAGGATGCTTGATTTGTGCCTGGGTGCAAGCTTCATGATTAATCACCACACCCCTAACCCCAGATGTACCGAAATCGATCCCCAAATAAAAATCCATAGTTTTATAAATTTTTTTAATGACAAATCACTGTTTTTGTTGCATCTTGTAACAAGATATTCCACATTCTTGGCAAAACAGTGAAAAGTAGTAAACGAACTGTTCAATATTGATTTGAAGCTCAGGAGGGTTCAGACCATGCCTATATCAGACACTCAGGTGTACATTGCTCTAGCTGTAGCGCTGATTCCAGGAATTCTGGCTTGGCGTTTAGCAACAGAACTCTATAAATAACGCCACGTTCTGACATGGTAACCGGGGTAGATTTAAAATCGCCCCACTCTCAAACAACAATCAGGCTAGCCCTGGTTGTTGTCTTTATAAGTATATTCTTTGAGTAAAATAGGAACAATTTCAATTTTCCGCGACAATATCTGGGATATTGATTTAAAACAAGCCAAAATTACATATCCCTTAGACCTCTTGAAAAAATCACCATGACTCGGAATTGACATAATCTTCTAAAAGAATAATAATCGGGCGACCGGGGTGCTAGTGGCTAAATGCCAGAAGTTTTTAAATACTAGCTAACTGCGTATATAGAGTGGCCTTTTAACTTCAATATACGTGTAGCAATTTGGCAAAAATGAAGTAATATGACAGCTAAGTAAAGGTGTAAACCCTTTCAGTGCGCATTCTATGAAGTTGTCATGAAATTAGTCAGGTTTTTTAATTAAGCATAATGAACGCCATTCAACCGTCTAGACCGCCGGTACAACCTATAGAAAAACGCCGGGCTGTTCCTCGACCAAAACGGCATCTTCGTCAACGTTCCTACCAGGTTATAGCCCTGGAAACCACAGCTAAAATAGCAGTTAACTTAGTCCTGTGCACTGCAGCAGCATCTGCCCTGGTAAAACTTGTACCTTATCATTGGACACAGCAAAACAGGTTGCGAGAAGTTAAGACTGAGGTCAAGCTGATGGAAGAACGTGTTGAGAGTTTGCAAAGGGAATTTCAGCGGAATTTCGACCCCCATCAAGCTCATATTATTAGACAACAGCAAGGGTATAAATTTGACCCTAATCAATTTCCAGTAGTACTCGTAAATCCTGATGTTCAGGAAGCGGAAATATTAAATGTATTACCATAAGGCAAACAATACGTATTTATATGGATAAATCAGACTGTGGACACCCAGTTATTTTCTATCTACTTCCGGCAATATATCTACAGCAAAAAAGATTAGATGACTATGGCGTAAACGTCTTACTCATGGAGATGTAGAAACCCCATCTTCAACAAAGTAAGATGGGGTAGTTCATGACTAATCAAGTAGTAACACGAACAAATTGCTAGAATGCCCACAAGCCTTGATTTAGCTCATTGCTTGTTGCCGTCAGGTATCGTGCCTACTTTAACTGATGCTGTAGGCGACGGACAAGTGTAGCAATCAACCACACATCGTAATTTTGAAGGTTGGGAAAATTTTTATGACAACAGCGATTTCCTATGAAGATGCACCGGATCTCACCGCTAACGATTATATTGTTATAGGTCTATCAACCTGCTTCATTAAGGAAGATGGGGAAGTTTATCAAGTGGAAGTAGTAGAACCAATTCCCTCTGCTGCTTTAGAAGCATTGTTCAAAGGTATTCCCACCTCCTATAAGCTGGCTTGTGCAACCACCCTGGGATCTGTTCTGGATGGCAATACACCTGTGTTACCAGATGGCTTTCCAGATTCGACTCAGTTTGGGGAAGAATTCGCTGTGCGGGTGTTTGCTGCAGCTCGCACCTACAAACGACGTGAAACTGCACAGTCCCTCATCCCTTTAGGTACAACCTACACTGATTTTGAATATTCAACGGAGCGTAAGCGCGTACTGAATGCCGCTAGAGTTGTCACTAAAGAAGACAATGTTAAGCAGCATTCCCACACTCACAAAATTCTTTAATCTCAGCTAATGCGGAAGGCAGTTAACTAGTTAATAATTAGCGAAAAACTATCGAACCTGATTTTAAAACAATGGTATGGGGTGGATAAAATCCACCCCATAGGTTGTTTAACGGTAATTGGTAAATTGTAAAGCCACAGGAAGGTCTTCTTGTTTCAGACGCTGCATCACAGCTTGTAAGTCATCCTTAGCTTTAGCTGAAACTCTTACAGCATCACCTTGAATTGAGGCTTGTACTTTTTTGAATTCGTCCCGAATCAATTTGGAAATTTGTTTAGCTATTTCCTGACTGATGCCTTTTTTGAGTGTGATTTCTTGACGTACACGGTTACCACTAGCTGATTCAACTTTGCCAAACTCGAAAATTTTCTGAGAAAGCTGACGCTTGGCGGCTTTTTCCCGGAGGATGTTGTGAACAGAATCTAAGGTAAATTCGCTGTCAGTGCTGACATTAATGGTTTGGTCGTTTAACTCTACAGTGGTTTGAGTATCTTTGAGGTCATAACGACCTTTGATATCTCGCATAACTTGATCGACCGCATTCACTAACTCTTGTCGATCAAAGTCGCTCACAATGTCAAAGGAATATGTAGAAGCCATAAACAATTTTAGATTTTCGGTTTACCGGTGATTTTAAACCCGCATTTCTACTGCCCAATTAACTCTGGGCTTGAATGATGCTGGAGATAATCAGAGTAGCAGAGCTCAGGGAGGCAATGGCAAACATCAGCGATCGCAATAGGGGTATATTCAAAATATAAAAAATTGAGTATAGCAAACGCGCCACCACAAAAGCGATCGCCGCCACTGTTGCTGTAGTATAATTTACCCCAGTTATATATGCCATCAGTGCTGCGGTGGCAAACAACATAAATGCTTCCAGGGAGTTTTGATGCGCCCAAGTGGCTCTTTGAGCATAGGGGGGCAATTTATCAAACATGGCGCGAGGAGTAGCAAGGGCTTCATAGCCAATCCGCACCCGCGCATAAGCTACCAATAGAAAGGGCAGATAAATCAGAAGGGCAGCAGCAGCAATAGAATACAACAAAATAACAGACACAGGCAGTTGCGATAGCATGATTAAACCAATCAATGTATTTGTAGTTAGCTGTGATGAACAGGTAACAGGTGGTTACCTGTTACCAATTCGCAGTTTCCTATATCTATCATTACCAGGGCGAGGACTTACTGCACTTTAGTCAAAGTAGAAAAGTGTGACAACTTTTCTTTGTTCTTCTGCATCTCCACAAGTTTGCAGCAGAGTCCGACTGTCGTGAAAAGCAAAACAGATGAGTTGCTGGCATCGGGAGATAATCTCCTTGTTACAAATGTAACTAGCTTCAGCTAAAGACAGATTATCATTACTGGAATTTTCTACCAGATGCATCACCTGCTCTAGTTGTTGGCGTGATTCATGGGGCTGACGTTCCAAACTTTGGGGTAAAATCACCGTCAATAAATTGGGATCAGCCCGCATTGCTCCCTTAATGGCAGCTGAATTTGTCCCTGTAGCCCCAGAGGTGATTACCCGATTGCCTGATAGAACCAAGGCATAGGTCATCATCTCAATGAGATTTTGATGCGTAATTGGCACATGACGAGAACCCAACAAGGCGATTCGCTTAGAACCCGTTTGTTGGATGGTCGCCAGTTCCTGCGCTAATGTATCTAGGTTGGTAAGGTCTGTTGACTGGCTCAAAGATGGACGTAATCACATTAAACAACCCAGTTATTCTACCAAACAGAGTGTAGGTGAACAGCCAAATATAGTTACATATTGCTACATTTTTCTGATGTTTGCTTCAGTAGCTCAATAGCTGCTAGACACTCCCCACGCCTAAAGACGGGGGATTCCAGCTTCACTTAAGCTAATGTCCCTCGGTGAGTTAAGCCTAGTTTAGATAACAAGCGATCAATGTCAAAATTCTCAGCCATCAACTGGTGAATGCAGTGAACCTTGATGGGTTCATGTACCCGTACTTGACCAAAAGTCCGGTCAATAATTTCCACAGTGCTTAGGGTATCTAAGTCAACCGATAGGATGGGGATTTCTAGCTCTTCAGCACGACTGAGAATAAAGGCAGGTGGTGGCAGTTGTCCAGTCAAAATCAGGCATTGTGTAGAGGTTTCTAGGGCGGCTTGTTGAATTTCCACGCGATCGCCTCCTGTGACTACTGCCATATTTCGGCGTTTGCGGAAATACTTCACAGCCGCATTGACATTCATTGCCCCAATTGCCAAACTCTCCACCATCAAATCCAAGCGATCTCGACGACAGAGAACTTCCGCCTTTAACTGGTTTACCAGTTCACCAACGCTGACACTGCGGAGTAAATCACTTTTCGGCAATGTGGCCAATACAGGGATGTCTTGCTTTTCTAGAAACGGGCATAATTGAGCGTCAACTATTTCTAATTGTTCGCTAGGGATATCATTAATCACAACTCCCACCAGGCGATCGCCCACGTACCGCTTGGCAGATAATAACGCCCCAGTTGAGAGAAGAGAATTATAACGTGTTACCAACAGTACAGCCGCATCTAACGTCTCAGCAACCTGTAACAAGGACAAATCAAACAGACTGCCTTGTGTCAAATCACCAGGTCCCTCTAGCAACACTAAATCTCCCTGGGAAACTTGCAAATATTGCTGTTTTAATAACTGCCGATAGTTGGTGTTGTCTTCGCCGCGCCAGCGTCTTTGGACATTGACCTCATCCAAAGCCAGTATTGTGGCCGCAACACGGTTTTTTGGTAAGTTCAGACTATGAGCAATAAACTGGACATCTTCCTCAACTAAGGTTCCGCCAGATGCACTAAAACAAGTGCCCAGGGGTTTACCGTAGGCAATATCTAGTCCTTTTTGCTGTAGCTGATGAGACAAACCCAAAACAGTTGCAGATTTACCACTATAAATCTCAGTTGAGCCAATCAGCAAACATTTAGCAGATTGTGGCACACATGCACTCCTAATTGCAAAAGGAAGGTGTTTACTAATTTTAGTGGGTTACGGCAACAGGGTGGAGTGCTCACAAGGTAGAGTTCCCCATAAATCATCCTAAATACTTTGAAACTCGAAATTTGGTGCTAAGAAATGTTAAAAATTCGGTTACAATTAATATGCATTGGCTTTTAACAAAGAAGCTGAAGCAATAAAAGCAGAAATCAGCGCTCTCAAGTGTTGGATTCCTTGCTTTTTTTCAGCTGTATAACAACTGGTTTTTGAATCAAGTAACCTATGCCAGCGAATTCCTGGCCCGAAGACGATTATTACGAAGAGCTTGACCAACTTAACTCTGTGTTATCCGACCCATCGGCAGATCAGCAGGAGTTAGTGGTAGAGGTGGATCCCATGTCTCTACCATCCCGGTTTCAAGGACGTAGACGCAAAGCTGCTCTCATGTTGACTGTAGTGTGGAGCGGTACAATCGCTTTGCATTTAGCTTCTTGGGGTTCAATATTCATTCTAGGACTGACCACTCTTCTAGGATTTCATGCCTTAGTGGTGGTATTTGCTAGGCCCCGGCGCTATGCCAAAAACATCCAGGGAGATTTTCCCTCTGTATCTGTGCTAGTAGCTGCAAAAAATGAGGAAGCCGTTATTGGCAAGTTAGTCAAGAATCTTTGCAATCTGGAATATCCAGATGGGCAATATGAAGTCTGGATAATTGACGATAACAGCACAGATAAGACACCGGAACTCTTAGCCCAACTAGCCCAAGAATATCAGCAACTCAAGGTTCTCAGACGTTCTCCACAAGCTAGTGGCGGCAAATCAGGAGCATTAAATCAGGTATTGCCATTGACTAAGGGCGAAATTGTCGCAGTGTTTGATGCTGATGCTCAGGTAGTACCAGACTTATTGCTCAAGGTGGTACCTTTATTCCAACGAGAAAAGGTGGGGGCGGTGCAGGTGCGAAAAGCCATCGCTAACGCCAAAGAAAATTTTTGGACTCAAGGTCAGATGGCAGAAATGGCTTTGGATACCTGGTTCCAGCAGCAACGTGTTGCCCTCGGTGGTATTGGCGAACTCCGGGGTAATGGTCAATTTGTCCGGCGTACAGCCTTAGAAAGTTGTGGCGGGTGGAATGAGGAAACCATCACGGATGATTTGGATCTGACTTTGCGCCTACATTTAAACCAATGGGACATTGACTGTACATTTTGCCCAGCTGTGCAGGAAGAGGGTGTCACAAATGCGATCGCCCTTTGGCATCAGCGCAATCGTTGGGCAGAAGGCGGCTATCAACGCTATTTAGATTACTGGGATCTAATTGTCAGAAACCGCATGGGTACACGAAAAACCTGGGATATGCTCATGTTTATGTTGAGTATGTATATCCTACCCACAGCAGCAATTCCAGATTTATTCATGGCCCTAGCTCGGCATCGTCTACCAATTTTAGGATCGGTAACTACACTATCCGTGGGTATGTCTGTTGTGGGTATGTTTGCCGGACTGAAGCGCATACGTCAAGATGAGAAATTTAATATTTCTACATCTTTCCTGTTGCTGTTACAAACACTACGTGGTGCTTTGTATATGTTGCACTGGTTAGTTGTGATGAGTAGTACCACTGCTCGGATGTCCCTCAGACCAAAACGTCTAAAATGGGTAAAAACCGTGCATTCAGGAACCGGCGACTAGCTTTTTGCAGCCAAGTTAACACTGAAAATCCATTTCCAAATTTAAATTTGGATGGATTTTTTTATTCGTCATCAAGTTCTGACTCGTCCATCCACTCAGATATAGTCATGGTTTCAGCGAAGTCTAATGCATCCCCTGTCAGGCGGATAATTTGCCCATCAAAGAATTGAGCTAGACGCTGGGCTGCGCTTTCCACCTCTTCGGTTCCCCAATCAGCCGGAGGTGTGGGTATTTGTGGCGGGGACAAGGTTTGCACCTTAGGTACACCGGTGGTTGATTCGGTTTTGCTTGGTGCTGGTTTGGGTGTAGCTGGCGGCGGTGCATCAGACACAAGTTGATTGTATTTGGCTGCTGGTGGTTGCTGAACGGGAGTATAATTCTGTGGTTGAGGATTTGTTCTTGTGGTGTTACCAGTCGAAGAAGTTCCTTTTTCGAGATAAACTTCGATTTGCCGCTGAAAAATCTCTTGGAAAGCAGCCTTAATCATGGGTAGATCAGATTTGAGTGCGTCTAACCAAGTACCTTTGACCGCAATACGAGCCAAGTTCCCATTAAACTCTATTATCTGGCACATTTGACCAAGTAAGGCTCTGCGGGAGGGTATGTGAATATTCACAAGTACCTGTTGCCAAACTTGAGTTAAGTCACACTCTGATGGCGTGGTGACTTTCTCTCCAGAAGGGGGGTTAGTAGTTCCACTTGCTGGTGGGGAAGTGAGAGGTTGTGGTGTGATGGCGGGTGGATGAGCCGTGCTATTTTGACTTGTGGGCTGAGGTAAAGATATTGGGTTAAGGGTGGTATTTTGATTCGTGGGCTGGGATGGTGGAGAAGGAACAGGGTAATAATTTGTACCTAAAACTTGCGGATTCACTGACTGAGGTGTAATCACAGTTTGGATTTGAAGATTAGCACTGGGTAATAAACCTAATAATGTCACCTCTAACCACAAGCGCGGTTGGGTGGTATTTTTAATTTGTAGTTCCGCTGTGCGCAGGTGTTGCTGCCCCTGTAAAATGATCGTCATGTCTAGTTGGTGGGCAAATTCAACCAGTGCTATCCAGGTTTGCTGGGTACAGGTAACTAAATCCTGGCGGTTAGGTGCTGTTTTAGCTATGAGTAAGTCCCGATAGCATGCGGCGAGGTTTTGCAGAATAATTAGGGGTTCCCGTCCACTATCAAGGATTTTACGGCTGCAATCTAAAACTGCTTCTGGTTGGTTTTGAGCGATCGCCTTTAATAGCGTTAGTAAGTCTTGTTCACTGACTGAACCAACCAAATCCCAAACTTTCTCCGGGGTGACTTCACCGCTCACCAGCGCTAATTGGTCTAGTAAACTTTCCGCATCTCGCAATCCTCCCTGAGCGATTTGAGCAATCAAGGTGACAGCATCAGGGGAAATATGAATATTTTCTTGGGAGGCGATCGCACTTAAATGCTTCACCATCGACTCTAACTGAATACGTCTAAAGTCAAATCTTTGACAGCGTGAAATAATTGTTGGTAATACTCGCTGGGGGTCTGTTGTGGCTAACACAAAAACTACGTGTTTTGGTGGTTCTTCTAATGTTTTGAGTAAGGCATTAAATGCTGCGGTACTGAGCATATGACATTCATCGATCACATAAACCTTGTAGCGACACTGTACTGGCGCAAACTGCGCCTTTTCAATCAGCTCACGGATATTATCGACACCAGTGTTGCTAGCGGCATCAATTTCTATCACATCGAGGGAATAACCCTTAGTGATACCTTGACAAACATCGCACACTCCACAGGGTTCAGCAGTGGGCTGATCACTGTTGAGACAATTTAAGGACTTAGCCAGAATCCTCGCGCTGGAAGTTTTTCCCGTACCTCTGGGTCCAGTAAACAAATAGGCCGGGGCAATTTTAGCTGTGCGAATCGCGTTGGTGAGGGTGGTAGCGATCGCCTCTTGTCCGACCAATTCTACAAAACTCTTTGGGCGATACTTGTGGTGGAGGGGTTCGTAAGACATGGATAGAAGACTTTAGTGCCTTTCAATTTTGGTTAGCAGCACCCAGTCGAGTTTGGGATTAAACTATTTTAAACTTTTGGTTTAAACTTTTGGACATGGGTTGTGTATATTTGACACTCCCTCACGCTGGTCTGTGGGCGTGTTGATCGCCTTGCCTGTGCTGGTATAATGGTCAACAATACTCAATGGTGTAGCAAAAAATGCTCAGGCGGTTAATTCAATGGTTGAAGGGTCTAATTAGTAGGTGGTTTGGCGGACAAAGAACTCACTCCCATATGGAAGATGATTTAGCACCAAGACCAGCCCCACCGCTAACAGATAGCGATTTAGAGTTTCTGTTCAACGAACTTATAGAAGGTGTCCATCAAGCCAGAGGAAAAGATTGGGCGCAAAAATGGCTAGATAATATTGAACATCGTGTTTCTACTGAACATTGGATACAATGGTTACGGCTCTTTGGGGGAAGATTGCTAGCATCACCTACACCGAATAATGAATTAGCCGCTCGCTTAGTGCAACTGGGTGAGTTGGGTGTTGGTGAAGTGGGAAAAGTTGCCTATGAAGTGGGAATGCAGTTGTTAACACGCCGTTCCAGGGAACCAATATGGGAATATGACGGACCAGACGCCCTCAACACAACTGTACCCACCAATGGAGTAACCCAAACCGTCACCCTAGATCAGCTGTTAGTCATGTTACAGCAGGATCAGAATTTACGCCAGCAAATTGCCCAGCAACTGGCTATTGAAACAGACGATCCACAGTTGATTGTCCAGGAACTAATCAATCAACATTATGCTGCCAGTCAATCAAATACAGATCGGAGTTAAGCGGTGATGGGGAGATGGGCGATAAATATAAATATGGTTAACTTCACCTCTATGGGTGTATGATAAGCCTCTATCCACTAGGATTGCGATTATTGGTAGTGGGCTGGGTTGATGTAATTCTGCTTCCTACTTTCGAGATATCTGTTATGTCTAGAAAAGCCAAGAGAAGAATTAGATCGAAGTCAGTCCGACAAATGTTTACTTTAAGCCAGTACAAATTCAAACAGTTCATCAAACACAAAGCTCAGGAATATGACAAAATAGTAGTTGATCTAAACGAAGCGTACACATCAAAAACGGTAAGTTGGACTGGCGAAATTATCAACAATCTAGGAGGGGGAATAAACTGCAACTTAAATTATACGCACAATCATTGTTGATAGGATGTTTCCTAGTTCTCAAATCGGGGGTTGAATGGTGCGCGAGGAATTTATCTGCGCGCATTGGTTGATAGTCCTTGGTTAAGAGAGAATCACAACTTATGTATTTGTAAACATTAGTTAGCGAAAAAGTATCGCTAAGAAATTTACAGTCTGCGCTAGGGCATTGCGTGGACTTAAAACAAAGCTCATCGTCTCCGATAGCCTCCATGGCCTAGGCATTGCACTAGCTGGATTGGATGAGAAGCCTACGAGAAGCCTACACTGAATTTATCAAAAAAATTCAGTTACGGTACTATGTCACGTAAGACAAAATCGGAAAGTGTTACAGATGCTCACGCAGCTATTCCAGCGGCTTAACAAGTTTTTCAAGCGCCCCATGGGTCATAAGTCGAGTCCATCCTTCAATAGGGCAGGGGGATTTGAGGTGGCACAACCACTACCTGAGCTAACTAATGCAGATCTAGAATTTTTGTTTACCCAGTTATTGGAAGGTGTACAACAAGGACGCGGAAAACAATGGGCGATTGAGTATCTACAACGCATGGAGAATCGTATCAGTGTTGAGCGCTGGATAAATTGGTTGGTGATGTTTGGCGAAAAGTTACTGTTATCACCAGAGTCCAATCGTCAGTTAGCAAGACAGATGATACAACTAGGGCAGATGGGAATTGGCAAGGTGAGTGAACTTGCTGACGAGATTGGTATCCGCTTGTTAACGGGAGGATGGGGTGAACATGACAAGCAGAGTGAAACTAGAAGCCCTGAAATATTAAATATGCCACTGGACTATGGAGGAAAAGAGTTAATCCCTAACCAGGGGGAGTTTTTATGGGATTCTCAAGGCTGGCGGGGCCAAGCCATAGATACAGAATATCGGGCGACAGGAGCAACAAGCCTTGATTCTCCCTCAGAAAGATTGACTGACAATATCGAAGAAGTGACCTCGGAATATACAAATCAAGAAACCACAATCACAGCGCCAAATCTGCCCAACCCATTTGAGAAAGATGTAATCCCCAATTTAAGGGCAATATTCTGGGAGTCACAAAGAGAAAAACCTCAGATGATCAAGTCAGAAACAGGAGGGGTAATAGTATCTTCTCCTGAAAATTGGCAAGATTTATTGGTTAATTTAGATGCAAATGTAGCGCACACCTTACATAAGTTGTTCGTGCAGATGCATGAGAAGATCAATTTAGTCCAACAGCTAGCAGATTATCTCTCACCGGCTATTATTGCTGATTCCGATGACCTTCAAGCGCAAGAGTACTTTTATCAAGGTCTTCAGCAAGGGAAAACCGGTGATTTGGTAGGAGCGGTAATTTCTTATAATCAAGCCATAGCAATCAAACCTGATGCTTTTGAATATTGGTTTAACAAGGGTTTGGCTTTATTTCATTTAGAAGATTTTGCAGAAGCCGTCGCCTCTTATGACCAATCCGTAGCATTAAAACCCAATCATTACAAATCTTGGTATAATCGCGGTGTGACTTTAGGTGAATTAGCAGAATTTGAAGCTGCGATCGCCTCCTTTAACCAAGCTATAGAACTTCAGCCCCAAAATCCAGAGGCTTGGTCTGGTAAAGGTTTAGCGCTGCTAAAATTGGGACAAATCGGCGAGTCAATTTCTAGTTATGACCAAGCCCTGGATTTAGAACCACAAGACCCATATAACTGGTATTACCGAGGTATGGCTTTGGCTATAGATGAGAAATATCTAGAGGCTATCACCTCTTATGACAAAGCCATCGCCATTCAACCCGACTTATATGAGGTCTGGATTGACCGAGGCGTAGTATTATTTAATTTAGGAAATTGGAACCAAGCGATCGCCTCCTGGGATCAAGCACTTGCCACCCAACCAGATTTATACTTAGCTTGGTATAATCGGGGCATTGCCTTAGAAAGGTTAGGAAATATAGAGGAAGCGATCGCTTCCTATGACAAGGCCATAGCTATCAAACCCGACTTTCACTTAGCTTGGCATAACCAAGGGCTGGGGCTGTTTTATTTAGCCAGATTTGCTAAAGCGATCATTTCCTACGACCACGCCTTAGAAGTTAAACTTGACTACTGGGAAGCTTGGATTGGTCGAGCGACGGCTGTAGGCCATCTACCTACCCAAATACCGTTAAGTTCCTTAACAGGGATCGCCAAACAAAATCCTGCCTTGCAGCGGGGCGGCTATGAGGGTAGACTAGCCAGCTTAGAGGAAGGGTTGAAATATATTCAGCCAGATACCCATCCAGAAGGTTGGGGTAGATTGCATATAGAAAAAGGTAACACTTATTACGATTTAGGCAAAAAATTGCCCAGAAATCGTTATTATTGGTCTCAAGCCATAGCTGAATACAATCAAGCGCTGTTAACCTTAACAACACCAGAGTTTAGCGAATTGCATTTAGAGGTTTTGCAGTCTCTGATTAGAACATATTTAGCCATAGGTCAAACAGCACAAGCACAAGAACTACAGCAACAAGCCACTGACTTATTAACACAATTACTGATTTCACCAAATCCTTCTGAAGAGAGTAGAAAACAACTAGCCCTCAAATTTAGCGGAATTGCTCAATTAGGAGTTGATTTAGCGGTAGAGTGCGGCGAGTTGGTACAAGCTTGGGAAATGGCAGAACAGGGCAAAAATTGTTGTTTAAATTGGCTATTATTTGATTCCCATGAACACACTTATACACACTACTACACTTCGGTTCAACAACTGCTCAATCCCCACACAGCAATTATTTACTGGCATATTAGCCCAGTGGCGTTACATACTTTCATTATTAAACATCAAGCTCCATCACCCATTTTAGTCTTTACACCCATACAAGATTTAGTTAAAACAGACTTAGAAGGAAAATCCCTGGTTGTGGATGAAGTACCTCTAGCCGAAGGTGTAAGACGCTTAATTAAATTTGAACGTTGGCTGGAAGATTGGGAACACTCATACCAAGAATATCTGACTCAAGGCGAAGACCAACACAGCAGAAGTCATCATGTTTGGCGAGTGGATATGACACAAAAGCTGTGGAAACTCCAAAATATTCTCCAGATTTCCACAGTTATACAAGAACTCAAAGATATCACCCAAATCATTTTAATTCCCCATCGGGACTTACATAGATTACCTCTCCATGCCCTTTTTTCTCTGTCTTCGCCCCCCCCGGAAGAATTACCAAGTAACTTGACTATTAGCTATTTACCCAGTGTCCAAACAGGTTTGTCTGTCCAAGCTCAAAGTATATCGCCATTGCTGCATCCTATATTCCTTGGTGTCGAATCTGCCAAAAGCACGAATTATCCGGCGCTAGAATTTGGTCAATTGGAAGCTGAAATAATCAGCAAAATGTTCAATAACTCGCAACTAATCCAGGGAGCTAATGCTACCAAAAGTTTAGTAGAAAATGCTGTATTTAATAAAAGTATTTTTCACTTTTCTGGCAGTGTTATCAACTGTTACAATGACCCAAAAACATCTGCATTAGTATTAGTAGATGAAGATAAAATCACATTAGAAGAAATCCGCGATCGCAATTTAAATAGTTATCAATTGGTTACTCTTGCGGCTGGTGAAACTGCGGTAACTAAAAACCAGAATATTACCAGGGAATATGTAGATTTAGCCAGTGGTTTTCTCTGTGGAGGAGTACCTTATGTGGTAAGTAGCCTCTGGACGGTAGAATCATCTGCTAGAGCCTTAGTGATGATTGAGTTCTATAGAAGACTACAAATCAATAAATCCCCAGTTAGGGCTTTAAATGAAGCAACATTATGGTTAAAAGAACTGACTGGGGATGATTTCACAAAATGGTATGAAGACTTACGAAATCATCTCACAGCTGATAAACGAACACTTCTTGATTTAGCAGCTTTATATAATAGAAGTATTGAAACCGTTCCCCATGAAAAACTTTACAGTCATCCTTACTATTGGGCGGGATACACGATTAAAGGTGTTGCTACATGAACTACCCACATTTCGTTTTTAGCAAAACTTTCTGTAGATTTTTGTCGCTTCTTTGCCCCTAGTTGCCGCATCGCTCCAGCTTGCTGACGCGGACTGGTAGATGCGGTAGAGCTAGGCGACTGTGCGACTACGAAGCCAGTTCCTGACTCCGGTGAGAGGTTTTCGTAATTTCCAACTATTCATCCCTACCTTGCTTCGCAGCAAGGTAGGGACTTTCGTGTTAGGGTTAAAGGTTAATATGTTGCATGCATAATCTAAAGCTTGTAGACGGAATCACCTCTGGGAATGGGAGGAAACTCCTCTAAGTAGGTTGGCTGGATGAAGCAATCACCCCACGTGCTTTCGTCCGTGGGATTGTCAAGATGGCTGCAAAACCTATCCAGCGTTTTGAGCCTGACTATGACTCCCAATATGGCGCTTTTGCCAAAGAATGGCTGCCCAATTACTTAGCAAGGCACTAATCGCTAGGGAGAGCAATATATAAGTAGGTAACATGACTACGCCAATGATGAACCAAGTAAATACATGGAATACCATCGCTAAGGCGAAGATGCTAGCAAGTCCCGCAGATTTCCACACTTGATGTGTTGGGCGACGCAATACTGTGAGGATGATGGTCAGTAAGGAGGTAATCAAGTTGGCTGGGACTAGAAATGCACAAATGCCGATGCAATTGTCACGGGAGAACTCAGCTAAGGCGTTGAAATCAAGCATCAATTTGGTGGTATTAATGTCAACGTCTTAAAAATAAAGAGTGAACGTATTTTTAGACATTTGAATTTACATTAGCATATGCCTGAAGTAATTACTCCACTCATGTAATATAATTTAAACTTTTTCCTAGAAATTATCATAGGAATAATAATTTTGTGTCACAGGTACATAAGTCCTTAGAGGATGTTTGATCAGTTTTCAACAGGTAATTTTTATCTTAGGGAACAGGGAACAGGAAACAGGAAGGATTGGGAAGGATTGGGGAACACACAAAAAACAATCAAATCCCTAACCCTCCCCTTGTCAGGGGAGGGTTAGGGAGGGGTCAAACAATAGTTGATACAGTAATCATGACTTGACAATCCTCTAAGAAAGTTCGTTTGTGGAATCTTCGGAAATACCCGGTTTTCTAAACCGGGGAAGCTTAACGGAGATAATATTAGCTGACCCCAGGGATACCCACCCCAAAAGAGTTATAATTAGAGTTATAATTTTTGCTCAACTCGTGAATCTTCCTGAGAAAATCTCCTACGGATGGTTTTACTTTCCCCATTAGCAGTAGTTGCTGTCATGAGATAGTTAATTGAGTCATCGGAGAAAGGAACCCGGAGGTGAAATGTACCGTCTGTTTTTACTTTGATGGGTTTACCAGCAATATTTACTTTTGCTCCGGGTTCTGTTGATCCGTGGATAATTAATTCAGCATCTGTGATCAACCAAAAATCTGTTTGCGGACGACTGAATACACGAACTATTTCTGAACGGACGATGATCTCCCAGCGACCCCCTTGGGTAGTATAACCTATTTCGGCAATATAATCATGATCAGTTTCGGGAATTCCCACATAACGACTAGGTGCAATGTCATTGCATTCGTACTGCTGTACCAGAGGAGGAGTCTGATAACTCAAGTCTAAATTTGTGACATCATATAAGCGCAGATATAATTGAGATACGCTGTTATTTTGCAATATTTCCTTGTCAGATGGGGAAATGTACCAAGTGGCATTAGCCCATTTGGGTGTACGTAATTGAAGGATCAGACTACTCTCATTACTTATCTCGGGTAAATCTAGAAATTTTGTGTTTGCCGTTTGGAGATTTTTATCTGTGCCACCTGTCAAGGGTATACCAAAGACGCGAATCCGTTCAGAACTGGTAATAGTTACCCAATCATCACCTATATTGTAACCTATGGCGGCGATATAATCGCGATCGCTGCGGGGAATGGTAATATATTTCTCTTTTATTCCTGACTCTAGTTCATACTCCTGTAGTAGTTGGGGAGTTTGATAACTCAAGTCTAAATTCGTGACATCATACAGCCGCAGATATAATTGAGATATGCCATTATTTGATAATACTTCCTGGCCATCAATGTGCCAAGTGGCATAAGCCCACTCTGCATTTTTGGGCTGGAGGATAATATTTTGGTCGCCATAGAGATGAAATCCTGGACTACTATCTTCTTGGGGTGTAGCAAAAACGCGAACCCGTTCAGAAGTGGTAATACTTACCCAATTATCATCTACCTTAAAACCTATGGCGGCGATATAATCGCGATCGCTGCGGGGAATCGGAATATATTCCTCTTTTATTGCTGAATCTATTTCATACTCCTGTAGTAGTTGGGGAGTTTGATAACTCAAGTCTAAATTCGTGACATCATACAGCCGCAGATACAATTGAGATATGCCATTATTTGATAATGCTTCCTGACAAGTTTGATCAATGTACCAAGTCGCATAAGCCCATTCTGGATTTCGCGGCTTAAGCATCATACTTCGATCCCCATCGAGATTCAATCCTCCTGTAGTGTCTTCTTGGGGTGTAGCAAAAACGCGCACCTGTTCAGAACTGGTAATATTTACCCAATTATCATCTACCTTAAAACCTATGGCGGCGATATAACTGCGATCGCCAAGGGTCCCCGCAAGCAGATCTGTTTGGGGAATCGGAATATATTTCTCTGGTGTTTCCCACTTTACTTTATATTCATCTACCAGTTGAGGACTTTGATCACTCAAGTTTAAATCTGTCACATCATACAGCCGCAGATACAATTGAGATATGCCATTATTTGATAATGCTTCCTGACAAGTTTGATCAATGTACCAAGTCACATAAGCCCATTCTGCATTTCGCAGCTTAAGGATAATACTCCGCTCCCCATTCAGTGCTGCGGCCATGGCTACGCCAGCCAAGCTATACCCCAGGGGATGATTCAACAATGGATCTTCGCCCCCATGACCCTCATGGTCAATCCCCATTTCTACAAAGGTTTGACTGTCTGCAAAAATATCTGTCTTCTCCGGATGATCACAGACCGTCCTATGGTTGATGGGTTCAGCTGCATCGGCTACTGTATTCAACACCTCTTCACTAATATCTAGGGATATTTCCTGTAAATTGGTCACCCGTGCCGATATATTTTCACTTGGTCGCAAACTTGCACTTAAATCAAATTCTGGCTGGTGTTGTGCTGCTGTTTGGTCAAGAGAGTATTTGCTCTGCCAATTTTCCCCTTCAAAGACCACTTCTGAAATTTGAGAATCTGTAGCTTTAAAATTTTCAGTTTCAACCAGATCTTGATCATTCACTGTTTCAGGCACAACAACAGACCCCGTAGCAGTTGCTTCTGTAACCGAGGTATCATTTCTGGGGGTTGAGTCCTCATTTTTTTTAGAGATTTCGCCAGTATAACCAGGGACTTTCTTCTTAGTATCTGCCCGACGTGACCGGAACAGCCATGTTAGTAACCCAATTATCACAGACGTAGGTAATAAAAGCCACCATAAAGGTATTTCAGGCATCTGATCAGGACCAGAAATACTTTCTGGAGACTGGTCTTCATCTAATAGGGGAGCCGGAGGATCTAGTCCAGGAATTTCTGGTGTTTCCACTTCTCCCCCAACCAGGGCCGTTTCTATGGCTTGCTTTCCTGGTACTGCCTGGGTAAACTTGATAAAAGCATCTAAATTGGGGCTAGGATTTTGCCTGTAAGCGTACACCAAAGGCAGGGAATAGATATAGTTAAGCTGATCCGGTAAAGTTTCATTGACAGGAATCACTCGCACATTGGGCAGACGCGATACATCATGGAGCATGGCATAGCTAATACCATCATTGCCCAGTTTGGCGATAACTTCCTTAGTATCATCCTGTAGGACTACGGTAGCATTCGCGCCTGTAACCAGTTCAGATCCCTGAAAACCTGGGTAGGTGCGAAATGTGTTGCGGGTTTCGCTATTTACTGGGCGGTCAATGAATCGAATATTACTATCTTTACCCCCAACTTCTGACCAGTTGGTAATCTTTCCGCTGAAAATACCGGCGAATTGCTCAGAAGTCAAACTACCCTCAAAGGGATTATCCGTACTAACTATGATAGCAATTTTTGCACTGTGAATCAATACTTGTGCCAAACCTTGGGCTTGTTCTTCTGGAGTCAAATCACGAAGGATCGCTGCTATATCAATATTTCCACTTAGCAAAGCTGAAATCGCTGCATCAGACCCATTAGTTGCAACCTCTACATTTGTCCCAGAAAACCCTTGCTCAAAACTCTGTTTTAAACTGCGGTTGATTGCTCCCAAGCTGGTAGAACCATCAATTTTGAGTGTAGTCTGATCTTCCACTGTTTGAGGCGCTAGCAAAGAGTCAGTAGCAGATTGTGCCAGCACTGATGTCGGTACAAACAAAGGTACTGTCATAGGGGTAGTCACTAAAGACAGCAATAATGCCAGAGTAACTATCGCACTATCTTTTTTTTCTTCTTGCCACATATATTATTGATCTGGGTAGACAAAGCTAGAGGATCTGGAATTGTATCTCTTTATATTAGGAGCAGACGCGCTAATTATACATCTGGGATGAAATTTATCATTACTTTTTGACAAGGGGGTGATTTACTCGCTGTCAGATTAGTCAAGTGTTTCATTTAATACCTGCTGTGACTATCATGGGGGGTATTTTGGCTTTAATTGCAGATTTGGTGTCTCAGTTACCGGGAAATCACCTGGTTTTACCCCTCAACTCTGTGACAGCTTTAATTGGAACTCCGGTTATTAGTTGGTTGATTTTGCGGCGCAGATACTGATATTTTTGTAAGATGACAGTGGCAGTGGGGTTTGGTGATTAAGGTTTCTACTAGGGAATTGAGGGCTGTGGCCGCTAGTAAGCCTCCTCCTAGGGTTCCTTCTATGGTAATGTATGGTATGGGTTGTTGCATAAGTCGGCGTTTGGCAGCGGGAGCGTGGCTAAAGCCTATGGGTAAGCCTATAATCAGGGCTGGTTGGATTTTTTGCTGCTTAATGGCTTTACAGGTCTCTAAGAGGACTGAGGGGGCGTAGCCTATGACTAATATACTATTATTGCTAATTTGGGCAAGTTTTTGCCGCCATTTGTCCTGCTCCCAGAATTCTGTCTCGGCTTCTGGGGCGGTGGTAATATGGGGGTTGTCAATTAAGGTGATAATTTCACACCCTAGGTGGGTGAGTCTGGTTTGGTCTAAGGCGGCGGCGACTGTGGGTATATCTACTACTATTTTACACCCTGTTTTTAAGGTTTTACGACTGGTGGCGATCGCACCTGGACTGAGTTTGACAAAGGATACTAAACTCACATCACCACAGGCTAAAACTAGTTGAGCTATTAAATGTTGTTCGATTTCCGAACGCTCGGACAAGTCAGGAAGGATGCGTTGTAATGACTCGGTAAATGCTTCTGCATGATTATGTACTTCTGCATCTAACCCACTCCACAGTTGATTAAGTTCTCCTATTCCTACTTGGGTTTCTACTTCTAGCAATTTGAGTTGTGATAATACTTCGGCTTGCATGATTTGACAATGGCGATCGCGTCCTAATAAGCTCTCTAATGCTGAGGCTGTTTGTCTGAGTTGGGATATTTGCTGCATTACGGCCCCATATTGTTTTTGCAGTTGCTCTGTTAGGCTTTTGCTGTTGTCTGTTTCTGGTTCTATTTCTAAAATCTGGCGAATATGGTTAAGTTGAAAGCCTTGGTTTTTTAAGGCGACTATGCGCTGCAGTCTAACTATATCTCTACCTGTGTACAGGCGGTAGTTGCCTGGCGATCGCTGTGGTTGTGGTAGTAGTCCTAGTTGATGGTAATGTCTCACCATCCGGGGGGTTATCCCTTGTCCTACTGCTTGGGTGAGTTCTTTGATTGTTAGGTTGGTCATCTGTTTTTAAACCCAAAGGTTCGCAAAGTAGTTTTTATCGATTTTATGCTTGACATTGACAGTAATGTCAAGGTTTAGGGTGAGGGCATTGTGATCCATGAGTTATTATGCTGAGTTATCGGGGTTTAACAAGATTTATTGCCGAAGGTTCGGATACTTTGGCGGCTGTGTTTTGTGGTATGTTTTTGTTTGTGGGTTGGTTGGCTTTGTCTGTTGATTGGTTAGGATGGGCTTTACTGTTTTTACCTGCTGCTTATGTGATTGGTGGTTATGATAGCGCCCGGGAGGGTTTGACCACTCTGATTAAAGAACAAGAATTAGATGTTGATCTGTTAATGATTGTGGCTGCTCTGGGTGCTGCTGGTTTGGGTTTGTGGCGTGGGGAATATTATCTAATTATTGATGGGGGAATTTTGATCCTCATCTTTGCCATTAGTGGCGCACTGGAAGGTTACGCTATGGGTCGCACTGAGAAGAGTATCCGTAGTTTGATGAGTTTGACACCAGATACGGCCCGGGTTTTACTGGGGGGAGAAGCAGAAATGCTGCCTATTACTCAACTCAAGGTGGGTGATGAAATTATTGTTAAACCAGGTGAATTGATTCCTACTGATGGTATAATTATATCTGGTTATAGTAGCCTCAATCAAGCAGCAATTACAGGAGAGTCTTTACCTATAGAAAGGTCTGTGGGGGATGAGGTTTTTGCTGGGACTCTCAACGGTTTTGGCGCTTTGCATCTTCAGGTACATAAACCACCTTCTAGCAGTTTGATTCAGCGTGTGATTCGTTTGGTGGAACAAGCACAGACGGACGCACCCCCTTCTCAACAGTTTATTGAGCAATTTGAACGCATCTATGCGCGGGTAGTTGTTGTCGGTGGGGTGTTGTTGGTGTTTCTACCGCCGTTAATTTGGGGTTGGAGTTGGGAAGTTACTATTTATCGTGCTTTGACTTTTTTGGTGGTGGCTTCTCCCTGTGCCCTGATGGCGGCAATTATGCCTACACTGTTATCGGGTATTGCTAATGGTGCACGACAGGGGATTTTATTTAAGAATGGGGCGCAGTTAGAAAAAATTGGTAAGGTTCGCGCCATTGCTTTCGATAAAACTGGTACTTTAACTACAGGTAATCTCCAAGTTTATGGGGTAATCTCTACGGGTGAATATTCGGAGCCAGAAGTATTAAAAATAGCGGCAGCTTTGGAATCCTGTTCTGAACACCCCATTGGTAAGGCTATTGTACAGGCGGCTGGTACAGGTTGGGAATGTGGGGTTGATGTCCAAGCTATACCCGGACAGGGAATTGTCGGGTTTGTCAACCATCAACAGGTGTTTGTGGGGAATACAGCTTTTATACGGGAATATGTAGACCAGTCCCCAGAGGAGTTACAGACATGGGCGCAATCTCAGGAAAATCAGGGTAAAACTGTGGTTTGGGTGGCACAGGCTCAACAGATCATAGGTGCGATCGCCATTGCTGATCTGATTAGACCAGAAGCTGTATCTATGATTACTCGCTTGCGCAATTTAGGGGTTGAGCAAATTGTCATGATTACCGGGGACAATCAACGCACAGCTGACAATGTAGCCCAGACTGTGGGTATTGATCAAGTGTATGCGGAACTCTTACCTGAAGATAAGCTGAATGTGATCCGTCAGATGCAACAAGAGTATCAAACTGTGGCTATGGTGGGGGACGGCATTAATGATGCTCCCGCCCTGGCCCAGGCTTCTGTGGGTATTGCTATGGGGATAGCCGGGAGTGATGTAGCTTTGGAAACCGCAGATATAGTATTGATGGCGGATAAATTAGAGAAATTAGCCACAGCCATTGAATTAGGTAGGCGATCGCACTCCATTGTCAAACAGAATATAGTTATAGCTCTAGGCTTCATTATATTACTGTTAATCGGTAACTTCTTAGGCAACATTAACTTACCCATTGGCGTCATTGGTCATGAAGGTTCAACAGTGTTAGTTACACTCAGTGGTTTAAGATTACTAAGAAATTAATTTTATAGGGATTCCGGGTTTAAATCCCAATCACCCGGAAATGATATCAGCTACTCGGCTGCAAAACACCTGTGGGTATTTAACCCGGCCATGTCAACCCAGTTCAATGGCCATTAGCTTACAATTAGCATTGCATTGATATTCAGGAGCAATAAAATGGGATTAACTGAACAGCTGTTAACTGCCAACAAAAAGGCTATGCTCATAGATGATTGCTGCCAAATGATTGATCGGCAGCTAGCTTCTAAATCAGGTATGAGTGGTATAGCCTTGAAAACTGCCTTCACAGCCTTAAAAGGAGTGAACCCCGGATACATCCCTTATATTGTTGAGCAGCTGCTACCACAATTCCTGACAGCCCTTGACCCTCTCTGGACTGAGGGTACAGCCAAGGGTGATCCCGCATCTCACCTCATCGCCAGTCGTTCTGAAACAGCAGACGCTATGCTCAGTATTACCGATGCTAGAATCCAGCATACAAAGCGGCAAATAGTTAAAGGAACCTATGAAAAATTCCGGAGTTCCGCCAAGAAACACGTAGAAGAAGCAGTTCCAGACTTAGCTAATATAGTAGATAAACATACTAAAATTTAAGGACAATCCAGTATGTAAATGAAATTCGTTTACATACTGGTAAACCTTGGGAATTTCGCGACGACAGTGGATAATTTCCGCCCCCGATGGCGGTATCCTCGGCTTATACAAAAGTTAGATATATTTTAGCAACAAGTAGTATAATTGTACTGCAAGAATATTTACTCTGTGTGGTAGTCCTTCTCATGATAGATAATCAAGGGATTTCTATTTCCCTATTTACAGGTGCATTTGGTCTGGATTTAGGTATGGAAGCAGCCGGATTTCATACAGTGGCTGTAGTGGAAAAAGACCATGATGCCGCAAAAACAATTCTTCTTAACAGACCTGATCTTAAAGAAAGTGCTGTTCCTAGGGAAATAGAAAAAGTTAGTTCTCAAACACTACTTGAGGAAGGAGGAAGATTTTTAAAATTAGGTCGTGCTTTACAAGTAGGAGAAGTAGATTTAGTAACAGGTGGTCCACCCTGTCAGCCATTTAGTACCGCCGGAAAAAGAGGTTCAGTGATGGACCCTCGCGGTAGTTTATTTATGGAATTTATCCGTGTTGTGAAAGAAGTTCAACCCCGTTTTTTCTTGATGGAAAATGTCAAAGGGTTACTTTCAGCACCTATTCGTCATAGACCAATTAATGAACGTGGTAAAAATCATCCCCCTTTAGCAGATGATGAAATGCTAGGATCTGCATTAAGGGTGGTACTATCAGAAATGAAACAACTAGGATATAAGGTAGTTTATAATCTTTTAGAAGCAGCAGATTATGGCGTTCCACAAAATAGAGAGCGTGTAGTATTTATTGGTTCTAGAGATGGTGAGAGTGCTACATTTCCTCTTCCCAAATATTGCCAAAATGGTCAAAATCTACCTAAATGGCGGACTCTCAGAGATGCTTTAACAGGTTTACTTGATACAGAGTCAGAGTTTATAAGTTATTCAAAAAATCGCTTAAAATATTTAAGATTATTAGAAGCAGGACAAAACTGGAGAAATTTACCAGAGGAATTAAAAAAAGAGGCTATGGGCGCTGCTTATGATTCGGGAGGTGGAAAAGCCGGTTTTTATAGAAGATTATGCTGGGATAAACCTTCTCCGACAATAACCACAAGTCCACATCAAAAAGCTACTGATATGTGTCATCCCGTAGAGTTGCGTTCTTTAACTGTACGTGAGTCGGCAAAAATTCAAACTTTTCCCGATGATTGGATCTTCTCTGGTTCGATAAGTTCTAAATATAAACAAATTGGTAATGCAGTTCCGGTATTGCTTGCAAAAGAAATTGGCACTTATCTTTTTAATTTAATCCAGGGAAATAAACCGAAAGGTAAAGAAATATCTGAACAGCTATCTCTATTATTTTAGCTAGAGAATAACTGTCTTTTTTTGTCGATTTATATTTATCAAACTCTGAAATTTTAAGAAAAATAAAGCATTTTTGTGTGTCTAATGAAGTACACACGAATTTATTACTTATTACTTATTCCCCATTCCCTTTTCCCTGTTCCCTAAAACTAAAAAACTGTTTAGCTCACGAGCATGGGAAATGCTATATCAGCCGAAAAAATCAAGCCAGTAGATAGAATGACTGTATCTACTGGCTGAATGGAATGATCGGCGAAGAAGACCTTTAGACTAGTTTTAAATCAGGATACTCCGCCAAAATATCATCAGAAGTCAGGGTATCCCCTTGAGCTTGAGGAGTCCAAAGTACCTCAATAGCTAAAAGTTGATCACCTGGAATTCCACCAATTCGCCGCAAAACTTGACGCAAATCATCAGCACTGTTAACCTCTGGGATTTCCAACTTCCCTAATGTCGCCGCTAGTAGGGTAACAATTAGGTATTCCCCCGGACCCTCACTGATTTGGTCAGCAGGGGGTAAAGCCTCTTTTTTCAAAGCTGCTTTCAGCTGGTTGTTGACGTTAGAGAGAGTTTCTTCACTAAACTTGCTGCGTTCGGCTAATGATAAACGGTTAAACTGACTTTCAGCCGCATTTAATTTAACTTGCTGCGTACCCCCACCTGCGTAGACCCAATATTCTGGATGACGCAGTAAAGCTAAACTGACTTCTTGCAATACTTCTGCTCTCCCTTCTGGGGAGTTAGTATCAGCAGATTCGGCTATCTGGTCGAGTTCGGTTTGTAAACCACGCGCTTGCGCTAATAAACCAACTTGTAACCGAGTTACAGAAACAGGAGGATTGCTGCTGTACTCTAAGTCTACCCCTTCACCACCGCTCACACGGCGGAAGGTTTGCATCAAGAAATTAGCGATCGCCAAGAAAATTAAGATGGTAAATAGACCGCCAAACCCACCACCGATCCCCCAAAAGGGAATCAAGAAGGGAAAGCCGAAACCACCACCGGGATAGTATCCTCCACCACCAGGAGGCGCATAAGTACGGGGTGTGTAGGTGCGGCTAGAAGGCGCTCTAAATGAGCCGCCACCGATGCGACCACCACTGCGGGCTGCTAATGCATTATCACCAGGGCTAAGTGCTAAACTTAACACTAGGCTGAAAAGAAAGAAAACCTTTAACAAGGGTTTGATGGTTTGTTTTAGTTTGTTACCCATAACAGAGCCGCTTAGAAATTGTATTAGTTATGATTGCTTTCTAGGTTCTCAAAAATCTTTTACTTACTGGAACTAGTGAGTTTTTGATTGACACTAGCTGTTTTTAACATTCACTTTTTTGATATATATCTAATTTACCGCGTCCTATGGGGATTAGACAGTCAGCCCAGGGGGGATTTCTGTGGTAGATAACCGTACATGAAGGATACGGACAATTTATATGATGTCAGACCAGTCATAATCATCAGTAAGGGTATAGCTACCCCAGTCCAGATATGACAGATATACTCGCTATTAACAATAGCTCGGTAATGTATCACTTTTACTTGTATTAGTATTAACTATGCAGCCAGCGGATTAACAAGTTCAGCATTATCAGAAAAAGAGGATAATTTTCCGGAAATTCGACAAAATCTAAGATATAGAGTACCAGTAAATCATATTTTTTGGGCATTTTGGCATGACATCGAAGTTTATTTAGGATAAGGTATTAATCTAGACAATTATTTAATATTTTTCCAGCAGTGTTTTAGTCATTAAATCGGGATTATTAGCCGATTTATGGGGGATTATTTTTGACTAAAATTATCAACTTGGTGAAATTTATTTACCCCTAAAATAATTTACAGAAACTTCACATAAATCATCAATAATTTCCCATGTTGAATGTTATAAAATATAGATGAAAGATGTGTAATTTATTCCCTCAAGTAAGGAGACAAAAGTGGAATTGTCTATCTCCTAAACAGAGGTAATTATCTATACTTATCTCAAGTCTTACGCATTAATTCAGAGTGCGAAAAAACCTGGTGATAAAAGTACAAATTCCAGCCTTGTGAATGATAGCTATTAGCGAAAATAAAAAAATAGCCTATTTTTCGCTTAAATGAACACGAAGCTCTGTACTCACTAGTTAGTATATATAACATCCATGGCGAGGGGAATTTGAGGATTTAAGAAGTTGTAAATGGCGAAATCACTCAAATTTCAAGTTTAAGTTCCGTTAGTAAGTATTTTGTTTCCTATGTGGTTAACTTCTTGGCTTGAGGTACAACATAGTCAATACTTACCAAGTTAGTCAGTTCAATTACTAGAATTTCAATCCATCTAAACATTGACCTAAATTCTAGTATTAAGGCTTACATATCTTTTAAATTCAACTGATCAAAAATTAGCATGGAACATATCTCACAACTACGAACAAAAATTAGACAGGAAAGGGCAAATCCTGATATATTAGTGATATCCCATCTATTTTTGCCAAAAAAAGCAGTGATTGGGGAATATCTCTATAATCGCTGTGTTCAAGACCCAGAAAGAGTAGTTGTTCTCACATCTGCTTGTTCTGGCGATCAAGTATTTGATGCGGCTCAAGAATTTCCTGTATATCGCTGGATCAATTGTCGATACTGGTTGGGTAATTTTCTGGGAAGTCTATTACAACCTACTATCGATTTAGTCTGCTCATTTGTGCTAGCCATCAAACTCTATTTTCGTTATCATTACCGTTATATTGAATGGGGTCACGGCTACGATTTTCCAGCATTATTACTATTGAGCTATATCCTACCCATACGCTTTTTTATGTATCTCCATGGTAGCGATATTCTTGAGAGTTTAAATAATCCCATATGGCGATCGCTCTTCAAATTGACCCTGAAACGCGCCGAGGGAATTGTTTGTAATAGTTACGTCACCCAAGATTATCTCCACAAAACTTTCCGCTTAACCACTCCCACCCATGTCATTCAACCTATAGTCAGACCAGAAAAATTTGGTATTGAAAAGAATCAAGCTAATTTTGATGATTTACGTCAACGGGTGCGGGAAGCGTACAATATTCCGGAAACAGCAATAGTAATTCTTTCGGTAGGAAGGTTAGTCAAGGAAAAAAGCTTTGATCGTGTGATTGAAAACTTACCACTGCTACTCACAATTGGACTTGATGTTTACTATATACTTTGCGGACAAGGGCCATGTGAACCTGCATTAAAAAAATTAGCCCAGCGCTTGCGAGTAGACAAGCGAGTACACTTGACCGGACATATACCCGATGAGGAATTAGCTGGTTATTATGCAGCTTGTGATCTGTTTGCGATGCTCACTTCCTTAGATCCCAAGGAATGTATACAGGGTTTTGGTATTGTTTACTTAGAAGCAAATTATTTCGGTAAGCCTGTGATTGCTTCTCGTTTAGGCTCGGTGATTGATATAGTTCGCCATGAAGAAAATGGGATTCTCGTGAATCCCAAATCTGGATACGAAGTTTTTCAGGCTTTCAAACGATTGTGTAACGACCAGCATTTACGTGAAAAACTCGGTCGCAAAGGTAAACAATTAGCCAGACGCAAAACCCTTTACCGTTCGCTGTACCTATCTGAACCTATCCCTAATGGTGTGTTGAATTAACCACCACCTACAATGGTGACTATTTCTAAGCGATCGCCTGGCTGCATTTGTGTTTCTGGCCAAAATTGACGGTGTAAAATTTCACCATTATATTCCACCGCTACTAAACGGGGATTAAAACCGAACTGTTGCAGTAAATCTGGTAACAGGGTTTGGGAGGAGCAACTACGGGCTTCGCCATTTACCTGGAGTGTAATCTGATTAGACATCTTAAAGTGCTGATTTATCAACTGGTTATGGTTGGATGTGATGAAGCTGGGAAATCAAATATTGTGTTACCAAGGTCGGCTGTTCCGCTTGGATGATAGCTCGTACCACCGCTACACGTTCCGCTCCCGCTGCGATCACATCGTTGATATTATTTGTATCTATACCCCCAATGGCAAACCAAGGAATTGAGCTATGTTGGGCGGCGTAGGTAACATATTGTAAGCCCGCTGCTGGCTTATTTGCTTTCGTGGGGGTCTCATAAACTGGACCTACACCAATATAATCTGCACCTTCAGCAATTGCCTTTTGCATTTCTTCCGGATTGGTAGTAGAACGCCCTATCAAACGTTGGTGTCCTAGTAATTGTCTAGCCATGGCAATAGGCATATCTTGTTGTCCCAAATGTACACCATCTGCATCCACGGCCAAAGCTAAATCTACTCTGTCATTAACGATAAATAAAGCACCGTATGTATGACATAGTTCCCTTAATTTTGTTGCCCGTTCTACACGTATATAATCATCAGCAGTTTTCTCCCGGTACTGCACAAGGCTTAATCCAGCCTTGAGTGCTGCTTCCACCTGTGGGAGCAAATTTTCTGCGGGAGCAGTCACTAGATATAAGTGCGATCGCCACAGTAGTTGATGACGCTGGTAGCCCATTAAACTAGTTTCTAGAGTATAAACACGATAACGCATCTGCTTCAAAGCTCTACCCATATCGGGATGGTAAAGCTTGCCGTATTCTTCGAGCACCCGCATTGCTTCTTGGACACGACAAAAGTTTGCTTGTAATAGCGCCCCAATGCTAGAGCGTTGTTCTTCCTGCGGATGGGTCAATTCCGTACCGGGATCACCGGGTGTATCTCGCGCCGCCCGCAGTTCCGCAGTATGCCAATGAGCCAATTCTTGACGCAGGTACTTGCATTCCCCAACCAATTGCGCGTTATTTAACCCAAAGCGACACCATTCTTCGATAATTCGCAATCCTTCCCGGGATCGGTCTAGATTAGCATCTAAAATCCGGTAAACAGCTGGCTGTATTTGCGCTTTTTGGCTGTTTGGCTCCACCATAACAACAACCCTATTATTACTTGCATTCAGTGGGGTAATATCAAAACTTTGAGACATTTTGATCAAAAATTTCTAGTACGGTAACATCAAAAACAAGTAGAAACTTAATATATTTTTATACATACATTACTGGCTAGATAGATGAAACAGCAAAGATTTCAGAATGATATTATCATATATCTTCAACTGAACAAAAAGCATATATTCAGCAATTCACCTGAATAACACACAAAATATCTTTTTTTCCCTAATAGAGAATTATTTATCAGCAGGTCTAGTAACTTTTATTGTGTAATTTATTTGGGCAAAGTCAATCAATCATTGCCATCAAGTGCAATCCCCAACAGCTATTGCACAGCTAATAAAAGAATTGCATAGCTCAATGTACCACAAGCAAATGCCCAAAAGCAGCTTTCTCTCTCTTCTGGTAGTTCTTCCTTCAGAACATTGAGGACAATACCACCAGCTAAAAACGCAAATAAAACCGCAACAATAGCCTGATTAATTTCCGTAACCGAACCAAGGAACCAACCCACAATTATCGCTATTGATAATAGCCAACGACCAATTTTGTCATAGATTATTTTGTGATGTTGACGCAAACCATGATCATTAACCACAAAATGCAGCGCCATCGCCAAAGAAAATAATAATAAACCCTTGATATTTGAGAAATCTTAGTTTACCTGCAAATAAATGTGTGGTGGCTAAGACAATGGCCGAAATCAAACTGTTCATGCTTGCTTCTAGTATTGATTCTCACAATTACCAGGTTGATGACTGTGAGCGATCGCATAATACCAATGATTGACATTCTTCATTCTCAGGGGATAAAAACTGTATTATAGGACTTAGACACCGGTCATAAAAAATTATATTTTTTGCTGGCATTCAGGGCTGATCTTTGCCTGATTGTGAGGATTGCACTTTCCACCCCCAGTTAAGATATGATTAGAGCCGCATAAGTCCTATATTATTAGCATTTATCGAAAGTGGATTTATCCCAATTATGTATTCTCAATATTCTCAAGCAAAGCTCCTGCAATTACAGCTAACTCGCAACCTTGATCAATCAAATTCTTCCCAGGAATTAGTCTGGTTTTTGGTTTCTTCCATCTTATCTTTCACCCTAGGCTTAGGAGTAATAACTATAACTGTACTGGGTGTCGGTTCGGGTAGGGTTTCGGCTCAAATACCTCAGACCTCCCAGGGTGAAAGCACAAGGTCTGAAGTGAAAATGTTATTTGTCAACCCCCGTCTGGGAAATAACACTTCAGGTAATGGTACTCAGAGCGCTCCTTTCCAAACTATTACCCACGCCTTGCAAGTAGCGACTCCCAATACAATGATTATCCTCTTCCCTGGTAATTATACTGCTGAGACTGGGGAGATTTTTCCCCTCAACCTCAAACCGGGTGTTGTGATTCAAGGAGATAGTCCCAGCAAAGGACAGGGAATTACAATTAGAGGTGGTGGAATATTCCTTAGTCGCAGCTTTGGCGCTCAAAACGTCACTATCGTCGGTGCAGACAAGGCTGAGTTAAGTGGGGTAACGGTCACAAATCCCCAGCCCCGTGGTTATGGTTTGTGGGTTGAGTCCAGCAATCCTGTGATCACAAACAATACATTTACCCGCAATACTCAGGATGGGATCTCTATCAGTGGTAACAGCTCCCCTACAATTAGGCAGAATTACTTTCATCGTAATGGGGCGAATGGTATGACCATTGGCGGTAATTCCCAGGCGCAAGTGCGGGAAAATGTTTTTGAGCAAACAGGATTTGGCATCAATATTACTGACAATGCTGCGCCTATATTGGGCAGTAATCAAATTCAAAACAATCGGTATGGCATCATAGTACAAGGTAATGCTCGGCCGATTTTAAGGCAGAATTTAATTCAAGGTAGTAGGGAAGATGGTTTAGTGGTTCTCACCCCAGCAATGCCAAACCTAGGTACTATGACTGAAGTAGGTGGAAACCAATTTCGCAATAATATGGGCTATGATATTAATGCAAGTGGGAGTAACCAGAGGATTCCTGCAGTTGGTAATAACCTGTTCCCAAATCGCATTATTGGTAACGTAGACTTTCAAGCTCGAACAGCACCCATAGGTCAAAACCCTCAGCGGCCTACCCTCGCCAATCCTCCCATCCAGACAATCCCAGCCAATGAAGAAATTATCTCTTCTGCTCCCAGTCAGCCAAACCAAGCTGATCAATCACAGAGGAATTATCTACAGATTGATCCTAATATTGTGGAATTTGTAGCCCCCCAGTCGTCATCTCCAGGTCAAGCGCCTCCCTTTGGTGAATCACCTCTGTTACCAATTCCCAATCCCAATACTCCTCCCAATACTCCTCCCACTCAGAGCATCGCATCTACTGAAGATCCGCCGGGTTTACGCTACCGCGTTGTAGTTAATATCACAAATAATCAGGAACGAGATCTAGTGTTAAACTTAGTACCAGAAGCATTTCCTACTGTCCGACAAGGTCGCAGAGTGATGCAAGTGGGAGTGTTTAGCGATCGCAATAATGCCGATGAAATCCTCAATGTCCTCAAAAGTTTGGGTTTAAGAACTATAATGGAACCATTAAAATGATTTGTGCGAAAGCATAACCTGGCTTGTGAAATACACTTACCTCACCCCCAAACAGTCCGGGTGAGGTGACCAGTCTTTGACTAAAAGCAGGTAAGAATTTTTATTAATAGTCAGTAGAGAGTCATTCCTAAGCCATAGACAGTTATCTCTTTTCATCCGACATCGCTTTTAGTTTTGATGTAAATGAATCAGAGTAATTACCGGTTGCTGGAGTAAATTGTCCAATGGGTGGATGACTAGCAGATGATGCTATGAGCTTTGTCTGCTGGTCAGGTTTGGGTAATGGGGAATTTGTCTCATGATACCTTGGTAAGTTCAGCCTGGAATCACTACCAGACACAGCAAGGTTCACACCGGTAGATACTAATGTTCTGTTTTTCTCCTCCTCTTGTGAGTTGATCCCTTGTTGGGTGGTGGTGTGAGTTTCCCTATAGCCATTTTTTAGATCATGTGGTAAGGAATTAGTTGTCACTGGTTTATCAGTAGATGCTGATCCATGGCGAATTGGTTTGTTAATAGCAGGTAGAACTGGTGTAGCCTGTTGAGTTAAGCTTTCGGGAAATTTGCTACAAATCAGGCGTTCAAATTCCATATTGAAATGATAAATCACCTGACCGCGGCGTTGCCAAAATAGTAATATTTGTTGCACTGAGATGGCTTTATAGCGACCTTGATATAGCGCCTCAATCACTGCCAAGTGCAGCCAGTTGAGTGGATATTGGGTTTGCCAACGGTTAATTAGATCCCTGGCAGTATATCCACTGAGATCAAAACTGTAATGGGTTAATAGAGCGGCTGCCAATTCGGCAGAGATTTCTGACTCTGTGCTTAACATGGCGCTATTGGGTTCAGAATAGGGGTATAAATTGTCTAGCCATCCTTCATAGCCTATGGTGTTTTTTGGTATAGCATTCTTTCCCGAGAGTTTCCTGGCTGATCATCATACATTGTGTTTTTCATTTTACTTGTTCAACTGCTGACTCTCTAAACAATATAGGGTGAATTAATAGTTGAGGTTCGCTGGATTGCAACTAATGCCTGATAGACCATTGCGGCCACCTCCCCACGTGTTGCTTCCCTCTGGGGTACAAGTTGTTTAGGGTCAGGGTAGTTGACAACAATTCTGTGCTGTGTGGCAGTCTCCACTGCTTGACGCGCATAATCGGGAATTGTATGATCATCAGTATAAGTGAGTAAAGTATTATCGTCAGCCTTTGGTAGAGTCAGTCCATTCACTAAGGAAACAATTACCTGTAACCTTTGCACATTTTGCCCGGGTCGGAAAGTGCCATCTCTAAATCCACTGACAAAGCCACCCCTAGCGGCAATTTGCAAGGCTTGATCAGCCCAAAAATCCGGCAATACGTCTGTAAACTCAGGTGCGGGGCGTTTGGGTGTGGGCTTAAAGGCAGCAGCTACTAAAGCGGCATATTGGGCACGGGTCATGGGTTGATCTGGCTGGTAGCTACCATCAGCAAAACCACTAGTTAAATTCATCCTGGCTAATCCCCGAATAAATGGTTCTGCCCAATGTCCCATAATGTCTGTAAAGCTAGGGAGATCAATATCGGGGCTGACAATATAGGGTGAAGGGATGACCTTTTCCTGACTGCTGGCTACTAACCCTTGATAAATTAATGCGGCCACTTCGCCACGAGTTATATCTCGCATAGGTTCTAATTCTTCTGCTTGGGGATAGTTCAGCACCAGCAATGCTTGGGTAGCCACTGCTACGGCATTAATGGCATAAGTAGGGATTTGAGCGCGATCGCGGTACAGGTTCAACACCTGGGGATGACCCCCTGTGAGTTTTAATCCACTAACTATAGATACTATAGCCTGTACTCTGGTCAAATTTTGTCCGCCTCTAAACGTCCCATCAGGAAACCCACTAATAAAACCCATTTCGGCGCTTTGGGAAATCGCTGATGCTGCCCAAAAACTGGGATTTACATCCGTAAATTTACTATTAATATTTATTGTTGGTAACTGGAAACTTTTGGCAATGATGGCTGCATACTGAGCGCGAGTCATGGCGCTATCCGGGGCAAAAGTACCATCGGGAAAGCCGCTAATGACACCCCTCCTCGCCAATGCTTCCACAAAAGCTGCTGACCAATGTCCAGCTAAGTCAGGAAAAATACTGCTGTTAGCTGAGAGGCTTTGAGGATGCTCTTGGAGGACAGCTATAAAATCTACCCTACCCTTAACTTGGGTGGGATTTAATTTATTACCTGCTGAAACCAGTGTTTCTGGTGTGGTATTGTGTAAATCGAATTGACCGTTATACTCAAAAACATTCCCAGCTGGGTCTTGGTTATTGCCTAAATCAGGAATGGCGTTACCATTAACTAACATCCCCCCCCGGGTATTTTGTGTAATTCGATTGTGACGCAGTACAGGTCTAGCGTGGCGAGACAGGGCGATCGCTAGACGGTTATTTGATATGATGTTATTTGCTATTAATGGGGCGGCATAGTCACTGATGGCAATACCCAAGGGGTTTTGCTCAAAGACATTCCGCAGCACTTCACCCTTACTATGACGCGCCATCATCAAGCCACTGGCAGCATTTTGCCTAAAGACATTATCTACAATGGCCGGTTTAGCAGTATCAGTGACAAATATACCTTCCCTACCACAGTTACTTAAGGTATTGTTAGCCACATTTTTTGCTGACGATGAAATCCAGACCCCAGTCCCTTTAGACATGGGGTTAATCACAGTCACACCCAAGAGACTGGCATTATCTTGCAACAGTAATGTGATATTTTGTCTACCAAAACTAGAAGTTTGATACTCACCACTCCCGGAAATCACAATCCCCACACCTTTTTTCGCTTCGTTACCTACTAATGTCACCCCCGCAGAAATAACTAGGGGAAACACCTCACCATTGGCCACACTATAAGTCCCAGATGTCAACTGAATAATTAGGGGTGTTTTGGTGGACTTTAAAGCCCGGGTGAGAGTTCTAAAGGGACTAGACCGAGAACCAGGATTAGTATCATTCCCTTGGATAGGATTGACATAGAATTTGGTCACGAAAGTAGAGTTCACCATTGATAATTTCGATGCAATTGTTTAAGTTATGGTATTCGAGTCATGAATCATAACTTATACCAATTTTGGCGAAAACTGCACTTAAACGAATTTACAGCGTATCTCATCTGAGTTAGATACAAAAGGGCGGGCACCGATGCCCACCCCACAAGATTTATAATTTTCAGGTGTCTACTTTATTTACTTGAAAACTGGTGCGGTTAATCAAAGTCAATCAAAAATGTTGTTTTGGGTAAGTTTAACCGAGGGGATATGGCTAGGCTAACCAGCTTGACTGGTTCTATGTTTATCTGTGGTGAATAAACAAAAAAATCAGGAGAGCTCATGGGCAGCTCTCCAGATCATTAGGGTTCATCTACAATACATAGAATAGCCTTTAAGGGGTGAGGGGTGTAACCTATTTTTCTATCTTTTTGTAAAGAAATGATGAAGAATTAGGTGAAAAAACAGTAAAGACCTAAGAATTCAGTTTTTTCTCAACTAATTCATTAGTTAGTTGAGGATCAGCTCGTTTGTCGGTTTTCTTCAAAACCTGTCCCACAAAGAAGCCTTTCAGCTTGGTATTACCATGGCGATACTTCTCTAGTTCTTTGGGATTAGCAGCGATCGCCTCATCAATGATCGGTTCTAGTACACTAGGATCAGTGATTAACTCCTGACCTGCAAAAGCCTCCTCTGGGGAAATACCAGTCAGCAAATCCCCCAGCTTTTGTTTAGCTTGGGCATTGCTGATTTTACCAGATTCAATTCGATTAATTACCTCAGCTAAATTGGCGGGAGTGAGAGCAATTTCAGTAATACTCAGCTTTTGCTTGTTGAGGTATGCGGCGATGTCTTGAGTAATCCAGTTAGCAGCAGCTTTGGGATTACCCCCAGCAACAATCACACCTTCAAAATAATCCGCCACGGTGCGGTCTTCTGTCAACACCCTTGTATCATAAGCTGAAAGCCCTAAATCAGTTTCATAGCGATGACGTTTTTGGGCGGGTAGTTCGGGAAGTTCCCCTCGCCATTGCTCTAATTGGGACTGGGATACCTCAATCGGTGCTAAATCTGGTTCTGGGAAGTAGCGGTAATCACTAGAACCTTCTTTCACCCGCATACTAATCGTACGTTGAGCGCCTTCTTCCCATAAGCGAGTTTCTTGGATAATCGGTTCCCCCGCTTCTATGGCTGCAATTTGGCGCTCAATTTCGTAATCAATGGCTCTTTGAATGGCGTTGAAGGAGTTCATATTTTTAATTTCTACCTTAACGCCAAACTTCTGTTGTCCTACTGGACGCACAGAGATATTCACATCACAGCGTAGAGAACCTTCTTGCATATTGCCATCACTCACACCAAGATAACGCATAATTCGGCGTAATTCTTGGGCATATTCCGCAGCTTCTTCACCAGAACGCAAGTCAGGCTCGGAAACAATTTCTACTAATGGCACACCTGCGCGATTATAGTCTACCAGAGAATAGCTAGAACCAGACAGGCGATCGCTCCCGGCGTGTACCAGTTTTCCTGCATCTTCCTCCATGTGCAAACGAGTCACACCAATGCGTTTACGAATCGGTTCGCCCTCAGCATCTACCAATTCGATTTCTAACCAACCATGTTCCGCAATCGGGAGGTCATATTGAGAAATTTGGTAATTTTTGGGCAGATCAGGATAAAAATACTGTTTACGGTCAAATTTACTATACTTAGCAATTTGGCAATTCAAAGCCAAACCCGCCTTTACCGCATATTCTAGGACTTTTTCATTCAGTACAGGTAAAACTCCAGGTAAGCCCATACATACGGGGTCAATGTTAGTATTGGGATCAGCACCGAAAGCTGTGGAGCTATTAGAGAAAATCTTGGTATTGGTGCTCAGTTGACAATGGGTTTCTAGACCTATAATCGCTTCGTACTCAGTTTTTACAGTTGTGGCAGCAGTCATACTATAATATTGCTAGTCATACCAAATATTATTAGTTTAGCGATAAATCTCTATCTTGCTCAAGTTATTCTCTTGTTATAATAGTTTTTTATCTAATATCTTACAGTTAATGCTGCCCATGAAAAACCAGCCGCACTACTAGCTAACACCACTATATTTCCAGGCTTTATTTTATTTGCTTCTAGAGTTTTTGCCAAGCCAAATATAGTATCTACAGCACCTAGATGACCATATTCCGGCAAAGAAATGAATGTCTGCTCATCCTTTAAATCCAAAGATTCTAAAATGGCTTTAGATAAACTTTTTTTGACTTGATTAGTTAATAAAAAGTCCACATCTTTGATTGAATAACCGCTTTTTTCTAAGGATCTGTGAATCACTTTACCATAGTTTTCTAAATAGACATCCTGTAAGATTCTTTCTAGTTCTTGAGGGTCTTCAACCTTTAAATAATTTAGTTCATCCTTAATTGGCTTACCTCCCACAGGAAACTTAGTTCCTGCTGAGGATACCTTGAGACAATCTACTAATTTTCCATTGGTGATCCCGTGATAAGAGAGAATTTGATTACTTAATTCTCCTTTTTTGAGAATCACTGCTGCTGCACCATCACCCATGATAAATGTTGATAAATTATTCACATCTGAATAATCTAACAGCATAGATAATTTATCACTACAGACTACTAATGCATAAGATAAATCATTATCTGCCAGTAACATATTTCTGCAAATATGTATCCCTAAATTGCCACTATTACAAAAATTTTTAACTTCAAATGCAAAAGCGTTTTCTGCCCCAAGTGCATCTTGAATTTTTGCAGCAGGAGACCAAAATCTGTAATCATAATCTCCCGCAGCACAATAAGCAATAATATCAATTTCACACCCTGTAATTTTTGCCTGATCTATAGCCGCTAATGCTGCTTTAATTCCCATATCACTGGGATGTTCATCTTTACCTGCAACTGGTTTCTGTTTGATCCCAATCTTGTCAGTGAAAATAAACTCAGGTAACTGAGATAGTTTTGACATTTCCTTACTGGTTAAAATTCCTGGGGGAATGTAATAACCAATAGATGTGATACCAACGGTTTGTTTGCTCATCTATCATCCTCCCCTGTTTCGTTTGAATATTTTCAATTTTTTAATATGGAAAATGAAAGGAATATAGTGATGGTTCTATTCAGAAATAATTTCCTTAAAGCTTTTATCGTCGGCAATTTCATCAAAATCAATGTCAAATGCTGCATCTTCCTTATAACTGGGATTGAGTTCAATGGCTTTTTGCAGATTTGTCAATGCTAACTTTAGTTGTCTTTGGAGAGCATAGCAAGCGGCTTTATTATAATAAGCACTAGCATAGTTGGGATTAATTTCTAACGCCTTGTCAAAACTGGCGATCGCTTCGTCATCTTCTCCCAATCTTACCAAAGTATAACCGCGTTTATCCCACACCTTGGCAGAATTAGGATTAATTTTGATGGCTTGGTCAAAACTAGCCATGGCATCTTCATATCTTTCTAACTCTATCAAAGAAAGACCACGATTTAACCAAGCCACTGGATCATCACCCTTGACTTGGGTAGCTTGGTCAAAAGATGTAAAAGCCTGTTGATGCTGTCCTAGTTTACCAAAAGCCACACCGCGATCGCACCAAGCCTGGTGATAATCTGGGCGAATTTCAATGGCCTTTTCATAGGAAGTGATAGCATCTTGGTAACGTTGTAATCTTCCTAAAGTTAAACCTCGTTTTAACCAAGCCACGGAATTATCTGGCTGATTTTTCACCACCTGATGATAAACTGCGATCGCCTCGGTATATTTCCCTTGAGTAAATAAATCTTCTGCTTGTTGAAAGTCATCCTGAACTGACTGTGACCCTTGTAGCTCAAGTGAGTCTTCACTCACAGATGGTGATTCAGTCTTGATCAATTCCTGTAAAATCATCTCCTGGCGATGTTGAGCATCCAACTGTAACTTAGAAAGTTGAGATACAAAATCCGTCTCTAATTTTTCCAGCTTTTCCAGAATCAACAGCTTTTGCTCTTGAGCATGAAATTGTAAATCTGAAAATTGCTCTGTCAACTCCGCACCTGATGCTTCTAAATTGGTAACAATTAGCGCTTTGCGGTTTTGAGCCTCCACCTGTAACTCAGATAATTCACCCGCAAATTCTGAATGTAATTCCCTCAAACTATCTAGGAGAGTATCCTTATGGGATTGTACATCACACTGTAATACAGCTATTTGAGCCTTAAATAAATTTTCTAACTCCCTTAAACTATCTAGGGTTTTATCTTTTTCTTGTTGCGCATCTACCTGTAACTTTCCTAAACTCTCAAAAATATTATCTTTTCCTTGCCGAGCCTCAGATTGCCAGTGAGATATTTCTCCTTGAAATAATCTTTCTAATTCCCTCACATTCTCTAAAATATCATTTTTTTGGTTTTCTGCATCACCTTGTATTTTAATCAGATTTGCCACAGTGTTATCTTTCTCTGATTGAGTCTGAGACAGCAACTTAGAAAGTTCAGCCACAAATTCAGTCCTAGATTCTTCTAAATCTTCCAGAGTGAGATTCTTTTTTTGTTCAGCCTCTAACTGCAAATTCTCTAGTTTATGGATCAACCCAGACTCTAGATTCTCTAAACCTTCTATGATTCTATCTCTTGTTTGTTCTGCTGCTAACTGCAACTGAGAGACTTTGACTGTAAAATCAGACTCTAAATTATCTTCAATCTCTTTAATTGTCGTTTTTAATTCTCCTAGGATGGCATCTTTTGACTGCACCATTTCAGATGCTAAATTAGCTAAATTCTCTTGTTGTCTTTGTATATTATGTTGCAATTTCAAAAGTTCTGTTTCCAGTTCACGATTTCTCTGTTTAGATTCTCCAATCAGATTTTCCGCATCTTGCTTGACAATAATCAGCTGGTTTTGGAGATTTTCTAACCCATCTAGCTGTGCCATTGCTCTATGAACAATCTCACGAATTGCTACCCGGCGCAACAGCCAGAATAAAGCAATTACCGACACAGGAAATAAACTCAAGATCACTAACCACAGACTCCACAAGACATTTGTGTTATTGAAACCCGGCGCTACCCTGGGTGTAACTGGCTCTGGAGTAGGTTGTTGTGCTTGTAACTCAGAGAATTTTTCCGACTTCTGAGCAGATATTACCTCAGCCCTATTCAGTGCTGTGGAAACGGATGGCCTGGTTTGTCCAGTAGCAATACCAGCAGAGAGCAGCAAGGGCGAAAAGACAATAGCGCTTTTCAATACTAAAGTGAGGACAACTTGATTTTTGCGCTTCATAAGAACCATCCTGATTCTGGGGTCAGTTTTTGCAGTGGGTGGCTTATCTCCAATCTATACCAGAATTCAATTCTCACCGAAGACTTCCCCCCGCGCAAGTCCCTAAATTAATTTATTGCGGGTAAGCTGGTTAGTGGAGCAGTCGGTTATGATATTATGGAGATGGTAAGTGCAAACCAGCGCACCTGTCTTAGAACAGAGACTAGGGAAGCCACAAACCCAAGTATTAAAACCCCAGTATTAAATTAAGAGGAAATCATTATCGTAGTTAAAAAACAACTGATCAACTCCCAAATTAAATCCAATCAAGTCTACTTGATTGATCATGAGAATAATAACCGTGGTCTTGTTAATACTGCTGAGGCGCTAGAGCTAGCAGAAACTCTAGAGCTTGACCTGGTTGTGGTGTCGGAAAGTAAAGAGGTACCGGTTGCCAAGATTGTCAACTATGGTAAGCTCCAGTATCAAAAGAAAAAACGTCAGACCCAGAGTGCTAGACCCACTGTCAAAGAGGTTCGCTTACGTCCCAATGTGGGTTTAGCTGATTATAATTTACGGATAGCACAAGCAACTCAATGGTTGAGCAAAGGCGATTCAGTCAAATTCGCCATTCGCTTACGAGGAAGAGAGCATCAACACCGCGAACAAGCCGGAGAGATGCTAGACCGCATTGTTAGCGCTCTGAGTGAAGTCGGAAAAGTCCAATCCCTCGATAAACGCTCACTCGTTCTTCAAGTAATTCCCGCTTAAATTAATCTTTTAGGCTTTTTGCACCCCTAACCAAAATTGTTAGTTTTCACTATAACTTAAACATAGCAGTTCGGTTACTATGAAAACATAGTGGGAGCGTGAGAACCCCTACGCTTTAGCGTAGGGATGAAACGCGAATCAACAGGATTTATCCTGTCGTATCCTTAACAAAAAGGTTTGGACAGGTATTTACAAAGAACCTATCCCGCTAATAATATTTTGTTAATCCAGATAGCGCGTTTTTGTTTCGAGTCGTAACCTTTATCAGCAGCTAGTACTTTGAGTCGCTGACAAAGATTGGATACTTTGTTAGTTTTGATTCCCTGAACACACAAAAAAAGTCAGATATGAAGTCTGGCTTTTTTTGCTGAAGTATCAAAAGTTTCTATGTCTCTATTCAAGTGAAGAACATTTGTTAGATGCTACCGTCTACTTGAGATAGCGGTTCAACGTTCCCCTGACTATGAAGCATAAACACTTGTCTTACAGATTCACCTCATTAATCAGTATCAGCTTAATATCCAACTTTATTACACCTGATTCTGCCATTCTTGCCGCACCACCGAGAAACCCAGACAAAACCGTAAATTGTGAAATTTTAGTTGTGGGTGGGGGACTCTCAGGTGTAGCTACAGCTTACGAGGGGTTACTAGCAGGACGCAAAGTTTGTCTCACAGAAATTACTGATTGGTTGGGAGGTCAAATTTCTTCCCAGGGAACATCTGCATTAGATGAACGCCCCACCCAACGCAGTCGCCAATTTTATGCTCGCGGCTACTTGGAATTGCGAAATCGGATTGAACGCAAGTATGGTAAACTAAACCCTGGCGAATGCTGGGTAAGTGACTCTTGTTTTCTGCCTCGTGACGCCCACAGGATTATCAGTCATATGCTCAGAGATGCCGAAAGAAAGGGGAAAGGCAAGTTAGAATGGTTTCCCAATACGGTAATTAAGGATTTAGAAGTTACACCTTCCACAGTTGACGGGGGTGGACAATTAATTAGTAGTGCGATCGCCATTCAACATCAACCAGTCCCCGGCGCACCACCTCATAACACCTTCACCTTATCTCAAACCATTGAAGATGCTTATCGTTACCAAAACTCATCTCGGTTTACTAAAAATATCATTCGCTTAGTTCCCCAAAACACACAAGGGAATTCTCCCAAATGGTACATCGTAGACGCTAGCGAAACCGGGGAAATCATCGCCCTGGCGGATGTTCCCTACCGTTTGGGTATTGACCCTCTCTCCCACCTCGAACCTTCTTCCTCCAGTCAGCAAAACAATCCTTATTGTACCCAAGGCTTCACTTACACCTTTGCAATGGAAGCCACTAAGGAACCACAACCCCAGGAAATGCCCCCATTCTATCCACAGTATGCCCCATATTTTAGTTATGAATTACAGCGGTTGGCAAACTTTGACCTAGTTTTCACCTATCGCCGCATTTGGAGCCAGCAACAGGGAGCACCTGCAACATTTGGAGGTGTAAGGTTTTCGGCTCCCACACCAGGGGACATTTCCATGCAAAATTGGACTTGGGGTAACGACTATCGCCCTGGAACCCCTCAAGATAACCTAGTTTACACTCGCCAACAGTTGCAAGCTACTGGACAGTTACAACCCGGCGGATGGATGGGGGGACTACGAACGGAAAGCCTCCGCAGAGGTGAAGAAAATGCACTAGCCTACTATTATTGGTTAGTGGCTGGGACTACAGATTCACAACTTGGTACAGGTGTCAAGGAGCAACACACAAATCACCGTTTTATATCTGGTTTCAATTCCCCCATGGGAACAGCCCATGGCTTATCGAAATATCCCTATATCCGGGAAGGACGACGGATTATTGGCCGTCCCAGTTGGGGACAACCCGGAGGTTTTACCATTTGGGAAACTGATATTTCTCGCCGCAACTACAACGATGAGTATTATCGTCGTAAACTTCCTGCTGATATGTACCGCCGGTTACAAGCAACACTGGCTGGCTTAGAAGCCATATCTGTCATTATAGGTACAAAGCCACCGGAACAGGTAATGCGGCGGACTCGCTCTACTATTTTCCCTGATTCTGTAGGTATTGGTCACTATGCCATAGACTTTCATCCTTGTATGGAGAAAAGCCCCCCAGAAAAGCCCGGTAATAGAGAACTTCCCGGAGAAAGGCGGGGTGCTGGTCAAGCTTATCCCTTTCAAATTGCCCTCAGAGCCATGATTCCCCAGAAAATCGACAATTTGCTGGTAGGAGGTAAAAGTATCGCCACTAGTCACATTGCGGCCGCTGCTTATCGGGTACACTCCTTTGAATGGTCTGCGGGTGCTGCTGCGGGTACTACTGCGGCTTTTGCCTTAAAAAATCAAGTTGCACCTTACCAACTGGTGAACAATTTACCCAGTCTAGAACCACAATTAGCAGATCTCAAACGTCTATTAGAGCAAAATGGCAACCCGACAGCTTTTCCTGATACTTCAATTTTTAACGAAAACTGGGATAATTGGCGTTAATCTCACAGGGTTTCTTGAGGATTGGGGATGGGGAATTTTACAGTCCCTACTCCCTAGTCCCTGGACAATAGACTAAACTAGTAATTTGTAGGTGTAGATTTGTAAAATCCTGTTGGCTAACTGTTTTATGGTTACAAGAATTTCAGCAGCTGTATACGGCGCAGGTACAGCACCAACTGTGGATCCTGGACGGACTACTCAAGTCACTCGTAAGACTTATCCGAATTATAAGGTGATTGTTTTAAACGATGACTTCAATACTTTTCAACACGTTTCTGAGTGTTTGATGAAGTATATTCCCGGAATGACGGGTGATCTGGCTTGGGATTTGACCAATCAGATACACTATGAAGGCCAAGCTATTGTCTGGGTAGGTCCCCAAGAAATGGCGGAACTATATCATCAACAGCTGCGTCGAGCTGGTTTAACAATGGCTCCTTTGGAAGCGGCTTAATTATTATGGGTAAACCCGCGAAACACGCTTCTGTTAAAGATGGCAGATTAGTCTGGAATCACTCAACTCATATTTCTGGCCTCATCCCAATTTTAGAACGTCTCTGTCTGCAGGATGGGATTCAAACTGTCACCCCTGGTGTTATTGGGCGGGCTAAAGGTCACTGTCCAAAAATGCAACTGCGTGTATCTGTACCTATTCGGGGTGGTTATAAGGTCATAGCCCGTCAGGGTAAAACTGTACAAGAGGTTTTTATCCTAACCACTTTAGATCAGGATAAATTTCAACATACCCTTGCGATCGCCATGAGAACTAAATCAGCTTCATAGTCCATTGTTAACTATTGCCTATTCTTCCACACGGCGGACTGAGAACTTGTGTAATGGCAAACTCAGGACACAAGAAAAAGTGAGAAAATACGACAAAGCAATAGTGATTTTCACAGACATGAGCGCGGTTTCCCAGTCAGGTAAAATCAACTTCTCAATACCAAAAGCAAAACAGTAAACTAGCCAGTAAGAGAAGCTCATTCTCAAGAGAATTTTCTCTGTTTCTTCTAGATTATCTTTTGGCTGTTTGGGATCCCAAAGTAATAGCAAACCTGCAATACAAGCAAGAAAGGATAGACAAACTACAAATTCATGGCACATTAAATTCATTGAATGCATCTGAATTGCTCTAATATTCTCCTGTTCAGATTCAGTCTAAAGGAATAATCTCGCCACCCCCAAAAAATATTTACAAACTGCAATAGAAGACTGTAATTAGTTTTAAGTATTGCTACAAAAGTTGTATTTACATTAATAATAATTTTTGCTACAATCTAAGAGGATGTTTGGAAAGTATTAAACAGGTAATTTTTATCTTAGGGAACAGGGAACAGGGAACAGGGATGAGGAAGGATTGGGAAGGATTGGCGAACACACAAAAAACAATAAAATCCAGTCCCCTCGCCTTACAAGGGGAGGGTTAGGGTGGGGTCAAACAATAGTTGATACACTAATCATGACTTATCAAACATCCTCTAAGATAAAATTTAAATAGATGGGCACTGCTGCCTAGGAGAGGTTTTAACCAGCACCAATATTCACCAAGGTGCTCAAACCATCACCCCAGGTAATCAATCAGATTAGGCAATGCCATTTCTTTGGCTCAAAAATTTTAGTTGATGATACATACAGCTGATCTGCGGTAAATTTGCACCAGCTGCTTGAGCTTTTCGTAATGGGTTACCGAAAATCGCTTCTACCTCTAGGGGACGGCCTTCATCATAGTCAATTTTCATGCTGGTACGGTAGGGCTTCATCTTCACAGTATAATTCAGCATGGTTTGAATGAAGCTATCAGGGATAACTCGTCCCGAGGTTTTCGCCCCAGCTGCTACTTCATTCATTAATTGTTCAACTAATATCCGGGTGTGAGCATCTGTCATTAATTCGTCTGTTCTAGCATTGAGAATAACAGACAGTCCATTGTAGGGTATATTCCACACCAGTTTTTGCCAACGCGCTAACAGTAAGTCTGTGGCTAATTCAATGGTAATACCAGCAGTTTGAAAGTCATTAGCAACATATTGTATTGTTTCTGTTAGAGGAGCGGGATCATATTTAGGGCTATATTCCCCCAAAGTAATTTTTCCATAGTCTAAGTGTCGAATATGTCCGGCTCCTACTTTATTGGAACACAGAAAACATAATCCGCCGATAACTTGAACATTCTTGACTATTTGGCTAATATCCTCTTCTACACCCAATCCATTCTGCAATACCAATACTACGCCCCCATCTTTTACCAGGGGGGGTAATAATTTCGGTAGTAAATGGTTTTGAGTTGTCTTGAGTGCCACTATTACTACATCACATCGTGGCATCTTTTCCACATCATTATAGGCCTTAACTTGGGGAAGGGTGAAATCACCGTCTTTGGATTCGATCAATAAACCAGATTTGCTCACGTGTTCGTAATCACTCTTGAGCAAAAAGTGGACATCGTAACCAGCTTGTTGCAATTTAGCGCCATAAAACCCACCTAAAGCACCAGTTCCGAGGATAGCGTATTTGCCCATGTATACTTAACTTTTTGTCATAAAATTTTAACCTATTTGAAAACAATTGAAATTTTGCTGTCTAAAGCCAAGTGGCTTCAGTGCCTTGGGGCGATTTTCTTGTAAGACCCACCCTTAAGGGCGGGTTCCATTTAAATCATGGTTTAGGGACGATGAGGAATCATTGCTAAGATACCATATCAGCTACAGCAGCTCGGACTTGCTCCGATGGCTGTGCTAAAGCTGCTAGGTAGTCTGTTTTTAATTTTTCCAGCATTGCTGGTCGTCTGTCATATAACCGCTTCAGAGGTCGAGGTTGACACTGGTTGAGAACATAAGCTGTGACTAATGGTACAGCTATTGTACTATCAGTGTAACAAACAATTGTGCTAGGTAACTCTTCTGGGTCTATTTTACCCCAACTCACAGCTTCCGAGGGAGTCGCACCTGACAAACCTCCGGTATCCGGTCGAGCGTCGGTAAACTGTACAAAGTAATCGTGTCCCCGTTCTTCTAGCCCTAACACCTCGTGAATTTGCGGTTGTGTTTGTAGTAAAAAGTTTTTAGGACTACCCCCACCGAGAATTACAGCTGCACTTTTTCCGGCTGATTCTCTGGCAGAATAGGCGATCGCTGCTGTCTCATTCACGTCAATGGAAGGGTCTATGACTAACTTTGAACCTTCCAAAGCTAAAGCTGCAACATTCATCCCAATGGAACTATCTCCTGGAGATGAGGTATAAATAGGTACGCCACATTCATAAGCTGTGGCTAACAAACAAGAATGCTGCACTCCCAACTGCTTTTCTACTTCTCGGACATACTTACCTAACAGATAGTGAAACTCCGCAGTTCCCATGGGTTTTTGAAATACTTCAGCTTGCAGAATCTTGCGAATAAAAGCATCAGTTTCCAGCAAGACATCATAGCCAAAGATAATATCATAGATTCTAATCGTACCATCTTGGCGCAACTTGACATCATCCAAAAACGGATTACCCGCAAACAGTTCAAAACCTAAGCCATAGTGCATATCATGGTAAAGATTCGCACCTGTACTAATCATCCAGTCAATAAAACCGTTGCGAATTAGGGGCGATAGTGCTGAAACTCCAAATCCAGCTGGTGTCATCGCACCAGAAAGGCTAACTCCCACAGTCACGCCATCTTTTAAGATATCGTGACTCATGAGTTGACAGATTTCTCGCAAACGTGCTGAGTTATAGGCTGTAAAGTAATTATTAATCAAATCTACCACCCCGATATCGGTGGACATGGGTATGGGGGAGATTTTTTGACCCAGTTTTTTTGACATTTTCCCACTCCTGAATAGTAAACACCCTGAATCTAATGTTATCTAGATTTCAGGCAATTATGACATTACCCCTAGAAAAGAATTTCGACAAAAATTATACTGATATAACAATAGCAATTTACCTGCTGGGTTGTGTGGGAAAGCTGTATCAAAATACCAGTATAAATAACATGACTAAAAACAACTTTGTCGGGACTTGGAAATTAGTATCTTGGGAAAGTACATCTGGCGATGGTCAGACTTGTTACCCATTTGGGAAACATCCCATTGGTTATATTACATACACTGAATCTGGTTATATGTCTGCAACAATTATGAAAGCCCATCGCCTGAATATTGAAGTTTCCTCAGCCGAGTTGATGAATGCTAGGAAAGTATTCTTAAGACCTTGGCTTTTAGTCACTGCTTTTAAGTACATTAAAGCAATTACTAGATATCTTCAAGCATCTGCTAATTATGTTTCTTACAGTGGTAAATATGAAATACAGGCAGAAACAGTAATTCATTATGTGGAAATTAGCCTCATACCTGATTGGATTGGAACCGAGCAGTTACGCCAATTCCAATTTATTGGCGATCGCCTAGTATTAGTCACGCCCCCCATAGGCGGAAATCCTCAAACTCTGACATGGGAGCGCGCCTGATATCAACTTGTGGGGGAAAATGATCCCTAGGGAATCTGAAATCAAGTTTTGACAGAACATTTATCAGGTCAGATTCCCCCAAAATTTAGTTAATTAAATACTACAAAAATGTAGACATCCAACATTTTTCACCATCTCTAAGTCATATGATGGGAAATTAATCTGGGATGTCAAAATAATTTCTCACAAGAGTTAAATGAAACAACAATGTATTTACCCTCCTGAATAAATCCAGTCTTTCCCAGACTAACCCCTTCGTCCTGTAGCCCTGCTGTGGGTGAGAAAATTCATATTTGATAAGTAAGGTTGATGAAAAGCGATACACCAGAAGAGTTAAACTCAGATAGAGAAATTGAACGCTTAATAGACGAAATCATGTCCTCAACCCTAACTAACTTAACTGATGAACAATACCGCCAAAAGATGCAGCGGCGCAAAGAGGTACAGGATCGCCGTATAGCAGAGGCTGTACCAGAAAAAGGTTTAATTATAGTTAATACTGGTAATGGTAAGGGTAAAACTACCGCGGCTTTGGGTATGGTGTTGCGATCGCTCGGTCATGGGTATAAAGTAGCGATTGTGCAATTTATCAAAGGTGCTTGGGAACCATCAGAAAAAAAGGTTTTCAGCTTTTGGGAAAACCAGATAGAATTTCACGCTATGGGGGAAGGCTTTACCTGGGAAACTCAAGACCGCGATCGCGACCTTGACAAAGCCAGCGCCGCTTGGGAAAAATCATTAGAATATATTCGCAATCCAGAATTTCAGTTAGTGTTGCTCGATGAAATCAATATCGCCCTCAAAATGGGCTATTTACAAGTAGATCAAGTTTTAGCAGGGTTAGCAGAAAAACCACCCAACAAGCACGTAATTCTCACAGGTCGAGGCGCACCCCCTGCTTTAATTGAGCGAGCAGATTTAGTCACGGAAATGACTCTGATTAAACATCCTTTCCGGGATCAAGGAGTGAAAGCCCAAGCAGGGATTGAGTTTTAATTAACACCATCCCTCGAAGAACAAGATAAAAAATCGCCCCCTGACTTCAGGAGGCGCGTCACCGCAAGCTATCTGCTTTTAGCTAGCAACGTACTCCTTAACATTGGCGCGACGACGGCGCAAATGAGCAAGAGCTTGATGTTCTAGCTGACGGACGCGCTCACGGCTAAGATTTAAGCGTTCTCCCACCTTAGCTAAAGACATTTCATTACCATCTTCTAAACCAAAGCGCAGGGCTAAAACCTGTCTTTGTTGGGGGGTAAGTTCTGCCAACAAGTTATTCAGGTCTTCACGCAAAAACTCTTGGGTGGTGTAATACTCAGGAGATGGTCCTTCATCTTCGAGCATTTCTTGCAATTCCGTATCCTGGTTATCGCCGACTTTCACATCTAAGGACACTGGTTGACGTGCCATATTCAGGTACTCCCGAATCTGCATCGGCTCTAGTTCCAACTCTTGCGCAATCTCCGCAGGATTCGGCGATCGCCCCAACTTCTGCGCCAATTCCCGCTGTACTTTTTTGATTTTGTTGAGTTTCTCGGTGATATGAATCGGTAACCGAATAGTCCGACCTTGCTGGGCGATCGCCCGGGTAATCGCTTGGCGAATCCACCAGTAAGCATAGGTGGAGAACTTATAACCCCTGGTGGGATCAAACTTTTCTACACCCCTTTCTAATCCTAGAGTTCCTTCCTGGATCAAGTCCAAAAACTCCATGTTGCGCTTTTGGTATTTCTTGGCGATGGCCACAACCAAGCGCAGGTTGGCTTCAATCATCTTTTGCTTGGCCCGTTTACCTTGGGTCACAGAGTGTTTGATCTGTGTTTCCGTTTGGTTAACATGGGCTGCCCACTCTGCTAAACTAGGTTCATGACCTAGCTCCTGCCCTAAGGAGTCTTTAGCCTCCACAAGGGTCATCATTTGTTGTACCTGCTTGCCAAAAATAATCTCTTCTTCACGCGTTAGCAGTGGTACCCGACCAATTTCCCGCAGATAGGTTCTGACCATATCAGCCGTGAATTTGGTATTGAGATTTTCGGTTTTGGTTTTAACAATAGCCATTGGTGCGTTGTCCTCTACTCCGTAAATACAACGGATCTTGAATAACTAAATCTGGTTTGGAAAGGTAGTAAACATATCACGGAACATAGGGCGCTACCAAAAGAAGTCAATTCATACACCGCCTATGAAAGATTAAGAATACCCCTACCCGATATAGGTTCCCTTACCTTCCCTGAATTTTGAAATCTCCTAGAAGCACACTTGGTTATTGGCGTAAATTCTTTTTATCCTCGGCCGCGATGTGCAATTGTAAAATCTGAAGTCGATATGATTTCTACTTATCCTATATTAAGACAAATCCGGCAGATAGTAAAGTAACTCAGGTAAATCTTTCAATTATAATTCAAAACTGTTTCGTTGACAAAAAAAATAATTTCCACAAATCTTACTAACTATATCCATAGTGACGCAAAAACCCCCTCCTCAGTTGCTGACAAGTAGCGGGATAACCGAACTATTTCACCGGCGAAGATGGAGAGATGTTACGCAACCAAAGAATTTCAGGCAGCAAAACTGCTATTGGGGAGCGAATGTAGACGCGATTCAACGCGTCTTGACAAGATTAAGGCACAATTAGCACTGGGCAAGGAGAAAGATTAATTACACGCGTAGTAACACTATCACTTGCTCCCTCGTCAGTCAAACCTAATCCTCTACAACCCATGATAATTAAATCTGCCCCGATGTCATCAGCCACATCGCAGATAGTAAAGGCTGGTTTCCCCTGTTTTTCCAGAATCTCACATTGAATTCCTTCCTGAGAAAACAAAGATCGCGCATTTTCCAGCAATTGAGAGACAAGGTCTGACGACTCCATGGGATCAGGACTGGGTACATCTGTGGTTGGTTCTTCCACCACAGACAGCAGCACCAAGCGACTACCGTACTTCTGCACAACGTTGGTAACTACATCAGCAGCTTCTCGCGCTTCCCGGCTTTGATCAATTGGAAATAGTACTGTTTTAAACATCTCTGTCACTTAGCACCCCTGACTTCGTTGACACTCACCTAACTAAGGAGATTTAGTGTTTACCTCTTGCTTCACTCCGCAGAAGTCCGCCTCTGGGAGTCCACAAGTTAACACCGTGTAACTCACCTACCGCCCTCGCAGTTCTCAAGCGCACGGTTTTTAAGTGTACGCTTTACCGCTATGATAATTTTAGCATTTCACGACAGAATCAAATCAGTCATTAGCTTAATATGCCCCGCATAAATAACGGGGGATTTACGCATCACTGCTTGCTCGTAAAATCTTGATGGTTCCACTTTCAAAACAATAACAAAAGGCTAATCAGGAGAGTCTATCATAATGTCGAAAAAAACTTTAGCAAATTTGTCTGCAAATGATATTTCAGGTAAACGTGCCTTAGTACGGGTTGATTTTAACGTCCCTGTCGATGACCAAGGCAACATTACAGATGATACTCGCATTCGCGCTGCTTTGCCCACTATCCAAGATTTGACCCAGAAGGGAGCTAAGGTAATTCTAGCTAGCCATTTTGGTCGTCCCAAGGGTGTGGATGACAAGCTGCGTTTAACCCCAGTTGCTAAACGTCTCTCGGAATTGCTAGGTCAAGAAGTTGTCAAAACTGATGACTGTATCGGCGATGCGGTTGCTGCTCAAGTTGCAGCTTTACAAAATGGACAAGTTCTGCTACTCGAAAATGTCCGCTTCTACAAGGAAGAAGAGAAAAACGACCCAGAATTTGCCAAAAAACTGGCAGCTAATGCTGACTTTTATGTGAATGATGCTTTTGGTACTGCACACCGCGCCCACGCTTCCACTGAAGGCGTAACTCACTACTTGAGTCCTTCTGTGGGGGGATATTTGATCGAGAAGGAACTACAGTACTTACAGAGTGCTATTGAAGATCCCCAACGTCCTTTGGCAGCAATTATTGGCGGTTCCAAGGTTTCCAGCAAAATAGGTGTGATTGAAACTCTCCTGGAAAAATGCGATAAGCTGATCATCGGTGGTGGGATGATTTTCACCTTCTATAAAGCCCGGGGTTTAAGTGTTGGTAAGTCTTTGGTAGAAGAAGATAAATTGGAACTGGCCAAGACTTTGGAAGCTAAAGCTCAAGAACGTGGCGTTACCTTCTTGTTACCTACAGATATCGTCTCAGCAGATAAGTTCGCCCCCGATGCTAATGCAACAACTGTCAGTATTGAAAATATTCCCGCTGATGGTATGGGTTTGGATATTGGCCCCGACTCTGTGAAGGTTTTCCAAGCAGCTTTGGCTGATTGCAAAACTGTGATTTGGAACGGCCCTATGGGTGTGTTTGAGTTTGATAAATTTGCTACCGGTACAGAAGCGATCGCTCATACTCTCGCAGAAATCGGTAAAACTGGTACAACCACAATCATCGGTGGTGGTGACTCAGTGGCCGCTGTGGAAAAGGTCGGTTTAGCTGATCAAATGAGCCACATCTCCACCGGAGGCGGCGCTAGCTTGGAACTGTTAGAAGGTAAAATCTTACCTGGTATTGCGGCCTTAGACGAAGCTTAAGTAGTTACTTGACTGTCAAGAGTGAACAGCCTCAAGGCTGTTCACTGTCACCTTTAATATAAGCTAATATAGTAATTAAGTATTTTAACGTAAAATTTCCCCTGCCAAGGGTTGCTGAGGCTTGGCAGTAAACTAGTCAAAAGTACTCAAACTGTGCAAGTAATTCTTTTATGAAATATCAAATTTGGCTACACTTTTTATTCACTAGCTGCTTCTGTTTACCCCTAGGTTTTATCCCTCCCACTCCAGTCTTAGCAACACATCAACCTGACCACATAGTTAAGAGCATCTCCACCTATGACGAATATATGCAAGTTGGTTATGCAAAAATTGCTGACAGGGAATATCGCCAAGCTTTAATATATTTCCAGCAAGCATTAGCAGCACGTCCGGGCGATCGCCAAGCCGCAGAAGCCATGAGGAATATTGAAGCTTATATTCAACCCGGTGGCAATGTAATTATATTCCCGGAAGGCAGGCCTAGCAGAACCACTGTTGGAGGTACACGTCCAGCTGAACGAACTACAAATGAAGAGGAAAAATGTTTCCCACATGAGCAGTTTCCTGTTTCCCTCATCCCCGCCCACGAACAAGATGGAAAGCAACGAACCACATCAGACCATCCCCAATTCTGGTTCTACATTCCTGAAACTACCACAGCAATACAAAGACTGGAATTTCTGCTCAGGGATGATCAAATACCGCAAAACCTGTATAGAAAGACCTTTGAGGGTGGTACAAAACCAGGTATTGTGAGTATCAAAATACCTACTAGTGAAGCACCATTAACAGCAGACCGTGTATATACTTGGAAACTTTCCATCATTTGTGATGCTTCTAGTTCTTCAGATTTGTACTTAAAAGGTAAGATTGAGGTAGTCAAAGATCCTAAGCTCGAATGTTAATCGATCCGGCATTACCCTGACCACTGGTACTAGTATTAATCATACTACCCTTTTCCACCGTCAAAGTAGAAGTATCAATGGTAATATCCCCGCTATTTCCTTCTCCTGTTGGTCCTACTGCACTAGTAACAGAACTAGTAGTGCCTGTAATAGATTTTCCCCCGATCGTCACTCCATCGGCGGCTCTAATGTTAATCGCCCCCCCATTACCCTGACCAAAGGTAGTAACATAAATATTACCACCATTTTCTACAGTCAAAGTAGAAGTATCAATGGTAATATCCCCGCTATTTCCTTTTCCTGTTTGTGCTACTGCACTAACTACTAAACTAAGAAATCCTCGACTAGATTCCCCCCGGATAGTCACCCCATCAGCGGCTGTAATCACAATCGCCCCGCCATTACCCTGACCAAGGCTACTAGCATTAATAGTACCACCATTTTCCACAGTCAAAGTAGAAGTATCAATGGTAATATCCCCGCCATTTCCTTTTGCGGTTTCTTGTCCTACCATAGTAGATACAGAAGTGCTAAATCCTCGACGATTTTCCCCCCGGATAGTTACCCCATCAGCGGATCTAATCACAATCGACCCAGCATTACCCTGACCAAAGGTACTAGTAGTAATATTACCACCATTTTCCACAGTCAAAGTAGAAGTATCAATGGTAATACCCCCACTATTTCCTTTCCCTGTTGGTCCTATTGCAGTAACTACTAAACTACTAATGCCTAGACTAGATTCCCCCCGGATAGTCACCCCATCAGCGGCTGTAATGTTTATCGCTCCGCCATTACCCTGACCAAAGGTACTAGCATTAATAGTACCACCATTTTCCACAGTCAAAGTAGAAGTATCAATAGTAATACCCCCACTATTTCCTTTCCCTGTTGGTCCTATTGCAGTAACTACTAAACTACTAATGCCTAGACTAGATTCCCCCCGGATAGTCACCCCATCAGCGGCTGTAATCACAATCGCCCCGCCATTACCCTGACCAAAGGTACTAGCATTAATAGTACCACCATTTTCCACAGTCAAAGTAGAAGTATCAATGGTAATATCCCCGCTATTTCCTTCTTCTGTTTGTTCTCCCACTGCAGCAGTAGATACAGAAGTGCTAAATCCTCGACTAGATTCCCCCCGGATAGTTACCCCATCGGTGGCTGTAATGTTTATCGCTCCGCCATTACCCTGACCAAAGGTACTAGCATTAATAGTACCACCATTTTCCACATTTAAAGTAGAAGTATCAATAGTAATACCCCCACTATTTCCTTTCCCTGTAAGTCCTATTGCAGTAACTACTGAACTAGTACTGCTTAGACTAGATTCCCCCCGGATAGTCACCCCATCAGCGGCTGTAATGTTTATCGCTCCGCCATTACCCTGACCAAAGGTACTAGCATTAATAGTACCACCATTTTCCAGAGTTAAAGTAGAAGTATCAATAGTAATACCCCCACTATTTCCTTCTCCTGTAATTAATACTCTATTAGCTATATAACTATGATTTCCTTGACTATTTTCCCCCATGAGAGTCACGCCTTGGGGGGCTGTAATTGCGATCGCTCCTGTATTACCTTTACCGGAGATACTCGCATTAATAAAACCACCGTCTTTCAAAGTTAAACTAGAAGTATTGATGTGGATATTCCCAGCATTTCCTTGGCCAAATACTTCATTAAATATGAAGGAGTTATCCAGAGTGATTTTATCAGCATTATTAATCTGAATATCTCCCCCTTGAGCATTGGGTGAACCCATCCCTGATGCTATCCCAGCACGCAGCTGACTATTTCCAGTTATCTCTAAATTTTGGGAATTTATTGTTATGCTCCCACCACCACCAGCAGCAACATCTACCACCGCACCATTACTGATGCTGACATTTCCTTTAGTGATATTTGTGGCGGCGCTATCTAAGGGACGGGGAAAGCTCAAAAGCTTTTCATCTATATCAACCCTTCCGGCTTGGGTTAACCCACCCAACTCTACTGTACTCCCCGGTGACCTGATTTGAGTATTATTCAGGCTGACATCACCCCCAATCAAAGCTAAGGTTTTACCCTCTGGAACACTCAGACGAGAATTAGTCAGGGTAATATTTCCTGGATCATTACGGAATCTTAACCCTCTGGGAATATTCACAGTTAATAACGGGTCTATTGTAGTATCTGTGCTACTAAACTCATAATTATCAAAGATGATACTATCGGCACTAGAAGCCACAAAGGAACCTTTGACATCTAACCGAGCATTGTCACCAAAACTAATACCATGGCGATTAATTAAAAACAGGTTAGCATTCCCCAATACTCCCAAGGTTCCCAAAATACTAGAAGGATTACTTCCCGTCACCCTGGTGAAAATATTGCCAATATGATCCGGGTTACTAAAATAAACCCCTCTGTCAGCGCCGACATTAAAATCAGCGAAACTGTGAAATAAGTTACTCCCACGGATGGCTCCCCCTTCAATGATGTCACGGTTATTTACCGTATCATTCCTGACTGTGGAGTTTAAGCTATTGTCTGGTGTGAGTTGGGCGTTAACTACCTGCATATTTGCAGTAGTAATTAAGCCGATGAATATCTGAAGGACTAACTGATAACTGGGATGTTTGATTAACCCTGGAATTTTCATAACCTGGACTCCACAGAGAAATATAAACCGCTTTCTTGCCATGTTCTATCCTGAGATTTGACATGAATCAGGGGAATTCCCCAGTCAATACGAGCTTTTAACTGACCAGTCTGCCACTGCAGACCTAAGCCAGAACCCATCAAAGTATTAGTATTTAATTTAACTGTATGATCACTATTCCACCCCACCCCAAAATCTGCGAAGGGAATCACCGATAACAGGCTTTCATTTTTGGATAGTCGCCACACAGGTAACTGAACCTCTGCTGTTACGACAACGCCATTATCTGCTAATAGGGCATCCTGACGATAACCCCGCACACTAGAAATTCCCCCGACACTAAACTGTTCTAATGGCACAAGAGTTTGTGTAGCTAACTGCCAATCAGAACGCAGCACCAGTAACATATCACGTTTTTGATTTAAGGCACGCACATATTGCCCTTGTCCACGCCATGAAAAAAACCGACTATCGGGCAGCTGATTGTTAATAGTAGCATCAAATAATCCCACCCCTAAATTAAATTGAGAGTAAAAAGCCAATACTGAGGTTGGGTTGCGTGTTAGCCAATTCTGAGAGAAAGCAATTTTAGAAATACGAGTTTTCCCATCATTATTAGCACCACGAGATATAGGAAAACCTTCCGCTTCCAGTTTAGTTTGGCTCTGTTGATGGGAAAAAATCACACCTAAACCGAATTCTTGATTAGGACTTTGAAATAATGGTTGACTCAAACCAGCTTCGTAATAGCTAGAGTCGCCAGTAATATCCAGTCGGTCAAAGGGCGGTTCGGTGACGTTAGTTCTGGTCAACCCACTGGCTAATCGCAGTTTACCATTGCTGGGATTCAAGGGGACAGTGTAGCTCAAATCTATGACATTACTACCATCAGTATTGGCATAACCCACAGTTAAACTATCACCATCACCGGAGACATTACCTTGATTAATTTTAACTCCCCGTCGCCATGTACCTACACTCGGAGATCGACCGTTATTAGTAAAGATGTCGATATGAAAAGTATCGGCTTCTGTCACCGTAACTTCTAATAAACTTAAATCTGGACGCACTCCTGGTGTTAATTGTGCCGATATATTTTGAATTTGAGGATCGAGTTTCAAAAGTTGTAGGGCTTCTAGGATGCGATTTTGATTCAGGGGAGTTTGTGCAGCTAAAGCCAACCGGGAACGGATGTACTCCGGTCTTAAGCGTTGGGTTCCCCTGACCTTAATATCCTCAATACCTCCCTCTACGATTGTAACTTTGACTACTGCACCTTGAGCAGAAAGGTTTTGAGGTTCAATTACCACCCCAGAATTAACAAAACCATGATCAAGATAAAGCTTATTTAACCGCGATTCTACCGTTATTAAATCAGCAAAGGTAATTTCTTTATCAAGAAAATCTTGAATTTGTGCGGTTAATTTCTCGTCACTAAAGGCCGTATTACCTAAAAATTCAAATCCTTGAACTTTAAAGTTGCTAGGAATAGCTTCTAGGGGTGCAGTATTAGTCGGCGGGGGAGGGGTTTCGAGTGTAGATTCCTGTGTGATTATATCAGGCCTACCGGGGATTGGTGTCATCATCTGCTCATAGCTTTTGGCATATGCTGGATTTGTTATGACGACGAAAAATATACTACAACAGATCCTACCCAGCCAACCTGTCTTGATTTGGCAAAATACACCTTTACAGCTTTCAAGACATTTTAATGTCTGCTTTAAGAGTATAGCCATGTATTTACTCTGACTGTACGATTGTGCATGGTTTTTCCTTAATTAAGAATATTGTGTGTTTATAAGTAGTTTTAGTATATACCGCAAGGTGGTTAAGTAAACAATATGAAAAAAATATCAAGCGGTTATCAAGCAAATAACCCAACTGTTTCACGTAAATTTAAACCGCCTCAACCCTTTATTGAACCTGATGTTCACCGAGGAGACTGATATAGCAGTAACTACAAGTGTTAGGAAATTTCCCTGCTTGTTGTTCCCCATTCCCCATTCCCTGTTCCCTGTTCCCTGTTCCCTGTTCCCTGTTCCCTGTTCCCTGTTCCCTTAAAACCACAATTATGATGTCCTAACGTGTATGCGTAGTGCTATACTTCAGAGCAAGTTATTAATATCCTCTAACACCTGCATTGCTGACTCATATCTTTGATGGGACTGAAGATATACCATTTTATTTAATATTCTGGTCAATTCCTCAGTAGTATCCGCTAGTTGCGACCAATCTTGCCAAGTCTGCTCACCACTCGGAGATACTGCAGGAATAATGATGAAACCAGTTTTCAGATCCCTACCAAACTCTTTTTCTTGAGGATCTAGCCCTGTTAAGGCTTGTATGGCAATTATTCCCAAAGCATAAATGTCACTATTGAGTTTTGGTATACCACTCATTTGTTCAGGAGGTGCATAACCACGAGAAGCAAAGATAATTGAATCTAAGACATGGTTTTGGGCTTGCAGTTGTTTCACACCCCCAAAGTCAATTAAGACAATGTGTCCATCTGTTGTTCGCCTGATTAAGTTGCTGGGTTTGATGTCTTGATGAATGACATCATAGCTGTGGACAAACACTAGTATCTGTAAAACTTCTGTGAGGATCTTGATGACTTCAGACCGGAGGTAACATATCCCGGAAGTTAACTCATGTTTCAAGGTATGACCAGGAATAAACTCCTGGACTAAATAAAAATTATTATTTTCTGAGAAAAAAGCTAGTAATTGGGGTATTTGTGGGTGTTTACCCAGAATTTCCAGAATATCTGCTTCGGTATGAAATAGCCGTTTGACTAGATTCAGATATTCTTTATCTTGACGGACAGGGCGCATCTGCTTTACAACACACAGGGGATTTCCTGGGCGTTGAATATCTTGGGCTAAGTAAGTTTCGCTAAATCCTCCCCGCCCTAAATTATTGATAATTTGATAGCGCTTTCCCAGTAATCTCTCGGTTGTGAGTAATTTTCCTAAATAATCAGGCTCTGGTGTGGGTCTGACAGTTGTTTCTTGTTTTTGCAACTCAGCAATTAATTCTTTTTGTTCTTGCAACAGTTGTATAATTTGTTTTTTCTCCCGTTGACTATCATGAGCGCTATAGGCCAGCACACTTACACTTGCAACTACCAGACCCAGTGCAGGCGCAACCACGGGAAACCATCCGCCGTGGGTAAAAATTACAAAGTTCCCCACAAATAAAACCAGCAAAGATGCGGCTGACCGCAGTCCTAAGCTGAATGGATATCGCAGACGCTGGGCTAAATATCCCCCCAGTACAGACCATGACCCTATCCAGAGAACTTCAGCCCAACCAGGTAAAAACCAAAACAGAGGCTGGTTATTTAAAACCGCACTCAGAATCTGACTAATCATTTGTCCATGTATTTCTACCCCTGCCATCTTACCGGAATTATCAGCTTTTCCAGTATTAAATGGGGTATTGAATATATCTTTTAGGCTCGGTGCAGTGGAACCAATTAAAACAATTCGGTCTTTGACTAAATCTGGTGTAATTTTACCTGTAAGTACTTGTGTAACAGTAACTTGTTCGGCAATGTTACCTGGAGAACGGTAATTCAGTAAGATTTGGTAGCCTCTGGTATCTGCATTTTGATAACCCCCAGAGTTACTTTTCAGGGGTGTAAATATCACATCACCTAATTGTAGTTCCTGATTCACGTTTGATTGCAGTGGAATGCCTTGCAGTGCTAAGTATTTCAGGGCTAACCTCCAACTTAAGGAATAGATACTTTGGCAAATGTCAGACTCTTCCACTTTCACTGCTATGAGATTACGGCGAATCAAACCATCTGTATCTTCCACAAGATCGCTAAATCCTACCCGCCCGGGTTTTACTCCCGCAGGGGCTGCAATACCAGGCTCTCCAACATTAGTATGTTTACATATAGAAATAATCGAATCACTCCGCCCTAAGCGTTGTAGAAGTTGTTCATGACCAGGTTGTACAGGTAAATCACGGAAAATATCTAAACCGATCGCAATGGGTTGATGTTCTTCGAGTTTGCTCAAAAGCTGATTGAGTACTTCACCAGATAAAGGCCAACCCCATCCTTGTAGATCCTCTTCGGTGATGGAGACAATTAATAAACGGGGATCTTTACCGGGGTCAGTACGCATTTGCATCATCTGGTCATAGACCTTTAACTCCATTACCTGTAATACTTGCAGTTTCTGCAATCCCAGTATTAACACTGTGGCGATCGCACTGCCAATAATCACTCGATGCTTGAATATTTTTACTAAAAATTTAGTGATTTTTTTGCTTAAGTCAGAGTCATCCACCATGATTGTTTACGTAATTTTTGCCAAGCCCAAATTTTAACTATTTCTGCTATTGAGTCAGACTGAGAACTAGGATGATGTCCGCCCACCTATAATCAATAGTTTGTGGTGAAAGAGTCGGTAAAACCATGACTAAAATCCTAGGTATTGGGAAAATTGAATAAACAGTATAATCATTTATATCATTGTGCCGAGACGGAAACTATCCGACAATATTATCCTATGGTAACAACACTTTATCTGATACAGCAGTCCTTTGATCTTAAAGAAGCATTTCGCTACAGCGTCGGCTTGGTAGTAGTTTGCCTGGTCATGCTCATCTTATTATGGTTACCAGATATTTTAAGGGAAAGGTAAATATAGGGCTTAACAACTCTTTACCCTATACAGCAGTTTCTACCTAGATAAAATACAGATATTACTTGTAAAAGTACTGTGGTGTGAGCATCCTGCCCGCCCTACTGTACCTCACTTATATGAAATATGCTGTAAGTGTGGAGATTGTGGGGCTAATCACTCTTAGGATTACTGCTTAATTTTTTCACTGCCAAATATTAAGATTTATCAATAACCTAGACTCTGTGAAGCGTGACGGAGTCTAGGTTTGTCATTGCATACCAACCCCACAGGCCCAGAAAAACTTGCCATGCCTTTGGCGGGTATCCTAGTCTGTTGTGATGAGTGGTTTTAGCTATGAGGTGGTAGTTTTTGCCTTGGGCGATTAAAGTCCTGAACTTTCCTCAACTTTTATGTATTGACTGATAACTGTAATCTCCACCAAAATAGAAATATAAACAATACAAAAAGACAGGATTGAAAACGTTTTTTCCTGATGAGTTATTCATTAACGGATTACTTTCGCTTAGTTAGTCCTTACATATCAGATGTACTGGTCGATCCACAACAATTAAGTCTTATTCAAAAAGTAGCTGAACTGTTACCACCGATCTCGCCAGTACTTTTAGAGTGTCGATTAGAAGCTGGTCAACCACAGGTAGATTTATCTGTTGGGTTACGGCCTATGAAGTTACCAATAAGGCAATCACTTCTATCTTATCCATTCTGGCAACAGGTTCAGTCTTTTTGCCAAGATTGGACAAGGGTCAATTCTCTTCCCTATGATACGGTTGAAGATATGTGGCTGGAATTTGACCTCGATGGAGCAGAAGATAATTTAATACAAGGTTCTTGGTTTTTGAGTTTACGCACAGAAGTGTTTCAAGATAAAAATGCTGGAGCTTTATCAAAGTTTAGAGAAATTGTATCCTATGCGACAGGTGCTCAGATGGATACTCGGCTGGGTTTAGTTGATCAGTGCATCAATGCATTACCCCAAGGGGCGGGAATAAACCAGATAGGAGCAATGCGATCGCGCCTGGGAGAACCCCTACGCCTGAATGTGAGTGGTTTGTCAACGCAAGCAATTCCCGGTTACTTAGCTGAGATTCAAAGCGAACCAGTAACAGCAGATTTAGCCGAGATCATCAATCTTATTGGCCATCTAAGCGATCGACTAGTTTTGTGCTTTGATGTTGAGGAGAAAATAGGTTCTAGAATCGGGTTGGAATGTTATTTAGACAAACAGCCCAAAAAAGAACCCCGGTGGGCTGAATTTCTGGATGTCCTGGTAGGGATGAAATGCTGTACCCGTGAAAAGCGAGATCACCTACTGGAATGGCCCGGCTTAATTCATCAAAAAGACTCCCCAGAACTTTGGCCAATGAATTTACGACAAATGAACTCATTAATTACCCCAGGAACTGCTAGTGTTTTTTGGCGGACTATTAATCATCTCAAATTAGTTTATCAACCCGGTCGGTATCTCGAGTCTAAAGCTTATTTAGCTTTTGGACATCGTTGGTTTAATTCCACCCAATAAAACCAATTCTGTATGACCCACCCAGATTAAAATAGAGAATGATTCATAATTAAGCCGGGTACAAAAACTTTGACCACAGAAATATTAAAAGGTTGTCGCGTCAAATCAACACGATAAACATTGTTGTAGCCTGTATTTGCAAGGGATTGTAAAACGTAATTATAGTCTGCAAATAACTCTTGTTGAGCATAATTAATTAATGTTTTCCAGGAGCATGTGCTGGTTATGCGATCAAAATAATTGTAGAGTTGGCGATGGGTATTAGTGTTCTCAAAAACTTCCTCGGACTTGAGATCATCCCTTGCGCCATGAATAAATGTTAAGCGCGACTGTGCTGCTTCAGTAATAGCTCTGGTTGCAGCCACACTAGGGCTAAGATGTGTTCCGTAGCCTACATTAACTATAAGGGTGGGGTTATAGGGATTTTGATCAAGAAGAATAGCCCAAAATGTGTTAACAGCAATACAACTTTCTACCCAGATGAGAACAAGTTTAAAGTCAGCAGCCTTGATGCGATGTGATAAGGTTTTTACCCAAGGGTCATCTATAGTATTTATATCTATAAATTTAGATTTTGTCTGAAGATTTAAACGTCCTTTAACTACAAGGTGAGCAATAGCATCCCGTTCGATCACCTCGTAAAGACCATGCAGTGTTGCTTCTATAACATGATTTCCACTGGCCAGACCGTTAGTTCCAATGCGGTACAAATTAGGAGAATCAAGAGCAGAACAATCATAAATCGCACTGGCTGGTAACCAGACTTGTGTATTACTAAGTAATTCTTCTCCTTGAACCCAGTCGAGGATAAAGTTGGGATGAAAGTAAGTTTCATTAAGATATTCTGGCAGAACATGAGGTTTTATCACCTGCTTTCCAGCTGACTCCAGAGATGTCAGACTCTCACGCAGCAAACCCTCACCCGGGGTTTCTGCATGAAAAACCTCAATTGCTTCCATTAAGGCCGAAACCTTGGCTGTCGTATGAGATATACCTTTACCATTACTAACTTGTAACCAAGGTCTTGTGGGTCTAATAGCACAATAAACCGGGATACCAAGTCGATCTAATCCTGTAACATCAGCACAACGGGTAATCCCCATTGTCAATAAGTGAGGTTGGATTTTGGCTAAAGTCTGCTCTGGAGGTATTAAACGATGTGTGCCATAAGTATAATTTTTGTCTAAAATATCCATCAGTAAGCTCTCGGTAGTATAGAAAGATTAAAAAATGACATCAAACTAATAGCATTTGTGCGGATCTACCAGTAATTTGGCATTCTTGGAATAATGCTAGGGGAAAAGACCAAGATATACCAAAGTACTCTGGTTGCTTGTGGACGATCCAGGTTTCTAGTGCTTTTTCTTCCAGCCAAACTTGATCTTCTTGGTTAATCAAGCTATTGACTCTCCTCCATGTTTCCAGATAACTCTTGAGTTCTGTTTCTGGACAAACAATACCATTTTGTTTAGACCATTGGACAATGAAACGACGCGCTGACAAACGTTCCCAGAGATTCACACCTGATGCAAGGTTATTAGTTAAGGGTAATTCCACATTCAGGGCTGTTTGATAGTTCCAAGAAATCCCAAAGTAGTTTGGACTTTGGTTAACAATCCAATCAACTAAACAATAATCTTTAAGTATTTCTTCGTAGGCTGATGTAGTTAATCCATTAGATTTTAACCACTGATCTTTTTCGAGAATACCATATTTTTGTTGCCATTGTTCTTGATAGCTGTGCCATTGTACTGGGGGTACACATATCTGATTTTGTCTAGCCCAGGCCAGGAGAAAACGCCGTTTTGATAGTTGCGATCGCATTCTATCTTGAAATTCCAAATCTTGTTTGAGCATCTGTAAGATATCCTTCCCAATTTTCAACCCGTGAGGGCTGATAAATCCAGTCATTTTGGATCGCTCAAACTGTAAATCTATTGAGGGATAACATAAACGCTGCTTTTGCCCTACTGTAGTATTTTCACCGAGACTAGCATATAGTTTCAATAATCCAATGGCATCAACTTGCTTGATATTAATTTGGTTATCTTGTAAGTACTGCTTTAGTTTATACGCCTGTTGTGGAGGTAATTTTTCCATTAATGAACTTTGAAGTAGATGGTGATATGAACGCTGTGGATAGTAAAGTTGTTTAGCCTCAGCGATCAAGTCCTCTGCTTGTTCAACAGTTAAACAGTTGTCTTCTACACCTTTGAGTAAAGTATAACGGATATTCACCAACGGCTCAGACATGGGAATAAAATCGGACTCTTCTGTTCCGTGTACAAGAGCTACCTCGTCATCACCCTCTAATACACCGTCACGATACCATTCAAACACTTTACCATAACCAACCATACCCAAAGCCTCTAATTCTGAGGCCCTTAAGGCTCCCATACTAGATGCACCAAACACTTGAATCCCTTCTTCTATAGCGTGAATAAGTTCACGATGCCAAATGGAAGGTTTACCGTGGAAAATTCCATCAATTAGAATGATTACCTTTACCCCTGAAGTAATAATACGGTAAATATCCCCTTTACTGGCTGGCGGATAGTATTGAGCATTAAGAATTTGAGCAGCTTTATGTCTGGGTAAAGATGGACCTAGGAATACAGCTATAGGGAGAGACTCATTCATGTGTAAAAGTAAGAATCAAAAACTGATAGTTATAGGACTTATATGACTTACTTACGCAAGTTTGACACAAATTTATATTGTTTGGGTTGTAGTCAGGGTTACTAGCTACCTGACCTTTACTAACTATGAGGACGCAAGTCTTGAGCTAGTGATCATATTAGTAGAGTTTGCCGAAATTACCAATACAGAAATCAAATACCTGAACTTTTCATAACTTCCCAGGTGCAATGTTCATAATATAATCATCTCAGATCACTGATTATCATACTTACCCCAACATGATGAACATCGAATATATCACCCATGCCTCCTTATTATTAAGAAGTGCGAACTTTTCCCTTCTGACTGACCCTTGTTACTTTCTGGAACCATTTTTTGCCACCAATTTGTTTCACTTTCCCCCCAGAAAAATTATACCTGAGATGTTTGGTAAATTAACCTACATCTATAGTTCACATATTCACATAGATCATTGCCATCCCCAAACTCTCCAGCAAATCAAAAATCAAGTAGAAACAGTTATTTTACCTAGCGAAAGACCAGATTTAGAAAAAAGATATAGAGATATAGGGTATGAGCAAATCAGGCTTTTAGAAAATGGTCAAACGGTAAAACTCAATGACTCAGTAGAAGTAACAAGTTACTGGGATGACCCTATTGATACTGTTTTATTAATCAAAGTTGGAGATAAAGTGATACTGCATCAAAATGATTGTAGATTAACTACTAGAACCCTCTCAAAAATAGCCGATAATTTTAAAATTGATTATGCTTTTCTCCTATATACTAATTTCGCGAATCATCAACCAACTTTATCATATAGATCACCTGAAGATATAAGCAAAGAAGTAGCAGAAGACGAAGAGAAGTTTTTGCAATCTCAGATAGACGTAATTAAAATTCTGCAACCTAAAACCATAATTCCTTATTCAATGACATTGACTTATTGTCAGCGGGATCAAATTCATTTAAATGGCTATAACAGAATGACACCAACTATTTTTAAGAATAAACTGCTCAATCATTTACCAACAACTAAATGTTGGATAATGCAACCGGGAGATATTATTGATTTAGAGTTAGATTCTTGCCAATATTTTAATCATAAAAACCTTTGGGGAGAAAGTCTTGATGAATATCTACATAACATTAATGATTACATTAACCAAGAAAGTATCCTCAAGTTTGATTTTGGCAATCCAGAAGCATACCAGGAAAAAACTATCAGTCACCTAACAAGGCGTTTTGCCGTAGTTACACCCATTTTTATAAATAAACTGATTGGTTTTGAGGTGATGGGTAATAATAGTAGTATTTGCTATAGAATAGACTGCGAAAAATCGACAGTTTGTATTGATAATCTGCATCTCCAGGAAACATCTAATAACTACTTCATTAAAATTTCTATACCCGCGACCATGGTAGAGAAAATGATTGATGATAATTCTTGTGAATCAATCCTCGAATTTATGCTGTATTCTAACCGAGTTTTATTCAAGGTTAATTATGAGCACAATCTATCTGTTAAAGCACAATTGGGTTTATTAATCAAAACTTTACTCTTTATATTTGGCAGTCAAGATACACCTCAATAGCTGATGTTTTGAAACTGTCAGGACTTACGCAACTGGCACAAATAGGGAGCGGGGGGAGCCGCGCCACGCGACAATTTAAATTAAACCAAGCACAATAGTATTTCCCATACTCGTGAGGTACAATTTTTTTATTTTCATGGAACAGGGAACAGGAAATAGGGAATTTGTGTGTACTTCATGAGCCTGAAAAAAGCTTTAATACCAATGTATTTTTATTTAGCGATCGCTACACACAGTTGCAAGCAGCGCTTAGCGATTGCCTGTGCCAGTTGCGTAAGTCCTAACTGTAAAAATCATAAAATTGTCACATTTAATCATCTTTTAAATAAAAATTAACAAAAGTGATAAATACTGAACTTTCCATAACTAAAGTCCTGAACTTTCCATAACTTTTCTGAAACACAAATCCTGATGGCTCTGATATGATGCGAGCAGACTGTAAAACAGTCAAGTTAAAAGTCGTGTTCAGGAGATTTAAAAGATATGTCCGCCGAAAATGCTAGAAAAATGATTGAAGTCATCCAGCAAGACGAGGCGCTGCGTAACCAGATAACCACTGGACTTTCTAGTTCCGAGTCAGCATTCAATTTGACTGTAGAATTAGGTAAACAAGAAGGACTAGATTTTACTGCTGAAGAATTTCAGCGTGAGTTAGAAGCCCGTGGGATCAGTGTAGGTGCTGATGGTCAACTAGAAAGTCTGTCTGAAACAGTAGGAACAGATGGGGAACTTTCCGAAGATGCCCTGGAAGCTGTTGCCGGTGGATTTTATTATGGTTCTGGTGGAAATTGCAGTCAATGGTAAAAGATGAGGAGTGATGTGTTTTGCTCCAAATCAACTATCACATCTGCCCATCTTAGAATCACTTTAATACAGGGAGAGCATCCCAAACTTGTAAAAACATTGTTGGGTATGCTCTCAACATATTCTCAACATATATTTATTTAAATGGGAAAGAGAAAATATGCTGCGGACAAGTAATTATACAATTTATGTAGATTTGCCTAACAATCCGGAGGAAGTCCTGCTGGTACACGGTTACTCTGGTGCCTTTGATAAAGTTAAACGACCTATAGCCTCCTATTTACGCTCTGCTCAAGGCAAACATCAATCCAAACCTCTCTATGGAGAATGGGTTTCTCAACCTCCTCTAGAGTCAAATATCATTGCACCTTCTCCGGCAACAATGGAGTCACTCAAACGTCGGGGTTACTTGACTGAAATGACCCCGGAAGAAGAAGAAGCTCATTTCGTCAAGATAGCAACAAAAGTACATCAGATTGAAAGTCTTTTGATGCCCGCCTATATTATTATGCCTACCTATAGCTGTAACCTGCGGTGCGCTTATTGTTTTCAAGATCATATGCGGACTAACTCGGCTTTTAAACATCTGCTGCAAATTATGCAGCCTGAAATAGTCGATAGGATTTTCGCAGCTATGCCCAAAATTGAGGCAGGTCATGGCGTACCAGCAGACTTAAATATTCCTCGCGGTATCACCTTCTTCGGCGGAGAACCATTACTCGCAGAAAATTATTCAATTATTGAATATATAATTAATAAAGCATCATCTCTTGGTGAGGCGCGATTCGATGCCATTAGTAATGGCACTGAATTAAAGGCTTATAAAGATTTGCTAAGTCCCAACAAAATTTCATCACTGCAAATTACCCTAGATGGTCCGGCAATAGAGCACAATAAACGCCGGATATATGCAGATGGCAGCGGTTCATTTGCCAAAATCGCCGATAACATTACCATGGCTTTAGACTTAGGTGTACAGGTGAGTGTACGCATGAATATTGACCGCAATAATATTCAACAACTACCTCAGTTAGCGGATGAAATTATAGCGCGTGGTTGGCATCACTATGAAGGATTTGCTACTTATACAGCCCCAATTCATGCGTCTAATGAAAATACAGATGTAAAAACAACGTTTAATTCCTGGCATTTGCAAAAGGCTTTAAAACAAATGCGTCAGGAATATCCGAGTATGGCGGTTATTTTACCCCCAGATGATGCCTTGCCTGACACAATCCGAAATATGTTTACACAATATAAGGATCCATCACAAAATAAAAAGCCTTTACCTCCTTTTAAAGCCAGTTTTTGTCAGGCACATAAAAAAATGTATGTTTTTGATCCCTTTGCTGATATCTACGCTTGTTGGGAGAAAACTGGCGATCAGAAAATTCGTATTGGTCATATTACAGACAAAAATGAAGTAATTCTAAATGAGGAATTGAACCAAACTTGGCGCAATCGGACAGTTGTGACTAACCCAACCTGTCGTAAATGTCCTTATGCTTTTTACTGTGGTGGAGGATGTGCAGTTTTAGCAATGACTCATAATGGTAATTTTCATAGTAACTATTGCGATGGTTTTGCTAATCGTTTCCGTGCCAATGTTGCCCAGGGTTATCAGGATTATGTTTCTGGCGCTCAACCTGTGGTAAAACGCAATGTGCCAGTTTCTAGTTGCTAGTTGCCAAAATGTCCATGCTGACTGAGTATGGACAACTTTTTTACTTTTGATATGCAAAAAATCGGGAAGAAACATGGTGGTTGAACAGAAATTTCAAAATCGTCTTTTTTTTACTCCTGTATATGGATTTAAATTAAATTTATCTGAGGAATATCTGGCAGATCTTATTCAAGAAAGTCTTAAAATGTACATAAACCAGGGAATTTATCAAGAATATCGCAGTACTAGAGATGGATTTTCTAGGTGCATAGATGATATCAATGAGTGTTTATTATTTAAAAACCTATTGGATGTAATTTTGCAGGCTTTCCATGAAACTGTTTGTAATAACTATCAAATTGATCATGAAAACAGACACAAACTATCAGTAACCAAAGCCTGGATTAATGTTAATCCCCCAGGGGGGTATAATGTTGTTCATAACCATCCTAATGCTTTTTTTAGCGGAGTTTATTATTTGCAGGCAAGGGAAAATTCGGGGGATATTGTCCTCGTCAGTCCAGTATCAGGACAAAACTTAACTCTTCCCATTCATTTAGTTGATAAAAGTAATCCTTATAATATTGATCGCTATTTCTTTACTCCTCAAGAAGACCTATTAATTTTATTTCCTGCTTATCTAAATCATTACGTTCATCCTAATCAATCCACAGATGAAAGAATCTGTGTTGCTTTTAATATTGGACTGTAGCTTTATGAAATTAACAAATCCTCAACAAATCCAAAATATAGTTATTCTCGGTGGTGGTTCAGCAGGTTGGCTGTCTGCAACCTATTTGAATCAAGTCTTGAATGGTGGTCAAGGTCTTCCTTGTAAGATTACACTAATAGAGTCTTCTGATATTGGCACAATTGGAGTGGGTGAAGCCACAATTCATACATTTCCCCACACCTTAGAATTATTAGGTATTCCAGAAAGTCAATGGATGGTTAAATGTAATGCTACATTTAAAAATGCCATTAAATTCGTCAATTGGTCAGGGTTACCGGGAACCGATGTTTATTGGCATCCATTAACTGATATTCTACGGACACCACATTTAGAGATTCCAATTTTTCATTATTGGTTGCAAGATAAATTATCAGGAAAAGGAGGAGCTTTTGATACTACGTGTTTCCCCTCTGTGGAATTATGTGAGTTTAACAAAGCACCAAAGAGCGTCAATAATAAAAACCTTTACCCCGGATTAAATGACTATGGTTATCATTTAGATGCGGGATTACTGGCCACCTATCTGAAGCAAAAAGGAAAGTCAGAAGGGATTACACAAATTGTTGATAATGTCAAAGATGTTAAGTTAGATCAAAGGGGGTTCATTCAACATTTAGTGACAGAAAATCATGGTGATATTCCAGGGGATTTATTTATTGATTGTTCTGGTTTTAGCGGGAGATTAATTAATCAAGCACTCCAAGAGCCATTTATCTCTTATAGTGATTGCCTATTGTGCGATCGCGCTGTAGCACTACCAGTAGTTTATGAAGCCGGAGATAAGTATAACAAAAAGCAAGGAGGCATTAATCCTTACACAACATCAACAGCCTTAAGTACAGGATGGGCTTGGCATACACCACTGGTAGAGAGAAGTGGGAACGGTTACGTTTATTCCAGTGCTTTTATTTCTCCTGATCAAGCAGAAATGGAGTTGAGAGATCACTTGCAGGAATATACTAATCCAGCGAGACATCTGCAAATCAGAGTAGGTAAAACTCGTAACAGTTGGGTAAAAAACTGTGTGAGTATTGGCTTAAGTAGTGGATTTATTGAACCATTAGAATCTACAGGTATTTATCTAATTGAAGCGGGATTATCTCATTTAGTGCAAAACTTCCCCGACAAACAATTTGACCCTATCCTGAGGGAAAATTACAATGGGACAATGCAGCAGTTATATGAAGATATTCGTGATTTTATTGTCCTGCATTATTGCCTAACTCAAAGGGAAGATACGACATTTTGGCAAACTAATAAATATCAATTAAATATTCCTGAATCATTGGAACAGCGATTAGAACAATGGCGAATAATGTGGCATAAGCGCAAATTCTCCGCAGTGTCTCAGCCGCTATTTGGGGATTATTCTTATATATGTATTTTAGCAGGGATGGGATATTTACCTAAAAAAGCTTTACCTATTGTCACCCATCAGGAGAATTTATCCGCAGAGATATTTGCTCGATTAAAGACTTATTCTCAAGAATTAAAGAACCAGTTGCCAAATCATATTGATTACCTCAGAGATATCCATGAGCGACATACATTAACGAATCTGTTTATGAAATAAATCCCAATTAGAAACTATATGGAAGTATTACAAGCCTGGGAAAAGATTCTAGGAGCAGAGAACGTATTAACAGAACATCATATAATTGATGCTGCTGCCACTGCCACCTTTGCCACTAAACAGCGCGTACTAGCAATAATTAGACCGGGCGATCGCTCCCAAGTACAAGAATGCATTAGAATTGCCAATGAATACAGAACAGCAATTTATCCCATTAGTGGCGGTAAAAATTGGGGCTTTGGTTCCAGGGTTCCCCCCCAAGATGGCAATGTGATTATGGACTTGGGAAGGCTGAATCAAATTATTGACTACAATGAAAAACTTGCTTATATTACAGTACAACCCGGGGTAACTTTTCGTCAGGTTTATGAGTATCTCCAGTCCGTAAAATCTAATTTATTTCTTTCTGTCATTGGTGGACCGCCTGAAGCTAGCGTCATCGGTAACACCTTAGAAAGGGGAGACGGTTCAGGTCCTTTAGGCGATCGCTTTGCTCATGTTTGCGGATTAGAAGTGATCTTACCAACTGGAGAATGTATTCATACTGGATTTGGTCGCTTTGGTGATGCTCAAACCACTCGCCTTGCACGTTGGGGGGTTGGTCCTTATTTAGATGGAATTTTCACCCAGTCTAACCTGGGAATTGTCACCCAAATGACGGTCTGGCTGCTACCCATACCTAAATATTACCAGACCTTTAGCTGTCGAGTTAATGATTATGCAGATTTAGCCAGACTACTGGATAGTGTGCAAACTTTAATCCTGCAAGGAACCATTCCAGAGAGTTGTTTTTACATCTGGAATTGTTATAAAGTCATAGCCAAACAAGGAAGATACCCTTGGAAAGTAACTCAGGGTAAAACACCCTTATCCTTACAAGAGATGAAAGGAATAGAACCTTGGTTTGCCGGTGGTTCATTATTTGCTAACAGCCAAGGGGAAGGTTTAGCACAACGTCAAATAGTTGCAGAAACCTTACCCCAGGAATTACAGCCAGTGGATTTTGACCAGACAGATCCACAAGCAGATGGATTAGGCATACCCGATGATGAGAATATTAGAAGTACCTATTGGCGTAAAAAAACCAAAATTCCCCAGGATCTTAATCCTGACCGGGATCAATGTGGCGTAGTATGGCTGTGCCTATTGTTTCCCTTTGATGGTCAACAAATAGTTGAAGCCTTAGAAGTGATTGCTTCTACAATTAAACTTTATCAGTTTGAGCCAAATTTGGGCATGAACTGTATATCAGCTAGGACTGTACGCCTGTTTATAGCCATTATGTATGATCGGGAGGTATCAGAGGCCGACACACAAGCCATGGCCTGTCATGATCAATTACTAGAGTGGTTGTTAGCAGCTGGATACATCCCCGACCGATTAGGAATTCAATCTATGAATTCTTTACCTCCGGCACAAGATGATTATGCCCAATTTATGAGGAATCTCAAACAAAACCTTGATCCTAAAAATATCTTAGCTCCGGGTAGATATGACCGCTTTTAAACAAGGGCGTTGCAGAGGAATCTCTGCAACAGGTCAAGAACTAATCCAACTGTCGCGCTACCAAGTTGGCAAATAATCCATCCTCCTGCACCAATTGATCATAATTTCCTACCTGTACCACCCGACCTGCTTCCACAACATAAATGCGGTCAGCATTGCGAATAGTGCTCAGACGGTGGGCGATGACAATACGAGTGGCGTTCATTTGATCTAAACTTTGAGTGACAATGGCTTGGGTTTGATTATCCAAAGCGCTAGTAGCCTCATCCATCAACAGAACTTTAGGTTTTAAAACCAGTGACCGAGCAATTAATAGCCTTTGTCTTTGTCCCCCAGAAAGGTTAGTTCCCCCTTCACTAATCACCGTGTGCATTCCCATAGGCATAGCCTTAACATCCGCATCAAATCCCGCCATGCGGGCTGCTTCCCAGGCTTCATCTAGGGTGACTAAAGCCCCCGATGTAATACTATCAAAGATGGGGGCGGAAGAAATGCGGACATTTTGCAGTACTACACCTAATTGTCGTCGTACTGCTGGCATATCCAGCCCGGCTAAATCTTGTCCATCGTAATAAATTGTGCCGCTGGCGGGAGTCTCAAAGCCCAACAACAGGCGAAATACTGTGGACTTACCACTGCCACTCGGTCCGACTATAGCAATAAATTCTCCCGGTTCTGCATGGATGCTGACATCATCCAGGGTGAGCGGACCATCTTCCCGATAGCGAAAGGTGACGTGATCTAGAGCAATCCGGCCGGTCAGTCGCCCGGGATCAGCTTTGGTGGGATCTGATTCTAGTTCTGTTTGGAGAATTGTTTTGGCTCGTTGCCACAAAGGAACCACTTCCAAAATATCAGTCAGAGTATTACTAATATCTGTGGCACTGCCAATAAACACGCCAAAGGCGGAATTAAACGCCAAAAATGCCCCTGCTGATAGTCCGCTGGGGTTTCTCTGAAGCGCCGCCATCTGAATAAAGAGAATGGCAAACCAAAAGATCAGTATGGAACTGACCATAGATAGGGCTTCGTTGAAAACTGTTAAACTATCATTAATTCCTTGAACTCCTGATTGTAATTTGGCTCGATAACTATATTTTCTTGCCCATGCGGCAAATCCTCTTTCCTCGGCAGCAGCCACGCGCAGTTTAGCTACACCGTTGATTAGTTCTACTGTAAATCCATCAATCTCTCCATCTAATTCTTGTTGTTTTCTCTGTTTGGAGATTAACATCCGGCTGGAAATCACCGTCACGATAATCACTAAGACCGTTATACCAATACCCACTAAAGCCAGTTTCCAGCTATAGATAAACATCAGCCCTAAGTTGAGGAGTGCAAAGACTCCGGTTAAGAGTGTGCGTTGGGTAGAGCCGCTTAATTGACTGCGAATTTCACTCACCGCTAAAAGACGATTCACAAGATCCCCAGAGGCATACTGGCGAAAAAACCCGGGACTTAATTTGAGGATGCGATCCCATAAAGCAGGTTGTAGAGCAGCATCAGCGGCATTTTCTACTCTTAAGGTAATAATCTGTTGTGCTAATTCAAAGGTGGCTTTTCCCAAAGCAGCAGCAAATAAACCTAGTCCCAGTTGTAGTAATAAAGAGCGATCGCTGTCGGGAATAGCATCATTAACTAAAATTGCCGTTGCTTGGGGAGTCACCATCCCCAGCAGTGAGCCTAAAATACCCAAGATTAGTATTAGTGCTACATCTTTTTCATACCCTTTGATGCCAAAACGGAAAATATCTATGGCTTTAGTGATCAACGGCGGTAGGGGCCGATAAAATACATAGGCTTCCGGTTTGATGTTGGCGATAATGTTAGCATTGACGGGAATTTTACTTAAGGTCTCAGGATCGAATAACAGATAAGAATGCTTTCGATCTGGTAATAAAGCCACCGGTTGATTAGCCTGAGTGTAGGCTAACAAAGCGTCGTGTTCCTGTTTCCACCATTCCCCTGTGAGCAATACTCGACGGGTTCGGCATTGGGAAGCTCGGGCGATTGCTTCTAGGGGATCTTGCACCCGTTCCAGGTCTTCTGACTCTGCCGGGGGAAGAATTTTAATACCCATGAATCTACCTACGGCCCCCGCCGCTATCAGTAAAGGAGTTCCTTCTGGTAGAAATGTTGCTTGTTGCGGTTCTAAGATTGAAGTTAGTTCTTCTAGGGAACTTTCAATCATCCGGCGGTTAAACTCTTGCCTTTGCTGGAAACGCCGAAATTCCGACTCTATCTGCTGCTGCTCTAAAAGATTAAACAGGTGAAAAAAGTAAGTGTGTAATAGGGCTAAACTTGCCGGTAACTGGTTCACCTGTTCTAGTTCTTCCAGGGGTATAGTATAAACTTCAACCGAATTTTCTGCTGCCAACCAAGTACCACCTACCAGGGGTATGGGGGGGGAAGAACTATCTATGATTAGGTCTTCTATTCCTCGCCAGCGAGTTCTACCTTGTTGACAGACTACCCACGGGATATTGTGTCTTTTTTTGCCATTACTTGCGGAAGATTGAGGGGGTACAAGGGTTTGCTCTTTCAGTAAGGATATGTAGTGAGTTCCTTCTACTACAATGCTATTGCTTGTCACTTGGTGATGCTGTTTTAGCCATTCTCCTAAGTGATAACACCACCCTTCGATGAGAGCGATCGCCTCCCAGTTGCCATCTTTAACTTGCCCTAGCAACTCCTCGAATGGTAGTTCCAGCAGTTCAGTTTCTTCTAATGCTACTGCCAAAATGCCTCTAAACTCTTGATATTGGCTACTTGGTGCTAAACTAGCGCCGAAGAGAGCTTCTCCAGCACCTACATTAAACAAAAAGCGGCGATTACCTTTGACCTGTGAGTTTTCCACCAAGATACCATGCAAGACTAGAGACCCTGATTTAACAAACCAAATTTTCTCAGGGTCATTTAAAAGCAAGGGTTCATTACCTTTAACGATGCGTCCTTGTTGCCGAGCAATAGTCATATTTATCCTTCCTGAGTACCAATTAAGCGTGTATAGACTCCAGGGCGACTGCGTAATTCTTCGTGAGTACCCCGCTGTACTACTTTCCCCCGCGATAAGACAATAATTTCATCGCAATCACGAATAGTACTGAGTCTGTGAGCCACAACGATACAAGAGCAACCCCGCCGGCGCAGGTTTCTGTCAATGATCAACTCGGTTTGGGCATCCAGAGCACTAGTTGCTTCATCAAGAACTAATACAGCCGGGTTTCTCACCAGAGCACGGGCAATTTCCAACCGCTGACGCTGTCCTCCACTTAAATTCATCCCCCCCTCAGTGAGTTGGCTATTATACCCGCCAGGCATATTCAGAATCAAATCATGGATAGCGGCATCTTCACAAGCTCTGACTAGATCTTCTTCGGGTACAGTTGAATCCCAAAGAGTGAGATTTTCGCGCACAGTACCCGCAAACAGAAAGATTTCTTGCTCTACCATCGCCAGGGAATTGGCAAGAATGGGGCGAGTAATTTCCTGGCGGGGTATCCCATCCAAGAGGATTTCCCCTGACCAGGGTTGGTATAGTCCGGTGACTAACTTAGCCACGGTAGACTTACCTGAACCACTCCCACCTACTAAGGCGACTCTTTCCCCGGGTTTTAGGCTCAAACTTAAATCTTGAATCAGAGGATCTTCTAAGCGACTGTAGCCAAAGGTAAGTCCCCGCAGTTCTACATATCCTTGTAATTTAAAGGACTCTTGGGTGTATGCTGGCGTCAAGTTTTGTTGATCAACTTCTCGCTGGGCTTCGGTATCTACTGGGTTCTCTAAAACATCATCAAGACGGTTTAAGTCCGCTTGTAAGTCTTGTAGGGTGCTACCAAAGTTGACTAATTCATTCACAGGTTGGAGAAATTGCTCAGTCAGAGCTTGGTAGGCAATAAGTGCCCCAATGCTCAGGCTTCCTTCCATAACCCTAAATCCTCCTACCACTAGAATTGAGGTGACAGCTAGTGAGGTTAAGACTGTCGGTAAGCTACCCAGGATACCGCTAGACAGTCCTAATTGCTGCTGGGCGTTGATGCTTTTGGCATAGTAACCAGCAAACTTAGAAAATAAGTCAGACTCTAAACCACTAGCTTTAACTGTTTCAATACTTTGAATACCACTAATAGCTACTCCAGCTACTTTTCCTGTTTCTTGAGATAATCTAATGTTGGCATCTACTCGGTTACGGGAGAGGGCTTGCAAGGCAATAAAGTTAGCTGAAGCAAAGAGAATGGCAATTAGGGTTAACACTGGATCGTAGAAGAACATAATCACGGCATAAAGCACCATCATGATGGAGTCTATAGCCGTGGTAGCCAAACGTCCTGATAGAACCTCCGCCACCTTATTATTCAGTTGGGCCCGACTACTAATTTCCCCCGCAAAGCGTTGAGCATAAAACGCCACTGGTAAGCGGATGGTATGCCAGAGAAACTGACCGGACATGGTAACTGACAGTTTCAGTAGTAATTTTCGCAGATAGGAGAGCCGCAAGCGAGCCAACAGCCCCCGCAGTAAGGCTGCTACCACCATACCCAACAATAGGGGACGCAGCCAATCAGTACGATTTTGAACTATAACTTCATCGATAAAGACTTGGGTAAAGGCAGGTACAGCCAGGCGAGGAATTGTCAGCAGTAATCCTGCAACCAAGGAAAAAATAATCGCTGTGCGGGAAGTTTGCAAGCGTGAGGCTAATGCAGAGAGAATCCCTTTTTTCTTACCACCCTTCTTAAACTCTGGTCCGGGTTCCATCACCAGGACTACCCCTGTGAACCCTTGGTCAAATTCTTCAAAGGTAACCTTTCGGCGACCATCTCCGGGATCGTTGAGATACACGGTTTTACCAACAAACCCCTCCACTACTAAAAAGTGGTTGAAGTTCCAGAAGACGATAAAAGGAGGTTTAATTTTCTGCACATCTGCCAAAGATTTTCTAAATCCTTTGGCATTTAAACCGTACAACCGAGCTGCTTTGAGTACGTTAGAGGCTTTGCTACCATCTCTAGATACTCCACATTCTCGCCGCAATTCTGTTAAGGGAACTGTCCGACGGTAATAGCCCAAGATAATGCCAAGTGCTGCGGCCCCACATTCTACCGCTTCCATTTGCAGCAAGGTGGGAGTTCGGACTCGACCGCCATTATCCGGTCTAATCAAGTTAGAAATAAATGCTATGGACATAATCTACTAATAAATACCAGTAATGGATCTAAAGATGGGAATAACGTAGGCTATGGGTGCAATTTCTGCTACCTTGACCCGAACTTGTACTGTAGTCCCCGGAGATAGTTGGATGTCAGGTCCTTGAGAAGAAGACCATTGATAGCCACTCTTAGTATTGTCGGTTTCCAGTTCGGCAAAAACTTGTATCGGGGCATTCCCCCCCCCTGCAGCTAGACTTTGAGCTAGACTTTCAGCTAGATTTTGGTTGCCGATCATGGTTGACATATCTTGTACAGTCACGGGAAATGGTGTAATGGTTGTGACATTCCCTAGAATGCCGCCAAATCTTTCTCGCTTGACTAGACTAGGGGTAACTTGCACTTCCATTCCCTGTTGAATTTGCTTACCATCCTTATCAGCAAAGTACATAACGCTCATGAGTTTGGCATCAGTACCTTTGGAATTAATCGCCCCCAGACGAGAGCCTCCAGATACTATTTGCCCTGGCAAAACTGATAATTCTAGAACTGTTCCATCATAATCACTGATAATTCGGCTCTTTAATTCTATTTCTCTTTCTAGTTGAGCTATTCTTCTTCTCACATCTTCGATATTATTCTTTCTATTAATCTGTGTTTCTAATTCTTCTTGATCTAATCTGGCTAGTTGACTAGTAACTTCTTGCAGTTTGCTATTGATCTCGTCAATGGTATTCAGGCTTTGCTGGTATTGTCTTTCCAGATCAACTTGCTGCACTTGATTTTCTTGCAGTTTAACCTTGAGTTCGTTACTTTGGTTGATCGCGTCTAAATACTGTCGTTCTGTATTTACCTGTTCTAGTTGTAGCTGTTTCTGTTGGGCTTCAAGATCCGAGAGTCGGGCTAGACTATCAAAGTATTCTCTTTGAGCACTTAACATCAGATCCGCACTGACAATTTTTTGTTCATACAATTGGCGGCGAGCTGCTAGCTGTGTTCCCAGCTGGGGTAGCAATTTATTAATTTCCTCTATGCGATCATTGAGACCTTCTCTTCTTTGTTGAAGAGATTCAAGACTTCTTTGACGCAGACTTGGTAAAACTCGTTCGTCATTACTCAGTCGTTTTTCAATCACTTCACGACTTTGGGCCAATAGGATCAGATTTTTTTGGCGTAACGTTGGCATGATAGACTCTCGCTCTAAGCTAAGTTTGAGGTTAGCCTGTTGTTTGGCAAGATTTGTCCTCTCCGAAGCTAGTCTAGTTTTGAGTGCTAAGTTACTCTCTTGTGCTTGAGTCAATAATTCTGTCAGCTTTTGTTTTTCTTGCTCTAGTTGCTTTTCTAGGGAAGGTTGGCTGATCAGTCCGATGATGTCTCCTTTTTTTACTTCATCCCCTGGTTGAACCTGAAGTTCAACTACTGTCCCATCACCAGGTGCTTGCAATTGGATGACACTGCGGGGATATAGCAACACACCTTGTCCAGTAACTGTGAGGGGAAGGCGACCAACGACACTCCACACTGCGGCTACTGCAACTAAAGATGTCAATCCCGCTAATGGTATCCAAGCTCTGGGATTGACAACATTCATGAGTTGGTCGAGCCTTTCTGGTGAAGATAGGCGTTCTAGAGATTCCTCACGAAATAGTTTTTTTGATGAATCTGACATAATAATTAACTCACTGATGATTTATATTTGCTGAGGGTTTAACTGACTTTTAATCGCTTGAGCATCCAGTCAAATCTTGCTCCCCCTAGGGTCAGGTTATCCATGATCTCCAAATCAATTTCATCTTCGTAGGCTGCTTCTATATCTAGACTTTGACCGAGTTGGTAGCGACTTCGTCCGTATCCTAATCGACTAATTAGACCTTGCAATCTCCCAGCCAGCAGCAAAGAAACAACCCGATAAAAACGGGATGCTGTGCCTACATCTTGCTGTAGTTTCACTAATAGTTGTCGTTCGGGAATTCTCAGTAAAATGGAATTTTCTAAAGCTCTCAAGGTAGAGGTTGATGTGGGTTTATCTATGGCGATCGCTTCTCCTAAAATTTCTCCTCTGTAAAGACGGATGATCTCTTGTTCTAATAATCCATCTGGTTGTTCATCGTTTTCTAGAAGACCGAAAACACTAAAGAGCCTATTGGGTTGTTCTTCTTTAACCAGGACAGCAATTCCCCCTTGGAGGATAATATCAAGATTTTCGATCTGCTGGCCATTGCGGATGAGAACTTCTCCGGATGATATTTGGATCAATCTTCCGGCCCCTAGCATCCAGTCAACATCGCCATCACTCAGTTCTCCGAAAATGAGCGGTACATCTTCTAGGGGTGGAATTTGTCCCTTTTGCTGACGCAAAAAGTATTGGACTAGTCGCATCCAACGCTCTGAGAGTAAATTAGCAATTCCCCGATAAAATCGGGCTGCAAAACCAAAGTCATCTGCTATTTTTTCTTGGAGTTGTGCCGAGGGAATGGCTAGGAGAGCAGAATTTTTTGATGCTTTTACAGTCATTGTTCCTGGAGTTAGCTCTAGGGCTGATATTTTTCCAATGACTTCTCCGGGGTAAAAGCTGGAAATTTCTGCTTCTAAATCTTCGTCTTCTTCTAGGGCTGCAAAAGCACGCCCCAACCTACTACCTTGATTTTGGCTAATACTGCCGCTGAGTTCACCGCTAATTACTAGATATAAACAATCTGGCGATCGCCCTTGTTCAATTAACACCTCTCCTGAGGAAATGTTATTCATATATCCATTTTGCTTCAGCCACTGGATATCGCTATTACTTAACTGTTTGTGAAAAAGGTCTATCATAATTTCACCTATTTAATCATCAAGGTTTAAAAGGTTGGACTTACAGGGTTGTAATTTCACAACCTGGGGAAAGCAGATGTTTAACATGGTTGAGGGCTGATTCTATCAGGGATACTCCTTGTTCAGATGCTAATTCTTCCAGCCTGAGAGTTGTTAAGGCCATCAATATTGCCATTTCTTCTTGTCTTGATTTGACTGACTGGCGAAACTTTTGGTCAAATTCTTCTAGATTTTCCGCTGCTGTTTTCACCAGCCTTTGTAAAACTGCAAACGCCCCTTGGGAAAGTGGCGTTTCCCCCCGATAATTTTCTAATCTACCTCCTTGACGATAGGTGGGAAAAGCTTCTAAACCAACAAATTGTAAAAACCAATCTGCCCGATAATTACCTATGGCGCTGACAATCCCTCGATAATCTGCAATCAACTCATCGAGAATGTTATTGCGCATGGAGCCGAACCAACGGCGTGTTACATAATGAGTACATTCATGTTCTAAGCGAATTTTTCCCGATAGTTCTAACCATTGTTCTTCTTCCAGACCTAAATCAGTCGCCCTAATGTTGCTATATACTCCTCGACTCAATAAAATAAATCGATCTCGATATAGTTCTGGACGCTGAATTAAGTTTTGAAACTCCTCTTCCCAACCAGGATGATCTTGATTTTGATGTTTCTCCAGCCATTGCTGTTGATATTGTCTCACCCGATGCCAGTTGTTATATCCTTGTACAATGCAAGCACCCATCGATTCTGGGATAGAGTGCGGTTCATTGCGTTTGGTCAAAGCTTGAACTAAGCTAATAAAATCAGGTCGGTTACCAGCGACCAAAACCGGAATCCCACCAGCTAAGGTTTGATGAATATATAGTTGCAGATTTTCTGGTGCTAGTAAAGTTAGCCCCGTGGCCATTTTCATGTGTGCAGTTGAGCCTTTGCGAGTTGCAGCCCGATATTCTGGTGTTTCACTGATACCTCCGAAAATCGGAAATTGCAGCTGAACCAAGTGCGGCTTCAACGTTGCATAAGCCCCTATACGATCAGATTCCTGGACATATTGCTCCCAGGTAGCAAGATAAGGTTCAGACTCCCTTTGGTGCAGCTGTTCTACCCCAGGAGGAGTAAAAACATTTTGATTGTAAGCCAGTAGTTCCACAACTTCTGACTCACTAGCTCCATAAGCTGCTAAGGTATCGGTGCAAAACTTTAAGGAATTCATTGCTACCGCCAAGGGCAAAAAAAGGTATGTTATGGTTAATCATAAATGAAAAAGTTGTTGTACAATATACTGATATGTTTTATTTTTGTAACATTTATCAGAATTTAGGCATTTAAGCCATGTCAAAAATCATTTCGATCCACTCTTATCGGGGTGGTACTGGTAAATCAAATACCACAGCCAATCTGGCTACATTAGTGGCTAGTCAAGGAAATCGTGTGGGGATTATTGACACTGACCTCCCTTCCCCAGGAATTCATATTCTTTTTGGTTTGGGAGATATGCAAGGCCGTCCTACCCTGAATGATTTTCTGTGGGGAAAGAATAAAATCAGCGATGCGGCCCATGATGTGAGTTATGTTTTAGAAGACCAGGGTACTGCCAAGAGTAAACTTTATTTAGTTCCAGCCAGCGTCAAAGTCAATGATATTTCTAAGATATTAAGACAAGGTTTTGATCCAGAATTGTTATTTGCAGGATATCAGCATCTGATTAGAGACCTGAACTTAGATTATTTATTCATTGATACCCATCCCGGTCTGAGTGAAGAAACTTTACTTTCTTTAACAGTTTCCCAGGTTGTGCTGTTGATCTTGCGACCAGATCAACAAGATTTTCAAGGAACAGCCGTTACAGTAGATGTGGCTCGCCGCCTCAAAGTCCCTCAGATGTTTCTCATAGTTAATAAAGCCCTACCAGAATACGACTTTGAACAAATGCGCCAACAAGTGACAAATACATATAATCTACCAGTATTGGGTATCCTGCCGGACTCTCAGGATATGCTGCGTTTAGCTAGTCAAGGGATATTCACCATTAAATATAAAAACCATGCCATCAGTAAAGTTATGCAAAGAATGGCTCAACAAATTACTAGCCAAACAGTTACTATTTAAAGTGATAGCTAAACGATATCGGACTAGCAGACGTGCCTTATCTCATCTACACTCCTACAAGTGGTAACCAAAGAGTTTATCAATTAAAATGGGGAGTTCACACCATTGGTCGCCAAATAGATAATACTATTGTTCTTATTGATAAAACTGTATCTCGTTACCACGCCCAAATTGATGTCACTCCGGAAGGTGTGACAATTCGGGATCTGGGAAGTCGTAATCACACTTTTGTCAATGGAATGCAAATTGCTGATATTTATCAACTTTGTGAAGGTGACCAAGTTGCTTGTGGTAGTTCCCCATTTAAATTTGTTGACCACCTGACTACATCAGGGTTAGAGCAGTTCGATGCTAAACAACAATCTTTAGGCGATAATTTCAAACAAATTCCTATCCCCCAAGTTCCCGAAAAACTGGAAAATTTATTAGGTCAGCAGTCTAGCGGTGACTCTGTTCTTCACTTAAATACTCACACCCCGGAACACCCAGTAAACAAACTGAAAATTCTCTTAGAAGTCAGTAAACAACTTTGTTCCCCCGACGATCCCAATGAACTTTTGCAGAAGATACTCGATCTACTATTTCAAATTATGGGAATTGATCGGGCGGTAATTCTCTTAGTAGATGAAGATTCCCAGAAACTAGAAGCAAAAGCAGTCAAGTCACGGGAGTATATTCATAATACCCAAGATTTTTACAGTCGTAAAATCGTTAATCTTGCTTATGAAAGTGGGGATGCAATTATCACGGAAAACCCCCAGGTTGATTTTAATGACTCTGCGTCTATTGTGCGATCTGGGATTGAGAATTGTATGTGTGTTCCTCTGAAAAACTATAAGGAAACTATTGGGGTATTATACGTCGATAATTTATCTCCCATGGTTCGTTATACCGGTGAAGATTTGGAGTTTTTAAGTGCTTTAGCTAACCAAGCAACCGCAGCTATTCATATGTCTCGGGAGTTTCACAAACGAGAACAGAAGCTAAAACAACAGGTATTAGACTTGCAAATTCAAATCGACCAATCTAAAAAAGAAAGCGAAGTTGCTGAGATTGTCGGGGGTGATTTCTTTCAGAATTTACAGCAACGCGCGGAGCGACTCCGCAACAATAACAATATTAGCTGAAATACCCGTTAATATGCCTTGATGCCTTAAGCGTTAGGATAAAGCACGCCAATGCTTATTATATCAAGTAAGTCTCAAACTTTTAGCAGTTATTCACAAAAAGTTACAGCTTCAAGAAAAGTTATGGATCTTAATTCGATGAAACCTGAATAAAATACTGAATAAAACTGAACTTTTATGTATTGACTGTGGAAGTGAGGGAATTTACCCTAGATACTGTTGAATTTAAACAACACCAGGGAATTGACCATGAGTATTGAATCTGTAAACGAGTTTTTAGCAAGAGTCGAATCAGACGAACAAATCCAATCAGAGTTAGCTCAAGTTATTGAATCAGCAGACGGAGAGGGTGCTACTGATTTAGATCAAAAATACAAAGACGGTGCTAGTGATTTAGGTAAAAAATATGGTTACAATTTTACGTCCGAAGAACTTTGGGCGGAAATTAAGCAACGCCAAGATCAATTTCAGCAGCGTCAGAACAGTGAAGAACTCAGCGATGAAGAGTTAGAAGCGATCGCCGGTGGTTCGGTAATAACCGTTGCTGTCATTGGAGCGGTTTCTTCAATTACGGTAGCTGCAATTAACAAATGTAGTAAGTGGTAATATGCGAGCAACTGATCCAGTATCCAATACAAGCTACTAAACAAACAAAATCACCCTGGGTCGGTTCTCCCTTTTGCAACCAGGGTGACATTGGCTTTGAGATTTGACAGATAGCCTGAGTATTTTCTCGCAATTGAATTGTAACATCCTTTGACATACCACGAATCCCCATTGTATATGAATCAAATAATTTCCTTTACTAAGGGCGCTCAAATATCTACTATCACTGCTAGCGATCGCTTATGTTCTGCAATTCAACCTTTTATTCAAGAGATTTTTAATTATTTGGTGGAATTAAAAGATTTTAAACAAGCCATTCTCCAAGCAGCAAATAAACACCAAAAAATAGCAGATATATTTTTTGATATTGATACAAACCAAGTAGAAAATAGCTTCTCTTTAAAAAAACAATTTCTTTTAATTGAGAATAATCCTTTAATAGCTTTGTTATTTAACAATACCAAGTATCCGCCGTTTTTAGGTAAACATGGTGTAGAAATCCTAGAAGATACAGCAATATTACCGGAAATAAGAAAACTTTTTCATCTTTGCGGAGAGTCAAAATACACATACCAAGAAATTTGTCAACAAATCAGTGAGCGGGGGAGAGTTTTATTAGATAAATGGATAAAATGCAAGATTGTCCAAAACCAACCTCCCCAAGTAAATATAAATTATCAAAACTTACCGGGGGTGATTCGTCTGCAACACGCATCATTACTTTACAGAAGTAACACCACAGGAGTTTTAGTAGATCCTCACCTCCATTCAAACTATGGTGTTCCTTTTTTAAAAGATGATATTACTAGAGCTAAACTACAAGGTCTAGTGGACGCCATTTTAATTTCCCATAGTCATTATGACCACTGGCATTATCCCACCTTGATGATGTTTCCGGCTGATATTCCCATCATTGTTCCCAAAGTACCCCAAGGAACAATTACTTGTGAGGATATGGAAGCGAGATTAAAAAGCCTTGGGTTTGAGAATGTAATTGCGGTTGATTGGTATGCTAAACCGATTACAGTTGGCGACATAGATATTCATGTTTTACCGTTTTACGGAGAACAACCTTTAGTTCCCGAATATGATCAGCCAAAATATCCAGAATTAAGAAACTGGGGAAACACATATTTACTGCGAACAGAACATTATACCTCTTGGTTTTTAATTGATGCTGGTACTGAGCCAACAGGTTCTATGCTAGAAGTAGCAGAATACGTTAAACAAAAGTTTGATGTTGATCACATTATCAGTAACTTCCAGCCATTATCCTATAACTCAATTGGTACAGACTTATCGAGTTGGGGTATAGATATTGTTGGTAACTTACTGAGTAATCCGCAAATATTTGCCGTGACTAACAAACAAGAGGGAGAATATATTTCTACATTAGGACCCAAGGGAGTGGCGGCAATTTCTGCTATTGTGGGAGCCAAATCTTGCTTACCCTATGCGCACAGTTGGGCGGAATTAGGTAGTTATACGACTCAGGATGAATTACTAATTAGAGAGACCCAAGAGGAACTCAAGAAAATCGGCTCATCTACAAAAGTAATTCCTTGGCGTATTGGTGAAGGCTACCTACACCAAAATGATGATCTTGTTTGCCATCCAGTATTTTATTAAAGCATTGTCGGGGAAAATCACGAATACTGACAACATACTTGAGTTTATAGCTGATGATTAACTCCTCATTAACAGATTATATAAAACTGGTTGAACCTTACACCTCATCGGCTTTGATTTCCCCAGAAACCTGGTTGAAAATTAAAGCTGTGGCTGATTTTCTCCCTAGAAATATCACTTCTTTTTTCGGCTTTGAATGTCCTTTAACTATTGCAGAACCTCAGAGTGATTTTTTAATTTGCACAGATGCAGAACCATCAGAAAGTAAAATATTAGCTTCAGAAAATGGTGAGTTACCCCTAGCTTTAATTTCTGCTCCTATTTGGGAACAAATAAATCAATTTAGTAAAGAATGGCAAAATCAGGTTTCTATCCTGCATCAGCAAGTAAATAATATCTGGTTAGAATTTGATATTAACGATTATCACAGTGATTTACCATTACCTAGTTGTTTCTTCGGTGCTCAAAGTCTTTATTCCAGAAAATCACCTCATGTAAATATAGCTGAAAATAGGTATGAATGGGTTACTGGGAAGGCTTTACCATTGCTTCTTAACGATAATTTACCAGAGTCAGTAGCAGCAAATTTTTGTCATTGTTTAGATTTTTTACCCCAAGAAGCCTATGTTTTCCAAATTGGCTTAATGCTAGCCAGAAAAATTAAAAATCAGGTGCGGGTTTGTATTCGGAATATTTCGCCAGGAGAAATACCAGAATATTTACAAGAAATTGGTTGGACTGGTTCGGTAGATATTCTCAAAGGATTTTTGAGGGAGCTTTCGGGTTTAGTTGACAGAATTGATTTAGATATTGATGTTGGGGAGACTGTTGCACCTAAAATAGGTTTAGAATGTTATCTCCTGGAACAACCAAAATTAGAACCGCGATGGCAGCTATTCCTAAATTATCTGGTGGATAGAAATTTATGTCTGTCTTCAAAGCAAGCTGCTTTACTAGCTTATCCTGGATTTATCCGTGAGAAGAATTATCAAGGTGTTTGGCCCAGTTACCTTTCTAAAAAGGTAAGAGAAAACAGTTCTGAGGTTGTCTTTTTTAGGCGAATCAATCACATAAAAATTGTTTATCAAGACGACCAACCACAACTAGCAAAGGCTTATCTGGCAATGGAGTATTTTTTAATAACTTCAGATTTTGTGCAGCGTTTTCGTGAACTTAATAATTCTAGTGTTTAACTTAGCCATTTAGTTGATATTTGAGAAAAATATGCTGGTATCAGAAATTTTACAAGGGTTGCCAAATTTTCTGGAATGGATGGTTTTATTTAATCTGGGTGCAATTCGCCAATTGACAGATGATGCGATCGCCAGGGAAATGTATCATTTACCCGCAGGTATTGACTTAGCGCCCTACTCCCATGTAGTGCTGACCAGTCACGGGAGATTTTTAGCTGCTGAAAATAAGTCTTGGTTAAGCGAACCTACTTCAGGTCAGGGTTGGTCGGCGAAAATGATTAAATCTCCCTTAGCTGAAAGGTTCTCTGAGCAGCTGGCGCTGTTTGCAGTGGATGAAGCTGACTGTCTGGGTTTAGGGGAACAATCTCCCTTTGCTCCCGTTTTACTGCATATTAAAATTAATCCTGAAGGACACGGAGAAGCCCAAGCTATTTTTACAGAACAACCTTCTGGAAAACATTATGAACTACTGCAAGCAGTGGGAGTTAAGTTTCTGGGAGGAGAAACCAAGGATAACTACTATTTAGCCCAGTTCCGAAATCGGTTACCAGTTCACATTCACGCGGGTATTCTTTCCCATTTCAGTCGCACTGGACATTGCAATATATTTTTCTTGCAACATGGAAATATTGACCCCTTATTAGAAGGGGGTTTACTCAAAGCTGCGGAAGTTAGGATTAAGTTTGCTAAAAATCGGGCTTTGGAAGCTGTAGCCTTAGCAACCGCAGCCTGTGTGGATGGTAATTTGGCAATGACTTGTCAACCCCCCGCACCTGAGCCATCTTTTACCTATGGTAATTTAGTTCCCTTGGGGTTTGTTTTACAGGCCTTAAATGCTGGTAGTTCATCTGATGTGGTAGCAGAGAGGATTTTAGAATCACGTCAGACCTTAAACCAGTTCTTAGCAGACAATCGTCAAGGAAAACTTTGGGCTTTTCACACAGGACGCTTAGTAACTGCTACGGATTCAGCTTTGATTTTACAAGGGTTTGAAGACGAAACCGCCATTAAAGCTTTAGAAACATTTGCCGATGGAGAAGGTGGGTACTATCCCCAACTGTGGTCTGAGGAAGAGGAAGCAGGGAAAATGCTTTTTGATCACAGTTGTCGCCACTGGTGTCAAGTTGATTATGCCACAACTTGTTTAATCAGAGGATTGCAACGCCAAGCAGGGTTAAGCACAAAAACCACCATTGATTATTTACAAGCTGGTTTTGCACAACGTAGCGGTTTGTATTTTGCCAATCCTTATTTAGTCGATTATGCTCTGGCCGGCGCAATTGAAAATGATGGAACGGCTGTATCTTTGCGTGAGCAACTGCTGAATGAGATTTTAATGAGTATGAATACTGATTATTCTTTTGGCAAGTATGACGTGGCTTTTTCTACAGCCTTGGCAATTTTGTCTATGGCTAGGCTGGGATTTAGAGGGAGAACTCTGAGAAGTGCTCAATTGCGTTTGTTAGATTTTATGGAAAGGGATGGTAAGTTTCCTGTATCTACACCATTTTATTCTAGTTTAGCTATTGACCCTCAAATCCCTACTAAAAATATCGTGGGATTATTGTTAAACCATCGTTTAGCAGGTGGTGAACAACCACAACTTAAAAAAGTAGAGGGGGAATATCATTGTATTTCTCTTTACATCGACACCTATCAAATGATTTCTACGGCGGTGGCTGCTTTGGCTCTGGCTGAAAATTGTTCCCCGGAAATATACGATTTAAATTCCTGGGAGTCTTCTGCTGCCAATATACATCCCCGTTATCAATGTTCTCATCATTGTGAGTATATTAGCAAATTTGCCTTACCTACTTATATCCAAGGAAAATAATCTATGAGAAATCTTGCTATTTGTGGTGATAATCTTAATTTATCTCAAGCTAAAATTTTAGGGAGTTCTCCTATAGAATTAGATTCTGTACCTCTGTTGGCGGGTTTGCTAGAAACACCCAATATTGATTTTAACCCTGACTTAGCAGAAAATAGGCAGGGGGTTTTAGTGAGGAAAATTGCTTTTTCTTGTAACTACCGTGATCAGGGTTTTATGCTGAGAGCAGCCCCATATTTAGGAGATAATCGCTATTATGTGATTGGCTCAGAATTTGTGGGTGAAGTAGTCGCCGTTGGTAGGGAAGTAACTAATTTAGCTGTTGGCGATCGCGTTATTGGTAATAATCAGTATCCAGATTCAGGAGTAGTGGGGGTTGTTGCGGGAATACCAACTAATCACGGATCAAAAGAATACCAAATTTTTCATTCAGTAAAATTACTAAAAATACCTGAGCAAATCCCAGATGAAATAGCTGCTGGCTTTAGTATTGGCGCTCAGACAACTTATAGTATGATCCGTTGGTAACATCATACTAGTAATAGCTATTGCTGTTACCAATGCAGATATTATGTTGCACTGTAGAATCGAAAAATATTGAATCACATTGTCAACCAACTGAGAATAATTAAGCAGTTTGATGCACCTGAAAACAAAAGTGAAAGGTGATATTAAGGTAATTCCTATATTTTGCATAATCCTATGTTATTAACTGATTCATCTACAGATATTCTCAAAGCGATCGCCATCAAAGCTAGTAATTTATCAGAGTGTTTAAACGCTATATCTACTCATGAGGTGACTAATCATGATCTGAGTGCAGAGGATCAAGCAGAAATTGAAAGCAGACTAGAGTTATGGTGTGAGGTAGCTGCTAAAGGAGATAGGGAAAAATTTCACCGGCGGTTGCTATGGGATGGATTAAGTGAACAGACAGTTCGTTGGCTAGTTATTAAATATGATTGTATTGAGCCGCTGACCCTACCTGTATGGACAAATACCCTCAAACAAGTTATTGCAGCTACACAAGAATTTTCCTCCTCCGGTGGGAAACTAGAACCCTCCATAATTCCTGAAACCCCAATTCCATTTGCAGACTTTTATATTCCCTGTCTGCAAGTAGCGCGAAATTTGCTCAAGAATGCACTCCCAGACCAGGACAAATACACCCACTTAATCACCAGTCAAGTCCAAACAGCCCTAGAAAGCAAATTACTAGAATCTCTGTGTCAGGTATTTGCGCCCACTTTAATGCAGGAGTTTAACGAGTTTCGCACATCGGGAAATCCCTTTCGAGACTTCTTTGCTCTTTCCGTTAAAGGAAGTTCTCAACGGGATAAATACCAAGGATTTATCCAGAAACACTGTCAAGATGGGCTGCTGTCCCTATTTGAAAAATATAGCGTTTTAGGTCGCTTGGTGGCCATTACCATTGAGTTTTGGGTTGAGTCTACCTCGGAACTGTTGAACCGTTTAGTAACTAATTGGTCAGAAATTCAACAGTATTTTTCCCCCCATGAACCCTTAAGCCAAGTTGTAGATATTGCGCCGGGACTGTCTGATGGTCACAAGAGGGGGCGCACAGTAGCAGCTCTGACCTTTGATACTGGGTTAAAAGTGGTTTATAAACCCAGGGACGTAGGCTTGGAAGTTGCTTTTGGTAATTTATTGCAATGGTGCAATCAACAGGGAATTGACCTCAAATTAAAATCACCAAAGGTATTAAATTACTCAACCCATGGTTGGGTAGAATATATTCAGTCCTTACCCTGTGACACAGAGGATGAGGTACGCCGATTTTATCAGCGATCGGGAATGTTGATGTGTTTGATTCATATTTTAGAGGGGAAAGACTGCCACTATGAAAACCTGATTGCTTGTGGTGAGTATCCTGTGCTGATTGACATGGAAACATTGCTACACCCAGAAATCAAAATTTCACCCTCAATAGATAGTATCCCCCAAATAAGTCAAAAACTGTCAGACTCTGTATTGCGTACTGCTCTATTACCCGCCAAAGAAATATTAATTGCCAATGAACTCATGTCAATTGATATGAGTGGTTTAGGGAAAGTAGAGGAGCAAACTATACAAACCCCCAGATGGAGGCACATCAACACTGATGGGATGAAGGTAGACTATGAAACGGTGAAGTTTACCGCTGAAAGCAATGTACCTACTTTAAACGGAACTTTTGTGGAGCCGAAAAGTTATATTACTCAAGTTGTCAGCGGATTTGAGCAGATGTATCGTTGGGTGATGGAGCATCGAGAACAGCTGCTATGTAACAACAGTCCCTTGATGCAGTTCGCTGATCAGGAGTGTCGTCTAGTGTTTCGCAATACGAGAGTTTATGATGCGATTTTGCGCAACTTATACCACCCAGATTTTATGGAAGTGGGTATGGCTCGCAGTGTGAAGTTAGATGTATTAAGTCGGGGGTTTTTGACAGACTCTCATCAGCCTGAGTTTTGGGGAATGTTAGCAGCAGAAAAGCAGGACATGGAGCAGATGGATATCCCTATGTTCAGGGCGAATACCTCCAGTCGAGACTTACATTTATCCGATGGTAATGTTATTCATAATCTGCTAGAAAAATCTAGTTTTGAGCGCGTTATCCAGCGAGTCAAGTCTTTAGATGAAACAGATTTAATGTTTCAAAGCCAGGTTATTGCTTTTTGTCTGTGTTCACGATTTTTAGAGGAGCCGCAGCTTGATCAATTCAATCCCCTCAGCTATCCGGTTACCGGGACAATCTCAGAGGATGTGGTAACACAAGCAACTCTGTTAACTGAAGCGGTTAAGATTGCTCGCACCTTTGAGCAGAATTTGCTGCCAACATCTGATCACAGTATAGCTTGGCTGGGGATGGGATATGACCATAGTCATCAAAACTTCTATATCCAAGATTCTGGATTCAACCTTTACGATGGTTGTGTGGGGGTGAGCTTATTTCTGGCGGCTTTGGCTAAGGTGACTGGTGATTTACAATGGCGGGACTTGTCCTTAAAAAGCCTCCACCCACTCCGTCAGGTAGTTCCAGGGTTAACATCTGATAAAAGTTCCCAATCATTGCACAAGGATTTAGGAATTGGTGGTGCTGGGGGTATAGCATCCATAATCTATGGGTTGGTTCGTATCAGTGACTTAGTTGATGAACATTCCCTATTAGCGGAGGCTCACCAATTCACGGCTCTGATTACTCCAGAACAGATTACAAACGATAAAATTTTTGATGTGGTGGGGGGAACTGCTGGAACAATTGTAGGACTTTTAAGTTTGTTTGTAGCTGGGGACAAAATTACACCCTCTCCAGTCTTAGAATTGGCTATAGCCTGCGGCGAACATTTACTCAACCATCAAACGGGTAATCAAGAGCAACCAAGAACTGGCAAAACTTCTCAGCATCGCTTACTCACAGGTTTTTCTCAGGGTGCTGCAGGAATTGCTTATGCTCTACTAAGATTGTATGCTGTTACCCAAGATTATCGCTGGTTAGCAGCTGCTCAGGAGGCGATCGCCTATGAACAAACAATGTTCTCCCCTGAACAACAAAACTGGTTAGATCTACGTTCACCAGAACCTAAATTTCAAGTCAGTTGGGCCCATGGGGCTGCAGGTATCGCTTTAGCCCGGCTGGGGGGACTATCGGTTTTAGATACGGTGAGCATTCGTGAGCAAATTACCACCGCTTTGGAAACTACGCAAAAGTCCATGGTTTGGGGGGTTGACTCTCTTTGTTGGGGTAATTTTGGCAGAATTGAAACCCTATTAGTGGCGGCTCAAATCTTGAATTGTCCCAATTTGCTCACCAATGCTTATCAAGCTACCGCTGTAGTGCTGAAAAATGCTCACTCTCACGGAAAATTTACCCTGTCTGTTCACGGTTCATCTCATATGATCAATCCGGGATTCTTTCAGGGTTTATCTGGTATCGGCTACCAGCTTTTAAGATTAGCCTATCCTCAGCAGTTACCATCTGTTTTGCTTTGGGAATAAGTGATTACTTTGATGTTTTTCAAACATTAAGTTAATAATTATACTAATTGGCAGTGATCCCCATACCGGCTCTCAAACTCACATTAATTTAATCCACTTTAATCCACAGCGCCTAAATATTTTAACGTCTCTCTTTGCACATCCGTTAAACCAGCTGCGCCCTGGATACACATCCCTTCATAGGGTCGTTTTGTTCTCAATATCTGTAAACATTCTCCGGTGTGAATGTCCCATAGTCGCATGGTTTCATCTTGTCCCCCACTGGCTAGAATCTTACCATCGGGACTAAACGCCACTGACCACACCCAACTTTGATGGGCTAATATTGTTTGCTGACATTTACCAGTATTCACATTCCACAGCTTTACAGTTTGGTCGCAACTACCACTAGCTAAAATCTTGCCATCAGGACTAAATGCTACTGACTGCACCCAACTAGTATGTCCTAGTAATATTTTTAGACATTCTCCTGTAGCCACATCCCACAAACGAATTGTACAATCACAACTGGCACTAGCTAAAAATTTCCCATCGGGGCTAAAAGAAATTCCTTGTACCCAGCTAGTATGTCCTATTAGGGTATTTATACAGTTACCTGTGGTAATATTCCATAGTTTAATACTTTTATCTTCAGAAGCACTTGCTAAAGTTACTCCATCAGGACTAAACTCAACAGACCATAACCATCCTTGATGTCCTTGTAAAGTTTTTAGGCAGTTTCCGGTGGTCATATCCCATAATTTAACAGTATAGTCGCCACTACAACTAGCTAGGGTTAGTCCATTGGGACTAAAGGCTACTGAACGAATCCAGCGGCTATGTCCTTTTAAGGTGTTGAGACATTGACCGGTATGGATATCCCACAGCTTTATAGTATAGTCGCTGCTACCACTAGCTAAATGTTTGCCATCAGGACTAAAAGCTACAGAACATACCCACCCTTGATGTCCTTGTAAAATCATTGCATCAGGTGGAGTTTTTAAAGATTGATTGGTTTGCAGGTTCCACAATCGGACGCTTTGATCTTCACTACCACTGGCTAGGATTTTACCATCAGGACTAAAGGTTACTGATTGAATCCAACCACCATAACCTTGCCAAATATCAATGCAGCTACCTGTACTGACTTCCCATAGTCGTACAGAGCGATCTTCCCCAGCAGTGGCTAAGATTTCGCCATCAGGACTAAAAACTACGGAGGTCAGAAGACTATTATGACCGTGGAGATTTTTCAAGCATTTTCCATCAGCAAGACTCCACAATCTGACTGTGTGGTCACCACTAGCACTGGCTACTAGCTGACCATCAGGACTAAAGGCTACCGATCGCACTCTTTGAGTATGTCCTGTCAATGTTCTTACACATTTACCAGTGCTAGGTTCCCAAATTTTTAGGGTGCGATCGCCACTACCAGTTACTAACAGCTGACCATCGGGACTAAAAGCCAGCGATCGCACCCACCGATCATGTCCTAGTAGTGTTTGCCGACATTCCCCTGTGTCCACATCCCAGAGTTTAACACTCTTATCTTCACTACCACTGGCGATCATCCTACCATCGGGGGAGAAAGCAACAGACCAAATAAAACTTTCATGGCCTACAATTACCTGAAAACATTGACGACTGTTCGTATCCCACAGCCTGATTGTACCATCACTGCTACCACTGGCAATCATCCTACCATCAGGACTAAAGACAACTGCACGCACTCGCTGATGATGACCTGTTAAGGTTGTCAGACAACTACCATCAAAGACATCCCACAATTTCACGGTGTGATCGCTACTGGCGCTACAGAGTATTGTTCCATCGGGACTAAAACTAATAGAATGTACCCAACCGGCGTGTCCTTTACAGCTAAAAACTACCTGACTATTATCAATGTGCCACAGGTGAATTTCCCCATTTACATCTCCCGTAGCCAGTAATTTCCCATTGGGACTGAAAGCCAAAGATAAAACGCTTGTTAACTGTTTGGCGAATACCGATTGACTCAGATCAGCGCGACTAAAGTTAACATTGTGTAAATTAGTTGTTTGTAAACAGCCAGACCAAACAGTTAGCTCAGACAAATCATAGCCAGTGAGTTCAACTTGCAAGTGACATAAAATATTAATTATATTTCCAGCCGCATATCCAGGTTCTAAAGTAGCGTTATCACGCAGATTGACCAGAATTTTTTGCAATTTCACTTCCAGGTTCTTGAGATTTTTATATAAGCTTAACAACCTCTCTGACAAAGGTTGAATAAATACCTGTATGTGACGTTGCTTAATATACTCTTTGGCTGAGGATTTAAGTAAAGGATATTGATTTAATAATTCTATTGTTTCGCTCTCTATTTCTTCTATAATTATCTCAATTATTTTGGTTTGTATATATTCCCTCACAACTGGTTGTAAAAATAATTTTCTGTTTTTTTTCTCCAAGAGAGAACGATGCAACAGCGAGCGAATACTTGCAATGATATTTTGAGGTGAAATTCCTGGAATATCAACTTCTTTCAAATTGATTTCATCTTGGTCTTCTTGCAGAGTTAACCAGTATAGGAAGTTTTTTTCACCAAGAGGTAATCGATTAAATTGTTCCTCTATAACCTCATTAATCTCCCCTAGTACTAAAGATTTACTTCTGAGCAACTCCGAAATATTCCCATCATATAAATCCTTGGCAATTACCGAAATTATTTTCAATGCTAAAGGATTACCACTATATTGTTTAATAAACTTCTGCCAGCATACCTCCGATTCTAAAAAACATCCTTTTAATTGTAAGAGTTGCTGTCCTGCTCCCAAACTTAATCCTGCTAATTTTAGACAGCGTACAGGTAGGGTGTCTCCTTGCATTAAGCTAATTTCTTGGGGTTTTTCTCGCGTAGTTAAGATTACACAACTGTTATGCTGACGTTGTCCTAAAGCTTGAAAAAAGCTTCTATAATCTTCGTAACCTGTTTGATATTGACCGCTTAAAACACCACTTTGCAAAATCGTCTCAGCATTATCCAAGATTAATAAACAGCGTTTCGTTTTCAGAACTTGTATGAGGGTGGAAATTTGCTCCTCAAGTCTGATGGGTAAATTGTTGTCTTTTCCTTGAGTTAAAGATTTTAGTATATTTAGTATTAATTGTTGTAAAGAAGGTGCAGAAACTAGCGATCGCCAAATCAAATATTCAAAATCACCATGAATTTCTTGGCCTAACTTGACGCTGAGATGGGTTTTACCTATTCCTCCCATTCCCAACAAGACTACTAAACGACAACCATCATTAACTACCCATTTTTTTAGTGCATCCAATTCCTGAGTGCGATCGTAGAAAACCGTGACATCAGGTGCGTCCCCCCAGTCTTGGTATGTTCTCACGTTACTCATAGGGGTGTGAATCCCATGGGTAAATAGTAAATTGTCCGCTGGGGTCACCTGATCTGTGAAGGGTTGGAGAGGTAAATTCCCATCAACTACAGTGCTATCTCCTTGATACCATTTTCTTTCTAAAGCGGAGCGAAAATTGGTTTTACTCACCTTTTCACCACAGACCTCCGATAGCAAGCGCCATAACTTAGGTCCAATATCTTGCTTCAGATAATTTACCGAATAACCGTAGGTTTTGGCGATATCATGGTAACGTAACTGCCGATCCGATAAAGACGAAGACAGAAGTACTCGTTGCACATCAGTGAGATGCTTACCTGTCGTCTCAAATATCAAAGTATCAACAAAGACCAATGCTTGTTGAATGTCCATAGTTATAAATTTATTTTACATCTGAATTAAACTGATTACCAGCATCCTTAATCCCAGGGCATTTAACCTTACACTAGTTCAATCTCATTGAATAAACATAATGAAACATTTATACCATCTTACCATAATTAAAAACACAAACTCAGTGTTTTTTTAGTATTGGGAAGAAAAATGACTAAAGTTTTTTTGTTTACTGTTTAATATAACCAAAATTGGGAACAGTAAGGGGAAAAATTAAGTATTATACTTGGTAGCCCTCATGCTTGTATTCTGGCTCACCGTCAGTTAACTTACAGTATATGTATTATATGAAACTAAAACTCTGGACAGTGGTGCTTTTAGCGGGTT
>CAIWDD010000022.1 GCA_903911355.1 uncultured Nodularia sp. | reverse complement strand
TTGATGATTCTCAATAAAATAAGGGTTTTATCAAGAATAATAAGGTACATTTTGTCAAGATTAGGGAAATTTTCAAGCGTTGAAACCATTGCCACATAAATGTTTCAAGATTGTTAAGAAAGATGTGAGTAATGAATAGCCTTACAAGGGGAGGGTTAGGGTGGGGTCAAACAATAGTTGATACACTAATCATACCTTTTAAAACATCCTCTGTACAATTCGTCATCACCTCCTGTATTTTATTGTAATTGATACTGCATATCTAGATAACGAAGTTATCTAGAAAATGGGATGGAATGGGTAATAATGATTATTTCCGTTCAAAGGTTAAGTTGGACCTGATGTAACAACAAACCATATTCCAATCCCTCTACCACTGCTTGATAGGATGCTGCCAAAATGTTGGGTGAAACTCCTATAGTGGTCCAACGTTGATAACCAGTCCCCGATTCTACTAATACACGTGTTTTAGCTGTAGTACCTGTATGTCCGTTGAGAATCCTGACTTTATAATCGGTGAGTTCAAAGGTGGCAACTTGGGGATAAAAGTTGACCAATGCTTTGCGTAAAGCCGTATCCAACGCGGCTACTGGTCCGTTTCCTTCTGCCGCTTCCAAAATGTTTTCCCCGTTCACAGCTATTTTTACCGTCGCTAGGGCATTGTTAGTTTCTTTACCTTCAACTAAATCACAATGTACTTGAAAGCCTTTGACCTCAAAGAACTGCCGACGATTACCCAAGGCCTCGTACATCAACAGTGCAAAACTCGCCTCTGCTGCTTCAAATTGGTATCCTTGACTTTCTAATTCCTTGAGGCGTTGCAGAATTTGTCGAGCGGATGGTTGGTCTTTATCTAGTTCAATGCCAAAAGTACGAGCTTTGGCTAACACATTACTCAACCCAGATTGTTCGGAAATTACTATGCGGCGACGGTTACCAACTTGTTCTGGTTGAATGTGTTCGTAAGTGAGGGGATTACGTTCTACGGCTGACACGTGGATGCCACCTTTGTGTGCAAAGGCTGAACTTCCAACAAAAGGCGCGTGTTCATCGGGGGCAAGGTTGACCACCTCACTGACAAAACGACTTGTTTCTGTAAGTTGATTTAGCTGGTGTTCTGAGATACAGCTATAACCAAGCTTGAGTTGTAGATTGGGAATTAATTCGCACAGGTTAGCATTACCACAGCGTTCGCCGTAGCCGTTAATTGTTCCTTGTACCATTTTGGCTCCTGCCATGACGGCGGCTAGGGCGTTAGCTACTGCTGTACCGGAATCATTATGAGTGTGGATGCCAAGGGGGATTGGTTGTTGATTAGTGGCTAATGAAAAATGACTAATAACTGATGTGACAATTTGACTAATTTCGTGGGGTAAAGTACCGCCATTGGTATCACACAGAACTAGCCATTGGGCGCCCGATGCGATCGCGGTTTCTAATGTCTGTAAGGCATAATCTTGATTGTGCTTGTAGCCATCAAACCAATGTTCTGCATCATAAATGACGCGTCGCCCTTGAGAACAAAGATACTCGATAGTATCACGAATCATGGCTAGGTTTTCTGCTAAAGTCGTGTTGAGACCGGCTGTAACGTGTAAATCCCAAGATTTACCAAAAACTGTCACCCAACGAGTCCCAGCATTCAGAATTGGTTGCAGCAGGCTTTCAGTTTTAGCGTTACTATGAGGGCGGCGTGTGGAACAAAAAGCCACAATTTCTGCTTTTTTAAGCGGGTATTCGCGCAGTTGCCAGAAGAATTCAACATCTTTGGGATTGGCGCCAGGCCAACCACCTTCGATGAAGGGAACTCCCATGTGGTCTAATCTACGGGCAATGCGTATTTTATCTTCTATAGAAAGTGATAGACCTTCGCGCTGAGTGCCATCTCTTAGCGTGGTGTCATATAGCCAAAGTTGAGGTGATGGGTCTGTGGTCATAAAACTGCGAGTTGCGGGACAATGAGTAGCAATGTGTCAATATATAACAAAAGGCAAATTTGGGAATTCAGGTATGCCCAAGGTTGAAACTATCAAGCTAAGACAATTGAGTTCTACTGGGGTAGATCAATTAGGTCGAATTTTGCTCCTCAAGAGTATTCACCTCTACAATGCTGGTACTAAGGTAATCACTGGGGGAGGAATTCCCATTTGTGGTAACTGTGCGGTCAAGGTAGAAGGTAAGGTGTCCGACCTCAAGGACTGGCAGTCTGATGTTTTTGGTTTCCATTTAGGATCGACTGCCGGTGGTTTCAGACAAAGCCAGGAGCCCACCTCTCCATTCTCCTACAACGGCACTGCCTAAGAAAAGTCAATATAAGCTAATGGGGGATGTGAAATTCGCAAAATTCGAGCTTATTCTATTTAGTCCTCAAATGCTATGGACACCATAAGGTTAGGTTAAAAAAGGAGATAAAGATTAAGATGGGTAGATGGACTCCAATAATTCTCATGGGCGGAGGCTTGGCAATTTTGGTTGGTACATTGTTGGGTATCAACTTTCCCATAGGTGGACAAGAAACCGCCGGTAATGATGTTCCCGATGGCAAAACATCCAGGGTACTCCCTGCTAATATTAATGTTAATAGCTCTTCTCCAAGCACGAGCACAAGCAACGATAGACCAACTCCCAGCAGGGGTGACGTTGCTCAGGATAGTTTTTCTCCTCCTCCCAGGACTAGCGTTTCCACAAGTAATGATTCATCTTCAACTTCTGAGACTTTATCAAGTAGCAGAAGTACCGGTGTCCAGTCAGCTACTACTTCTTCTTCCCCTACCACAACAAGTCAGCGACCGATTCGAGCTTTGTGGTAAAGCTGGACGGTCTTTCAGGGTGATGAGGGTATGATGGTTTAGTTATGAGTTATTAGTTATGTACTAATTGTAAATAGCTAATGATAAATGACTAATGACTAGTGACGTTTTAATTATTGGTGGCGGTGCCATTGGCTTAAGCCTGTCCGTAGAATTGAAGTTGCGCGGAGCCTCAGTTACCGTGCTTTGCCGTGATTTTCAGGCTGCATCTACCCAGGCTGCAGCCGGGATGTTAGCACCAGATGCGGAAAAGATCGACAATCAAGCAATGGGCTTGTTGTGTCGGCGATCGTGTGCCTTATATTCAGACTGGACTGATAAACTTGAACAATTAACCGGTTTAAATACTGGTTACTGGCCTTGCGGGATATTAGCACCAGTTTATCAAGGACAAGTGGACAAAGTAGATGCTTTGGGAATACCCACCCATCAGTCCCCATACTGGCGAGATCAAGCAGCAATTCACCAATATCAGTCAGGGTTAACAGCAGAAGTAATTGGTGGTTGGTGGTATCCTGAGGATGGACAAGTTGATAATCGTGCTTTGGCAAATGTACTCTGGACAGCTGCCCAATCCCTTGGTGTTAAACTCAAAGACCAGGTGAAAGTCGAAGCATTTTTACAACAGCAGGGTGAAGTTATTGGCGTAAGAACAAATATAGGGATAATTCGTGCTGCCCATTATGTTTTAGCCACAGGTGCATGGTCGTCTGAATTATTACCATTACCTGTGCGCCCTCGCAAAGGGCAAATGCTGAGGGTGGGAGTACCAGAATTTATCCCAGAATTGCCCCTAACAAGGGTTTTATTCGGAGAGAATATTTATATTGTACCGAGGCGAAACCGTTCTATAATCATTGGGGCAACCAATGAAGATGTGGGCTTTACGCCCCACAACACCCCCGCAGGTATTCAAACCCTACTTCAACAAGCCATTAGACTGTATCCCCAATTACAAGATTATCCCATCCAGGAATTCTGGTGGGGATTTCGTCCCGCTACACCCGATGAGTTACCTATTTTAGGGGGTAGCCACTGTCAAAATTTAACTTTGGCTACAGGTCATTATCGTAATGGCATACTGCTTGCACCCATCACCGCGGCATTAATTGCTGATTTAATATGTCAGCAAAAATATGATCCCATCTTGTCTAATTTCCACTATTCGCGCTTTCATGGCCAGTCATCTACCTTTACCCCCATGTTTACCCACTCAGCTAACTTCTCTCAGGTCAGTCATTCTCCCAATTCACTGCTCCCTATTGAAGATCGGACTAATTACTGCTCTACAGATTCACCACTGGTCATCGCCGGTAAAACTTTTCACTCCCGCTTGATGACAGGAACGGGTAAGTATCGCAGCATTCAAGAAATGCAGCAAAGTATTCTTGCTAGTGGTTGTCAAATTGTCACTGTGGCAGTTAGACGGGTGCAAACTCAAGCCCCTGGACATGAGGGTTTAGCTGAAGCCCTGGATTGGACAAAAATTTGGATGTTACCTAATACTGCTGGTTGTGAAACTGCCGAGGAAGCCATTCGCGTGGCTCGTTTGGGGCGGGAAATGGCGAAACTGTTGGGACAGGAAGATAACAATTTTGTGAAATTAGAAGTCATTCCTGATCCTAAATATTTACTTCCTGACCCGATTGGCACGCTACAAGCGGCCGAACAGCTAGTAAAAGAAGGTTTTGCTGTACTACCCTACATCAATGCTGATCCCATGTTAGCCAAGCGACTCGAAGATGTTGGCTGTGCTACAGTTATGCCTTTAGCGTCTCCCATTGGTTCGGGACAAGGGTTGAAAACAACTGCTAATATTCAAATTATCATTGAAAATGCCCGGATACCAGTAGTGGTAGACGCGGGCATTGGCTCACCATCGGAAGCAGCCCAGGCTATGGAATTAGGTGCAGATGCCTTATTAATTAATAGTGCCATCGCTCTTTCCCAAAGCCCTCCAGCCATGGCCCAAGCCATGAATTTAGCAGCAGTAGCCGGGCGTTTAGCATATCTGGCTGGCAGAATGCCCTTGAAAACCTACGCTAGTGCTAGCTCACCTCTGACCGGAACAATTACTAATTAGAGAATAGGGAATAGGCAATGTAGAATTGGGGGTTCTGGATGATATTGAACCCCTAATGTAACGATTTGTATATTAATAGGAAAGCCGAATATAGCGTTTATGTAACATAAAACGAATAAAAGATCATCATTAGGAATTAATTTATGCCCTATACCAACGAAGAAGGCGGCCGTTTAAATAATTTTGCCAATGAACCAAAAGTTTACCAAGCAGAACCTCCCACAAACCAGCAAAAGCGTACCTATATCATTTTAGGAATTGCCGCCGGCATTTTGGTTGCTGGTTTAATTTTTGTTTCCTTCTCTGTTTCTCATGTCAGTTAACTAAAATATTTTTTTGGATTTTATAATTCTTGGCTAGCTCAGTCCATTAGTGATGTGAGTTGGTCAGTTTTAATTCCATACTTATATACTTAGAGGTTGTTTGATAAGTTTTCAATAGGTAATTTTTATCTTAGGGAACACCGGAACACCGGAACACCGGAATAGAGAATGGGAAGGATTGGGGAACACACAAAAAACAATAAAATCCAGTTCCCTGCCCTTACAAGGGAAGGGTTAAGGTGGGGTCAAGCAATAGTTGATACACTAATCATGACTTGACAAACATCTTCTTAGAACATTAAGTAAAAATCCCCCTGTATAGATAACACTAAATCCTGGTAGAGTCAATTCTTGTGATAATTTGTTATAATCGTATATATTATGTGGAATTAATATAAATACATACTAAACATTTGACAAAAAGTCAAATCCTTGATAAATCCTGAGCAGATTAAAGGCCATAATTTATTTTTGTCTGTCTGCTGCAATACATCCTGTCAAATCTATGTTTACGATATTTTGGCTCTTTAGCCGCCATGAGCGTGAATGACATTACACACTCCGATCATTTTACTTGGAATCGAAAAGTCTATCATCGTCTAAAAATTGCCCTGAGTCTTGGTTTAAGACGACAAGTTTTTTTAGCAGTTAGTGATAATCTCAACTTACGAAATCAAGTAGCAGCACGGTTGCACTCTACTTTAGCTTATCCAGTTGGGCAGGTGCTATATAAGCCTGTAAATGGTTATGAAAGTAGTACTTCAGCTTATCCGCGATTAGTCACCTTAAGATTGAATCTCAATGATCCTAATCCTATAGATCATGTTAATCAATGGTTATCTAATTACCCACCACCTATTGTAAGTACATCAAAAGATACACCAGGTAAACCACTACCAATACCTATGTTTCAGATTGTAGGTGTGGAACAATTAACCAAGCAACCAGTGGCGATACAGCGCTTATTTTTACACTATCTGCGCTTAACTGATGAGAATTATTCTAGTCCACAGCCTGGTCTATTTTTAGAAACGAGCCTGTTGCTATGGGTAACGCGTCCTTGGTTATCTGCTATTCAGGAATCAGCACCACAGTTTTGGCGTTGGCGTACTGGTGTGTTTGTGTTTGCAGGAGAGCCAACACCAAGTACACAAAGTCAAGCTGTTCCGGAAAGTTCCTCCAGTGCTAGAAATTGGGATTTAGAAGATATTAACCCATCTGTTCTGGATGAATCAGTAATGGAAGCTGAAACCTACGGTACATCCGCCCGGGAATTAAATTTTGAGGATGATTTAGATTTACCGGTGGAATCACCAAGGAATCACCCAGGTAAAAAGGAAAACTCCAAATCATTCAAGGCTGGAAAGGAACAACAAAAATCTGGTGATCAATCCAGTCAAGGCAACCAGCTGAACCAATTTTCATTCTCCCATATTAATAAGCAGTTAATTCAACTGATTATAACAACAATCAACACCAGTCCTGGTGAAAATGGAGACGATCACCAACAACTGCAAGAAATCCTTTTAGAAATTGAAGAACTACACTCACAACAAGCCTCCGTTGAGGTATTGGCACAACTGTATCATCATTTAGGAAACTTATATCGCTTACGCATTGAACAGGGAAAATCAAGTTCAGAAAATTTGATGGTGGCAATTCTTGCCTATCAGGAGGCGATCGCCTATGATGAAACATCTCCTCAAACACCAGAGATTTTAAATGACCTGGGTACACTCTATTGGATGCTATACCGAACCCCCCATCCATCAGGTGATAGCAAAGCGTATATAGAGCAGGCAATTGAATTTTATCATTTGGCTTTAAAGCTGACATCCCCCCAAGAAAAACCAGAAACCCATACACGCCTACAAAATAATCTCGGTACTGCCTACAGTGATTTAGCTCGTCTTACCAACCCATCCGAGAATTGGCAACAGGCAGTATTAGCTTACAGCGAAGCGCTGCGTTATGGTGCAGCCACGATGGAATCCTTAAAGTATGCTGCTTGCCAAAATAACTTAGGTACGGCTTATTGGCATTTAGCGCAACACAATCAACCAGTAGTCAATTTTAAAAAAGCGATCGCTTTATACAGTCAGGCTTTAGCTCAGTACAACCCCGAACAGGAACCATTGAAGTATGGTATGATCCGGAATAATATCGGTACTGCCTACTGGAATTTAGCGCAATACGAAGAATCGGCAGAAAACCTGCAATTAGCTATTAATGTCTACCACGAAGCCTTAAAATACCGGACTCCAGCTAAGGCTCCTAGCGCTTGTGCTGCGACGCAAAATAATCTAGCTACTGCTTACTGGCATTTAGCCAACTTAGCTCAAACAACTAAAGAGTCACGACAAAATTTATTACAATTGTCTATTGCAGCTTATGATGAAGCTATTGCTTTGGCTGTCTCACTTAGGGGTAAAAATTTAGGTTTCGATTTGTTTGCTGCTCACAATAATTTGGGGTTAGCTCATTATCAGCTGGTTATGGATAATTATTTTACTGGTTCTCAATCTACAATTTCACAACACTTAGAAGCAGCATTAACTCATCATTTGCACGCTATAAATGGATTTGCTCAACAACCAGAGGCTCGTCAGACAACTTTGACTTATATTGTGAAAACAATTCGTGCTTTCCACAATAAATTGGGAATAGAGGGGCAAAATCTCGGTTTATCTAAGGTTCCAGGTTCGTTATTACCTGAAATTTTACCTAAATTATGAGTAGTTCAAGGGAATAGATCCCGACTTATTTGATCAGTCGGGTATCTGCTATGTAGAAGTTACTTAAACTGCTGATAGCATTGCTTTTAATGTAAAAATCCGCGAAATCACGTCTTCTACTACTTTATCGGGTGTAGAAGCACCAGAAGTCACTCCTACAACGATTTTACCATCAGGTAACCAGCCTTGGTCGATCGCTAATTCCCCGTTTAACCGTCGATGTTCAATAGCATCTGCTGACTGTATTCGTTCCACACAATCAATGTGGTAGGAAGGAATACCTTTTTCAGAGGCAATTTGTTGTAATTGGGCTGTATTCGATGAATTAAACCCACCAATTACTAGCATCAAATCTATGTTATGTTGTACTAATTCTAACATAGCATCTTGACGTTCTTGGGTAGCATCACAGATGGTATTAAAGCTTTGGAAATGCTGATTTAAGTCAATAGTTCCATACTTGTGCATCATAGTCCGCTCAAACAGCTTACCAATTTGCTCAGTCTCATCTTTGAGCATGGTGGTTTGGTTAGCAATACCTACTCTTTCTAAGTCCCTGTCAGGGTCAAATCCTGCTGAACAAGCTTTAGCGAACTTTTGCAAAAATTCCTGGCGATCGCCACCATGGAGAATGTAATCTGCAACATACTGGGCTTCTTGTAAATTGAGCACAATCAGATATTTGCCCGCAAAAGAACTAGTAGCAACTGTTTCCTCGTGCTTATATTTACCGTGAATAATGGATGTATAATTAACTTTTTTGTGCTTTTCAACTGTATTCCAAACTTTCGACACCCAAGGACAAGTTGTATCAACGATTTTACAACCTTGGTCATGGAGAATTTGCATTTCTTGAACGCTGGCTCCAAACGCCGGTAGGATGACCACATCACCAGTTTCCACCACAGAAAAATCCTTTTGACCAGCTTCTACAGGAATAAATTTGATATTCATTTCCTGCATGCGCTGATTCACAGAGGGATTATGAATGATCTCATTAGTGATCCAGATGGGTTCAGTGGGGAAATGCTGACGGGTTTCATAAGCCATGGCCACAGCGCGTTCTACACCCCAGCAAAAACCAAAAGCTTGGGCGAGGCGGATAGTCACATCGCCTTGTGTCAAAATGTAGTTGCGATCGCGAATTTCCTGAATCAAACCACTTTGATACTCAGATTGTAGCTGGGTAGTGACTTCGGCTTGGTGACCAAATCCCTTACGATTATAATTTTCCGAATGTTGGAGCGCTCGTTTAAAAGCTTTTGTATCCATTGGATTTGCAACTTAAATTACTATTTATTATGTCTAACCCTAAAATATAATTGATTTTCTGGGCAGACCTTCCATAGTGATTTTAAATCCCCAGAGGCAACAGGTGCAAAATTGGGCAGAAAAAAACCCGCCACTTCTCAGACGGGTCATGAGTCACAATCTTAATATTTATCCCCTGACATTTCAGGTGACCCGTGTCCTTCTGGAAAACCCGTAGGGGTAGTTTCTCTGAGGAATCCAGTATAGGCTTCCATACCGTGTTCGGCAATGTCTAAACCTTCTAACTCTTCCTCACGAGTTACCCGGATACCTAAAGTAGCTTTGAGTGTCAGCCAAAAGATGCTACTCAGAAGAACTGTCATCCCAGCCACAGTCACAACACCAACCAGTTGAATCAAGAACTGTCCTAAACCACCCCCAGCAAATAAACCCGCTGCTGGGCCCGCACCTTCACCATACCAGGAATAAATACCAGGACCTACAGACCACAGACCTACTGCTAGGGTTCCCCAGATACCACAAACAAGGTGAACCGAGGTAGCACCCACTGGGTCATCAATACGGATTTTATCGAATAGTGTCACCGAGAAAACTACAATTACTCCCCCAATGAAACCAATGAGTAACGCAGCGGGGATACCAACGTAGGCGCAAGAAGCTGTAATTGCTACCAATCCAGCCAAAACACCGTTGATAATCATTGATAAGTCGGGCTTACCTAAGTAAATCCAAGCTGTACCTGTAGCACCAATTGCACCTGCAGCCGCGGACATGTTAGTTGTTAGAGCTATATGGGCGATCGCATTACCATCAGCGGCCATGGTGGAACCGGGGTTAAAACCAAACCAACCCAACCAGAGAATTAAACAGCCTAGGGTAGCAATACTCATGTTGTGACCTGGTAAAGCCAAAACTTCGCGACCCTGATATTTACCAATCCGTGGTCCGAGAAATGCAGCTCCCATTAAAGCCGCCCAACCACCCATGGAGTGGATGACGGTAGAACCTGCAAAGTCCCAGAAGCCAAATTGACCGAGCCAACCACCACCCCATACCCAGTGTCCGGTAATTGGGTAAGCAATACCTACAAGTAGGAGGCTGAAGATTAAGAAGTCAACAAATTTAATTCTCTCCGCTACCGCACCAGAAACAATTGTCGCCGCAGTTCCCGCAAAGGCTAGTTGAAATAAAAACTTCGCTGCTAAAGGTACACCCGCCCAGATCAGAGAACTGAACACACCCTGATAAGCCTCTTTTGTTAAAGGACTGTTATCTGCTCCTGAGAGGAAAAACCCCGAGGTTCCCAAGAAACTATTACCATCCCCAAACATAATACCAAAACCAATTGCCCAAAAGGCAATACTCGCCAGAGCAAATACAATTAAGTTCTTAGCTAGAACGTTAACGGCATTTTTCTGGCGACAGAAACCGGTTTCTAACATCCCGAAACCAGCATTCATAAAAAATACTAAAAAGGATGCGATCGCCACCCAAAGAGTATCTAGAGCAACCTTAAGTTCTGCTACTTCTGTTGTCCCCGACTCTGGTGGTTGAGCAACTGCCACATAACCCCAGCCCAAAACAATCAAGCAAGCTAAGGGTAAACACGCTTGCCAACTGGTACTAAGCCCCTTAATAGCTAACTTAACTCTCTCGAATCTTCCGGTAAATCGTCTTTTTATAGCGTAGTATTTACTGGATAATCGCCTATTTTTAATTGTCGATTTTTGTTGGTACATGAGTTTCAATGACACCCTACTTGAATACAACAAACCATTTAGGCGCTACACATTAACGCCAATACTGAACATTGATCTAGCACAAATTGCACATAACCTAACTAGGAGTTTACGAAACTATTGGTACACTTGTAAACATTTTTTTTATAATCTCATTAAGGAAAGAGCAATATGTTTGCCAAAAAGTCTAGCCTCCTGGAGTTAATATTTCACGGGTCAATATACTGCTTTGAGAACAATAATGCCCAGAATTGACAATTTTCAGGTTAAATCAAACCTAAAAAGTGATAAATAATACTGTAATTTTTATGCCCTGATCACTCAAAGGTTAGGCATGATTACAGTAGGTTTTTTGAGACCCCCTCAACTCAGCAAGAAATTTGACTGATTTTCTATTTAGTTCTGCTAAAATTCTGTATTTTTAGATACTTTTTTCTGAATTGAGTATTCTGGTAGCCTGGAAGTTCTCCGGTTCAGAGAAATTTATCCTTGACGATAGCTTGCGTGGGGTCAGTATCACTTCCCTTTTTAGTTTTGGTTTCCCAGATGCGAAATCTGGTAGGGAGATGCAAAACTCGCCCACAGACATTGAGCAAAGCTTAAGCCGAGGAGATGTCAATCTAGGGAACAGGGAACAGGGAAGGATTGGGGAACAGACCGAAACAATATCATAGCTTCTATTGGCTAGCGATCACGGGTCTTCACTTCTTTTGAAAGCACGCAGTATCAATGAATATATGATTGTGAAATTTTCGTATAGATAATTGTGAAATTTTCGTATAGATGATTGTGTCCACTGACAATAAGTGATAGTTTACCCTAGTAAACAAATAGAACATCACCTAAGCCCAAGAGATAATTTTCTACATATTTCAATTAATACTCTTGTAGGGTGAGATCATCTGGTCAATACCAGTGTATTTCCTGTTCTGATGTTTCAGTCATTGAGAATCCCATGACAATCCCAGATTGCCGATCAAAAGAACACCGAGCAACGAGGGATGTATACCAGTACTAAATTCCCACACCTGACAAAATTGCATAGTTCTTTATTCTTTCCCTAGAAAATAAACTGATTCAAGATTACTCTCTGAGTATTAGTTGATCAGGATGACATTTAATTACCGGATAGATCTCATGAACAATGCATACTTTTTAAGTCATCTTTTCTTCCCTTGAACATTGACATATAGGACTACTATTTCACTTTGGAATATACATCCGTTTATGGTGCGTTAGCGGTAGCTTAATGCACGAAATATTTAATGAAAATTCGTGCATTATTTCATCTTAAAGCACAGCATACAACTGAGGTTTTGTCATGAATTTAACCGGATTTATGTAGTAAATCTTGTTAATTAGATAGTAGTAGCACTATTAACAATGTTTTCAGATATAGGTATTTATTTCCTAGTTATCGTTCCATACTTTCGTGAGGTGTTATGAAACGATTCAGTTTGTTTACGGCTACTTCCAGCCTCGGCTGTTATTTGACCTTTCTGTGTGCAGATCTTGTCCTGGCCGGCTCAGTTCCCGTGGGTTCTCTGAGTGGGGTAAATCTGCCAGGGAGGAGTACCGCTCCGGCGAGTACACCGAGCGCGACAGCACCATCACAAACAGTACCCAACGCCGGTATCTCAAACCCTAATATCACCCCTCCGAGTTCTTCCCAGGGAACAGCACCAGCTAGTGTGACTACGGCTATTCCCCAGGTGACTCCCCTTGAGGTTGGGCAGACTACAGCAGCTCAAGTGGCTATTGGGCAAGGTGTTACGGTCACAGCAGCAGACATAACCTTGTCAATTCCAGCAAGAAGGGCTAACCTCCATGACAACGTTAGCACTACAGTCACTTTGGCATCAGTTAGTGGTAACGTGTCCGAATTCTTGCTCGAGGGTACATCTGGGCAAGTTACCAATGCATCGGCATTTTTGGCAGTAGCCACGGCGGCTGATTTCAACCCCTCCCAAGTTCAGGTAGGTACCAGCATTGCTCTCACCGGCGCTGACTATGCTCAGGTAGCAGCGCTCATGAACACCTTACGGGGACTAGTTGTAACCTTATCAAGTCAAAACGATTTACATCAGCCCGCTGTAGTACTTGAAACTCCCGGGACACAGGTCAATTTTTTCCATGAGTTAAGCATGATCAACGAGGCGAAAAAATTCCAGGGTGTGCCGATATCTAGCGTTGATCACACGACACTCAATACAACCATCTTCATATACAACCAAATTCTTGACTCTAGCGATGATGTCACGGTAGTCGCTCTGTCTAAAAACAAAGATTTTTTAGCTATTGGTGCCACTCTACGCCAACTTCGGGCTGCCATCGATATCCTTTGATATCTATTTGATTTGATGTTTGCCTTCATAGTTTCGTCAGTGTAACTGTCTATTTAACTTAGTCTTGAGGAGTAATTGATATGTCAAATACTTTCTACGTAGATCCAGACGGATCGGCACAATTCCAAACAATCCAGGCAGCGATCGCAGCTGCCAATGCGGGTGATCAGATTGTAGTAGCCTCGGGTACTTACGAAGAGTCTTTCACCATTGACAAGGCTATCACCCTCACTGGACCCAACTTTAATACACCGGCGGGAGGGAAAGGACGCGAACCGATACCAGATGTAAATAACGATAATCCACGGGCTTATGAGGAAGCCTGGATCAAGGGTAAAATCACCGTAGCTGCTGATAACGTCACCATCGATGGTTTCCGACTCAGACATGAAGGCGGTCCATTGCAATGGGAAGGTAAGCCAAACAACTTTAACCTGCTGAATAACTACGTCACTGGGTATACTGCTAACAACAGTCCTACATTCGGAGATGCCAACAGCAATAACCCCACCTCTGAAGTGACAGGCTGGACGATTGAGGGTAACTTCATGGGCGGCTTGCTGAGTGGTGGTGGTACAGGCGGTGCCATGTACTTGGCTGGTCTGGAAAATTCACAGATTAGTAATAACACGTTCTGGCGTCCCCGGGCGGCCCATCTTTACTTGGCATCTCTCACTAACGTCACCATAGAAAATAACTTCTTCTTTCACGGGTTACACGCTGGCGGCGCTGATAAAGACGGCTATGGTGAGTTTTTCAATGGACAGGGCTATGGTAACGGCTATGGTGACGGCTATGGTGACGGCTATGGTGGGAGCTACGGTCGCAACTATTGGCTTGAACTCAAAGGAACTAACGACACAGTCCAAATCATAGGTAATGATGGACAGTTCAACAGTGGTGGTATTCAACTCTACGGGGAGAACAGCGAGTCTAGGTTTAAATTTGACAACATTATTATTGAAAGTAACATTTTCCGAGACTTCATCAACGCAGATCCCGATAATAGACTAGCTGACAATCTATCGGGATTCATTCCTGCGATCATGGCTGTTGCTCGTAACGATAATTCTGGTCAGAATCTCTTGATCCGCAACAACGAAGTCGCAATGGACTTAGGACAGCTAGTAGCTAACACGGATCACCGTTCCTTGATTGAGATTCGTGGTCAGTTTGAAAACGTAGATGTTGGGGGTAACAATCTGCGGTATACGGGCCAAAATAAACCGGGTGTCGATGGGGCTTTTGGGTTAAGTCTCTATGGAGGCTTGACTGGGGATGTGAATGTTCAGGGCAACAGTATCTTGGGACAAGGTGGGACTGCAGGTGACGATTTTCGTGATTTTGGTATTGTATTAGATCCCAACTTCGCAGAGGGTAATTACGGCGTCTTGGGAGCAGACCTGGATATCCAGGATAATATCATCACTGGTTGGGAAGTAGGTATTATCCTACTAGGGGGTGGCTTACCTGGAGTTGAAACAGCATGGCAGAAAATTGACATCACTGGAAACACCTTAACTAATAACTCCCTGTTTGCGATAGTCAACGGTGCGAATCCGGGGGATGCTTTCAATATTGAAGCAAACAATAACTTCTTTGGGTCTGAAAACGGACCTGGACAGGACGGCGCCAACAATGTCGGTTCTAATGTAATCGTTGAGAGCTTCCTTACCAGAGATCCCTTCACTGGCGTCGCCATTGATGGATATATTTCTGGCGCAGAAGTTACGCGGATCAATGGCTCCGGCACTACCCAAACAACAGACGTTAACGGTAGGTTTAGCTTGACCGCCCTGGGGGGAACGGGTGTAATCAGTGCCACAGGTGGGATAGATGTTTCTACTGGACAGGCATTCAAAGGCGAGTTACGTGCTCCGGGGGGGGCTGCGGTATTAACCCCTTTAACCACCCTCATTGCCTTATTACTTCCAGACAACCCCACGACTCAACAGATTGCAGACGCCACCGCCAGCGTCAGGAACGCCTTTGGCTTGCCCGCAAGTATCGACTTGCTCAAGGATGACCCCATCGCCATCATCCGTGGGCAGGGTGTACTCGCCGCTGATGCTTTGGCTGTTCAGCAGGCAAATGTACAGGTTGGGTCTCTGCTGCAAGCGGCTGCACCTACGGAAGCCGGTTTTATTGGTGGGGCGCAGGTGCTGGTGAATCTAATTGAGCAGGGTCAAGGCATCGATTTGACGAGTGCCCAGTTTATTGATAACTTTTTGGCTGCTGCTGAGGCAGGGGGCGTTAACCTAAGTCTGGCGGCAAAAAACACTGCGGATTTTACACAGACGGTTTCCCAAGCCAATGGCGCAATTGCCACATCTGGGGACTTAGAGTCCATGGCTCAAACCCAGGCGAATTTGCTGACACGCACTATTGGGCTAGGTGCATTTGCTCCCACCAGAGTACCCATTCTCACTATCAGTAGTGAGGCAGTAGATGCCTTTCCCAGTGGAAATTCCGATTATCAGTTCCAACTCCTCTACACATTCAAATTCTCAGAACCTGTAAATAACTTCACGGATGGGGATATCACGGTCACCAATGGTAATAAGGGAACTTTCACTGCAGTCAGCGCCACGGAATACACCTTGTTGGTGGGCACCAATGTAGTTAACCGTGATGCCCTTGGTGAAACAGGGTTAAGAGTTGCTGTAGATGCCGGGGCTGCCCTTGATGTTAATGGGAATCCCAGCAGTCCGGCTTCATTGATAGCACCAGTAGCCCCCTTCATTAACCCGGTTACCGCAGATGACAGAGTAAACAAGCAAGAAAAGCTTGATGGTTTTAACATGACCGGTACGGGCACACCAGGGGCAGAGATTATGGTCAGGTTTGACAGTGAGCCTAATACTGGCAGACCTCCAAAAGAAGCTACTGTACAGCTTGATGGCACATGGTCAATTGCTATTGACCCTGACGATGTGCGAGGGTTTACTGAGGGTGAAGAAGGCATCTTTGTTTATCAGAATTTGAATGGCAATGTTAGCCCTCAACGAGGTCGATTTATCAACGTTGATACCCTAGC
>CAIWDD010000021.1 GCA_903911355.1 uncultured Nodularia sp. | reverse complement strand
TAACTTTAAGTTAGAATAACTGTGAGTTTGTCATCTATCCTAGGGTAGAGATAAAACCGCCCATGTGATCTATCATCTATTCGTTTATATCCACTATTTGTTGTTGAACGCAAAGGGCGCAAAGGTACGCAACAGATCCCCGACTTCTAGCTAAGTTATCCTAGACTATCTGTGATGATGTGAGAAGTGGGGGATCTTAACCACCCGACATCTGATTAACAATATTCATGGTTTCCACACTCACCCTACACACGCGCATCAATGAATCTATTACCTGTTCTTTGTAGTCTGCTAATCAAAAGTCTGGACATGGGGAAAATCAGGGATATAGAAGGGCAGAAATTTAAATATAGAGGATAGCAGACAGTAATTTAGCAGACAGTTTATTAAAATTTATACAAGTGTAAATAACTTTAAGTTAGAATAACTGTGAGTTTGTCATCTATCCTAGGGTAGAGATATAGATGCGGATCTGGTTTTGCTGTGGGGGAGAAGATTTTGCCGTTAAGTTTCACACTTTGGTAATATACCAAGAGACGATCATAAAGCTTGATTGGGTAGCTCCGTCAAATCTCTAATCTAAGGTAAATTATATCTAAAATTAAGTGATTCAAGTTTGAAGATCACAATTTTCCTAACAACAGAGGTATCAAATGGAACTGACAATTGAAAACGTCGAAACAGTTTTAGATGAAATGCGCCCTTACCTCATGTCTGATGGGGGTAACGTGGAACTGGTAGAACTGGAAGGGCCAATTGTGAAACTGAGATTACAAGGTGCTTGCGGTTCCTGTCCCAGTTCCGCCATGACCTTGAGAATGGGTATTGAACGTCGCCTTAAGGAAATGATTCCGGAAATCGCAGAAATTGAGCAAGTAGTTTAGTGTCTGGGGTGATGGGGATGGGTATTTCCTTGTCCCCATTACCCAGACCCCATTCTGTATATACCATAATTCACTATGTCTCATCCATTACACATCGCTTTTATTTGGCATCAACACCAGCCGCTGTACAAGTCCCCTAACAGCGGCGTTTCCCTTTCTACCAGTCAGCATTATCGCCTACCTTGGGTGCGATTGCATGGCACTAAAGATTATTTAGATTTAATATTAATTCTGGAAAAATATCCGAAATTACACCAGACAGTAAATTTAGTCCCGTCATTAATTTTACAACTGGAAGATTATATTGCTGGCACTGCTTTTGACCCCTATCTCACGGCGAGTTTAACCCCAGATGCACAGATAACTGACCAACAACGGGAATTTATTATCCAACACTTTTTTGATGCTAACCATCATACCTTGATTGACCCCCATCCCCGTTATGCCGAGTTGTATTACCAAAGACAGGAAAAAGGGCAAGATTGGTGTTTAGCTAATTGGCAGTTAGCAGATTACGGCGATTTGCTGGCTTGGCATAATCTGGCGTGGATTGATCCCCTGTTTTGGGATGACCCGGAAATTGCCGCTTGGTTAAAACAAGGACGTAATTTTACTTTAAGCGATCGCCAGCGCATATATACCAAACAGAGAGAAATTCTCAGCCGGATTATTCCCCAACACCGGAAAATGCAAGCATCCGGACAGCTAGAAGTCACCACCACCCCCTACACTCACCCCATTTTACCCTTACTAGCTGATACCAACTCAGGGCGAGTAGCAGTACCCGAAATGAGACTACCTCAGCGGCGGTTTAACTGGCCCCACGACATTAAGCGCCACTTACAAAAGGCTTGGGACCTATATACAGACCGTTTTGGGCAAGAACCACGGGGTTTATGGCCTTCAGAACAATCAGTCAGCCCGGAAATTTTGCCATATATTATTAAACAAGGCTTTAAGTGGATTTGCTCAGATGAAGCGGTTTTAGGGTGGTCGCTGAAACACTTTTTTCACCGGGATGCAGCCGGAAACGTCCAGGAGCCAGAATTATTATACAGACCCTATCGCTTGGCAACTCCCGCCGGTGATGTAGCAATTGTGTTTCGTGACCACAGATTATCAGATTTAATTGGCTTTACCTACAGTTCCATGCCCCCCAAACAGGCCGTAGCCGACCTAGTGGGACACCTGCAAGCGATCGCGAAAATGCAAAGAGAAAGCCACAGCGAAGAACCTTGGCTAGTCACCATTGCCTTAGATGGAGAAAACTGCTGGGAATTTTATCCCCAAGATGGTAAACCCTTCCTAGAAACATTGTATCAAACCCTCAGCAACGAACCCCATCTTCAACTCGTCACCGTCTCAGAATTCCTCGAAAAGTTTCCCGCCACTGCCACTATTCCCTCCGAACAGCTACATAGTGGTTCTTGGGTAGATGGTAGCTTTACTACCTGGATTGGTGACCCTGTAAAAAATCGTGCTTGGGACTACCTAACCCACGCCAGAGAAACCCTCGCCCAACATCCCGAAGCCACCGAAGAAAACAACCCAGAAGCATGGGAAGCCTTATACGCCGCCGAGGGTTCCGATTGGTTCTGGTGGTTTGGCGAAGGACATTCTTCAAATCAAGATGCCATATTCGACCAATTATTTCGGGAACATCTATTAGGAATTTACACAGCCTTAAATGAACCAGCACCCTCTTATCTCCAGAAACCTCTAGAGATTCACGCAGCCAGAACCGACCATAAGCCACAAGGGTTTATTCATCCGGTCATTGATGGTAAAGGTGATGAACAGGACTGGGACAAAGCCGGACGCATAGAAATCGGCGGGGCGCGGGGAACCATGCACAATAGCAGCGTCATTCAGAGACTGTGGTATGGCGTAGATCACCTAAATTTCTATGTGCGGGTGGACTTTAAAAATGGCGTTATCCCCGGACGAGATTTACCTCAAGAGTTGAATTTGTTGTGGTTCTATCCCCATAGAACAATGCACAATAGCCCCATCATCATGGCAGATGTCCCGGATATCCCCCCCCTTAACTACCTGTACCACCACCATTTAGAAATTAACTTACTCACCGAATCAATTCAGTTTCACGAAGCCGGAGAACACCATCAATGGTATCCTCGTTTTAGCCGCGCCCAAGTCGCTTTCAAGAATTGCTTAGAAATTGCCGTACCGTGGGCTGATTTGCAAATTTCCCCAGATTATCCCGTGCGTCTGATTTTAGTACTAGCGGATGAAGGGTGTTTCCGCGACTATTTACCAGAAAACGGTTTGATTCCCATTGAATTCCCGTAAATCTCAACTTTCCCTAAGAGGATGTTTGATAAGTTTTCAAGAGGTAATTTTTATCTTAGGGAACAGGGAACACCGGAACACCGGAACACCGGAACAGGGAATGGGAAGGAACACCGAACACACAGAAAACAATCAAATCCAGTCCCATCCCCTTACAAGGGGAGGGTTAGGGTGGGGTCAAATAATATTCGATACACTAATCATGACTTGACAAGCATCCTCTAATGGTGGGTTACACATCCCTAACCCACCCTTCCGACATGATTAACGTACCTGTTTTAAACTATCCCATTCTTTAGTAAACATTTCAGTAAATAGATTTATGACTCTACGGTCTTCACGAACCTTAATATTAGCCGAAATTGACATTCCCGACTGTAAGGATATCTTTCTACCATGAGCATCTAAATATTGTTTATCTAAACTAATCGTGGCGGGGAATCTATAAAATTGATATATTTCGTCTGGTGGTAATGCATCAGAGCCTATACTAATAACTTGTCCTTTAATGTCCCCAAACTGACTGAAAGGAAATGACTCAATTCTCACATCAGTCTTCATTCCTTCCCGGACGAAACCAATATCTCTATTGGTGATAAATACCTCAGCCAGAAAGTTCTCATTAGGCACAATTTGCAGCAAGGTTTGACTAGTATTTGCCACAAAACCAGGGGTTTTTGCTTGTAAGTCAAAAATTGTCCCCCCCACAGGAGCGCGAAGTTCTTGATATTCAAAGTTTAACTGAACTTGAGAGATTTTACTATTTACATCTGCCAATCTTTGGTCATTACTTAGCAAAATTCTCATGAACTGGCTATCGATTTCGGCAATACGTTTTTTATTATCAGCTATTTTTTCTAAAACACTTTTACCGGATGCAGCTACAGTATTTTTGAGTTGTTCCTGTCCTTGATCAATGGTAAACTGTAGACGTTGTAACTCCTGCTCTAATTGGTCTACTTCAGCGGTGAGGCGTTGTACCTGTTGTTGCTGATTGAGATACTGTAGCTGAGAGATACCACCTTCTTCTGCTAAGATTTTGATTTTATCTAAAATCTTTTGCTGGATAGCCAAGCTAGATTGAGTATCACTCTTTCTCACTCGTATTTGAGCCAGTTCTTTTCTGGTTTTCTCTACTTCTAACTGTGCTGCGGCCGAGCGAGAATCAAATTCTTTTTGAGCAAATTGTAAACGTTGCTGTTCATCAACTCCTAAACCTGCGACTGTATTCAAGTTACTCAATTCAGCACGTAACAACTCATTTTCATTAACTAACGCTGTCCTACTTTTTAACAGAAATTCGGCATTTGCTGGTAACTTAGCCCGGATAAACTCCAATTCTGATGCTGTTGTATAACTATTTGCCATTAAGCGACGATAAATTTCGTTTTCCTCAATTAAGGCTTGGCGAATGTTATTTAATGAATCTAATTCAGCAACAGTAGCCACAGTTTCAAAAGTTAGCAGCAAGTCTCCGGGGTTGACTTTTTGCCCATCTTTGACATGAACGGATTTTACCACACCATTCACAGGGGCTTGAACTTCTTTGATACTCCCTTCCGGCTTGAGTTGACCTGTAGCAGGGACTACTTGCTCAATTTTGGCGAAATAAGCCCAAGTAATTCCAAAACAAGCTAACAATATCAAAGACAGCATAATTGTGCGTGACAAAATTGGCGACTGGCGCAACAAAACTGCTTGATCAAAATTAACATAGTTAGGATTTGCTACAGGCCGACTAGGAACTTTCACCGGAGCTCCAAGTACCTCTGAGTCGGGATTTAATCCGGTTTTTTTCTTACCGTTACCATTGCCATTAACTTGAATCATGATAGTATTATTTGTGTGATTTTATTGGGTAACAAGTTCTGAATGCAGTTAAGAATTAACTTCTTGTTGTTGGTAAAGATGAAAATAATTACCTTTAGCAGCCATTAGTTCTTGATGGTTTCCTTGTTCTATAACCCTGCCATTGTCCATGACGATAATCACATCTGCATGGCTGACAGTATTCAGCCGGTGTGTGATAAAAAATACCGTATTATCTTTGTATGCTCGAGCTAAATTTAGACAAACTTGTCGCTCTGTGGGATAGTCGAGGGCGCTGGTGGCTTCGTCTAAAACTAATAGTTTTGGTCGTTGTAAAATAGAACGAGCGATCGCAATTCTTTGTCGTTGTCCCCCTGAAAGTCCAGCACCGCGCTCCCCTACCCTTGTGTTGTAGCCGTTGGGTAAGGACATAATAAAATCGTGAGCCGCCGCAATGTGAGCAGCTTCAATGATTTCGTCGGTGGTAGCGTCAGGATTCGTCAGGGAGATATTTTCTAAAACCGTACCATCAAATAAGAGTGTTTCTTGGGGAACTACACCCACCTGTCGCCGTAGGGAATACAGTTCCACTTTAGAAATATCGTAACCATCAATCAAGATTCTGCCAGACTCCACCTCATATAGTCTCAGCAGTAACTTCATCATGGTACTTTTACCAGAACCACTCTGCCCAACAATACCAATAAATTTACCCGATGGAACATCAAGGTTGACATTAGAAAGTTGTAGCGGTCCGCTGGTTTGAAACCGGAAGGAAACATTGTCAAAGGTCACATTTCCTGATATTTCAGGTAAGGGAATATTTTGGCGGTCTGCTTCGGCTTCTTCTGGTGTATCGACAATATCGCTTAAACGTTCTAGAGATAAAGCAGTTTCTTGGAAGCTTTGCCAGAGTTGCGCTAAACGTAATATGGGGCTAGTTACGTAACCTGATATAATCCTAAAGGCGATTAACTCACCTAGGGTTAGTTGTCCTTCGAGTACTAAATAAGAACCCATCCACAGCACTAGCAAGCTACTAAGTTTATTGAGAAAACTACTAGTAGAATTAGCCAGGGTGGAAGTGATCACGGTTTTAAACCCGGCGGCTACATACCGAGCATAACGTTCTTGCCAGGAGAAACGCGATTGCAATTCAATATTTTGCGCTTTTACCGTTTGAATACCCGACATTACCTCAACTAAATAGGATTGAGTGTGGGCGTTGCGTTCAGCTTTGGTACGTAACTGTTTGCTAATGGTGGGGGAAGCAATTAAGGTGAGGATCACAAATATAGGAACTGTACCCAAACCTACTAAGGTTAGCTGCCAACTATAAAACACCATCACGATAATATAAATTATCGAAAATACCGCATCTAATACTACTGTTAAAGCAGTACCAGTGAGAAACTGACGAATATTTTCTAATTCATTGATGCGGGTGGCTAGTTCACCTACAGGTCGGCGTTCAAAATAACGCAGGGGTAACCGCAGCAAGTGGTCGATAATTTGCGACCCCAAACTCATATCAATGCGGTTGGTCGTATCGACAAACAGATAAGTTCTTAATGTGGTCAGTAAGGCTTCAAACACACCCACCACTAAGAGCAAAATCCCTAAAACATTTAGGGTAGCAATGCTATTTTGAACTATAACTTTATCGATAATTAACTGAATGACCAGGGGGTTAGCTAGCTGGGCTAGTTGGACAAAAAACGAAGCAATAAAAACCTCTATGAGAACTCGCCGATGCTTGGAGAGATAAGGAATAAACCATTGGATACCAAAGCGCTCTTGCGGTGTTTCTTTGGTAGTAGCTACTAATAAAACCCTCACCTGAGGAGGTAAGTTGTTTTCATCAACGTTTAATTTGGCTACAAAGTCGGCGGGTTTACAGCGGACAATTCCTTGGGAGGGAACACCTACAACAATATTATGAGAGTCTGTTTCATATAAAACAGCATAACTACCGTCATACTCAATGATCGCTGGTGTAGGAATACGCGTAATTGCTCCAACAGGTAAGTCTATTAATTGGGACTTGAGTCCGATTAATTCTCCTACATAAGCACAAGCTGGAAAGGATATACTACCTTGGCGTTTGATTTGCTCAGTTAAGATGCGACGAATCACCTCCCGGCGAAAGGGCATTTTTAGGTGTTTCGAGAGCATTTGTAAGCAAGCAAGGACTGTATCTAATTCCCCCTTACCTCGAAAAAATGGGTAATTTTGACGTTTTTGTTGACTTTTCTGTTGTGGGAATGGTTGAGACTGGCTAAGTTCTCCAGATATGTAGGGAATATCTAAGTCAACGGTGACGATTCCTTGAGTATTCTCATGGTTATCAACTCTCACTTCATGAGTATCTAAAAACGATAAATCCGCCGGCGAAAACCCAATTAACCGTGCGGGAGTTTTTCCTTTGACTTCAATGGAGTCACTCACTTCTAAGCGAGATCCAGGGGGAGAGTTGGTGACTGTCCCACCCCCACTGACAAACCAGATTTTTTCCCGATCCAGTTGGTGGTGGCGATTTTTACCGGGACTAAGGTAACTTATTTTGACATTTGCTAAGGCTTGCTCAGTAATTTCTCGTAAGTTAGAAACTGTACTGGCTTGCTGTTTGATCTGCGGACTCAAAACATCAAAAACTTCTGCTAAATAGCTTTGGTTTAACCTTACATTGGCAAATTCTGGGTAAGCAGCAAGAAGCTGTAAGTAGTCCGCCGCACTCACGCTTAAACAGATGACTTCAGTGGATGCGATCGCTGTTTCACAAGCTACTTCTCGTAACAAGCTGATTTCCCCCAGAATTGACCCTGGTTGCAGCAATTTCAGGGTAGTGGGGATTTGGGTTTGCGGGTCGTATCCTAATAAGCGGATTTGTCCCTCAAACAGAATTGTCACTTGTTCGGGGAGTTTCTCTTGGCTAATAATTTTACGCCCCGTACGTTGACGCCAAACTTGTAGTTTTTCCGATAGCCCAGCAATTACTGCAGTTGGTAATTGCTCAAAGCCTTCCAGACTAGCAATAAATTCTTGAAAGGTACTCTTAGTATAAGTCATTCTTATAATAGCTGATGACGTTGATTGATAATTTCCTGGTAGTTGAATAGTTATAACTATGTCTTACCAATATGGCAAGTAGTTGTTAAGTGTTTTAATGATTATGATCGGCAATTTTAGCCTTTAACCAAGCTTGAAAACGTTCATTCAACAGCCTCTGTCGTAGTGTGGAGTCTAACTGAGATGGCAGTAATTTTTCTAAGCGCACAATCACTATCCAGTTCTCTAATTGAGTAGGGGGTAATAGCTGTTGTGGTTGGGTACTAGCCAATATTTTGGCTAACATAGGATGGATGGATTGTAATTCTACAGGCCCCACTAAGCCATTAGTCTGTGCTTCTGGTCCTTGAGAATATTCTCGTGCCAATTCGCCAAAAGTTTGTTCTCCTGCTTGAATGCGGAAGTAGATTTCCTGAGCTACACCAATATCATTAGTCCGGATGAGGGAATAAATCACCCGATCTAATTGAGATTTGCGTTGGAAAAAATAAGCATCTAAATCCCCTCCCCAGGTAATTTGTTTAAATTTTTCCAGTTTGAATTGGCGAATGGCTATGGCCATAAATTTCTCATCACTCAAATTATTTTGTTCTAGCCAACGCTGACGTAGTTCTTCAGAAGTGAGTTGATATTGATGGGCTAATTGTTCCCCGGCGATTTTCTCTTCTTCCGGCGTACAGTCAATGTCGGCTATGGCCTGGTCAATCACCATTTCTTTGATTAAAGCTGGTAGCAATTGATATTCTTCTAGCAATTGCAAAATTTCTGCTGTGGAAAAATTACTGAGGTCACTGGTAGTTTGTTGCCACAGGTTTCCCGATTCTATAACTGCTGTCATATCACTTTATAAACAATACTCTTCAAAAGAACACTGAAAAAATCTTGACTACGTACTCATTGGTTTCACGTAGGTACACACACTAGCCCAGATGTCACGCCTATATTAGGTGTGTTTAGCTAAGGACTCAGGGTGAACCGTAGCGGATTGATTACAGGTATTATCTGGCTATTATGATGTATGAGGCACATATAGCATACTTTATGACTTGAACACAAGTAAATAAGCATAGATAAATCCACCAAATATTTAGGAGATATGGATGGTGCTGGCGATGGTATTCATACGGTATTTATTTAATTAGAATTTGCAAGAATACTCATGTCGTTATAACCTTAATCCGCAGGATTTGGCAAATCCCCAAAACATCAGATCAATAGTTTCTCCCTAGAGGGTTTACCCCCACCCCTTCCGTAGTATTCACCACAGATAGGGAGGGGATGACAAGCGATGTTTGTTAGATGAAGCGGAATTGCTGAGTATTGCTCAAGTCAAGTTGAGTTGGGCTGATACCTTCTATTAGTGCCAGATCAACACCGCCCACTTGAATCAGGGTATTTCCCATCTGACCTAGGAGATTTACTTGGTTAGAAGTAATGCCCCCCATACCGATGCGGTCTACTCCCACCTCAAAGTCCTTAACTACATTGGTTGCACTGGGTAAAGAACCAGCAACCACCAGCCAGAAGTTATCTGCGCCTTCACCGCCCCAGAGTAAGTTATTACCCCCTTCACCTGCGTAGAGGCTATCATTATCATCACCACCAAACAGGCGATCGCCCACAGTGGAATATAACTCATCATTACCAGAACCACCATAGAGACGGTTCTGACCATCCGGGCTAGAACGCAGCACATCCCGACCAGAACCGCCAAAAAGCATCTGTCCTCGTCCTTCCACTACTTTTAGGGTGTCATGGTCAGCCGCTCCCAGGAGAATATTAGGCTCAGTGGCCGCTTCAATAACCATCAGGGTGTCATTACCCTGACTACCATCAAGCACAGTACCACCCACAGCACCCTGAGAGCCTAGATATAGGGTGTCATCTCCGTCACCACCACTGACATAGCTGTTACCGCCCAGGTAGATAACATCATCACCCCCACCAGAATTAACAGTTACATTTGATGTCAAACTAGCTTCCACCTTATCATCACCATTGCCGGTAAAGACTGTGACTCCAGATTGATTAGTGTTCAGGATGAGGTCATCATTGTTGGCTGTACCCATAACCACCCCAGGACTGGGCAAATTTAGCGGCTCTTCCAAACGTAAGAGAATGATTTCATTGTTATCTATAGCCGGTGGTCTACCCACTGAAAACGGATAATTATTATCGTTAGTCAGCAGTAGTGTATTTTCATCAATCACCAGCACAGCCTCAATAGTCACGAAGGGGAAGGTAAATGTAGTGTCAGCATCTCCATTCAAATCATTGGGGTCACTGATATTGAGTAAATCAACGATTTCCTCCTTAGACACAAAACCATTAGCATCAATTTGGGAGAAATCCACCTTGAATACCTTCTTAAACTGGGCCGTTGGACCTTGACCGTTGTCCCGTTCAATCACCAGAAATTCATTGTCATTGACCACCGTTAAGGCACCGATCGCATGGTTAGGTTGTGCCATGGGGTAGTAGCCTACCAGACCCTGAAATTCCTGGGATTGGGCATCAAATCTATAAATCCGCAGAGAATTAGCTGGGTCACCTAAAACAGTACCCTCCAGCATGGGATAGATGGTTTTCTTGTCTGGACTGATAGCCATACCTTCAAATCCCCGAGACCGAGCCAGATTGGAGAACACCGGTTCACCCAGGGATTGTTGTACAACTAAGCTATTAGTTCCGGGGAAATCGCTAAAGAAACCATCAACGCCCAAATCCAGGAACTGTTGATATTCTAGTTTGGGGTCACCATTGTACTCCGCAGCCAGAAAAACATCTTCATCGCGGAAAGTGTAGGGGTGTAGAACTAACCCCACTGCGTGGGCATCTTGTACTAAGGTAGTGGGTGCTTGGAGTTGACCACCTACACTAGGGACAATAAGGCGCTTGTTAGGACCAATACCAGCGGCGTAGGTGGCAATCTCAGCTAATTGTTCAGGGCGAGTCAAATCACCGTAGGTGCGAGGGTCACCACTGACCACGAAATCATAGGGCTGACCACTAGCACCACCGAGCAATTGTACCAAGGGGATATCAACGCCAGCCGCCGGCATAATCGACTCTTTCAATTCCTTGAGATTACCTACCTCAAAAGACTGAATAAATATCCGTGATGGGTCTGTAAAGTTTTCCTCTACTAAAGTGTTAATTAGTACCTGACCCAAACTGGTATTGATGGGTGTTGTACCATCTAACAAAGTACCTTCGCTGGCAAAAAAAGTCGGATGCTTGGTTTCGGGATAAATGCCAATTTTGCGCCCTGTTTCTACTTCTACTTGCTTCACCAAGTCGATAATTTCTTTCAGGGTAGGAACCTTTAACCCATCATTATCAAAACTAGTTCCCCGTAAATCTGGTAACCGCTCGATGGAGTTGAGGGTTTTGATTTCTTCTAGGGTGAAATCTTCACTAAACCAACCCGTATATGTACGGCCATCTATGGTTTTAGTAGTCAGGCGGTCAGCAAATTCTGGACGGTCGTTGACATCCGTACTGGTGACGGTTCTATTGACAGAACCATCTTGATTAAGAAGTGCTAAGGCGTTTTCATGACGGGCTATTAAATGGCCATCTTTAGTTGGGACTAAATCAGGTTCAATGAAATCAGCACCATCAGCGATCGCCAGTTTATATGCTTCTAGAGTGTGTTCCGGACGTAAACCACTGGCTCCCCGGTGACCAATCACCAAAGGTGCAGTACCGTCTAAAGTAGCAAATTCAGGAGGTAACAAACTGGGGTTATCAGGAGAAATAACCAACGCTCCAGTTAATTGGTCGCGGACTTGGTTACCCGTACCCGGAAAGTCTGTAAAGTAACCATCAATGCCTAACTGGATGAAATCTATATATTCCTGGGCTGGATTACCGTTATAATTTGCCGCTAGAAACCTCCCTTCGTTACGGAAGGTATAAGGATGTACCACCAAGCCCGCAGCATGGGCATCTTGCACCAGACCTGTAGGTGAGGTAGTCGTTTTATCAGCATCATTGACTACACCATCACCATTGACATCATCTGCTAGACCGTCACCATTGGAATCCACCCCTTGAACCGAGATAATCATCCGTTTCCACGGGCCAATACCAGAGGCGTAGGTGGCGATTTCTTCTAGTCCTGCTGCTGTCCGCAGGTCAGCATAGGTGCGCGGGTCGCCACTCACTACAAAGTCGTAGGGTTGAATTTCACTTAATGAACCATCTAAGTTAACACCCCCTGCATCTAATAACTGAACTAGGGGAATATCCGTTAGTTGACTCAGCTTTTTCAGGTTACCAACTTCAAAGGATTGGATGTAAATCCGTGAGGGGTCAGTGAAACCAGTTTTTTCTAGAGTTGCTAGTAAAGGTTCTTCCAGAGATAGACCCAGGTCATTGTGGAAAGTGGGATGTTTGGTTTCGGGATAAATACCTATTTTCTTACCTGTATCAGCTTCTATCTGCTGGACTAACTCAATGATTTCCTCAAAAGTCGGAATTTCATAGATACCATCAAATACTTGAGGACGGTAATCTTGGGGCATAATCGCCCGTAAGGTTTTGATTTCTGCTAGGGTGAAGTCAGAAGCAAAGAAACCTTCTTCCTCAACACCATCAACTATTTTGGTAGTCCGGCGGTCAGCAAATTCTGGACGGGAGGCCACATCAGTGGTGGCGATCAGATTCGGCTCATGACGTGCGATTAATACACCGTCCTTGGTAGAAACCAAATCAGGCTCAACAAAATCAGCGCCCCGTTCAACGGCTAGTTTATAGGCTCCTAGAGTATGCTCTGGTAGTTCTCCGCTAGCTCCTCGATGTCCAATGACAATGGGTGGTTTACCATCGAGAGTATTTAAACTGACGTAATTCGGTGTAGGAATGGGGGACTGTAATAGCTTACCTGTGCTATCAAAGTGTAGGAGATAGGGACCAAATTCTTCTCCAATCCAGAAAGTCCCATCGGCTGCAACTACCAAGGATTCCAGGTCGAAATCTGCACCAGTTAACAGGCGATCGCTGGTGTTTTCGTTAACAATTGCGAAAGGAATCCTGTTGTCAGGGTCAGATAGTTGCACAAAACCCAACACATTAACAGTTGCATCACCCCCAGTGTCGGTGCGGAAGTTGGGGGTAGCGCGATAAATTCGTAGTAAATAATCAGGGCTATTAGCCTTACTCCCAAAACCATTATCAGACATTAACCAGAAGGAATCAGCATCGGCTCTCTGGACTGAACTAAATCCCTGTATGGGCTGGCGCTCAAAGGGTATGACTCTACCATTGGTATTACCAGTAATAGCACTACCTGATGATGGACCATCAGCAAAAGTATCAGCAGGAAGAGAAGCAAAACCTATAAGTGTAACTTTCGGCTGTGACATAGGATTAGGTGGTTGATTAGAAGTGCTGTCATTAAGGGATCAGGGGAAAGCATAAGGGATGTTTTCCCGGCTGGAAATTTCCAGTTGGTATTGGGGTTTGCTAATTCACGGTCTTGGTTAGTTAACAAACCATAGGGATTTGACTAGATTGACACCTCATGACTTTTGGAAGCTGTCAATGGCATTACCGACTACAAAACCTCCCAAGTATTGCTAGTTACATTAACAATTTTGGGCAGTAATGATTAGGTTAGCTTGCTATTAAAATATTGGACTTTGATTAAGAATCAACTAGCAACAGGTTAAAAAATAAATAATTATCTATTAAGAGATACAAATAAATCTCACCATAGGTGGTAATTAATGATGCGGAAATGATCTTCCCCCTGGTTGATGTTGATTATATCTATATATCGGAAAATTTATACATAGGTTAGCTTAGGGATGGAAAGCAATGCGTATAATTAATATTGGTTTGACAAAAGAACAACGTCAAGGTGTGATGAATTTGTTAAATCAAGATTTAGCAGATTCCTACGTTCTGATAGTAAAAACCAAAAAGTACCATTGGGATGTTGTAGGGCCTCAGTTCCGTAGTTTGCATGAACTTTGGGAAGAACAGTATGAGAAATTGACTGAAAACATTGATGCTTTAGCAGAACGGATTCGGGCTTTGGGCGGTTTCCCAGTGGGTACAATGGGGGAATTTCTCAACATTGCTACCCTCAAAGAACATAGCGGTGATTTACCCTTAGCAACAGAGATGGTAGCCCGATTGGTAGAAGATCATGAGCAGCTAATTCGTAATTTGCGGGACCATGTGGATCAGTGTAGTCAACAGTTTCATGATGAGGGAACTGCTGACTTTTTAACTGGACTCATGGAAGAGCGTGAACAGATGGCTTGGATGCTGCGTTCATTCATTGAAGGACAAGCCTTAGAACCCAGCGGTGCACAACCAGAAGCAGAAACTAAAACCCCTGTGGGTGTATAGAAGTCAACCTTCCTACTATTGCCAAAATAATTTTTCAGGAGTATTTAAGTGCCAGAACTTTATCAAGCAGAACGTACCATATCAGCTGTATTCAAAGAACAAAAGCAAATTGAACAGGTGATTCGACGCTTACTAGATAGGGGTGTACCTAGAGATAATATTTCGGTCATGGGCAAAGATTTCCAATCAGAAACGCGAATTTCTGGTTTTATTACTAAGAAAGATGTAATTCTAGGAGGCTTGAGAACAGGAGCTATTTTTGGTTCATTGTTTGGCTCCTTTCTCAGCTTACTAACTGGTGTGGGCGTACTGTTCGTTCCCTTTGTAGGCCCAATTGTAGCCGCAGGTCCCATAGGTGCGTTGTTGCTAGGTGCTGCTAGTGGAGCGATCGCAGGTAGCGCCGGCGCTGGACTAGTATCAGCCTTAACAGCTTGGGGGATGTCTGAAGACAAAGCCACAGTTTATCAAACACGCTTACAAGCTGGCCAGTTTATATTAATGGCAGAAGTGCCAAGCGATCGCCTGGGGGAATTTCAATTACTGATCGAAAGTTCTGGTGGTGAAGAAATTCACACAACTGATAAAACATTGACTCATCCCTGTTCTGGCCCATGTAACAGTCCAGATGACTTGTCTTTGGAAGTTCGCTCTCATCTTTCCCAAGCAGCTCAAGGAACATTCATGACTCGCTATAATGCCGTTTTGGAGCAGACCGGTGACGAGTTAATCTCTGAACAAGCCGCTTGGGAAGCTGTTCATGAACAGTTTGATGAAGATGAAACTGGTGTCTGGTCAAAAGCCAAGGTAAAGGTTTAGAGCAAATCACAGGTTAATCAAGGTTATCTCCAGATTTTTTCCTATTTTTTTCGTGACTCCACTCTTGATAAAAAAAGTGGAGTATTTAATATTTCCTCCTATTAACTTGTATCTCATAACTATCATTGCTATGTTGCTAACTAATGACTAGTCCTACTAGTGAGCAAATCCCATAAAAAGATGGCAATTATTGCCCCAATAATAGCGACAATTAGACCAGGAATACTCAGATTCGCCGCAGTAATTTGTAATCTTCCTGTCTCTAACAGAGTAGCAATAGTTCCCCCGATTAAAGCACCGACAATACCCAAGATCATAGTTGCAATGATTCCGCCACCCTGACGACCAGGATAAATAGCTTTAGCAATAGCCCCGGCAATCAAACCCAAAATGATCCAAGCAATGATGTTCATACTGAAAATTATCAAAAGGGTTACCAATAATTTATTAATTCCCATCTAGTATTCCTTCTACCAGAAGAGATAGCTAGGAACCATTAACAATAATCTCCCTTGTTAACTAAACGCCTAGACCCATGAGTTCTGTCCATAGGTGAAACACCATTGATTTAATCGTGCTTTTAGTAGGGGATTGAACCGAGACAAGGAAAATTAATCTGCTCTTTATCCAGGTTAATTTAATATTTCACAATATATTTAGAACCCCATCTAACTTATATAAACTTTGGCTATAGGACTCCTATTTAATTTTTGCACAAGACTCAGTACACACAGCAATTCTTCTTACCTGTTCCCTGTTCCCTGTTCCCTACCTAGACAAATCAATTCAGAAACCAAATCGGATTTCTATATATGTAATTTCTGTTAAATGAAGTACTAGATACTTTTTTATTAATCAGCAAGCATTTATGATATACCACTAGTAATTGAGTGCCTGTTTGATGTTGCTAGTTTTCTCAAAAACTGCATCTTGGTATATAATACTAAGAAAATCATCACATCTGCTTAAAAAAATCTGGTCATAAGTATTATGAATGAACAAGTCAAAGTCCTGAAGCTCAGTGGAATTATCAACACCACCAACTCACAACAACTACGAGAAGACCTGATGTGCCTTGTAGAAAGTGGTGCTAAAATAGTTTTAGTCGATTGTCAAGATGTCAAGTTTATGGATAGTTCTGCCTTGGGCGCTTTAGTATTAGCATTCAAAACATTACGGGCAGCAAATACCAAGCTAGTTCTGTGTTCTATCAATGAACAAGTCAGAATATTATTTGAATTAACAGGTATGGATAAAGTGTTTGAGATATTTTTAAATGAAGATGACTTTAATCAGGTTGTACTCTCCCCAAAATAATTAATCAAAATTAATTTGTAGGACTGATAAATCATCATCAAAAGCATCTTTGGAGTTCAAAGCAATGAGATAATTCAATACTTGATCGAGTTTGACTTCAATGGTGTGTTGTAAGCTAACAAGTATTTGAATAAAAGCATCTAAACTCCAAAGTGTGCCATCTGATTTTGTGATTTCATAAGCACCATCACTGAAAATATAGAGATTACTAAATTTATCAATATTGCAAAAGGCGTCAACATATTTTGCCTCTGGAAACATCCCAACAGGCATTCCTGGAGTTCTTAGTAATTTAAATTCGGTGTTTTTGGCAGATGTACCTGATACTAATATTGCTGGGGGATGACCAGCGCTTGCATAAATTAACTCCCGCTTAACTCGGTTATAAACTCCATACCAAATAGTAAAATATTTGTCATTTTGGTAATTCATCTGGAAGGTTTGATTTAAAGCCTTGAGTACATCGCTCGGTTGATAGTAATTCAAACCTTGTAAGGCGCGGGAACGTAACAGATTGAGGACGGAAATTGAGGGGAGAGCAGCTTTTAGTCCATGTCCAGCCGTATCTAGGAGGTATATAGCTAGATAATCAGCATCTAGCCAGTAGTAATCGAAACAATCGCCGCCAAGTTGTCGGGAAGGAATAAATCGAGAGTCGATTTTTAGAGGTTCCATGACTGGTAATGGTAGCAGCGATCGCACATATTCTGCTGCTTCTGCTAATTCGGTTTCTAAAAGTAGCTTTTGGGTATGTAAATCCTGACTTAACTGATGCAAGCGCAATCCGGCTCTGACTCTTGCTTTTAATTCATTTTGCTCAATGGGCTTGGAGATAAAATCATCAGCGCCAGCATCTAGTCCCTTGACACGATCAGCAATGGAATCTAAAGATGTTAAAAAAATAAAGAAAGTGGTGCATAAGCTGGGGTCTGTCTTCATGCGCTGACAGACTTCTAACCCATTGAGTCCTGGCATAATCCAATCACAAATAACCAGGGCTGGATGGTAAGCTATAGTTTTGGCTATTCCCTCTTCTCCATTACTAGCAGTAATTACTTTATAGCCTTGTTTTTCTAACATCCTCTTCAGGAGTATTTGTATAGAAATATCATCATCAATTACGAGGATTTGAAACATGGATAATGCTAATTGGAAATTTGATCATGGTTTGGTATTTTGCCAATACTCCCAGGGTTTTCTCCTGGTTGGAAGATATCAGGAAGGAATTAATTGACCTCAGATGCACACAGATAAACACCGATAATTTTTATATACTCGGGTTTTTTAAATGCTATGGGGGTGATAATGGGTTTAACCATAAGAGAATGGCGCGTTTTAGCTGGTTTAAATCTCGGTAAATTTCTTGTTTAAACCATTGTCCTAAAGCATCCCAAGGAGTAAATGACCCTCCTGCTTGCCATTTGATATCTTGACCTAAAGGTGTGGTGTGAGTACCTGGTAAGGTTTGTTTTGTCACCATATGGGAAAAGCGGTCTAGTAAGATTTGACTTAAACCTGCTGATTGATCAATGGTATCGTTGCTAAATTTTATTAATAAATTACGGCGGATATTGTAGCTCTGTCTTACAATTGTGTCGGTTTCCACTGGTGAGGGGGTAAACTCAATGGGCAAAGTAGAGTTAAATTGCTCTACTAAGGGGATGGCCTCTTTGGCAGCGTAGTTGTTGAAGGAAATTAAAATATTTCCAGCACGTTCTACAGGTAGCAAACTGCCAATGAGTAAGTGAAGTTTACAACCCATACTGTGCCCTAATCCGTAAGTAGGCAGATAAAGCTGGCGTAGGGAGCCAGAGTCCTGTAATCTTTCTAGGGTGCGTTCAAAGTTCAGCAGTACGGTTTTGGCGATCGCAATATGATCTAAAGTATTGATAAATGGTGTAGCAATAATCACATATCCTTTGTTAGCCAGATGTTCTAGTAACCAGCGATAAGTCAGATGGGGTGCGGTGGCCACAAATGCACCTCCGAGAAAATGGATGATACCAATGGGCTTTGGGGGAATGAGTACCCAGTTACCTCTAATTTCTTTCCAGTCCATACCTATAGGCGATCGCTAAATTCACACCTCTTTATGTTAGACTGTTGATTGCAGTCCTGGGGAGTTTCATAGCAAGATTCATGAGTGTGAGGTCAGGTTTTGCAGCCTTTTCATTTCCAGTTGCACATCTAAAGCAATTTGCAATGCTTCATTGAGTAATCTACCATGCTCTGTCGCTTCTTCTGTAACTTGCATTGCGGTTAAAGTCGCCAAATTATTGGTAAATAACTCTGTATTTCTGAGAATAAAATTCTGATTTTCTCTTAAAATTCTCTCTGTCTTCAAAGCCCGAATTAAATCATTTCTTGTGAGCTTCAGGGCGGCGATAACTTTTTCCCTTTCTCTAATAACCACTCCTGGATTACCAGCTGCTTCTATTTGATCATTGATATCTATGGCTTTGATAACAGCATTATACCTATCAACATCATTTAAAAGTATTTCTAAAGAATTTGTCATATTCTGATTAAGTATTTTAATTTTTCTCCGCCATAATAAATAGAAAACAATCTGTGTGACACATCCACCCCAAGAACACAATATTATTAACAGTAACCAAGATGGAATTGTGATCCAAGTAACAAACAGCTTAATCAGGATATCAAAGAGCAAATAACCAAAAACAAATATAGAAGAACTGATAAAAACTACAGTAGCTCCCTCGGAACCCCTAAGTTTATCTGTAATGCTTTTAGCAATTGTTCTTAAAGGTTGGGTAATAATAATTAATTGCTGTTTAACAGGTAAATTAGTCAAATTTTGCAATTCTGTATGACTAATATCTAAGCCATGTAAATCATTACGCACCAATTCCGTATCCTCACCAGATTACTTAGGAATGTGAATTAAATAACCTGCAAAGGAAAATTTTCCACCTCACCCAGTCTTCTTTAAGCAAGAGGGGGACAGGGGATGAGGTTCTGTACTTTCCTGATGCAATGCTTATTTAGTACAATATAGCAATCAAATTTATTGATGGCTCGTTAAATAGTAATTTTTATGATTATTTTAATTGAAAGAACTACTAGCATTCAAATACATATACGTTAAATTTGATACATATTTAAAATGAGCTAGTGCTCATCTAATTTTCAACTCCAATTAAATTGTAGGCTCATGAAACATCAACAAAGAGAGAAAAAAGTCCATCATAAAAATTAACACCCAAGTAGTGACCACTGCGGTTGTTGCCGACTCTCCAACTTCTTTTGCTCCTCCCTTAGTAGTTAGTCCCCAACTACAACCATTGATAGCGACTATAGCACCAAAAATCAGCCCCTTCACTAAAACTATAAGTAAATCTGATGGTTGTAAAAAAGTTCTGACAGATTCTAAAAATGCTTCAGGGTCAACATGATAAAATTGGGATGCTGCAAAAACCCCACCAGTGATGCCTACAACTAAAGCAAAAACCATCATAATGGGCATCATCAAAATGCAAGCCACTACTCTAGGAAGCACCAAGTAATCAATAGGATTTGTTTTGAGCATATAAAGTGCATCAATTTGCTCTGTAACTCCCATAGCACCTATTTCCGCTGCAAAAGCAGAACCTACTTGTCCAGCAATAATACTAGCTGTCAAAAGAGGCGCTAATTCTCGACAAAAAGCCAAAGCGAAAGCCCCCCCCACAGCATCTAATGCACCAAATCTCACTAATTCTCGAGCAGTTTGAATAGTAAAAATCATACCAGCAAAACCACTAACAAGGACAACTGGAGACACCGAAGCAGGCCCTGCGGTCACCATATGTTGCAAAATTTTGCGGTAGTAAGTTTTTCCTTGAAGTAAATGCAGGAGTACCTGACCAAAGAGTAGAACTGCGGCAAAGCAGCGTACTATCCATAATTGATCTAATTTTTTTTTAGTTTGCATTACCGCCCTTCAGACTGAGTTTTTTGTCCCCATATAAGCAAGTGATACAAATGGGAGGGAATTTAGTACTTATCTAAATTGAGTCTTGCCTGTCATTAGTTTATCGCCAATTATGTCTTGTATCAAAATATTATGCCCCTATATAAGCCCTAAATTTGTGTAATTAATGAGACCAAGAGATTCAGCATATTACATTATTGCATTCCCCGTCCCATAAAGTAGGAAAACATCTGTGTTTATCTGTGGTAGATATGAGATTTGATGATATTCAGCATCTAAAAGCATGATCAGTCCTGAGTAATAATTTAGATAAGATTGCCCTCAATAAAAATACTTAAGTTGTATATATTCATCCTAATCAATAGGTATTCGATTCTCCTCAACTATCTAAAGGAAGAGAAAAAAAATAATAGTTTCACCTTAAGCTAGTTGTGTAATTCAATTAAATCTGAGAACATTCATTATGTCCAATAATTTATTTCAATACTATTGAGACATTGGGCGATAATTTTGGCAAAGTGGCGATTAAATGCCCAGTATTATGGTAAGACTCCGCTATCAAGTCATAGATAAATTAATCAGGGTGAGGAGAAAATGATCATGTCCTCAAAAGTTATAACTCTCAATCATTCAGGTTTGCATTGGTACTTTAGATATTGACATCAGCCAAACACTCCTGTGTCTAGTAGGAATCTACATAAAATAATTTTCAACTTTTTCTTGGAGGATATTTTCATGATTAGTTTCTGGCGTTGGTCATCAGCAGGTGCAACTTTGTTGTCCTTGGGAGTCATACTGGCTACAATCAATCCCATGATAGTTTCCGCTCAAACCAGTGTGACCCCCTCCCCTGCTTTAGCAGCTAACTTGTCTGATGTTAGTGCACAGTATTGGGCCAGTCCATTTATTCAAGCTTTAGCGCAAAGAAACATTATATCTGGTTTTCCAGATGGTACTTTTAGGCCCAATGAACCGGTGAGTCGGGCTGAATTTGCAGCAATGATTCAAAAAGCTTTTAATCAAGACCAAATTCGGCAAATAAGTGCTGATGGTTTTGCAGATGTTCCTGGGAACTTCTGGGCGGGTTCTGCAATTCAGGAAGCCTACGAAACCGGATTTATGTCAGGTTATCCAGGAAACTTATTTCTGCCAAATCAGCAAATTCGCAAAGTTGAGGCCATAGTTGCTTTAACAAATGGTTTAGGTTTACAAACTAGAGAGAATCCATTAGCCGTAGTCAATACTTACTACACAGATGCGTCAGCAATCCCCAGCTATGCACTAGATAATGTTGCCGCAGCTACGGAGGGTAGTATTGTTGTTAATTATCCCAATGTTAAGCTACTTAACCCCCTAGATCCTTTAACTCGTGCTGAAGCGTCGGCGATTTTATATCAAGCTTTAGTTAGACAGGGACAAATGCAACCCCTAGCTAGCAACCTTGTAGCCACTAAGTATATAGTTGGGGCTACCGAACAAACTCAAAGTCAAGATATTGTTTCTATTGCCGCATCGAGTGACACTTTTACAAGCTTGACTTCTTTATTGCAAACAGCAAATTTAGCAGGTATTCTGCAGCAAGCCGGACCCTATACAGTGTTTGCTCCCACGGATCAGGCATTTGCAGCTTTACCAGCTGGGACTCTAGAAGAGTTGCAGCAACCGGAGAATAGAGAATTATTGATTGAGATTTTGAGATATCATGTGGTTCCTGGGGAAGTAACCGCTAATCAACTCTCATCGGGAGAATTAATCACCTTTGAGGATGTACCTGTAAATATTCAGGTAAATAGAGCTACTAATCAAATTGCGGTGAATGATGCGGATGTTATCCAGCCCAACGTACAGGCGAGTAATGGTGTGATTCATGTAATTAATAAGGTACTCATACCACCTAACCTGGGAGTCAGTCAATCGCCACCAGCAGCAACTACTGTTGCTATGGAACCAGGTACAGGTACTCGTGGAGGGTCTAGTTATGTTGGTGTTGCTGGTAACATCGGTATAGGGGGTAATTCCACTCTCAGTGAAAGTAACTATGGATTAATCAGCAAAATTGGGCTGACTAATACTATCTCCGTGCGACCAGCGGTGATATTTGGGGGCGATACACTGTTTTTGGTTCCCGTAACTTTAGATTTTGCTCCCCGTTTCGCAGATCCCCTAAATGGAGAACAAATATCAATATCTCCTTTTTTAGGGGCTGGGGTAGCTGTTGAAACTGGAAGCGGTTCTGACGTTGGTTTATTATTAACTGGTGGTGTGGATGTGCCTATAGGCGATCGCTTTACTGTCACGGGTACTGCAAATGCAGCATTTTTAGATCGTACTGATGTGGGTTTGCTCCTGGGGATTGGCTATAATTTTTGATAGTGACCTTGCGGGTGATGGTAGTTCATCTTACCTATTAATCAGAATGAACAGAGAATAGCCACAGATAGCAAACACGAAGGCGATCGCCCCAGAAAAAATAACAACATCCCTGACAATAAATAAAATCCAATCTTTTCTAAGTTCTTGTCTAAACTTGAGTTCCCGCAGCTTCTGTTCTAGTTCCGCCTCTGCTTGTGATTCCAAGTTTACCGCTGATATGATTTTGGTTTTATCTATTTCCATTTTTCTCCTGTAAGCAATGCTTTCCATCTCCTAACTAAGTAGAAATGTCTCCGGAACCTAGGGTGAGGTTTTTGCCAAAGTGATCTAAAAAACTAGTTTTAATTAACCTTGGGATAACTCAAGCTTTACTTATTAGGATTACAAGATTTAGTAGTTAACTATTTTGTAAGACTTTGCTTGAGGGGGCTATTCATGAGCATAAAATCTCATAACCCATTAAGGTTAAATCGTCGGCAGTTTTTACTTAGTTCTGCTGTAACAGCAGGTGGTATTATCACCACAAATATTGTATCAAATTCACAAGTATTTGGACAAGCGCCGGGAATTATTACATCTGAAAGTATGCGTCCTACCATACCCTATGGTGTTGCTACTGGGGATATAAGTGGTAATAGTATTGTGATTTGGAGTCGGAGCGATCGCCCTGCACGAATGGTGATTGAATACTCTACCAGTGAATCCTTTAACAGACTAGGACGTGTTTTTGGTGAACGTACTTCACAGGAACAGGATTTTACAGCCAGATATGTTCTCAAGAACTTACCCCCAGACCAGCAAATATTTTACCGGGTAATTTTCCAAGACTTAGACAATCCACGCATCCAAAGTGAACCTGTCAGCGGTACTTTTCGCACTCCTTCCAGAACCGGAAGGGATATTTTCTTTGTGTGGGGTGGAGATACCGCCGGTCAAGGCTGGGGGATTAATCCCGATTTGGGTGGGATGACAATTTATGAACAAATGCGTCAGTTAAATCCTGACTTTTTCATCCATTGCGGGGATACGATTTACGCCGATAACCCACTTGTAGCAGAAAGAACACTAGATGATGGTAGTATTTGGCGGAACATCGTCACAGAAGAAAAGTCAAAGGTAGCAGAAACCCTACAAGAATTTCGTGGTAATTTTCAATACAACTTGCTAGATGAAAATGTGAAGCGTTTTAACGCCCAAGTACCGATGTTAGCCCAATGGGATGATCACGAAGCTGTAAACAACTGGTATCCTGGGGAATTTTTGACTGATGATCGCTATACTGTTAAGGATGTTAACTTGCTAGTAGAAAGGGCAAGACAAGCATTTTTTGAGTATATGCCCATGAAATATAGGTCAAGATATGGTGCTGACCGGTCAGAAATTTATCGTTCTTTCCAATATGGCCCATTACTTGACATTTTCATGATAGACGAGCGCACTTATCGCGGACCAAATACCGGGAATGTTCAGCCAGCAAAAAGTCCAGAAACAGATATGCTGGGCCAATCACAACTGGAATGGTTGAAGGTGCAACTACTTAAATCAAAAGCTACATGGAAAGTAATTTCCAGTGATATGCCTTTAGGGCTAATAGTGCGAGACGGTCCTACTGCTTTTGAGGCTTGGGCTAACGCAGATAATGGTAAAGCCTCCGGAAGGGAATTAGAGTTGGTTGAATTACTGCGATTTATCAAACGCAGAAACATTAAAAATGTTGTTTGGATAACTGCTGACGTACATTATGCCGCAGCCCACTATTATGACCCCAATCAGGCGGTATTTCAAGACTTTAAGCCTTTTTGGGAGTTTGTCGCCGGACCTCTCAATTCTGGGACATTCGGACCGGGACAATTAGACAATACCTTTGGTCCACAATTGATATTTCAAAGCAATCCTCCAGGTATGCGTCCAAATCGACCCCCCACTGAAGGTTTACAATTCTTTGGTGGAGTGAAAATTGATGCTAATACTAAGGTGATGACAGTATCACTGCGTAATTTAGCAGGGGAAATTATTTATAGCCAGGACTTACCACCAGAAGCGTAAGTTTTGGAGACCTGAGCTTAATTGAGTCAGTAAGATAGAATTATTCTATCTACTGGCTTTTTGTGCAGCTGAGATGGGCGGAAAACATCACAAAAGTTTGAGCCATCGCCTCTTAAACTCCACATCAGGTTATCATCAAATATTGTGGAATGTCCGTGCATAACCTACCATCTATGACTGCTTCTGATTCTGACACTCAACTAACGGAACCCCATAACCCTGCAGCGCCTCTGATTGATACTCAATTAGCAGACCGCAGTAAGCTGAGTAAGATGTACCAGCACTATGTAGAAATGAAGGATAAATATCCTCATGCTTTGCTGCTGTATCGGGTAGGAGATTTTTTTGAAACTTTCTTCCAAGACGCTGTAACAGTCTCCAGAGAATTGGAACTGGTACTGACGAGTAAACACGGTGGCGAAGTTGGTCGCGTAGCCATGACTGGTGTACCGCATCACGCCTGGGAACGCTACACCACCCAGTTAGTAGAAAAAGGCTATGCGGTGGTAATTTGCGACCAAGTAGAAGACGCATCGGAAGCAGTGGGTTTGGTGAAGCGTGAAGTCACCCGTATCCTCACACCGGGGACTTTGCTAGAAGAGGGAATGTTAAATACGCATCGCAATAATTACTTAGCTGCCGTGGTAATTGCTGTAAATCATTGGGGTTTAGCTTATGCAGATATCTCCACAGGGGAATTCCTCACAACTCAGGGGAGTGATTTAGAACACCTCACCCAGGAATTAATGCGGTTGCAACCCTCAGAGGTGGTGGTTCCCACTAACGCCCCGGATTTAGGGAGCTTGTTGCGTCCCGGAGAAACTTCGCCTCATCTTCCCCAATGTTTACCACCATCATTTTGTTATAGCCTGCGATCGCAGGCTCCCTTTGCCCAAGGTGAAGCTAGAGCAAAATTATTGCATAAATTTAAGATCCGATCGCTCGAAGGACTCGGTTGTGATCATCTTCCTTTAGCGGTACGGGCCGCTGGGGGTCTGCTGGAATATGTGGAAGATATGCAAAAAGTCAACCCCGTTACCCTGCAAAAGTTACGCACTTATACTATTACTGACTACCTAATTGTAGATAATCAAACTCGCCGTAACCTAGAGATTACGCAAACAGTCCGGGATGGTACATTTCATGGTTCCCTGCTGTGGGCGTTGGATAGAACTAGCACATCAATGGGGGGGCGGGCTTTGCGGCGGTGGTTATTGCAACCACTACTTGATAGTAAAGGCATTCGGGCGCGACAAGACACCATCCAAGAATTGATGGAAAATACACCCCTGCGTCAAGATTTGCGGCAATTGTTACGGCAAATTTACGACTTAGAACGGCTGACAGGTAGGGCAGCTTCGGGAACAGCTAACGCTAAGGATTTAGCAGCTTTGGCCGATTCCCTCTCACGCTTACCCCAATTATCTCACCTAGTGGCCGATGCGCGATCGCCTTTTCTCAAAGCCTTACAAAAAGTCCCCGATGTCTTGGGAGAAATAGCCCAAAAATTACACGCCCATATAGTAGAATCACCACCCATACATATTAAAGAAGGCGGCTTAATTCGTCCGGGGATAAATCCCCAGTTGGACCAGAGAAAAGCCACGGTAGAATCAGACCAGAAATGGATTGCTAATTTAGAAGTTGACGAACGAGCAAAAACCGCAATCCCCACCTTAAAGGTAGGATTTAATAAAACTTTTGGTTATTATATTAGTGTTCCCCGGTCTAAATCTGACCAAGTACCTGATAATTATATCCGCAAGCAAACCCTCACCAACGAGGAACGTTACATCACCCCAGACCTGAAGGAACGGGAAGCGCGCATACTCACAGCGCGGGATGATTTAAACCAGTTGGAATATGAGATTTTTGTAGAGTTGCGCCAAGATGTGGGAGAACAAGCGGAGGTAATTCGCAATGTTTCCCGTGCTGTAGCTGCAGCGGATGTATTATGTGGTTTAGCTGAGTTAGCTGTACAACAAGGTTATTGTCGTCCAGAGATGATTTCGGGACGGGAGATGATGATTGTCGATGGTCGTCATCCCGTAGTCGAACAGTCTTTACCCGCAGGGTTTTTTGTCCCCAACTCCACCCACTTAGGAAGAGAACAGACCACCCAGCACCTAGAGGAAAAACCAGATTTAGTTATTCTCACCGGACCAAATGCAAGTGGTAAGAGTTGTTATTTGCGTCAGGTGGGGTTAATTCAGTTAATGGCGCAAATTGGGAGTTTTGTTCCAGCGACCCTGGCGAAGTTGGGAGTATGCGATCGCATTTTTACCCGTGTGGGTGCGGTGGATGATTTGGCTACAGGTCAATCTACTTTTATGGTAGAAATGAATGAAACCGCCAATATTCTCAATCATGCCACGGCGCGATCGCTGGTATTATTAGATGAAATTGGCCGAGGAACAGCAACTTTTGACGGTCTTTCGATTGCTTGGGCCGTAGCGGAATATATAGCTACAGAAATTCGCTCGCGGACAATTTTTGCCACTCACTATCATGAGTTAAATGAATTGGCTAGTATTCTCCCCAATGTGGCTAATTATCAAGTCACCGTCAAGGAGTTACCCGACCAAATCATTTTTTTACATCAAGTTCAGCCCGGAGGGGCGGATAAGTCCTATGGTATTGAAGCTGGACGTTTAGCGGGTTTACCAGATGTAGTCATTCAAAGGGCGAAACAAGTTATGGGGCAAATTGAGAAACACAGTAAGATTGCTATGGGGTTGCAAAATATGCAATAAGTCCCTCAAGACCTCTAAATTAAGAATCATCACCTACCTCGTCCCCGTTCTATATCCTCAATTACTTGTTGTAAATACCATTCATAAGACATCCCCGGAAGGTATTCCTGTTTATCATCAATTAGTCTTTGGGCGATTTCCCAATGTCCCCCCACCAGTCGCAACAGTCGCTGACGCAGTAAATTATAGTTTTGCTGTTTCGACTCCGGTCTAGATGTCTGGACTTTTTGCAACCTCTCTAATACTTGATGATAATTGTCCCAATCTTCCTGTTCACAAAAAATACTCGCCGCTTGTTGATAATCTGCAACTGCGTTTTGCATTTCTTCTAAGCAAGCATGGGCAATACCGCGATTGTAGTAAGCTGGTGCATAATGGGGATGAATTTGTAATGCTTGGTTGTAATCTTGAATGGCATCCAGATAATTACCAGATAATCGATAGGCGTTACCCCTAGCAACATATATTAAAGCATCTTGGGGTTGTATTTTCAAGGCTTGATTAAAATCCGCCATCGCTCCTTGATTGTCCCCCAACAGCGAACGGGCTTTACCTCGGTTACGATAAACTATGGCATCTGTGAAGTTTAATTGTATAGCTTGGTTAAAGTCAGCGATCGCCTCTCGATAATTGCCCATTTTACACCTGACCACCCCCCGACAACAATAAGCTTGAGCATCTTGGGGGTCAGCTTGTAATATCCAGTTTAAATCAGCGATCGCCTCAGTGGTATCTCCCTTTTCGGCTTTTTCTAATAACTGGGTAAAATATCCGTTGATTGATAAGTCTAATATTTTTTGGGGAGAAGCGTTAGTATAATTACTTGAGTTGACATCTGGTTTGGGTTTTGGTTGTAACTGTTTAATTTTTTCCATACACAGCCGACAGCTAGCGGTGTCTTTTTGTGCTAAATATAACTCAGCGGCTTTTTTAAAGTTAGCGATCGCATCTTGAATAAAACCTTGCTTGCGCCGTATTGTTCCCCGCAATTGATAAGCAGGTGCATAATTGACATTGAGGCGAATCGCCTGATCTACATCTTCCAGCGACCCCGGTAAGTTTTTCAGTGCTACCCTAGCCAATCCCCGACAGTAATACCCCTCCATACCCCCAGGATTCAACCGGATACATTCAGTATAATCAGAAACTGCTTGATGAATCGCACCTAAATTATAATAAGCCAGACCCCGGCGTAAAAACCCATCCGCAAAATCAGGTGCCCATTGTAGACAACTAGTAAATTCCTCAATAGCGCCAGAGTAGTCTTTTTCCTCAGCCCTTTTTAGTCCCCGGTGATAAAACTCATTACTCATAAATCACCTAACCAGATAAACATTCCACTTCTTATATGTTAAATATGAAATCAACCTGTTGCATAATTCCATCAGCGGTTAATCATTGTATATTACTTAACAGTAAACAGATTTGATCATGATTGACTGGCTTTACCGCTATCCACCTTTATATTCAGGAACACTACTAAAGCGCTACAAGCGCTTTTTTGCGGACATTCAACTTGACTCCGGGGAAATAGTCACCGCACATTGTCCCAACACAGGGCCAATGACAGGAGTATCCACCACCGGGAGTAAAGTACAACTTTCTCAAAGTGATAACCCCAAGCGCAAATTAGCTTACACCTTAGAATTAATTCAGGTACATGATACTGAACCCACCTGGGTAGGAGTAAATACAGCCTTACCCAATCGTATAGTTAAACTAGCCTTAGAAAAACACCTATTCCCCCAACTAGGAGATTATAGCCAAATTAAAAGCGAAGTAGTGTATGGACAAGATAAGAAAAGCCGGGTAGATTTCTACCTCACAGGTAAAGACCCACAACCGCCAATTTATTTAGAAGTCAAAAACACAACCTGGTCTCAAAGTACCCGAGCAATATTTCCAGACACCGAAACCACCAGAGGACAAAAACACTTACGCGAACTAACAGCACTCCTCCCCCAAACCCGCGCAGTCATGTTGTACTTCATCAACCGGGGGGACTGTACAGAATTTGCCCCGGGGGATGTAACAGACCCCATATATGGTAAACTGCTGAGGGAAGGCATAGCCCAGGGTTTAGAAGTATTACCCTGTCGTTTTGATATCTCACCAGAAGGCGTACGCTACCTAGGTTTAGCAAAACTGAGCATTTAACTAACTTTGCGTACCTTTTCGTTAAAAAAATGATCATTATTATCATGGGTGTATCCGGTTCCGGTAAAAGCACCATTGGTAAACTACTAGCCGATGCCTTAAACTGGGAATTTCAAGATGCGGATAATTTCCACTCCACAGCGAACATTGAGAAAATGCGCCTGGGTATCCCCCTCAATGATACCGATAGAAAGCCTTGGTTGCAAGACTTGCAAACAGCGATCGCTGTGTGGTTACAACAAAATACTAATGTAGTCTTAGCCTGTTCGGCGCTGAAAGCAGACTATCGCCAATATTTAGTATTAGATAGCGATCGCATTCAACTAGTCTACCTCCAAGGCAGTTTAAACTTACTACAGCAAAGGCTCCTAGGGCGACAAAATCATTTTATGTCCGCAAAACTCCTCAACAGTCAGTTAGAGACCCTTGAAGAGCCTGATGACGCTATTTGTGTAGATATTTCTGAACCACCCCAATTAATTGTCGAGAACCTGAAAACAGTCATTGGGCTTTAGATCATTTTTAGCATGAAAGAACCATTTCCCATCATTGACATCCCACCCGATGCCCCTGAAGCTGATGAAGATTTAGGAACCAAAGAAAAATTCTGGTACCGCCATGATAATGTCAATTATCTCTACAAAAAAACTAGACAAAACACAGGCGAAGACTGGTCAGAGAAGATAGCATCTGAGTTGTGCAGTTTGCTAGATTTACCCCATGCTATTTATGAGTTAGCCACATTCAATGGTTACAATGGCGTTATTACCCGCTCGTTTTTACCGTCAGATGGAACTCTTACCTTAGGAAATGAGATTCTAGAGCCAATAGTACCTGGATATCCACAAAATTCCCGAGACTTATCTCAACACACAATTCATAATATATGCCGTGCTCTTGAAAGTGGTTCCGTAAATTCACCGATTCACTGGGTACTACCAGCAGGAATTAACCTTGCCATTGAGGTTTTCGTGGGATATTTACTCTTAGATGCTTGGATAGGAAATACAGACAGACATCACGAAAACTGGGCATACATAATTTTAGGCAATAAGATGCACTTAGCACCAAGTTATGACCATGCTTCTAGCTTGGGTAGGGAAATGTCTGATGGAAAAAGAGAAGAGAAGCTGAAAAATAAATCTGTGGTAGGTTATGCCCAAAAGTGTAAATCTTTGATTTATCCTAGTAATGGAGGGCAAAAACCCGTCAGAACTTTTGATGCTTTTTATCAAGTCCAACAACTTTATCCAAAAGCTGCTGGGTTATGGTTAGAAAAATTAGCAAGGGTGTCCAGTAATGATACGTCAATGCTCTTTGGTCGCATACCATCTCATCGCATATCGCCAATAGCAATTGAATTTGCACAAACCATCCTGGAATTTAATCACAAAAGACTGGTACAACTCCTAGACACCTGAATATGAAAACATTATTTTTAGCTTGGCAAGACACCCACACTAGAGCTTGGTTTCCCATTGGACGTTTAACTTTTGACGGTAGAAAGTACGAGTTCTTATATACAAAGGGTGCATTGACAGCTAAAAATAACTGCGGATTTACTGGATTACTTTCTTTCCCAGATTTTAATCAAGTATACACATCAGTGGATGTGTTTCCATTGTTTTCTAACCGATTAATGCGACGCTCCCGCCCCGACTATAAAAATTATATTGAATGGCTGAATATTCCAGAAGGTGAAGATGACCCCATTGCCATTCTTTCTCGGAGCGGGGGAAGGAAAGTAACAGATAAATTTGAAGTTTTCCCCGCTCCACAACCAGATCAAAATAATTTATACCATATTCATTTTTTTGCACATGGACTCACACATCTTCCCACTTGTGCAACTGAAAGAATTAATCAACTACAACTTAGGGAACTTTTATATTTAGCTCACGAATTTCAAAATCCCTATGATCCAAAGGCGTTACTTTTATGCACTAGGGATCATCACATCGTAGGTTATTGTCCCCGCTATCTTGTGGATGATATTCTTCAACTGACAAACAAAAATCCACAACTTGTAAAAGTACACGTTGAACGGGTCAACCCCGCACCAACTCCACTTCAACTGCGTTTATTGTGCAATATCACCGGAGAATGTCCGGAAAATTTTCGTCCATTTTCCGGCCAGGAGTATCAGCCTATTATCGCTGATATCCCAGCTGGTAATATTTCCTAAACTTGATGGGAAGCTAGAAAAGCCTCAACTTCAGCCCCAGTCGGTTGAGAAGCTATCGCACCCGGTTTAATGGTAGTCAGGGCCCCCACAGCATTAGCATAAGCAACAACCTTTTTGGCTGTTTCGCGATCCTGTAAACCTTGAATACCATGTTGACTTAATTGGTGGATAAATCCAGCTAAAAAACTATCCCCTGCGCCCGTTGTATCCACAACCTCAATGGGATAAGAAGGTAACTTATCTTCATTTTCACCCAAACAATAGGCACAACCATTTTCTCCATCTGTTACCAGCACCCCCTCAACGGAAGCCAGACGGTAAGTAATTGCACCTGGGTCAGTGGTATTAAACAGCCATTCTGCCTCTTCCTTAGAGAGTTTGAGGAAATCAACCTGCTTTAAGATATCCTGGATTTTTTGGCGAGCCACATTCGCATCTTGCCAAAACACAGGTCGCCAGTTAACATCCAAAATAATCTTCAGGTCATATTGTCCTGCTAATTCCAAAGCCCGGTGAATTGCCCGCTCACTTTCAGGGTAGGCTAATTCTAAGGTACCTAATACCAAAAATTCCGCCTCTGTAAACAACGACTCTGGTAATTGTTGAGCTTGTAAGCGGGTATCGGCAAATTCGGAGGTGTTATACTCACCAAATCCGGCGAAATTGCGATCGCCCCCCAAATCCCGCACCACATAAACTTGCCTCGTTGGTGCTGTAGAATGGGGTTGTACCCCTGTTGTATCGACACCAATCTCTGCTAATAGCTTCACTAACTGACTCCCCGGCTCATCTTCACCAACAGCGCCAATAAAACCTGCGGGAGTGCCCAGTTTTACTAAAGCACAAGCCACATTAGCCGGCGCACCCCCTGGGTAGTGAGTCCAGGACTGAACTTCTTCTAGCTTTAGCCCCAATTGGTCAGCTAAACAATCGAACAAAATTTCACCAACGCACAAAACACGGGGATTGCTCATATAAATATCGAGTATGTGGAAAAGGACGGCGTCTTTCAACCTGAGAGTTCAGGGATAGGTTGACTCAAATCAGTGACCACGCCAGCGGTTAAAACCGCCAGAATTTGCTAACTATAGTATAAAATATAAAACAATCTTCACTAATCTGTCTCTAGTCTTTGACTGGAAAAAATGGCATTTTTGCTAATTTAACCAGAGAAATATCTGCTCTTATATAAGCAAATTTACATACCTGTCTCTTTAATAAAATTAAAATAGTTACATATGATTCTTAAAGAGAAATCTAAAGAAAATATAGTCAATTGCATGACTGCCATAACTTAAAACCCCTCTAAACAAAAGAATCTTATAGAATTAAAAGAGGATTAAGTACATATACCAAGGGAGGATAGAAAAACTTATGGCTGGTGGCGAGTCTCAGACCCCTGTTAGTCTGTCAGACAGAGAATTGCAAATTATCGACTTAGTGGCCGCTGGCTTAACTAACCAAGATATTGCAATCAAACTGGAGATTAGCAAACGCACAGTTGATAACCATATCAGCAATATTCTCACCAAAACCCAAACGGAAAACCGAGTGGCTCTCATCCGATGGGCTTTGCAGTGGGGTAAAATCTGCTTGCATGACGTTAATTGCTGTGTTTTACCTATCCAGAACAATTAAACCATTGCTGGGTGTGTACTAGTTTTCATTCTCCTCACGCCTTTGCATTCAGGTGGATCTCCAGCGTAAATTCCTATTGTCATCAACAAAAATTAGCAATAATCCACAGCCTCAAGGGTTAGTAACTAGTTACTGTTTTCTTAACTAATACTGACAAACACAGACATTTGCTCAAAATTTCCTGTCATCTTTTCGCTTGGTGACAGAATTATAGTAAAATCACTGTATGCTACTAGGATTCAAAACCCAACTCAAAGTCAACAAGCAACAACGACTACTACTAGGACAACACGCAGGAGTAGCCAGACACGCTTGGAATCAAGGGTTAGCACTTTGTCAACAGGTATTGTTACATAACAAACTTAATCCTGAAGACAAAATCAAATTTCCCACAGCCATAGATTTACATAAATGGTTAGTAGCAGCCATTAAATCTACCCTTCCTTGGTATTATGAAGTTTCTAAATGCGCCCCTCAATACGCATTAAGATATCTGTCAGATGCCTTTAAATCCTTCTTCAAAAAAAGTAAAGGCTTTCCTAAATTCAAGAAAAAAGGGAGACATGATTCTTTTACCTTAGATGGGGCAATTCATATTGACTATAGAAAAATCAAAGTCCCTGTAATTGGCTGGATAAAAACTTATGAAATTCTCCCGACTGGATATAAACCAAAATCTGTCACCATAAGTAAACAAGCTGATAAGTGGTTTATCTCTTGGAAACTGGAGGTTAACACTACTCAAACACCTAAAAAACAAGACTTTGTAGGAGTTGATTTAGGAATAAATCATCTAGCAACATTATCAACAGGAGAAATATTCAATGGGGTAAAAAGTTATAAAAAGTATGAAGCTAAATTAGCAAGAATGCAATATTTGAACCGTCATCAACTCAGAGGTTCAAATAATTATAGAAAAGCCCAAATCAAAATAGCCAGACTACACAAAAAAATAGCTAATATCAGAAAAGATACATTACACAAAATCACCACCTATATTAGCAAAAACCACGCGGTTATAGGGATAGAAGATTTGAATGTGTCGGGGATGTTAGCAAATAGTAAATTATCAAAAGCTATTGCCGATATGGGCTTTTATGAATTTAGAAGACAGCTAGAATACAAAACACAACTGTATGGCAGTAAGTTAGTAATTGTGGATAGATTTTATCCCAGTAGTAAGACCTGCTCAAGTTGTGGAGAGAAAAAATCATCACTACCATTATCTCAAAGAGTGTTTAAATGTGATACTTGTGGCTTTGAGAGTGACAGAGATTTAAACGCGGCGATGAATTTAAAACAAGAAGCGGTCAGATTGACCGTGTTAGTCTGTGGACTAGATAGTGCCGACACTTCTAGGGTGAAACACAGAAGAAAAAGTGGACTTTTGTTAGCATTAGTTAGCTTTTTTGGATCGGTTACATTTAAAAAATCTATATTGCTCCATCAGCTAGGAGAGCAGTCTTTTGATGCATACTTCAGCTTCTGTTCCAGGTGGTTCGCCTACCTTTGATTTTTTTAGTTTTGACTTTACCGCCCCCCAACCAACACAAGATGCTGACTTACTCAGACAGCTATCATTCATCCCAGGATTAAAAGAAATAATCCTGCTACGACAAGTTCACGCCCTAGAACATGCTACTGTTTGGGTTCTGAGTGAAGCTAAAAGCGGACCAAAAAAAGTACAAGTAGACAACGAACTCTTAGGCGGGTTGTCTACAGAACAAGGATTTTACCTTTATGGTGAGGTGAATATCAGTGATTTGCGCCGGGCCGTCACACTTGGCTTAAATCGTCTGATTAATGGTGAATGGGATTTAGCCGTCCATCCCCGTTGTGGCACAAATGCATCAGTAGCAATGCTGTTGACAGCCAGCCTAGCTGTGGGTGTTAATCTATTACTACCATTGCGACCCATTGAGCAATTAATCGGTTTAGGACTCGCGGCCACCACAGCAGCAGAACTTGCACCTAATTTAGGTTCCATAGCACAGCGCTATCTCACCACCGCCATCCCCTTTAACCTCACAATTGAAAATATTACTCTGACTCGTGACCTTTGGGGAAGACCGGGACATTTTGTCAAAGTCAGCTGGCGAGAATAAACAATTAATCATGAGAAAGCTTTACTTCTTACTTCCCGGTACTTATGGCAAATTTGCCTGTGGTGGACTTTGGGCAGAATTAAAAACAGTTAAGCTAGCGCAGCAAATCTGTAACGCTGATGTCGTCACTTATCGCCAAAGAGAAACAGACCAACTGTTTATCGATGATCTGCTCACCCAAAAAAATTTAGATCAGGCTATTTTTGTCATTAGCTGGGGATTTGATGTACCCCAGCTAGCCAAAAAACTCCAGCAATATAACGTTATCTACCATGCCCATAGTGCCGGTTACAAGTTTCGCCTACCCGCTAGTATTCCCATCATCACAGTCAGCCGCAACACTATGGGATATTGGGGGCAAAAGTCCCCTAATTCTTTAATTTATTATTTGCCCAATCAAATCAGTAATGAATTTCAAAATTTACATTTAGAGCGGGACATTGATGTTTTAGTTCAAGCCCGAAAATCTTCTGAGTATTTAATGCAAGAATTGATCCCCGCTTTGCAGAAACAGTGTAACCTAAAATTAGTTGACTCTTATGTAGAAGACTTACCCGGTCTATTTAACCAAACAAAGATTTACCTGTATGACTCTGCCGAATATTGGGCCCAACAGTTCGTTAGTGAAGGCTTTGGACTACAACCCATGGAAGCTCTTGCCTGTGGCTGTCAGGTATTTTCCAGTATCAACGGTGGACTGTCAGATTATTTAGACCCTGGGTTTAATTGCTATAAAATCGCCGGCTACTCCAAAGAGTATGACCTGCAACGCGTTATAAATTCCCTGAAATCATCAGAAACTATCAAATTATCTGAAGAATTTTTTGTCGAATATCGCCGGGAAAATATTATCAGAAGATTTCAAATTATTTTGCAAGAATTAAACGAATTCTTTGACAACAAAATTAATTTTTCACCCAATATCAAAGACTTATCAAAAACTCGGTTACTCAAACTAAGGATCAAGAACATATACAAAAAAATTAGGCAGAAGTACTTTTTCTAATTCAGCCATTGATTGCTGCTAATCATTTGAATAACCTAAGTTAAAACGTATAATAATACACTTAATATCTGTGTTCCTCTGTGGACTTTATGAAAAAAGGCAGATGTCCATTCCCTATTCCCTTGACTGTTACTAAAACTGTAACCGTCTGTAGTTTTGATGGTTGTAAATGCAATAGTAAGCAATCGGAACATAATTGAGCCTCAATTTTAGATCGACTGCGAAAAACGTTGGGTAAACTAGGTGGCAGAATGAATCGGCAAAAACTAAGTGGTGTGGCAACAACATTCCTACAAAGACGTTATGGTGTAAGTCTAGGGAGACGTTACGTTTTGGCGGCAGCTAGTGTTGTCCTGTTCAGTGTCTTGGGTTGTTCTCAAGTAAGTGGGAGTACAAATTCCCTGACCCAATCTGATCTACATTATTCCGAGACTCCCTTACCCAAAGAAATATTAATCTCTGATCAGAAACTTGTAGATGCTAATAATAGATTTGGCTTCAAACTGTTTTCCCAAATTTTGCAAAAAAACAGTAGTGAAGATAACATTTTTCTATCACCTTCAAGTATAGCGATCGCCCTGTCCATGGCATATAATGGCGCCAGTGGTTCCACTCAACAGGAAATGGCTAAAACCCTAGAATTACAGGGCATGAGTCTACCAGAAATTAACTCAGCCTACGCCACATTAAAAGGGTTACTAGAAAATCCTGATCCCCAAGTGCAACTGACTATTGCTAACTCACTATGGGCAAATCAACAAGCTACATTACAGCCGAATTTTATCCAAAGTATCCAGGACCTATACAAAGCCCCGGTGAAAAAATTAGACTTTGAAGATGGCGCATCTGCCAATACTATCAATAAGTGGGTTGAAGACAGTACTCGGGGAAAAATCACCAAAATAGTCGAGCAAATTCCACCTGAGCAGGTATTGTTTCTGATTAATGCCATATATTTTAAAGGGCAATGGAGTAGTAAGTTTGATAAATCACAAACTGCCAAATATCCTTTTAGATTAATATCTGGTGAACAGAAGCAACACCCGATGATGTCGCAAACAGGGGAATATAGATACTATGAAAACGACCAGTTTCAGGCGGTGAGTTTACCTTATGGCGAAGATGGCAAAATCAGCTTTTATATCTTCTTACCCAAGCAGGAATCCGACCTCCCAAACTTTTATGAAAACTTGAATTTTGACAACTGGGAAAAATGGATTTCTCAGTTAAGAAAACGGGATGGATTTATTCGCTTACCCCGCTTCAAAACAGATTATGATGTAACACTCAATGATGCGCTCAAAGCCTTAGGGATGTCAGAAGCTTTTAGCAATCAAGCCAACTTTTCCGGTATAGGTAATAATGTCAAAATTAGTCAGGTCAAACATAAAACATTTGTCGAAGTCAACGAAGAAGGTACAGAAGCCAGCGCCGCCACATCAGTAGGAATGGTAGCAACAGCTTTTAGAGAAAAACCGGAACCTTTTCGCATGATTGTTGACCGTCCCTTTTTCTGTGCTATTCGAGATCATCAAACAGGGAGCATTTTGTTTATGGGTGTCATTACTGACCCTCAGTAACCATATAAAACACTCCTCATCACTACGGTAATGTCGGTTCGGAAACACCTAGAGCATTGTTAGTTTCAGGTGTTAGTGATTTTTCCGTCAGAACGTGTGCAGCTTTCTCTTCGATTTCACCGTTTAAACCCTGGGGACGCAGGGCTGTTAAAGCAGTCTTAATAATTACAGCCGTTGGTACTGCCACAATTACCCCTAAAAGTCCACCAACTCTCGCCCCTGTAAGCACAGAAATCAGTACCCAAACTGGGTTTAAGCCAGTAAAACTACCTAAGATACGTGGTGCAATTAAGTTCTCCAAAATTTGCTGCACAATTACCGCGGCGATGACCACCTTGATTCCCATAGAGAAATCTTGCAGGGCTACTAGGGAAGTAGTCAGGGCTATCCCCACCGAACCACCAAAGGGCACAAGAGCCATGATGCCAATAGTTAAGCCGAACAACAACCCAAATGGCACTTTTAGCCACAAAAACGTGGGAATTAGGGCTGATGCCATACAGGTAGATAAAATCAGTTGGGTGATAAAAAAGTTCTGAAAACTCAGGCGTACTGTTTTAGAGAAAGGTTCGCGAAACTTGGTAGGTAGCCATTCTACTAAACTCTGCCAAAGTTCACCGCCATGCTGCAAAAGATAAAAAGTCAAAACCATGGTTAAGAGAAAATCTAGCAGGCTAGTGAATGTCACCACAGCTAGATTTAACACTTGTCCGGCGATTTGTTGTAATTGACTCTTGACGCGATCGTTAATTTGGACAACAAGAGCATCAAGATTAATTGGTAAATTCAGGGTTTCTGCTTTCTCATTTAACATCATCAACTGAGAACGTCCAGAGTCGATTAACTCTGGTAATCGCGCCACTAATTGCTGGGCTTGGGTGAGAGCTAGGGGAAACAGGGTAACACCCAGGGCCAATAGGACCGATAAGGCTAACAAAAAAACTAAAATAGCAACTTGTTCTCGCCTAGCACCTTGACTCTCCATCCAGCTGACGGGATAGTTGAGCAGAAATGCTAGTACTGAGGCTCCCACCAAAATCACGATAAGGGAGTGGAAATAATGGAAAATTGCTGAAATCGCCCAACCATTGAGAACCAAAAGTGGGGCGCATAACGCGATCGCCCCCAGGCGCGTTATGGGTGTAAATGTCTGCCACCAGTTGAGTAGCTTGCGTGTCTGCATCTTTAGCCGATTGCGGGATAGAACTAAATCAAATCTTTTTCTATAGCTTATTATCTCTAACTACATCATCGCATTTCATCTCTCTAGTTTAGGATCAGACTCAATCTTCTGAAAAATCTTGAACCAATTGAGAATTCCCAGTAAAATCAATATACATCTACCTCTACAAGACCGTTCAGGTCATACAGCGAACATTTTACCGAGAATCAGGGTTCAGTAGTTTTGCTGACCCACTATTGGGCAAGCAATCCTCTTCATTCTTGCCATGAAGCCCACATTTCACGAGTATTTTCACTGATTTTTTCGCCAATTGCAGATGATCTCTGATCAGGTCTGGTCAAACTAACTGATTGTTGTCATACTTCAATTAATTATCTCCGGATTAGCCACCAAAAAATGAGAAATCCTATAAATGTGATCCTTAACACAACCATCACAAGTTAGTACGGTTAATTAAAGGTTAAGTTATGTCAATAATTCAACCCTCACGGAACTGAGGGGCTAAGAAGCAAATCTTACCTGTTGAATTAGTTCGGCACAGCGTAAATAGGTATACCATTTAAAAAAAGTCGAAAGTCCTAAAATAAAAACCTTTGAACTTTTGACTTGTGCTTTGCGGTACTAATTCCATTGAGAATGCTCTCCGGGTGCGGACACATTCCTAAACTATTTGTTTAGTCTTTGGGTAAGGTCAAGACATTATGAATTAGGTAGGCCAGGGACTAATATATATAAGGAAAGTTACTGGCTGGGATTATATCTATTGCAAAAGTAGTATTTCCCAGCGGTGAACACCGCTATCCCTGTCCGTAGGTTTGTTGACTGAGTTGACCAGATAGTAGGTATTTATATGAGTTAGTTTCGTTGCGTATTAATTAGTCAGAAAATTTACAGAGTTTAATGAGCAGTAAGTGTGAGGAAGTCTGTGACCAGTCAAAGAACTTCGGCAAAACAAAAGCAATTAGCCAAGGCGATCAAATCAAAAAAACCAAATTCCCACAGCCCTAAATCTCGAGGTTGGGTGTTGTTCTGGCTGGGTATGAGTGGTATTGCTATAGTCTCAGCAACAGTAGGGGCGATGTTAGCGGTTTCCCTTACTAGTAGCCCATTGCAGCAAGCACAGTTAAGCCCCCAAGAAGAAGCGGTTTTTGATACAGATCGCATTTCTGGCGGTGGGTTACGATTTTCGGAATTAACTCGCCCTGTGAATCTGTTAGTGATGGGGATGAGCGTCCTCCCATCGGATTTGATTAATCCTCCAGCCCAATTGCAGCATCTGGGCTATGAACCCCAGGTAAATTCTTTTGATGGGTTGGCTGATGTCATGATCTTGATCAAATTTGATCCAGCTACAAAAAAAATAGCTATGCTCTCAATCCCCAGAGACACTCGTACAGAAGTAATTGGGTATGGAGTGAAAAAACTCAATGCTGCTAATGTTGATGGGGGTCCAGCTTTAACCGCTCAAAGTGTTAGTCAACTCCTGGGTGATATAACAATTCACCGCTATATCCGTATTAATGTTCTGGGTGTTGGTAAACTGATCGATGCTTTGGGTGGAGTCACAGTCAATGTTCCCAAGGATTTGCGATACCAAGATGACTCTCAACGCCTATATATTAATTTAAAGGCAGGTGAACAGCATCTTGACGGTGATCAGGCTTTGCAGCTATTACGCTTTCGCCATGACGAGCTCGGAGATATTGGCCGGGTTCAGCGTCAACAAACGGTCATCAGAGCTTTGATAGACCAGACTCTTAACCCTGTAACATTAACCCAATTACCCAAAATTCTCAATCTGGTCAAAGAAAATATCGATACCAATTTAACAGTTGAAGAATTATTAGCACTAGCAGGCTTTGGTGTGCGAGTCAACCGTTCTAATATGCATATGTTGATGTTACCAGGTCGCTTTAGCCAACCCGGTGAATATCTGGCTAGCTATTGGATACCAGACGAAACTGGTATTTCTAGAATGATGTATCAACATTTTGGTGTCGAATTAACTCGCGAAGCCCAAGAGGTTGATTATCATTCTCTGCGAGTTTATATTCAAGATAGCACAGGTAGCGATCGCTCGCAACTGATTTCTGTAGTCCGAGATTTAGAACAATTCGGATATCGCCGCGTTTATATATCCGCACCTTGGCGGGAATCCCTGAAGGTGACCAATATCATCGCCCAGCAAGGAGATATTGAGAATGCACAGTTAATTCGCGATACTTTGGGATTTGGGGAAGTACGCATAGAAAGCACTGGTATTATTGATTCTGATGTTACTATCCAGTTGGGTGAGGATTGGTTACAACAAAAAACACGTCCCTGGGACATGACTTATTAAAACTTATCCATAAAAGTGCTGAACACTCAGCACTTTTCCCTCACAGGTTTACTTTAGTTCTAAATTTTCATACAATAATTTCATCACCAGATGCGCAGAATGATACATGGATTGGATTACACTACTGCGATCGCTACAGTCCGACTTTATTAGCAGGTTAACATCGGGTTGTTTACTTCATTGTGAAATAGCAGGTCAATATAGTGAATTAACTGTCATCTCCGGAGAAAGATTAAAGATATTACGAGAATTTTGCTGGTTGATGGCTGAAAAATATAAACGCACTTCCGCGGTACGTGACGTTTTTATTAACAATCTTAAGGGAAAACTAGGGGAAGAAGTTGTTAAAGAACGTTTAGCTGATTTGATTACAGAAGTCGATTATGAAACCCGATTCGGCGGTGATGGTAATGTTGATTTTACTTTAAATTCTGATTCAAAAATCGGCGTTGAGGTCAAGTCACGTCATGGTAGTATTAGTCAGGTTAGATGGTCAGTTACTTCTCAAGAAGTTGCTAAAAATACAGTTATAGTTTGCATTTTAATTCAAGAGGATGTCAACGAAGCACAACCAGAGTATCACCTGTTTTTAGCTGGATTTCTACCAACAAAAATGATTAAGTTAAAAACTGGGAAAATTTCTTTTGGCATCAACCAGTTATTATATGGAGGTGGTTTATTATGCTATCTAAAACAGTTAGGCAAAGCTGATAATTATCAAGATACATACTCATCAGAATTGCCAGGCAATTCATGTAGTTTCAATAAATTAAAATCTATCAATCAAGATTCCAATCACAATTATATTAAACTAGGTGATGAGTATTTTCATATCGGGGAATACGAAGCAGCAATTAATTACTATAAAGAAGGATTACACCTAAAAGCTGATGCCGAAAGTTATTACAAATTAGGTTTAACTTACTATCAGTTAGGAGAGTACCCATCTGCCACTGTGCATTTTTCCCAAGCAATCGAGCTAAACTTTCATGATGATAAAGTTTACCATAAAAGAGGTTTAGCCCATTATCAACTAGGAAATTATCCAGAGGCAATCGCGGATTATACTCAAGCTATCAGAATTAATCCTCATATTGCCCTTGCTTATAAAAATCGTGCTGAAGCTCGTTCTCAAATCGGAGATAATCAGGGAGCAATAGAGGATTACACTCAAGCAATAAAAATTAACCCCAATTATGCAGATGCCTATAAAAACCGGGGAATTGCACGTTATTTCATAGAATATCACCAAGGACTATCTCAGGCAATAAAAATTAACCCCCAAGATGCAGTTGCTTACAAAAATCGTGGTAACGCTCGTGCCGATTTAGAAGATTATCAAGGAGCAATTGCAGACTATACTGAGGCTATACAGATTAATCCTAATTATGTAGATGCTTATTATAACCGTGGTCATGCTCGCTATGATCTAGGAGATTACGAGGGAGCAATTGAGGATTATACTTATATCATTAAGATTAATTGTAATTATGCTCATGCCTATTATAACCGTGGTAATGTTTATTCTCACCTAGGAGAGGAACAACTAGCAATTGATGATTTTTGTAAAGCAGCAGATATTTATAGGCGAGAAGGTCAACTAGAAGCCCTTAAAGATGCTCGTGCTAGAATATCAGATTTAGAAATCGCTCAATCATTGGATATTTTGAATTTCTAAAGTTTTCAGGTCTCTACTTAGCACTTTGAAAGTAACCGTGAAAGCCATGAGGAATCACAGTGGGTAATCCCAATCTACAAACCGGTTCTGTATCTAGGCGATCGCCATCAAATATCCAAACTTCGCTACTATGACAATTACCATCATAAACCACCGTCAACACCCAAGCTTGCTGAGAGTTGTGTACATCTTCCACAGGTAAAGGTTCACTGGGGTAGCAATTTTCCGGTAAATTAGCCTCAGTGAATGTTTGAGTGCGGTGATCAAAACGGCCGATAGTATTTAATATTTCTTGACTAATATCTGTACCTTCCCTGTGTGAGGACATATAGGTATAAGGTGAAAGTTTCCCTAAATTTCTCTTAGGGACATGAGGAAACTCACAACTGCGGTTTATTAGTTTCTCAACTGATGTCAACTTAGCTGTTTGGGGTTGCAGATGAATTCGCGTCAGGGTACTTTGAGCACTTGTGAGGGTTTTACCTGTAGCTACTTCCCCCAGATATTTATTTGTGTTAAAATCCTGATAAGGGGCGAAATCTACCACCACACCACCACTGGCATTTACATAACCATTAGCAAAATGCCATTGATACCAAGGTTCTGTTTCTCCACGACTGACTAAAGATAAGGTTTCCCGGTCAATTACCAAGATTTGAGTACCTAATTCTGGTTTCCAATCAAAACATTCACTATAAGTGCTGATACCAGTCAGCACAGGGAGAATATTCAACCGTAGTGGTGGAATAAAAAATATTAGATATTGTCCAGCTAAAACAAAATCGTGGATTAATGGAACACCTGGAAGTTGGACTTCAGCTTTTTGAATAATTTTCCCAGTCAACTCACTTTTATAAATATTCAAAGTTCCATTCATCCCCGGACTGACACCAAAGTTAAAAATTTCCCCCGTTTGGTGATCAACTTTGGGATGAGCAGAATAGGTTAGTCCCTGGTTCAGACCATTTAAATTATCCAAACCGCGTGTTTCTAAAGTTTGGAGGTCAAGGGAATGAGGATGACCACCTTCCCAAAGTGCTAGAAGTCTGTCAGGTAATGGTAGAACCGAAGTATTAGCAGTATTCTTAACTGGTTTGAGCCATTGATTCCAAATTGCACCGGGTGCAGTCATGCCATAATTACCGTAAAGCAGTTTACCCGCTGCGGTTTCTTCCTGATAGCCAGCAGTTTGCACATAACGATAAACTCCGCTAACACCAGCATCGGTAAAATGAACCGCCAAAATTGCCCCATCACCATCAAACCAGTGTCCCACATGAACACCACCACGTTCTAACCTTCCTGGTCCATTGCGGTAGAGTGTACCGCGTAAGCCTTTAGGGACTTGGCCGCAGAGAATGGGTAATGGAGTGAGGGGAAATTCTTTCCCCGGTTGAGCGATCGCCTGAGCCCATTTTTTATGGGTTAATGGTTCAATAGTTGTTGTCATCCTCACATACTATGGCATAACGTTAGTAGATTTAAATAATATCTAAATCTATTTATGAAATAAATTAATGACTTATAGGTGAGATTTCGTAGCTACCGCTACAAGGGGGCGAGCTAACCGCCTACTTTAGCCAATTATATGGTATATCAATTTTACCAATTTACCGTGTCTGTTTTCCTCTCAGGATTGATCATCCTGACTTTGTAACTTTCTGGAGGTTTTTAAATGAAGTCTTATTTAGCAGCTGCTATTCAAATGAGTAGTGTACCCAACTTACACAAAAACTTAATAGAAGCAGAAGAACTAATTGATCTGGCGGTGCGTCGAGGTGCGGAATTAGTCGGGTTACCAGAAAACTTTTCTTTTATGGGAGAAGAGAAAGACAAACTCGCACAAGCAGACGAGATTTACCGTGAAACTACACAATTTCTCAGAAAAATGGCCCAGCGCTTCCAAGTTACCATCTTGGGCGGTAGCTTTCCCCTTCCTGTGGAAAATACCGGCAAGGTATATAACACTACAGTCCTGATAGACCCTAGCGGTGAAGAACTCTTGCGCTACTATAAAGTACATTTATTTGATGTTAATGTCCCCGATGGTAATACCTATAGAGAATCTAGCACCGTTGTAGCTGGTCAGGAACTACCCTCAGTATATTTCTCGGAAAAACTCGGTAATATAGGACTTTCTGTTTGCTACGATGTCCGTTTTCCCGAATTGTACCGACATCTGTCAGATAAGGGAGCAGATGTGATGTTTGTACCTGCTGCTTTCACTGCTTTTACAGGTAAAGACCACTGGCAAGTATTATTACAAGCAAGAGCCATTGAAAATACTGCCTACGTGATTGCTCCGGCTCAAACTGGCAATAACTACGGCCGTCGCTACACCCACGGACACGCTGTGATTATCGACCCCTGGGGAGTGATTTTAGCAGATGCGGGTGAACAACCAGGAATTGCCATGGCGGAAATCAAGCCCTCCCGCTTGGAACAAGTCCGCCGTCAAATGCCTTCCCTAGAACACCGGATATTTAGTTAAATGAATGTAATTTGGGTTGTTGATGGATTTTCCACCTACAACCCAACTTTATAGTTGACTTGACCGAGATATCAGCGTCTAAGGTTCGCTATTAAGCAGCACTTCACTGTTACTGTTGAGTTTAAGAAAACTATCAAAGGCATACCAAGCCAACACATACCAAGGAATAATTTCCAGTTCTAAACCTTTAACCATAACTTGTCTAATAGCCAGAATACTCAGTCCGAGGGGAAACAGAAAGCGCAAATCAACCTCGCCACCAGTGGCGCGCTCAAACCGGTTATTTAAGTTAATAATTGTGCTTTTCATATCTTCCGCGGCTTCCGAGTTCCCCTCAGTAACATCAGCAAAAGTCACTCCTAAATCTAGTAGTGTAGTTAGCACATTTTCTAAAGCCGCATTTTTGCCATCATGGTTAATGATTATACTACCTGAATTAATATTAGTCCTGACCTGAGTCACATGAGGCTGCGCCTGGAGGACATGAGCAATACGTTGCATTTCCCGAGGATGACGATGAACAGGAGAAATTCTCAACCGTAGTCTTCCGTGAGTTTCACTAATGATTTTAGTGGATATAGGTTGATGTGTGGTTTTGAAACTTGCCTGTTGCAAAATTTCGATAATCTTGGTAAGGTTACTATAATTATTTCTCAACACACAGTAGACCTCCTGGATTATATTTATTTCTGGTTGTAGTCAGGACTTTAATCCTCTGATCACCAACGCCAGAAAAGTCTGATAGCCAATTCCTCCGTTGCTCCTATTGATTTTGAGGACTGAAGTCCTGTGTAATACAAACTAAGGCCAGAGAAAGAACTTTTACTTGCTGATTTACACGCCATGTTCTGCTGTGTTCTCAGCAGACGCTTCAAATACGGGTGTTTCTCTCTCCTCGGCAATTTCAGCCTTAGCCTCAGCTATAATGTCTTCCCAAGTTTCGCCCATTTCTGCAAATGCGCCGCGGCTTTTTTCGTAGGCGACGATTCCGCCTTTGACTAGTGACTTGAGTATGGGTTTACCAATTCCTGCTACAACGGGAATGAGCACAGGTGCCAAGAGTACCGCCCCTATACCGGCTATAATTCCAGGAGTGCCAGCCTCTTCAACAAAGTTAATAATTTTAGGTGCCATAATTTAATTAACTCTCGTAGATGATAGGTAAGCCTTTTAGCTTAATTTGGGTGGGATTGGGATCTCATCTTGCTGATGGTAGAGTTTGATTTGTCGCAAGTTTGAGGAGAGGACGTAAAGTATTGTTAATGAGGATATTAAGAAGATTTACTTAATTAAAGTATAACCATTAGCCGCACTATCCCTTATCTGCCCTGAGAGATATCTTAGAGGTTGTTTGTCAAGTCATGATTACTGTATCGAATATTCTTTTACCCCTCCCTAACCCTCCCCTTGTAAGGGGAGGGGACTGGATTTTATTGTTTTTTGTGTGTTCTCCATTCCCCATTCCCCATTCCCTGTTCCCCATTCCCTGTTCCCTGTTCCCTGTTCCCTGTTCCCTAAGATAAAAATTACCTGTTGAAAACTTATCAAACATCCTCTTAGATTTGGTAGAAAATATCACCTTTTTGGGATATGAAATCCAGATTCATCTCTAGTTGATGATGTCCGATGGATTAATCAACATTTTTTGGTATTTATCCTCAGTAATAATATTGAGTAAATTCTCAATGCGGTCAATAAACAACACACCATCGAGATGATCATACTCATGTTGAAAAATCCGCGCCACAAAATCAGTTAATTCTTGCTTTTGTAACTGGCCATTGCGGTCAGTGTATGATACTTCAATTGCTTGGTATCGTGGTACTAACCCTCGAAGACCAGGAACACTTAAACAACCTTCCCAACCTGGAATCATTTCGGCAGAGTGAGCAATTATTCTCGGGTTAATCATGGCGGTAGGCTCCATAAACGGAGCGTGGGGATACCTGAGATTAGGGCGGGAAGCTACTATAAATAAACGATAGGATGCGGATACTTGAGGCGCTGCAATTCCCACACCATTAGCCTGGCTAACTGTGACAGTCAAGTCGTCAATGAGCTTTTGAATACTTTCATCTTGAGTATTTTCAACCCAAGTGGCTGGTTGGCGGAGTATGGGATCCCCTAGTTGAAGAATTTGTATTAGTTCAGACATAAGCAAGAATTTAACCTTGTCTTCTAACTGGTAAAGGTGCTGGACTAACTTCTATGACTATCAGCTGTCCATTGCGTTCTACCTGTATTGCTAAAGGAATACCAATTCGGCTATTTTGTACCAGATTTTGTACTTCTTCAATTTTAGTCACAGGTTGGTTATTAATGCTTTGAATTAAATCACCAGATCTGAGTCCTCCCACAGATGCGGGCGATCGCGGTACAATATCAACTAATAAAACACCCTGATCTGCTCTCAAATTCAAGCCATTGCGTGGGTCTCCATTGATACTGGCTTTAATATCCGCTGTCAAAGTCACCATTTGAATACCTAAATAAGGATGATCCACCCTACCTTTAGCGATTAATTCCTGAGAAATTCTCTCTACTGTATTAATGGGAATAGCAAACCCTAACCCTTGAGCGCCGCGAATAATTGCCGTATTCATACCAATTACCTCCCCGCGGGAATTGAGTAATGGCCCCCCAGAGTTACCCGGGTTAATAGCTGCATCAGTTTGGATATAGTCAACCCGCTTATCGCTGGCTCCAATATCACTACTAGAACGCCCGATAGCGCTAAGTATACCAGAGGTAACAGTATTATTTAACCCTAAAGGATTGCCAATAGCAATCACAGCTTCTCCTGGGTTTAAGGTATCAGAGTTACCTAGAGGTAAGACTGGCAGATTATTAGCCTCAATTTTAATCACCGCCACATCTGTAACCGGATCTTCCCCGAGCACCTTCCCATCAAAAGTCCTACCATCCTTGAGGGTGACAGTTACAGAATCAGCTCCATCTACAACATGGGAATTAGTGAGAATTTTACCAGAGGAATTAATAATAAATCCAGAGCCGCTACCCCGCTCTACTCGTTGTTGTGAATTGGCAAACCGGCGTAAAAATGGATCCCTGGGTACACGACGAGACTGTACTATTCTAGAGGCGTCAATCCGCACTACGCCATCTCCCACTTTTTGCACAACTGCGACAACGAAGTGAGGATTTTCAACCGCTGAGGAGGTAATTACCGGGGTAGTCACAGCCGGACTGCGATCATTTGTGCTTTTGGCCGCAACCTGAGACAGAGGATCATTTCTTTGACCATCAAGGGTTTTAGTGGCTGGAAAAGAGCAGCCACCCAGGGACACTACTGCTACCCCAGTCATTAGGATTAACTGAAGCATACAGCTTGATTCTCTCCCGTAGGCACAAACCCAGGTATCAATAATAGCTTGAACTTTCATCTTCATTGTCTTTGTTTCTCCGTTTTAGTCAGTGGGTGGTAGGATATTGCCTACTGGGTATGTCCTGTGAATGATGGCGAACCAAAAGCTCATTTGCTGTCTAGAACTGATCAATACTAAATTAGTGCTTTCTGACCATTAGTAGCAAAGGTGGTAAATAATGGCGATTCCCATTGACAGTCTCTGGACTCAGGTATTACAGCGCTTACAGCTAGAATTATCCCGTCCTACCTTTGAGACTTGGATAAAAACTGCTCACGCGGAGGGATTAGAAAATAACTGCTTGGTCATCATTACTCCTAATCCCTTTGCTCGTAATTGGTTACAAAAATATTACATCAACACCATTGCTAATGTAGTCGAAGATATTTTGGGTCATCAGGTGGATATATACATTACGGAGGCTCAGGGTAATGAAGTCACTGACGGAGAACAAGGAAAATTTACTCGGGAATTACTGACTCAAAGCCAGACTTATGAAAATGTTACGCCAAAAATGCAACCCACTACAGACTTAAATTCTAAATATGTATTTTCCCGATTTGTGGTTGGTGCTAATAATCGCATGGCTCACGCTGCTGCTTTGGCTGTGGCGGAATCCCCTGGAAAAGAGTTTAACCCCTTATTTTTATGCGGTGGTGTGGGGTTAGGTAAAACTCACCTGATGCAGGCTATTGGTCATTATCGATATCGCATTTCTCCAGGTTCTAAAATCTTTTATGTTTCCACAGAGCAATTTACTAACGACTTAATTACAGCTATCCGTAATGATAGTATGCAGAGTTTCCGGGAACATTATCGGGCTGCCGATGTGTTGTTAGTCGATGATATTCAGTTTCTTGAGGGTAAGGAGTATACCCAAGAAGAATTTTTTCATACTTTTAATACCTTACATGAGACGGGGAAGCAAGTTGTGATTGCTTCTGACCGCCCTCCTGATCAAATCCCTCAGCTACAAGAGCGTCTGTGTTCCAGGTTTTCTATGGGTTTAATTGCTGATGTGCAAACTCCAGATTTAGAAACTAGGATGGCCATTCTCCAGAAAAAGGCTGAATACGAAAATATTCCCCTTTCCAGGGATGTCATTGAGTATATCGCCTCCCATTATACTTCTAATATTCGTGAGTTGGAAGGCGCTTTAATTCGGGCCCTGGCTTATATTTCTATTTCTGGTTTACCTATGACTGTGGAGAATATCACACCAGTTTTAGAACGACAAAGGGAGAACCTCGCAGCTACCCCAGAGGGCATATTATCAGTGATTGCTGATACTTTTGGTATATCCATTGAAGACCTTAAAAGTAACTCCCGGCGACGAGAAATTAGTTGGGCGCGTCAAATTGGGATGTATCTGATGCGCCAACACACTGGACTGAGTTTACCGAGAATTGGTGAAGAATTTGGTGGTAAAGACCATACAACGGTGATTTATAGTTGTGATAAAATTGCCCAACTGCGAGAAAGCGATCGCACCCTAGCAGCAACCTTAGGTCAATTGAGCGATCGCATCAACATGAATAGCAGAAAACAGCAAAAATAAAGCCCGGAGTCATCAGGATTTAACTCTTAGCCAAAATCCTCTGGCCGGCAAAAAATTGTTTTCCACAACCATTACTGCCGTAATTGTTCGGCCGCTCACAAAAAATATTAATGAAAGTATAAGAACTGATTAAAATGAAATTGATTTGCGCAAAAACTTCAGTCGGGTATAATTACCCTGTGGAAAACCCTCCGGGTTTTTCCACAAGTTTTCCACAGATACTAAGCTACAAAACCATTATTTCAAATAGCCTCTAAGGGAGTTTTCCACAATTTCCACAATTCATATCAATATTTATGATTTGATGATAAAAATAAACAACCCACAAACACAATCAATCGCGTCTCTACCTACTTCCATCCAGAGCAACCCAGGTTGACAGACGCTCTGATTTCCCACTTACGGAATATTTTTATGAAATTAGTTTGCACCCAAAGCGATCTTAGTACCAACCTCTCACTTGTCAGCCGTGCAGTACCCTCACGCCCAACTCATCCAGTATTAGCCAATATCCTACTCCAAGCAGATGCTCAAACTAACCAAGTCAGTTTAACCGCCTTTGACCTGAGTTTGGGTATCCGTACCAGTTTTAATGCTGAGGTATTGGAAGGAGGAGCCATCGCCCTACCAGCTAAACTACTTGTAGACATCACCTCACGCCTTCCAGAAGGAGAAGTGACCCTAGATGATCAATCAGCCGTAGAATCGGAAACAGCTACTGGAGAAGGTTTAAGTGTTACCCTCACCCCCAAGAGTGGACATTTTCAAGTCCGAGCTATGGGAGCTGAAGAATTCCCCGAACTACCAATTATTGACAACGCTGACCCCATTCAAATTACCACCGCGTCCTTAATTGAAGGATTAAGAGGCTCATTATTTGCTACCAGTAGCGATGAAACTAAGCAAGTATTGACAGGAGTCCATTTAACAGTTAGAGAAGATAGCCTAGAATTTGCTGCTACCGATGGACATCGCCTAGCAGTGGTGGAAACTACTAACGAGGGTCCCCTAGGTGATAATCATCAGCTAGAGGTGACAGTTCCAGCTAGAGCTTTACGGGAACTACAACGGATGTTAGCTCATAATGCTGTGTCCGATGATGCGATCGCCCTATACTTAGATCAAGGTCAAGTTGTATTTGCTTGGCAAAATCAACGCTTAACCAGCCGCACCCTAGATGGTCAATATCCCGCATATCGTCAACTAATTCCCCGCCAATTTGAGCGTCAATTGACCATCGAGCGTAAACAATTAGTTAGTACTTTAGAGCGCATTGCCGTACTCGCCGACCAAAAGAATAATATTGTCAAAGTTAGCATTAACAGCGCTGCCCAGGAAATTACCCTATCCTGCGAAGCCCAAGATGTGGGTAGCGGTAGAGAGTCAATACCCGCACAAATATCCGGGGAAGATTTAGAAATTGCTTTTAACATTAGATACTTAATGGAAGGGTTAAAAGAATTACCATCTTCAGAAGTTCAAGTACACCTCAATCAAGCTCTCACCCCAGTAATTTTTACACCCCTAGGAGGTTTAAAAATGACATACCTAGCCATGCCCGTACAACTGAGAAATTAGCAATAAAAACTGGTTTTTGAGCAATTCTGGTTTCAAATCTAAATAATTATCAAGTCAAAAGTAGAGATTTTTAGCTGATTTTATCTCTACTTTTGCTTTGTAATTAAAACTAAACCTTTACATTATCAGTAAAGCGAATTTTGAGATAGTCGTCTTCCATCTTCGCCCCTCCTGGTTGTAAAGCTGCCAAGGCTTGGGGCAATACTAAATTACGTCTGTGATTACCGATGGTAATATTTAATTCATCTCCAGTTTTACTGAGTTGAATTTGGCTTTTAGGGATACCAGGTAAATAAAGTTCCAAACTATATTGGTTTTGCTCTTGCACAACCTTAATAGTTGTTTCTTTGTAATATACCTGAGTGGGGTCTTCATCCTTGTAGAGAGTTTCTTTCAACCGTTCTAAAGCTGCTAGGCCGCACATCTCCTCAGAAAATAGCGGCACCTCTTTAACAGGTAGAGGCAGAAAATTATCATGTATTTCCCGGCGATATTCCTCCTGGTTTTCTTTCCAACGTTGGAAAAACGGATCTTGTACTTCCTGAGGAATAATGCGATTAGCTATGACTAAATCTGTAGCCACATTATATAAACTTAGATAAGCATGGGCGCGCAGAGATTCTTTAATCACCATTTTTTCGGGATTAGTTACCAGGCGCACGGAGGTTTGAGTATTATCAGTTAAGACCTTTTCCAGCGCTTCAATTTGCTCATAAAATTCATAAGGTGCATCCATCACCTCTTTATCTGGGAGAGAAAAACCCGCAATGGGTCTAAACAAAGGTTCCACCAGAGGTCGCAGCGCCACGGAGATATTTTGAAATGGCTTGTAAAACCGGCGCATATACCAGCCGCCGACCTCTGGTAAACTCAGCAGACGTAATGCGGTACCAGTGGGGGCTGAGTCGATAATCAAAACATCAAAGTCCCCTTCGTCGTAGTGGCGTTTCATCCTGACTAAGCCAAAAATCTCATCCATACCCGGTAAGATGGCTAATTCTTCGGCTTGAACCCCTTCTAAACCCCTAGCTTGTAACACTTGGGTGATGTAACGCTTCACCGCACCCCAATTTCCTTCTAGTTCTTGCAGCGCGTCGAGTTCCGCACCCCACAAATTCGAGCGAATTTCTCGCGGTGCGTGTCCCATTTCTAAATCGAAACTATCTGCTAGGGAGTGGGCGGGGTCTGTACTCAAAACTAGTGTGCGATAGCCTAGTTCTGCACAACGGAGTCCAGTGGCCGCAGCAACGGAGGTTTTACCTACGCCGCCTTTGCCTGTCATCAAAATTACGCGCATGGATGATTACGTCCTGTTCAGGATTTTTACATTTATTTACATTATCAACTGTTTCGAGAAAATAAATGCTTTCATCGGCTTTGTTTCCCTAACCTTTGACGGCAGCAGATAGGTAAAAATGCTGTTTAATTACATCTATGGGTGAACAGTGCCAATAATCAATGTGGGAAATAATCAGGTTAGCAGAGTTTAGTGTTAATTCACTCCAGCCGGAGATGGAAATTCGCGGTTTCCACGGCACTGGTGTATTCCAGCTGAGTGTCCACTCGGTTTTTATGGTGTCTCCTAAAGGTTGAATATTATGTACTTCCATATGGGGATTAATAAACCATTTCTGGATGAATTTAATCATCTGCTCATAGCGTTTAACTCCCCGAAATTTAGTTAATGGATCTTGAAAATAAACGTTTTCGGCGTAAATGCTATATGTCTGATTCTGGGGAAATCTTTGATAGTCTTGTTTGAGAATTTCAATTATATCCATGAAGTTCAGCTCTATCAAGGCTTTTCTATTCAGGTTTAATCTCAACTTCGTTCCAGAGGCGTTGTAATTGACTCTGCCAAGCTGTTAAAACTTGTTCTCTGTCTTGGGCTGTTTGGTTATTGTCACCTAGTAATCCTTCAGCATAAAAACGTTCTAGGTTTTGCATTGTCCCTTGCAGTGATTGTCCTTGCTGCTTCGCTGTCTGGATGATTTGCCGAATGCGGGTTTCAATCAGACGATTAAAGACGTTATCTAAACCAGCTTGATATAAAGATACTATTCGGCTGATGGCACTAGCAAAATCTTCACTGACTAAAGTTTGACTATTATGTTGATATACTGCCCAAATTACACTATCAAACAAAGCATAACGTACTTCTTGGGTATCATCAAAGTTCGCTTCTAAAAATTGCGCTAAAAATGGTTGGGCTTGTGTTAGTGGGACAATAGGCAGTAAAATTCTTAACCACGTATTATCTTCAGATAGTAGCACCAACAGCCGAAAACTAGGGCTTTCCACCTGCCACGATCCTGGTGCGATCGCTTTAATCTCCTTGCTGCTAAATAATTTTGTCAGCGTCCCTGCAATTTCTTCTGGTGTCATAGTCTGTTTTAAGTCTCTAGTCTCTAGCTTAAGGCTTTGTGAGTGTTCACTTGGCTTTTGTGTGGGAACCACTAGAAATATAGTAAATTTGACATACTCACCGACCTTCAAGGTCGGTGATTCTTGACAGTTCACAGTAACTCGCGGCCGAAACAGTCTTACAGTCACTCCCTGATGGTAAAACTATTGTAGGGTGGGTAGGAAAGCCCGCCCTTCTACTCAGATTAAATCTGCTGTCAGTACAAATATTAGCTAACTTTTAGATAGGTTTTATCGGAATACTTAATCGTGGCAGAAGAAAAAGCGTATTGGCTAGCTTGGTCGCAAATTTCCGGGGTGGGTCCAGTGTTAATGCAACGGCTAAACCAGCATTTTGGCAACCTCTCTACAGCTTGGAATGCTAGCAAAGCCCAGTTAGCAGAAGTGGAAGGTTTTGGTTCTCAGACCTTAGAAAAGGTAGTTGCACAGCGATCGCCTGTACGTCCAGAAGAATTACTCACCCAACATTACCAAGAAAACCCCCATTTCTGGACACCAGTGGATCCAGACTATCCCCGTTTATTACTGGAAACTCCCACCCCACCGCCAGTTTTGTATTATCGGGGTCAAGTGGATCTGCGGGAAAATCTGGGACAAACACCCATGGTGGGAATTGTGGGGACACGGCGACCTTCAGACTATGGTATTCGTTGGACTCGCCAAATTAGCGCAGCCTTGGCTAAAAATGGCTTTACAGTCGTATCTGGGATGGCGGAGGGAATTGATACAGAAAGCCATCTAGCCGCGATGCAAGCAGGGGGTAGAACCATAGCAGTGTTAGGAACCGGCGTAGATGTCATTTATCCCCCTAAAAATCGCGATTTGTATAAACAGATTTTGAGTCAAGGGTTAGTAGTGAGTGAATATTCCGCCAAAACCCCACCAGACCGCACTCACTTTCCCCGCCGTAATCGGATTATTGCGGGTTTAAGCCGTGCAGTTTTGGTCATGGAAGCCCCTGCTAAGTCTGGGGCTTTAATTACGGCTGGTTATGCTAATGAATTTGGCAGAGATGTCTATGCATTACCGGGAAGAATCGATGATTATCCATCGCAAGGGTGTTTAAAATTACTCAGTCAAGGTGCTTGTTTGGTTCTCAGGGAACTAGACGAACTGTTAAAAATGCTCGGAGCTATCCCCAAACTGGATACAATCGACACTACACCCATCCCGCAACAGGTTCCAGAGAAGGTAAAATTACCGAGGTTACCGCCAGAAATGCAAGCAGTCATCGATGCTATTGACTCTGATATTTTAACCTTTGATTTAATTGTGCAAAAAACAGGGATGAATACAGGCTTAGTTTCCGCCACATTATTACAGTTAGAACTTATGGGGTTAGTTTGCCAACTCCCTGGAATGCGTTATCAAAAGACCTAAATTTTACCCACAAAACTGCATATTTGCTAGATGTTCTTTTAGTTCACCGCCGAAAATAAATTTAGTTTCCCAAGCAGTAACCGGTAAAGAATTGGATGGATGGGGTGGTAGATGTGATGGCTGAATTTACCAAAACTTATCTAGAGGGGAAAGGTTGTGGAGTCGAGAACGGGTTTTGAGGAGCATTTGGGGGGATATTGTTCCCCATATTCTGAGGTGCTGGTGGAGTCATTACTGCATTGGATGCCGGATTCTGGTTAAATTGTTGGTAAGCAGCGCTAGAAATAGAGCTAATTAGTTTTTCCGCTTCCGGGTCATTATGGGGGCGTTGTACCATCACAGCCGCAATGTAGCGTTTACCTGTGGGGATATCAATTAAACCCACATCACCCAACATGGTGCCAATATCACCTGTTTTGTGGTGTATTCTTGCCCCTGGGCTTAAACCAGAAGGTAGCAGATGATTTCGCTCTGTACGACGCATAATATCAAGGATAAGGTCGCGCGATCGCATACTGACTAAATTTCCCTGATTGACCATAGCCAGTAAATTCGCCAAATCCCTGGGGCTAGTGGTATTGGTTCCTGATAAATCCGGGAGAGGATTACGAATAGCTGTAGCGGAGAGTCCCCAAATTTGAAACCGCTGATTCAGGGCTTCCATACCTCCTAATCGAGCAATCAGCATATTAGTAGCGGTGTTATCGCTGCTTGTACTCATGCGAGTAGCGATTTCCATGGCGCTATACTGAGTCCCCACTTTTTCATATTGCAGATTTCCCGAACCACCGGCTATCATATCTTTTTCCATGGTTAGCATTTCATCCAGGCGGACTTTACCAGCATCCACATCTTGGAAAAAGGCGATGAGAAGTGGTACTTTAATAGTACTAGCCGAGGAGAAACTGCTCGATCCATTCACATCCACATAGCCACCAGTCTCTAAATCCAGCAAGAACACCCCGGGTTTCAGATTGGGGTTTGCAATTGCCAAATTTTCGATAGCATTTTTCAATGGGGTAATTTCCTGGGTTAAATATAAACCAGAAGTATTATGTATAACTTGCGGCTGATTCTGCCCCAAAGGAGGAGATTGTGTCCCCGAATGACTGGGCATACGCGTAGCAGGGTCTAACACTGACAACACCGTACCCATGATCGCACCGACACCCACTCCCACAATCAACAACCGCAAAGCATATAACATGGTTCTAGCCATGGGCTTTAACCGGGTTTTCCGCGATACTCGTCTGCCCATTTTCGGTATGGCTTGCTTGTCTATCGGGACGGTCTTTAATTGTGCTTTACCCCTCCTCATATGGGGGATGGGTTTTACCCCGGTAGGCATGGCTAACACTGGTTTGGATCGAGACATCATATTATAATTCTGCCCCGTCACGGCTACTTGTTTCTTGGGAGAACGCTGCTGATTAATGAGTTTTACTTTTTTCTTTGCCACCTTTTGGCCGTTACTCTGACGCGGGCGAAGGTGGGTCGGTTGACCCCGGGAAAAGTTTCTTAGTTTGTCACTTGACTCTGACACTGTTACTCCTTGTGACCCACTCCAATGTTTTCGGTGCCAACTCCCTCTAGCTTGCGTGGCGTAGCCATACCAAAACTCACCAGTAGCCTTTGTATGTTTAGTGTAAGCTATTTTAAATATTTCAGGGGGATAATTTCGTAGATTTTCTCAGGTTCAATCATAAGTTTTACTCATGGTTCTTGGTTTTAATCACCCATTCTATTTGTCGCAGAATCCCTCTGAGCAGGGCTACCTCCTTGGTTTGTAGGTGCGCGCGATTATACAATTGGCGGAATTTAGCCATGCGACTAGCGGCTGTATGGGGATACAAGTAACCAATATCTAGTAGTAGAGATTCTAACTGCTGATAGTAGTTTTCTAATAGATCCAAAGATGCCAGTTCCAGGCTGGGAGGTGGCGTTGTCGGTGGTGCTGTTTGTCCGAGTTCATAACAGCAAATACCCACAGCTGAGGCTAAATTCAGGGATGAATAATTGTCACTGGTGGGAATGCGAACAAACCTCTGAGCATAATTGAGTTCTTCATTACTTAAACCCCGGTCTTCTCTACCAAAAATCAGGGCGGCGGGTTCTTGTGGTGACTCTAATAACCAGGGTAGGGCGCTGCGGGGATTTTCTAAGGGTGTGTCCCAATCACGTACCCGCGCTGTGGTGGCGATCGCCCGGACACATCCGTGCAATGCTGCTGATAATGTGGGTACTAATACCGCAGATTCTAAAATATCCTTGGCATGAACTGCCATTTTCATGGCTTCCGGTGACTGTGGTTCGCATTGGGGATTGACTAAGACTAGGTTATGTAAACCAAAATTTTTCATTACTCTGGCGATTGACCCTAAATTCAACGGTCCTGCTGGTTCCACCAACACAATTCTTAAGTCAGCCAATGCCATTTTTACCTCCCATCATCCCTGTGATTTGTACTTAACTTTGTGCATTTTACCGATAGCTTGCATAGCGTAACCATCAAGCTATACAATTCTAGTTAAATACCAAAGCAATCACCCCGTTGCTAACATCGGATAAGGTAGTTAGCGCATAACAGAGGCCAAGATCAGGTGTTGAAGACGCTATTAGTGATGACCGTTGGTTTATTACCATCCCTGTTTTCCCTGTGGGTAATTCGTAGAACCCATTCTCACCCACGCCGACGGACCAGACAAGTAGCTACTCACTCACAAACACCCATCCCGGAGAGGAGCACACCCTTTGAGGGCGATGGCGCTAGGTCACCCCTGCTAGGCGATCGCTATTATTTGGAAGGTGTGGGTTATCTCATCGGTGATATTAGTTGTAAATTTAATGCTCGCTCTGGGTATATGCGCTGTGCTGTTAACCCCATTGGTCCTTGTGGGGGTTGTCGTCATTATGAACAACGAGAATTAGCAACTACGGAAAACCTCTTTTAACGGTTTTCTGTTAGCTCACAAAGGTGGGAATGACCCACCTTACATTTAAGCCTGGAAACCGGCAAAAAAGTCAAGGGTTTCCTGCAAAGCCTTGATAAAAATATCAATTTCTTCGCGGGTGTTATAGAAAGACAAACTTACCCGTGCGGTTCCTGGTAAACCTAAGTAACGGTGTAAGGGTTGAGTGCAATGGTGTCCAGAACGAATCGCTACCCCTTCTTGATCTAATAATGTAGATAAGTCGTTAGGGTGGACATTTGCGACTGTGAATGCAGCTAAAGCAGCTCTACCTTCTCCTTGGGCGTTAGGTTTAGGCCCATAAACTTGAATTTGGGGTATTTGGGCTAATTTTTGGAATAGATAAGCGGTGAGTTCAGCTTCATAGGCGTGGATTCTATCCATGCCAATATTACTAAGATAATCTACCGCCGCCCCTAGGGCGATGGCCTCAGCAATAGCGGGGGTACCGGCCTCAAATTTATGGGGTAATTCTGCATAGGTAGAATGGTCTAAATATACATCAGCAATCATCTCACCTCCACCGAAAAATGGTGGCATAGATTCTAACACTGCCAACTTACCATACAAAAACCCAATACCAGTGGGTGCGCACATTTTGTGACCAGATGCTACCAACCAATCACAGTTGATTGCCTGCACATCCACGGGCATATGAGGTAAACTTTGGCAAGCATCAACCAAGAATTTAGCACCGTAGCTGTGAGCGATGGTGGCAATTTCTGCTACTGGGTTAATGCAACCCAAAGTATTAGAAACATGACTTACTGCTACCAGTTTTGTTTTCTGGGAAATCAGCTGTTTAAACTGTTCTAAATCAAAACTACCTGCGGGTGTCAATTCGACAAACTTTAACACTGCACCCGTTTTTTGTGCTACCAATTGCCAAGGAACAATATTACTGTGGTGTTCCATCACCGACAGAATAATCTCATCTCCTGGTTGCAAATTGTTCATACCCCAGCTGTAAGCTACCAAATTAATGGCTTCACTGGCGTTGCGGGTGTAGATGATTTCCTGACGTGACGCAGCATGAATAAATTTAGCGACTTTATCTCGTGCTCCTTCATAAGCATCAGTAGCCTTAGCACTAAGGGTATGAGCGCCGCGATGCACATTAGCGTTATACTGTTCGTAATAATCCCGTAGGATATTTAACACGAACACGGGTTTTTGAGAGGTAGCAGCATTATCCAGATAAACCAAAGGTTTACCGTTAACTTCCTGATGTAGTAGGGGGAAGTCAGGGCGAACTTTTTCAGCTAGGGTTTTGGTAGGGGTGAAAGTCATGGGTAATTAGTCATTAGTGATGATAAATAGTCATTCATGACCATTTACCGCGTTTAATAGGATATTTTGCAGAGACTTGACGGGTATTTGGTTGATAATTTCCGCAGCAAAAGCGTTAATCAACAACTTACGCCCATCGATCTCATTGATTCCGCGACTTTGCAGATAAAAGATGTCATCGTCTTCCAATTGACTAACCGTAGCACCATGAGCGCATTTAACGTTATCGGCGGTAATTTCCAATTGGGGTTTAGTATCCACTCTCGCCTTTGGTGATAACAGTAAATTGCGATTTAATTGTCCTGCATCTGTCAACTGGGCTGGTTTGGGGACAAAAACTTTACCGTTGAACACCGCATGAGCGCGATCGCCTACAATACACTTATGTAATTGTCTGCTTGTGCCATGGGGATGATTAAGTGCGATGAGACTGTGAGTATCAGCCAACTGCTTGTGAGAAATCATCGTCAAACCATTGAGAGTAGTTTCAGTTTGCTCACCAGTTTGGAAGACTTCCAAATTGTGGCGAGATAACCGACCCCCAAAAGTCAAAGCATGACAAGTATATCGACTATCACGAGACTGAGTGACAGTCGTCTTCCCAATATGAAAAGCTTCTACACCTTCGCGCGCTAACCGAGTATGATTCACCTGAGCATTGTTACCCAGCCAAATTTCCGTTACCGCATTAGTCAGGTAAACCGGCTTGTTCTTAGTGTTTTCCGTCTCCCCCAACCCAGCAAAAGTAAAATCTTCCACCAAAGTTACACTACTACCAGACTCCGCCACTACCAAACAACGAGGCTGGTAAATGCTCGGTTGCTCATCAGCAGTATTGAGAAACAACAGATGAATAGGCGTGTCAACGGTGACATTTTTCCCCACCCACAACACCGCCGCATCAGAAATTCCAGCAGTATTAAGAGCCGTAAACACCTCTTGTGAACCCTCAGCTTGTGCTAAATAGGCTTTAACACCCTCCTGCTGAGACTGGGACAAACCCGCCAAATTACCGACCACAACCCCAGATGGTAAATCTGCGACTGCGGATAAATGGGGCGCATAAACACCATTGACAAATACCAAACGACTGTTAACAGCTTCTGGTAAAGTTAAAGCCGAGATATCAGCTGATTTTAATTGTGTATCTACATGAAACTGTACTTGGCGTAAAGCTGACAAATCAGTAAAACGCCATTCCTCATTGCGGGTGGTGGGGATAGTAGCATGACGTACCCCATGAGCAGCACTTGCGCGTAACTCCTCTAACCACTCCAGGGTTGGGGTAGAAATTACTTGATTTAATAATCCAGTCAGAAAATCATCCCTATCCCGCAGACCATGAGAGTTAGAAACGGGAATAGACTCAACTTGAATAGTCATTACACACCCACCTCAGCAGCTTCTAACACCCAGTCATAACCGCGAGTTTCCAATTCTAGAGCCAAATCCTTACCACCACTGGTGAGGATGCGACCCCGAGCCATAACATGGACAAAATCCGGCACAATATAATTAAGTAAGCGTTGATAGTGAGTAATCATAATGGTGGCATTTTCTGGACTAGTTAACTGATTCACGCCATTAGCCACAATTTTGAGAGCATCAATATCCAAACCCGAATCAGTCTCATCCAGAATACTCAACTTTGGTTCCAGCAGGGCCATTTGCAGAATTTCATTGCGCTTCTTCTCGCCACCAGAAAAGCCTTCATTGAGACTGCGATTCAAAAAAGCCGGATTCATTTTCACTACATCCAACTTTTCTGAAATCAAATCATCAAAATCAAAAGCGTCCAATTCTTCCAAACCTTGAGCCTTGCGGCGAGAATTGTAAGCTACCCGTAAGAAATCCAAATTACTTACACCTGGAATTTCCAAAGGATATTGAAAGGCCAAAAATACACCTGCTCTAGCGCGTTGCTCTGGTTCCATTTCCAGCAAGTTCTCACCCTGGAAAATCACCTCACCACCAGTCACCTCATAAGCTGGGTGTCCGGCCAACACCTTAGAAAAAGTGCTTTTACCAGAACCATTGGGTCCCATAATCGCATGAATTTCTCCAGAGCGCACCTCAAGATTTAAACCCTTCAGAATTGGAGTTCCATCAACATTAGCCGTCAAATCTTTAACTGACAGAACTACTTCACTATTTTCAATAATCATGTTCTCTCTTCTCTTGTCTTACTTTGCGCTCTGTGCGTCTGTGTGGTTCCTTAATCAAGACTAGGAATAAATAAAAAGCCTAGCCCTAGGTTGACAATTATCCAACACTACCTTCTAACTTGAGACTCAGAAGCTTGTCCGCTTCCACAGCAAATTCCATAGGTAGCTGATTAAACACATCCTTACAGAAGCCGCTAATCATCATAAAAATAGCATCCTCTGGGGAAATACCTCTCTGAGCGAAGTAAAACAGTTGGTCTTCGCCAATCTTAGAAGTAGAGGCTTCATGCTCTACTTTTCCAGTATTATTTTGTACTTGGATATAAGGGAAAGTATTGGCATGGGCATTATCGCCAATCAGCATAGAATCGCACTGAGAATAATTTCTCGCGCCTTGAGCTGTGGGATTGACTTTCACTAAACCGCGATAACTGTTACTAGAATTACCTGCTGAAATTCCCTTAGAAATAATCGTGCTGCGAGTATTTTTACCCACATGAATCATTTTTGTTCCGGTGTCAGCTTGCTGCATATTATTGGTCAGCGCTACCGAGTAAAACTCACCCACGGAGTTATCACCCACTAACACACAGCTAGGGTACTTCCAAGTAATAGCCGAACCTGTTTCTACTTGAGTCCAGGAAATTTTAGAGTTAACACCTTGACACAAACCGCGTTTTGTAACGAAATTATAGATTCCACCTTTACCATTTTCGTCGCCGGCGTACCAGTTTTGGACAGTGGAGTATTTAATTTCGGCGTTGTCCAGGGCGACGAGTTCCACTACAGCGGCGTGTAGTTGGTTGCTGTCATACATAGGTGCGGTACAACCTTCTAGGTAGGAAACATAGCTACCTTCTTCGGCTACAATCAAAGTCCGTTCAAATTGTCCTGTATCACCAGAGTTGATGCGGAAGTATGTAGACAATTCCATGGGGCATTTTACGCCTTTAGGAATATAGACAAAAGAACCATCACTAAATACTGCACCATTCAAAGCTGCAAAGTAATTATCCGCCGCGGGAACAACGCTACCCAAGTACTTCCGCACAAGTTCGGGGTGTTCTTGTAGAGCTTCCGAAATTGAGCAGAAGATAACCCCATCTTCGGCTAGTTTTTCCTTAAAGGTCGTAGCCACGGAAACGCTATCAAAAATCGCATCAACCGCGACATTGGCGAGGCGCTTTTGTTCCGATAGGGAAATACCCAATTTTTCAAAGGTTTCTAGTAGGGTGGGGTCTACTTCATCCAAGCTGTTGAGCTTGGCTTTGGCTTTTTTGGGGGCGGAGTAGTAGATAATATTCTGATAGTCGATGGGCGGGTACTTGACGCTAGGCCAAGTTGGTTCCGTCATTTTTTGCCACTGGCGATAACATCTGAGCCGAAAATCTAACATGAACTGGGGTTCGTTCTTCTTGGCGGAGATCAAGCGAACAACGTCCTCGTTTAGTCCCCGGGGGATAGTGTCGGCTTCAATATCGGTGATAAAGCCGTACTTGTAGGGTTGGTTGACTAAGGTTTTGACAGTGGCACTCATCGGTATAAATCTCTTGTGTTCAGAACTGCAATTGTGGAATCTGTTTACTGATATCTCTTTAAGGATGGCAGAGGGGCTATGGTGTCCGCCTATTCTCCGCTGGTGTGACCGAGTGGTTACACATCTGTTAGAATAGTAATTGGGGAGTAAAACAACTTGCGGGTTGTTTAATTTATTTTCATTTTACGCTAAATTAACAACAAGAATGTTGTTAAAGTCAAATTTTCTAAAAAAATTTTTGGGGACGTTCGCACAGCGTCTTGTAGGGAAAATGGAGATTACTCACCAAACCTCGACAAAGCAAGATATTCTCGAGTATCTGCTTAAACGCTCACAAGCAACTGCTTTTGAGTTGGCGGAAGTTTTAGATGTCAGCAAGCAAGCCATCCGTCGTCACCTGAAGGATTTGGAGACGGAGGAGCTAGTTCTGTATACATCTGTACAAGTAGGGATGGGGCGGCCGCAACATATCTATAAATTAAGCCCTCGGGGACGCGATCGCCTGCAAAGAAGTTTGAGCACTCACCAAGCCGACCGCTACGGCGAGTTTGCGGTGTCACTGCTGGACACTTTAGCGGAAACTGTAGGCCGTGAACAAGTTAGCTCGATTTTACAGAAACAGTGGGAGAGGAAAGCCCAAGAATACCGCGATCGCGTCGGTAAGGGTTCACTCCAAGAGCGTGTGGCTAATTTAGTCAATGTCAGAAAAGCTGAAGGATTCATGGCTGAGTATCACTGTGTGGAATCCTCCCATGGTGATAGCTTTATCTTCATGGAACATAATTGTGCCATTTCTAATGTTGCCGAGTCTTTCCCTAGCATCTGCGGTCATGAATTAGAAATGTTTGCGGCGGTGTTACCAGATTGTCATGTAGAGCGAACCCATTGGATTATCAATGGTGAACATCGTTGCGGGTATTTAGTGCAAGGGCGACCAGAACAAACAGATGGGTAAGTAGTAATAATTTTGACTTAGATTCAACAACTAAATATATGGATATACTACCACAGCAACCTTCAGCACAATTTCTCACCTTAGAAGAGTCGGCACAAGTTGATAGCGCGTTGTTGTCTTCTGCGGAAAAGTTTCTCACCAGACTAACAATTTCATCCCTCAAACTTTTACAGCATATAGCCCAAGAATACGGTGTTGCTATAGAAGACCTAACCACCCAGCAACTGATTACTTGGTTTGAAAAGGATGCCAAAATTAAGCGAGAGCAGGGAATTGAAGCTTCATATTTGAAGTGGTAAAAATTCCACACCGCAATAAAAAGCACCTTCAAAAAGGTACTTTTAGCGATGAACTTTATGTAATTTTAAGTACCACATTTAAGTCCGATAATTGTTAGTTCTAGGACTGCGAGCGCCCACAACAGCCCCCATAAGAGCCGCAGCTAAACTTAACAGGGAGCCCAACACAAACCACCACAAAGCTCTAGAAGTAGCCCCAGCAATTTGGCGGGCTTGTTCAGCAGTTACAGCCGTTTCCGGTGGGGGTGTGCCTAGTTCAGGTGCTGGTACTACTGCAATATTGGGCACCACCACGCCAAAAGTACCCCATACTCCGGTTGCTAATAGCCAAGAACTCAGGGCGATAGTAGTAGCCCAGAGAATTGCGCCGTTGAGTAGGGCTGTATTTCGATTCATGGGGCCACAAGTACGAGTTGTCACCCAACCACCAATGAACAAGGAGATCAACAAAGCTAGGGTTGACCAGACTCCCACATTAGCAGCAACATCAGGGGCTATAGTCCTGGGGGCTCCCGAACCAGCAATGCTAGCTGCGCCGATAGCACCAAATAAGGAACTCAAGATTAATTGAGTAGCTAGGGCTACCAATACACCGGCAATGATTGGTCCCCAACGCACCCGGTCATGATATTCAGCGACTCTAGCTCCTAGTTGTGGTTCATTAATAACTTCATCGCCTACACGATTTACGTATGACATAGTTAATTTTCTCCATTGCTTTGTCAGCAAAGTTTTTCTCAAGTATATTGATTTTTTTGAGTCATGCTTATGCTTTAAATTAAATTCCCAGCTTTGATTTTTCATATCTATCAACAGCATGACTTAATTACTCTATCTTCAGTAGGATGAAATCCAATTAATTAATAAATTAATAGCTAATCCATCGATTCTTAATGTCTTGATTGTTTGAGGTTATGTGAGGAGCGAGCAACAAGATTCTTTCTCGCCCTCCTTAATTCCTTAATAAGGAGAGGGTGGGCGTGAGGTTTCATAGGACTTTCTCCAAGAAATCAGATGCGGCCTTTTAGTCATGCTCACAAAAGTGGGTAATCACAACAGATGAGATTACCCATTAGCCACCGGACAAAAGACTATTCACAAGCTAACGTATTTTCACAGCCGTACCTGTGGCGGTAATTAGCAACATAACGCCGGTCTGTTCAACATTGATATTGATAGTACTAGTATGAAATTGAATACCAATTACAGCATCTGCACCTAAAGCATGTGCACGTTTTTCTAATTCTTCTATGGCTTTGCGTTGTCCCTGCTCAAATAGTCGCTCATAACTAGCAGTACGCCCACCGATAATATCTCGAATGCTGGCAAAAAAATCGCGGATGAAATTACTCCCGTACACAACTTCCGCGCTGACAATCCCTAAATATGATTCAATAATGGCACCTTGAATCACATCAGTTGTAGTGAGAATCATAAATTAACCCTGTAATACCAGATTAGTCTTTGGCGGGTGTATGTCGTGTATTTTCCGTCATTTATACCCTTAGTTATTCTATTATTGGTCATAAAAAACTTATATTTACGATGAGAAAAACTCATTAAACTAGGCGTTTTGTCCAAATACTTGATTGATAGGGTATAGTGAATACTCTATATTGAATATCAACTCAGGCTGTCTTGTTCTGTAAAAAAGTATCTGAATTAACCAGATATTTAAATTTGGCCAGAGTAAATAAATGTGGTTTTCAAAACTGATAATTTTTGTTTTAATGTACAAAAACCTCCCCTATAATTGACGGAATTTTACTATGTACAAGCCCATTTCACTTGTAGTTAGTATTCTATGCTTAGGATTGACTACCGTTAGCATACCCTCCATGGCTCAGAGCCAAATACTGATGGCACAAACCAATAACTCCCAAGTCAGGAGACTGTTTGAGGAAGGGCAGAAACTGGTAAGAGACCAGGACTATAATGGGGCGATCGCCATTTATCAACAAGCGGCTCAGATAGAACCAAAGAATGCCAGAATTCATTCTGGGATAGGCTACCTGTATGCTAAACAAGGAAAATTTCCAGAAGCCCTAGCCTCCTATCGTCAAGCGATCGCTATTAACCCGAATAATAGCGATTTTCATTACGCCATGGGTTACATTAAAGTTAACTTGGGTGACATTAATGGGGCGAAAGAGTCTTACCGTCGTGCTATCCAACTCAACCGTAACCATTTAAATGCCTACTTGGGATTAGGTTTCACCCAATCTCGTCTGGGAGACTTTACTGCTGCTAATTGGGCTTACGAAGAAGCAATTAAACTAGACCCCAATAATCCCCAAACTTATGAGTTGATGGCTAAGATGTATCAACAGCGAAGAAATACAGCCCGGGCCAACCAATTACTACAGACAGCCCGTAACTTGTATCAACGGAGAAATGACACGGTTGGAGTTGATAGGATTAATGGAATGTTGAGAGACCTAGGGGGCTAATTAACAACTTTTTCGACAGCACCCCAGTTACTAGCAATTGGCATTCGCCAACCAGTACCAAAGGCACGATCTGTAATTTTTAATCCTGGGGGTGCTTGTCTGCGTTTAAATTCAGCACGGGCGACCATTTGAATGACTCGATTGACTATGAACCGGTCATGGCCTGCGGCGACAATTTGGGCTGCTGATTGGTGGTTGTGGATGAAACGTTGTAAGATGTCATCTAAAATCTCGTAGGAGGGTAGAGAATCTTGATCAACTTGTCCGGGTTTGAGTTCAGCACTGGGTGGTTTGATGAGAATATTGTGGGGAATAATGTCGCCATTACTATTTAACCAGTGGCACAGTGAATAAACACGGGTTTTGGGAACATCAGCAATTACAGCCAAGCCACCATTCATATCACCGTAAAGGGTGCAATAACCCACTGCCATTTCTGACTTGTTGCCGGTAGATAATAAGAGATAACCGAACTTGTTAGCGATCGCCATCAATAAATTACCACGAATCCGGGATTGGATATTTTCCTCAGCAATGCCAAATTCAGTACCAGCGAACAAATCCGCCAAGGTGTGATCGAACCCTGACATTAATTCCCCTATTTTTAAGATAGTAGTTTGAATACCCAAATTTTCCCCTAATGCCAAAGCATCAGTCACAGAATGCTCCGAACTGTAAGGAGAAGGCATCAGTACAGCGATGACATTTTCTTTACCGACTGCTGCGGCGGCGATGGCGGCGACTAATGCTGAATCAATTCCCCCACTTAGACCCAGTAAAACTTTAGAAAAATGACACTTTTGGGCGTAATCTCGCACTCCCAACACCAAGGCGTGCCAAATTTCCTCCTCTTCTGACTGATATACCGGTGCTACAGAACTCAATTGTAAATCTCCCCGGGCTTGATCAAATTCAACTATGACCAAATCAGTGGTAAAACCACGAGCACGACAGACAATTTCACCCTGACGATTTAAACCAAAACTACGACCATCAAAAATTAAATCATCATTTCCCCCCACTTGATTGGTATAAATCATTGGTTGTGAAAAACGTACCGCACTATGATTGAGCATAGATTCTCGATACTGCTGTTTACCGACACTATAGGGTGAAGCTGACAAATTGACAATCAAATCTACACGCAAAATCGCTAAATCAGCAATAGGATTAACAGCATAATTACGTTTTCCTAAAAAGTCTTCATCGTTCCATAAATCTTCACAAATAGTTACACCAATATCAAGATTATCTAGGGTGAAATAATTAGCTTGTAGGCCTGGTTCAAAATAGCGGTTTTCATCAAAGACATCATAGGTCGGTAAAAGTCGCTTATGAAAAACTTGTTTTACTTTCCCTTCTGTCAACAAAGCGATGCTATTAAATAAACTTTTTCCCCCAGTGCTATCAGCTTTTAAATTGGGGGAAACAGTTCCTACCAACACAGATAAATTGGGCGGTAAATCTGTAGCTAGCTGTTGTAATGTCATCCCCATAGCGTTGACAAAACTAGGATTTAGTAATAAATCTCGCGGGGGATAGCCACACAAGGAAAGTTCTGGGGTTAATAATAAACGCGCCCCTTGATTAGCTGCTTTTTGGGCTGCTTCGAGAATTTTCTGAGCATTAGTGGACAAATCACCAATAGTAGGATTTAGTTGAGCAATCGCAATTTTCATGGTTGGTATATAGCAATTTTTTCCTGTGGGAGGTACACCATATAACGAATTTCTCACAGATGCACAAAGATGAGGATAAGCTATTAAATAAAGACTAAAGGTTTATCTTTAAAAGGAGCAAACGCCTCTGCATCAAATTTATATAAACTAGCCGGACGACCAGCACCCCGTGATACTTTAATTCCCGTATCCGATAAAAAACCTAACTTGAGTAAACGCGCCCGAAAGTTAGAATAGTCGGCGAAATTGTCCCCTAAAACTGTGGTGTATAATTGATACAAATCATTTAAGGTGAAGCTGGCGGGTAGAATGTCAAAAGCTACGGGACTATACTCTAACTTATTTCTTAAGCGTCTGTGTCCATAAGCCAAAACTTGATTATGATCAAAGGCTAATTGCGGTACTTCTTTGACTGGATACCAAGCAATTCCAGTCACTTGCTCTGCAATTAGTTCTGCTTCTTCAAACCTGACTAGAGCAAAGTAACTCACGGATAGATAACGTACACCATAACCATTAGTAGTTTCTCTAGGGTCGCGATTGGGTCCGCCAAAGGTGTATAACTGCTCTAAATAGAGATTATTTACTCTAATTTTCTCTGCCATAATCCGATAAGCAGCATCTTCTAAGGATTCTCCTTTCCGTACTAAAGTACCCGGAAGACTCCAGGAATTTAAACATGGTTCTTGCTGTCGCATGACTAAAAGCACTAGCAGCCGATTTTGAGCGGTATCTACAGAAAAAATGACGTTATCAACACCAACTTTAAAATCAGCCCAAGGTTGTTGATTTAGCAGACTTGGTATCTTTTTGTGGTTGCGTCCTGGCATTTGTACAAATGCTGTTGATGAATATAAGCGATAATTGGGGGAGTCAGGGCTTGAGTATCTCCATGTTCACGATAGGCGGTGGAGGAAACATCTATACCGGTTAAGCTAGCGATCGCAATTTGGCCGCCTAGATTTTTCACCGGTTCCAAGCTATACTTATCTATGGCATATCCTGGTCGAGCCACAATTAATAGTTCTACTTGCTGCAACAAATTTTGAATACGATACCAACGCGGCAACTGATGTAATAAATCGGAACCAATCACCAATGTAAACTCAGTATCATCACCCCAGCGAGCCTGGGCTTTTTCCACAGTTTCCAGAGTTCTAAAGCTACTCAAATCCTGTTCTAAAGTAATATTGCCGCGTGGGGTATCGATATCCGCAATCAACAATTGCAGCATTGTTGCTCGATGTTCCAAAGGTGTTTGATGAGACTTAAAAGGATTATCAGCAGCCCAAACCGCCACCCAATCATAAACCTCACACAACCACCTCAGAATCTTTTGATGTCCAGCTGTCGGCGGATCCGCACTAGTACCAAACAAAGCAATTTTCATATTTCACCTTTGGGTAATTTACCTATCATTTGCGTTTAAATAGCCATAATTCATACATGATAATTTGATAATCTTCCGCATCACTTGCCATCCCAGAGTATTTTTACCACATTTCAACCCTTTGTTATAGTAGATTTTACCATATATAATATCAAATCAGCCCGGCATAAAGTTATATCAGTCCTCTAAACATAAGGTCTAAACATAAATTTAACCATGGGGATTATTTGATAAATTGCCATTACTTAACTTATTTTAATAGTAATTTCTACCAATATTTACTGCGAATTTTTGAGCAAGGTTTTGTGAAAAATCTCAAATATCAACATAAGTAAAACTTACCCAAAATATAAACTGTTGCAAAGATAACCAAATAAAGATTACACATATTTATAATATGTTGCAATTTTAATCTTGTGGACAACATCAGTACTAAAGTAGATAAATCAAAACCAACGCGACTCAGCAAGGAGTCTCATATGGCGATTTCAAACAGATTAGCTAGCATCATGCAGTATGTTTCTGAAGCCGTAATGCGGATTTTTACACCTACTGACGATGCTTATCCGGTGATTGGTGTACAGCCATTTACAGGGGAACCCTATAGACGTAGAACAGCCAACAGTTGGTAGTTCTGGAAATTCCACACCAATGAATCAAGCAGACAATTCTGGTCTCCCCCTCCTTCCTAGGGAAGAAGGGGTACTACTTTTTACCGCATATCGTAGCCGAACAAATTGGGATCTACCTCCCCTAACTTTAAATTCCCTAAACCATACTCAGCCCAGCGTCTATCTACCATCGCTGCTATATTGGGGTCTGACTCCAGAGGTGCGCCCCATTCGTGGTCTGTTTCGGGTGGTATTTTCGTAGTCGCATCAATACCCATGCGTCCGCCTAAACCAATTTTCTCACTAGCAAAATCTAAGGTATCAAAGGGTGTATTAGGCAAAATAAATACATCCCTAGAGGGATCAACTTTGGAACTGATAGCCCATACTACTTGACGCGGATCACGAATATTGATATCTTTATCAACCACAATCACAAATTTAGTATAAGTAAATTGGGGTAAGGCACTCCAAAACGCCAAAGCAGCCCGTCGCGCCTGTCCTGGATATGCTTTATCAATGGAAATAATCGCAGCTTTGTAACTTAAGGCTTCCATTGGTAAGAAGAAATCCACAATTTCCGAGACTTGTTGCCGCAAAATAGGCGTGTAAATCCGATTCAGGGCGATCGCCATCATCGCCTCTTCCTTGGGGGGGCGACCGCTAAAAGTGGTTAAATAAATGGGGTCTTTGCGGTGGGTCATACATTGGAAGCGCACCAACGGAGAATCTTCCACACCACCGTAGTAACCCATATGGTCACCAAAGGGGCCATCTGGTAATACTTCCCCTGGTGTAATTGTCCCTTCCAAGACAAATTCTGAATCTGCGGGAACTTCTAAATCTACAGTTTTACATTTTGCTAGGTTGACACCGGAACCGCCATAGAGTCCTGCAAACAACCATTCTGATAGATCTACAGGAATGGGTGTTGCCGCAGCCATAATGATTAAAGGATCTACACCCAGAGCGATCGCCACCTCTAACTTTTTACCACATTCAGCAGCCTTGCGTAAATGTCTAGCCCCACCCCGCACAGATAACCAGTGAACAGTCATCGTATTTCGAGATTGCAGTTGCAAGCGATACACACCAACATTGGGCGTACCCGTTTCACAGTCCTTGGTAATTACTAATCCCAGAGTGATAATCTTACCCGCATCGCCTACATAGGGACGTATTAAGGGTAACTTATTTAAATCTAAATCATCACCTTGGACTACCACTTGTTGACAAGGTGGGAAAAAGTCTCGTCCTGGTTTAGCTTTCACTACATCAAACAGCACCTTCCCAAAGTCTATAGCTTGGGAAATCTTTTTTGGTGGTTTTGGTTGTTGCAGCATACCCAGCTTTTTACCCAGAGTTTCCAACTCTTCTGGATGCTGCATATTCATTGCCCAACATATCCTTTGCACAGTTCCCATCAAATTAACCGCCACCGGGAACGATGCGCCTTTAACGTTCTCAAATAGTAACCCTGGACCACCTTTTTGTAGCATCCGGTTGGAAATTTCTGCAATTTCTAATTCTGGGTCAACTAAAGCGGAAATTCTCTTTAATTGTCCTCTTTCTTCCAGAATTTTGATGAATCCCCGTAAGTCTCTGGCCATGGTTATAATAAGGGTGAATAGGAAGGAAACATATTACATATGTTTTCTTAATATTAATTCATGATTAGCTTTAACTAAGCTGGCAAAGTCATCTTGCAAACCGTCAAAAAATGGGTAAATCAGCCAAAAATACCCACCTCCTACAAGAATTTCCCCTTGATAAAGCCTTTTTCAGGCTCATGAAGTACACACCAATTCCCTATTCCCTGTTCCCTGTTCCCTCAAACTAAAAAAAATTGTACCTCACGAGCATGGGAAATGCTATATCTAAGTTTAACGGTAAATTAACCCAGTAGTGAACTTTTCTTAACCCCAAACTAGTTGGGGTCAAGTTATTTTAATCCAGTATAGGGAATCAGCACTACCCTAATCAAACATGGCGATGATATATGTACTTAGCTAGCAGCAGGTAGCCAGCTACCTGCTAGCTTTGTTTTTTTGCCACTAAAATTGTGGAAACAAAAGATTATCCAAAACGACCACTAACATAATCTGCCGTTTTTGCCTCAGAAGGGTGATGAAAAATGACCCCTGTCTGATCAAACTCCACCAATTCGCCCAAATACATAAATGCCGTATAGTCAGATAAACGAGTTGCCTGCTGCATATTATGGGTGACAATCAAAATCGTCACTGTTGTTTTCAATTGAGTAATTAACTCTTCAATGCTCGCAGTAGCTATGGGGTCTAGGGCTGATGTTGGTTCATCAAATAGTACCATTTCCGGTTCAGTAGCCAAAGCCCGGGCGATACAGAGCCTTTGCTGTTGACCACCAGAAAGGTTAAAAGCTAAATCACTCAGACGGTCTTTGACTTCATCCCACAAAGCCGCACTTTGCAAAGCTGTTTCTACTTTCTCATCAATAATGTCACGTCTAGTTTCACCCCGTACCCTCAAACCATAAGCCACATTTTCATAAATAGACTTAGGAAAAGGATTAGGTCTTTGAAACACCATACTAATCCGCATTCGCACTTCAATGGGGTCAACTTTACGACTTAGCAGGTTGACCCCATCTGGTTCTAGAGTGATTTCTCCTCCATAGCGATTACCCGGATAGAGGTCATGCATCCGGTTGAAACAACGTAGTAGGGTAGTTTTACCACATCCAGATGGTCCAATCAATGCCGTAACCTGCTTCTCAGCCACTGGCATATTAACGTTTTTCAGAGCATGGACTGTACCAGCATAGTAAAAATTAAGACTATTAACCGCCGCCTTTAAGGGCTTGTTCAGTTTGGAAGATCCTGTTTCTACCATTTGATTTTACTGCGTAAACGATAACGGAAATAAATTGCTACAGCATTCATGGACAAAGTAATCACAATCAGAACAATACCCGCTGCTGCAGCGTTCACCTGAAAGCTAGTTTGGGGACGAGATACCCAAGAAAACATTTGAATTGGTAGCACAGTAAAAGGAGCAGATAACCAAGCAAATGAAATGAAGGGAAAATCACTGGTGATTGGGGGGTCAGGTAAGAAGGCAATAAATGTCAAAGCCCCAATAGTAATTAAAGGCGCAGTCTCACCAATAGCCCGCGCCAAGGCCACAATCACACCAGTCAGAATTGTTCCTGTGGAGTAGGGCAAAACGTGATCCCAGATTACCTGCCACTTAGAAGCCCCGGTTGCATAAGCAGCCTCGCGAATACTATTAGGAATAGCACGGATAGCCTCACGAGTAGCAACAATTACTATAGGTAAAACTAGTAGGGCTAAAGTTAACCCGGCAGTAATGACACTTTCACCCAGGTTCAATCCATAAACAAACACACCCAAAGCTAAAAGCCCATAAATAATCGAAGGAACGCCCGCCAAGTTAGTAACATTAATTTCGATTAAATCAGATATCCAATTTTTGCGGGCATATTCTTCTAGATAAATTCCCGATGCCACGCCAATGGGTACTGCAGAGGATGCTGTGACTAACATTACTAGTATAGTACCTACCCAGGCAGAGAGAATACCAGCCTCTCCTGGTCTGCGACTGGGAAAAGAAGTGAAAAACTCCCAGGACAGCCGGGGTAACCCATCGTGCAACAAATCAAAAAATAGCGCCAACAAGGTGATGATGGCAACCAGCATTGATAACAGGCTGATGATCCCAAAAATATATTCTGAGCGCTTGTTATTGCTAATGGCCTTCCGGGCTTCCTGAAGCTTGAGATTTGTCATATCAATAAATCTCCCGGTAGCGCTTACTCAGAAAATGACCAATAATGTTGAAAACCAAGGTCATCAACACCAAAGCCAGTCCCACGGCAAAGATTGTTTCGTATTCTAAGCTGTTGTGGGGTAAGTCACCCAGACTGACGGATACTATGTAGGCGGTCATAGTGGCTGCCGGCTCCATGGGGTTAAAGGTAAAGTTGGGTTGTCCCCCCGCGGCAATAGCTACTACCATGGTTTCCCCCGCAGCCCGGGAAACTCCTAAAATATAGGCAGCTGATATCCCGGAAATTGAGGCGGGTATGACAACCCTTAAAGCTGTTTGTAAGCGAGTAGCCCCTGTTGCATAGGAACCTTCTCGCAGATATGCCGGTACTGCACGCATGGCATCTTCACTTAAAGAACTGACATAGGGAATAATCATAATCCCTATGACTAACCCAGCACTGAGCATATTAAAACCAGGTAAGTCAGGTAAAATTTGCTGCAAGAGTGGTGTAACAAATAACAATGCAAAATAACCGTATACTACTGTTGGAATACCAGCTAGTAATTCTAAGGTTGGCTTAACGACCTCCCGGACTACAGGGGGAGCAAATTCACTCAAGTAAATAGCAATAATTGTACCTAGGGGTACTGCTACTGATAAAGCAACTAATGTAGTGACTAAAGTTCCGGAAACTAAAGGCCAAATTCCAAAATTTTTCTTTTCAAACAGGGGTGTCCACTGGGTGGAGGTGATAAATTCCCACAAAGACACCTGTTGAAAAAAAAGTGCAGATTCATAAAGTAGAACACCAATAATTGCCACCGTGGTGGCCACAGAAGACAGGGCTGCTAAAAATAACACCGCCTCAATCCCCCGTTCCCGTAAATCTCGCACTGACTTGGGAGAAAACTCAATTCCTTGGGCAATCTTCATTTTGGAAATATCTAAACAGCCGTGATGAGCAATTCCGATATCCAAAGAGAAGTACCACCAGTAAATCTCTTTGGTAAGTTGACAAAATCTTCAAAATCCAGCCCCGAAATTAGTCTTTTGCTTGACGTGCTAACACATCGGCAATTTTTACACCAACAGCTTCTTTACCACCAAATACAGTACCAAATCTCTTGGTGTTAACGTGCCTCTGGGCAGTAGTATAAGCTGAAGCAGGTAGACCAACGTATCCCACTTCTCTGCTGAGTTTGGCTGCATTTCTTAGGTAAAAATCAACAAACTGCTTGACTTCTGGCTTGTCAATGGACTTAGAACTTACGTAAATAAAAATGGGGCGAGACAAGGGGTTATATGTACCGTTTTCTACTGTTCTTACTGAAGGTGCTACACCATTAATGGAGACTGCTTTAAGCTTATCTGTGTTTTCTGAATAATAGGCGAAACCAAAGTAGCCCAAGGCATTTTTGTCGCGAGCAACACCCTGTACCAAGACATTATCATCTTCGCTGGCAGTAAAATCACCACGGCTAGACTTGGATTTCCCTACAATAGCTTCGGTGAAATAGTCAAAAGTACCAGAGTCAGCACCAGGTCCAAACAGCTTTAATGATGCCTTAGGGAAACCTGCTCGCACTTGATTCCAGTTATTTACCTTTCCTTGGGCTGCGGGTTCCCAGATTTTCTTCAGTTCCGCAACTGTCAGGTTATTTACCCAGTTATTTTGCTTGCTAACTACTACGGTTAATGCATCATAGGCCACTGGTAGCTCTAGGTAGCGAATACCGGCAGCTTTACATTGGTCTATTTCTTTTTGTAAGATGGGACGGGAAGCACCAGAAATGTCTGTTTCTCCACGACAAAACTTTTTAAACCCACCACCTGTACCGGACACACCAACGGTTACTCGTACACCTCTTTGAGCTTTTTGAAATTCCTCTGCTACGGCTTCAGTAACCGGAAAAACTGTACTAGAACCATCGATTTGCACAGTTTTGACACTTTGAGATTGCACCGCAGAAATCGAGAACCCTAGGGTGGTGGCTATCATGGAAACCAGACCCAATGCTGTCAAGCTATGAAGCTTCAAGTTCATTTTACTCATTCCCAAACTCCTAATTTTTTGTAGATTTAGCCTTCGCCTCATCGCCTTCAAGAGACGATGCTGTGATTGGGTGAAGAACTTAGTGAATATAAAATTTATCCACTGCTAAGAAGGTTGACATAAGCAGTTCATCCTTAAGTTAATTTTTGGTTAATAATAATTTAATATCCAGTCTTAACGGAGTATTCTTTTTTTACTTGTGATAAAATTTAGAACGTAGGGTTGACAAACTTATCATTTAATGAATATGAGAGTGAATAATAGGAATAGCTATGTCTGGGTCAAGTTATCTCCAGAAATTAATCATCTTCATTGCAGTCAATTAAGTAATGCGAAAATTTATGTGCTGTCAAGTAAATTTTAATTACGTGATATATTTCGCGTAATTTTTACATTTACTAGTAGGCAATTAGCCACTACAAAAACTCCATATTGATTGCACAAATCACGAAAAATTACTAATTACTTTTCAGGTTTTGTTTAGTCAATATTTATTGCCCCAGCGTTTTTTGAGTATGAATCAACTAATTTCCGCCATTAAAGTGAAAAATCTCAGCTTTTATTACAATACTCAAAAGATATTTCAAAATGTTTCTATGGATATTTATCAGGGCAAAGTAACTGCAATTATTGGACCTAGTGGTTGTGGAAAGTCTACTTTTGTGAAATGCCTCAATCGCATGATTGAATTAGAAGGGAAAGTACGAGTTGAGGGAGGGGTAGAATTTTTTAATCAAAATATATATGAGCGTCGTGTTAACTTAACTCGGCTCCGTCGTCAAGTGAGTATAGTACTCCCTAAGCCAAATCTTTTTCCCATGAGTGTTTATGATAATGTCGCTTATGGGGTAAAAATACTGGGTTGGCATCCGAAAGCAGAATTAGACAGGATTGTAGAATCTGCCATTAAAGATGCTGAACTCTGGGAGGAAGTGAAAAATAAATTACATAAGTCGGCTTTAGACCTTTCTGGGGGTCAACAACAACGACTCTGTATTGCTCGTGCTTTGGCAGTGAAGCCACAAGTTATCCTCATGGATGAGCCTTGTTTTGCTCTTGATCCTATTGCTAGGATCAAAGTTGAGGGCTTAATCCAACGTTTGCGGTTGCGTTCAGAATTGACAATGGTAATTATTAGTCACAACTTGCAGCAGGTACAGCGCCTATCTGATTTCACTGCTTTATTTTATACTAATGAAAATCGTATTGGTGAAATGATTGAATTTGGTACCACAAATAAAATCTTTACTAATCCTCTTGATTCTCGGACTCGCGACTATATTTCTTACCACCTTAATTGAGCTATTTTACTTTGTGCAATTGCAAATGAATCAATTTATCTTGGGTTTTGTCTTTCCACTCAACCTACAAATATTATAAGTGTTTAGCCGAAGAACATAATATATGATGAATGAGGAAAGAATGGATAATCTAGCAAAAAAGACAAAAATTACACATAGGTAAGCTGTTGTGCTGGATTATCAGGATTTATGAAGATCGATCACGTTCATTTCTATGTAGAAGATGCCAAAGTCTGGCGGGATTGGTTTGTAAACCACCTGGGGTTTACGGCAGTAGGTAGTCATCTTAGTTCGGTTCACACTTGTACGGAATTTGTGAGCAACGGTGTCGTTGACTTTTGGCTATCATCAGCGTTATTACATACAAGTCCAGTAGCGGAGTTTCTCCGTAAACACCCACCCGGGGTAGCAGATGTGGCTTTTGCTGTGGAAGATGTGGCTTGTGCGATCGCACAAGCTCAAACATACGGGGCTACAGTCATTCAACCCATCCACTCACGCCGGGTTGCCGGTGTTTGGCGTCAGTGTGGCACAATTGCTGCCTGGGGTGGGTTAACTCATACGTTGATTTCAACCTCACCGCGTCATGGACAGCAAACAACAGATCATACTTTTACTGCCATAGATCATATAGTTTTGAATGTGGCAGTGGGTGAATTGGAATCCGCGGTCGCTTGGTACGAAAAAGTTCTCGATTTTCAACCCCAGCAAAGCTTTAAAATTCAAACCGAGCGTTCTGCTTTATATAGCCAAGTCATGGTTTCCCGTAATGGTAGGGTACAATTACCGATTAATGAACCAGCTTCTGAGAATTCCCAAATTCAAGAGTTTCTCGATGTTAATCGCGGATCTGGAGTTCAACACATCGCTTTGGGGACATCTAATTTGATCAGTACCATTGCTCAATTGCGCGCCCGTGGTCTATCTTTACTGTCGGTTCCCCAAACCTATTATTCACAAGTCCAACAGCGCCGGGGATGTCCTCTGTCTAGGGTAGAACTGGAGGCCATTGCCGAGCAAGAAATTTTAGTGGACTGGCCAGAAGATTCCCAATATGCACTGCTGCTACAAATCTTTACTCAGCCTATTTTTGCACAACCCACTTTTTTCTTTGAGTTTATTGAACGCCGTTATCAGGCTCAGGGTTTTGGGGAAGGTAATTTTCGGGCTTTGTTTGAGGCTATTGAAGGCGAACAAATCAAACGCGGCAGCTTGCAATAATTAATGAGATAATGTCATAAAAATTCACATTTTTTGCCAATGCTAAGATTAATTACTGACTTCGACGGCCCGATTATGGATGTCTCTGAACGGTATTACCGTGTTTATCAATTTTGTTTGGAGAAGATCCGATATCCCCAACAATCTGTACAAGAACTTTCCCGGGCAGAATTTTGGCAGCTCAAGCGATCGCGTGTCCCTGAAAAACAAATTGCTTTAAAATGTGGTTTAGATGACACCCAAGCCCAAGAATTTGCCCAGTTACGGCGCAAAACCGTACACACAGACAGTTATTTTCAGTATGACAGCCTGATTCCAGGGGCTGTAGACACACTGTTAAAAATTCAACAGGCTGGAATTGATTTGGCGGTGATGACCATGCGTCGAGTCAGGGAACTAGATTATGCTCTGCAAAAATATGACTTAGGTAATTTCTTCCCAGAAAATCGCCGTTATTGCTTGAGCAACGACTATGTTAAAACTAGTGACGTTGAAGATAAACCCTTGTTGATGGAACGAGCATTAGCGGAACTGCCTCCCGCCTGTGATACTTGGATGGTTGGGGATACAGAAGCAGATATTGCGGCGGCGAAAAAATACGGTATTAAGGTCATAGCTGTGGAGTCTGGGATTCGCGATCGCACTCAATTAGAAATTTACCAGCCAGATGTAATTGTTGAGGATTTGAGAACAGCTGTCAAACTTATCCTCGAATCTAGGTTGGCAGAAATTGAGTCATAGTAACTTATCTGAAGAATATGCTAATTAACAACTCCCCCACCAAGCACCCAGCTGGGTGGGAGATTCCTGTTTCAGCGGTCACCATGATCACTCTAAATGTGTGATTTTAACGCAGAAAGCTGGTAATTAGCCATAACAAGATAAATGTCAACACTGTAGAGAACTGGTCAGAGCTGATCTGTGCTAAGTTGATCTGCGGCAGGAGCCAGTTAGCAATTAGCCCACCGGCGATTAAACCGACAATTAAACCCACCAAAGTCAATAAAACTGCCCTACCAAACTTGTCTTCCTTGCGTTTGAGGAAGTAAATACTGACTCCTACACCTAAGACTAAAGCCAATTGTAAAACCTGACCGCCAGGGGATGGAGTCAACAGACTCATGGAACTTAAACCCAAATACCAAGCTCCGGGTAAGAGTATATCTCTAGGCGAGGGTTGATCTCGCATTCGTTGCAGCCATGCTGGAGACTGCTGCGGAGGGTTGGGAGTTTCTTTTGCAGGGGATTGCACCCGCAATTCTGGAAACCTGATTCGTTCGGGTACCTTAATTTTACCTTCTTGGCGCATCCGGAGGCGATCCATTAGAATCGCATCATAAGCCACTTCAATGAGTTCTATACTCTTGGCATCGCCATTGTATTGCTCCAATTGGCGATTACGAGCATCCTGAATTTCATCGAAGCTAGCATCTTCCGATACCCCAAGTTTCTCGTAGGGATTTTGATCGCTCATGGGAGTTTATACTTTCTTTAGCCTTAGTCAGGGGCAGTGTTTGAGTGTTTGGAAAAACAATTTTAGGTTTTATCTTGAGCCCAGCCAACGTATGAACCCATTTCTAGACCCTACAAGGTATAGTAGCATGGGTTAGTTGGGGTAAGTGGAAATTTGTAACCACATCAACTTTAACATATTGCTCATTGCTCTTACACAGTTTCTCACCGAGTCCCTTTGGTAAATGACTTCTTTACTCTATAATTTTAAATAGAGGTGCTACCAACGCATTTTTTAGAAAAAAATTAAGTTTTATGTGTCTAAATTTCGCAATTTAGAGCATCTCGGAGCAATTTTTAGTACTTAGCCTCACAATAGCTTGTGGTATGTATCCGCATATAGATTTAGAATTGAAAAGTTTTAAATCCCCACTCAATTGGGAAAGCAAACTCTACCAGGTAAAGGAACTGCTATGGCGGATATTGAGAACAACGGTCTGGTACACATGAATCTTGATAATTAGAATACAGGTATTCAAAATCCTCTTAGTTTGATTTTCCCTCAATTCTGATGACACAATTATTTTATTTTGGATAATCAGGAAATGCATTCCTTAGCTCTGTAGAGTCTTAAATAACCCCTAAAGTGGAAACTGCGTTTTTTACGCAATCCCCCGTCTGTGTTAATCTTAGGAATTTTTGTGCAAAGTGATGGTCATGGCTCCCGCCAAGATTCTTGTAGTTGATGATGACCCTGCGGTCAGAAATTTAATCCAACGCTTTTTGATTAAGCAGACCTATCAGGTGGAGGCGGCTGAGGATGGTAAAACAGCCTTAACGCTATTTGAGCAATTTAACCCAGATTTGGTAATTTTAGATGTGAATTTGCCAGATGTCATTGGGTTTAACCTCTGCCAAGAAATGCAAAGTCGTAGCGGTGTTTTCGTTTTGATGCTGACTAGTCGCGCCGACGAGGCCGACAAAATTCGCGGCTTCTCCAAAGGTGCTGATGACTATCTCACTAAGCCATTTGGACTCGGAGAGTTAGAAGTCAGAGTAGGCGCAATTTTGAGACGCCAGCGGATTGTGACTACTGCTGAACAAAAACGTCTAGTATTTGAAAAGTTAATGATTGATCCGGCACGACGGGAAGTCGCATTCAACAACCAAGCAATACCCTTAACTGCTCTTGAATTTGACTTGTTGCATTTTTTAGCTAGCCATCCCGGTAGAGTCTGGCGACGTGCAGAACTGATTCAAGAGGTCTGGGATTATGAATATGTTGGCGACCAGAGAGTTGTGGATGTACACATTGGTCAAATTCGCAAGAAAATTGAAATCGATGCTAGTCAACCAGCACTCATTCAAACTGTACGCGGCGTTGGGTATAAGTTTGAATGTCCCACTCATTCCCCCCAGTGGGAACCTCATTCCTGAGTCCATACTATTGAGCGTTAACTCTTGATTAAGTAACTAAGTAGGTAGCTACCCATAAACTTTATTCTGTCACTCTTGCCATTACTTGCTAAGTTTTAGTGCTAATGACTAACTCGTAGATTTTCCCACCTACCTACTGAAGCTACAAATATTGAGCCGATCTAGGCCCATCCTATCCCTTCCCAGTTGTATTCAACATCCATCCATTTATTCATTCATGGGGCATAATTGCCTTGTCCATGATCAGGCAGGAGCGACAACAGCAGCACACTATTATATCGAATTTTCTCAAGATAGTTAGAAATATTTTTGCCCAGCCACTTCCCAGCACTTTAGTGTTTCTGGTTAATTGCTGCTGGGCATTTGTATTTAGCAGTTATGGAACAATGTTTCTAAATATACACGTGCAGCGCGGCGATGGCGCTCGCGCCCTCCGGGGGCATCGCTTTCGCCATTTTGCAGTAAAAACAGAGACAAAGCAGCCGTCAGGACTCTTTTTTCATCCCAATCTGGGTGGGTTTCTAAGTAATTTTTAAGGGATTCATGTAGTGATTCGGGAATTTCCGTCAAGATACTAACTGCGTTCATGAGTTTTTCCTTCTCTGAAATCAATCAAGAGAGACAAGTTGCTATATAGTTCTGTCTTCACCTGACAATCTACACCAACGTCTAAGGTGATTTTTCCTGTCAATGGTGGAACAAACTATAAAAGCCAGTCGCATCATTGTGCGCTAACAGGGGGTGGGTTTGTCAATGCTGCGAAATGTTACATCCCATGGGATATAAAACAAATGTTGACGTAATAATCAGGCTTTTGGGTCTTTTTTTGTTACTTAACTTCACACAAACTCAGTAACCTAGACATCTAGGGATTGGGATCAAACAATCCCCAATAAAACTGTAAGTGCCTATTAATTCGTCAAACACCTGTGGAAAACTACCAAAATACCTGTGGAAAGCCTGTGGAATTAGTGAGGAAAATTTTCGGTAATGATAAGAATTACAAAATATTGGTAATTGGGAACTCTCATCTGTCTCCGGCGGCTTTGACCAATGCCTGAGCTAGCGGCGACGTTCTTGTAACTTGCGATATACTGATTTTAAATCCACTTGATGATGAGCTAAGGCCACTAGGGTATGGTAAAGTAAATCTGCAACCTCCCCGGCGATCGCATCCTCATGATCATCCTTAAAGGCCATCACCACCTCAGCGCTTTCCTCACCAATCTTTTTTAAGATTTTGTTGTCCCCACCGGCCAATAACTTACAGGTGTAAGAAGTTTCCACTGGGTGGTCACGGCGATCGCAAATTACCTGAAATAATTGGGACAAAGTATCCCCTGGTGGTAGAGCCACTCTTCCTTCCACCTGATGAAAACAGCTACGCTCCCCAGTGTGACAAGCAATATCCCCCAACTGTTCTACCCCAATGAGTAAGGCATCACTATCACAGTCATAACGGACGCTTTGCACCTTCTGAATATGTCCAGAAGTTGCGCCCTTATGCCATAACTCCTGGCGGGAACGACTCCAAAACCAAGTTTCCCCGGTTTCCAAAGTCTTTTGTAAAGACTCCCGACTCATCCACGCCATCATCAAAACAGTGCCATCCAAGTAATCTTGGATAATTGCCGGTACTAGACCGCGTTCATCGTAGGAAATCTGATCAACCGGGATAGAGAGGAGTAGTGAATCCGGATCATGAGAAAACATCACAATTTTAACTCTGTTCTGTGTATTTTAATGGAAAATATACAGTGCGATTCGTTCTTCCTGAAAGAGTAGAAATACTCAGGGATGGAAGGTAAGGTCGGTGAAAACCAGATTCTTACAACTGCGTGTTCATGTGGGTGAGAATCCCACCCCCTAGGTGCAAGGGTGACAGCATCTCCCTTACGGTAGCGACTAGCCATCAATCCGTAAAGCAGGGAGAAAAGGCGTTCTTACTGGGAGCCTAACCTGGTACACGTCGAGCAAAG
>CAIWDD010000020.1 GCA_903911355.1 uncultured Nodularia sp. | reverse complement strand
GCAGCAAGGATTAATACAGCTAGATAAGTATTTATCAGGACTCAATCTAAATACAGGATGGTTAGTAATATTTGACCGTCGTCCTGATTTACCCCCCATTAGCGATCGCACTACCACCGAAATAACCCTGAGTCCCCAGGGCAGAAATATTACAGTCATTCGGGGATAGGTTTGGATTTGTTGAGGGTTGACTGGGTCAGCATCTTTTTGTCTTAATACTGAATCCCATTGATCATTATCTTTATTATGTAAAATCAGTGATGAAGTTTGATTAGGATAACTCCTGATTTGAGGAATAAAACCCGGTACTGAAAAATAAGAAAAATCTGGCATAGGAAGCATAAGATACCCCGATAATATAAAGTTTAATAATCAACCGTCAACCGTCAACCGTCAACCACCAACAAGGTTAAAATCGTGAATTTTACCATCCAGAATGTCTTAATTGCTACTGAGGATGCTTATCTCACCCTAGATGTACAAGTAATAGATGGTAAGATAGCCGCCATAGCACCGGATTTAGATGTGGTTGGTAATACCATTGATGGTAGCAATAAGCTGTTACTCCCTGGTTTCTTTAACGCCCATACCCACTCATCGGAAATGTGGCAACGGGGTATTATGTCCATGTTGCCTTTAGAATTATGGTTAGGGGAATTATATGACTTTGCGCCGCTGGATTTAGAAAAAGTTTATCTGAGTGCTTTGGGAACCGCTGTAGAAACTTTACTTTCCGGTGGTACTAGTGTGGTAGACCATTTGGTGTTAACTCCTGGACAGGAGTTAGAAACTATCGCTGCTGCGGTTCGTGCTTATGAAGAAGTGGGAATACGTGCTTTTATCGCACCCCTGATTCAAGATCAGTCCCTCAGTGCGGGTATACCGGGGGGAGAGTCAAATCAAAACAGCACCTATTTTCGCTCAACTGCGGCTACCTTGGAAATTATAGAGGAAGCAGTCAGACAATTTCACCGTCCTGAAGCGGGTATAAGTATTGTGGTGGCACCAACAGGGATACAATTGTGCAGCGATAGTTTATTTATAGGATGTATTGAGTTAAGCGATCGCCATCATCTTTGTCGTCACTCTCATTTACTAGAAACTAAAGCACAGGAAAAACTCGCCCAAGAAAAATACGGTTGTACCGCAGTCGAACATCTACAACGTATCGGATATTTAAGCGATCGCACATCCTTGGCTCATTGTGTTTGGTTAAACGATAACGATATCACCATCCTCGCCCAAACTCAATGTACAGTTGTGCATAACCCCTTGAGTAACCTCCGTTTAGGCAGTGGTATCGCCCCTATTTTAAAATATCTCCAAGCCGGGGTAAATGTTTCTTTTGGTTGTGATGGTGCTTCCAGTAATGATTCCCAAGACTTACTAGAAGCCATCAAAATCGGTTCCATCTTACACAACACTACAGACCTAGACTATCACAACTGGATCACACCCAGAAAATCTGTAGAAATGGCCTCCCTAGGAGGCGCAAAAGGGCTGAATGTAGCTGACAAACTTGGTTCCCTCACCCTAGGGAAACAAGCCGATTTAGTCATGTATGATCTCACCAGTCTATCATTGCTACCCCGAACAGATCCCATTGGCTTATTAGTATTGGGTCGTCCTATCAATGTTGTCCATAGTGCTTGGGTAAACGGAAAGCAAATTGTTAGCAATGGTCAAGTTAACACCATTAAAGTAGATGATTTACAGCAAGAATTATTTAAACTTAGTCAGTGGGAAACAAAGCGCAAATCTCCAACCGTAGCAGAAATAGAAACCCATTATCGCCAAGTCATGGACATTTGACTTCTCCCTTGGTTGAAACACAAGGGATTCTAAACTGATGTTGCTACTTTTTATTGATGCGCCGACCCATGAATCCCCAGCAGATATCGCTAGATGGGTTAAAGGTAGGGCATCGAATTACTTAAGAAAAGAATTTCCACAATTAAAAAAGCTGCCTTCTTTGTGGACACCAACCTAATTTGTTGCGACAACTGGACAGGTAGGCACTGAGGTAGTTAAAAAATATATTGAAAACCAGCGTGGGAAATGAGCAAACACAAAGGATAAATCCCCTTGAGTCGGGTTTCATCACCCTCGCTGAAGCGGAGGGGTTCTCACCCTCCCACTATATTTTCGATAGCCTCAGCTGACCTTTACGCCCCTTTACTTTTCAAATAACCCAACCTCCAATTTTTCGGTTCCCTTAACTGACTTAACTTACCTTGAAGTATAAATTGTACTGCAATTCGCGTGTTTAAAAATCCCCTGACCCGATTATAATCATTACTGTCATCAACTCCAGATACAACCTTGCCAATCTTCTGAGACCGTCCACAGTGAGTAGGAGAACCAGGTATTGTTAAGCTGAACAATCCATCATGTTCGTATCCTGCGGGAACTAAAAATATAGCATAGACATGATGTCGTCCACGCCAGGGTTGAACCACTAATGTATCAGGATGTGCGTAGTATTTATGATCTCCTTCCTCCTCAAATACCCATTGCTGACACCTAACTATAGGCTTTTGTTCAGAGAGATAATCATAGATATAAGCAAATGCTAGAACGCTCAATAAACAAAGTAAAAATAACGTGTAAACTATAGGTTTTCGCACTTTTTCAATGGTAGGCTAATTGTTTAAATTCATATTTTAGCTAGTGAATTCAGAATCCCGCGTTCATCATACTTTTATCCTCAAAAATACACAGAAGTCACTTAAATTATTAAAATTTATACAGTATCACAGTGGTTATGGGTCTGCTGTTGTTAAATTAACAAATAGTATAAGAATGAAGCCAAGTTAGTTAATATCGGTCATGATATCTAATTCTACTCGTTTCCCGGATGTTCAAAATCATTGGGCCGGCTTATTCATCCAAGAATTAGCGGTGCGTCGAATTTTAAATGGCTATCCTGATGGCAGTTTCCGACCAGATAGCCCAGTGACTCGTGGGGAGTTTGCTGCTATAATTGCCGCAGTATTTACAGTATCAGCAAAGCGTCGTTATGTCCCCTTTGCTGATGTCCCGGCTAATCATTGGGCTGTGACTGGTATTAAAAAAGCTTACGAAAGCGGATTTATTATTGGTTATCCCGATGGGAATTTTCGCCCCAATGACATAATTATCCGCGGCGATGCTTTTGTTGCTGTAGTCAATGGTTTGGCAATAGCCATTGATGCTCCACCAGACTTGCTGAGTAAATTACCAGAAATATATCAAGATGCGGAAAAAATCCCTGGTTATGCTAGAAATCAAGTGGCGATCGCTACTCAAACAGAATTAGTAGCTAGTTACCCCAACACCAAATTACTCAACCCCACCGTAGCAGCCACCCGTGCAGAAGTGGCAGTAATTGTGTATCAAGCGTTGGTTTATTTAGGTAGAGCCGATAAAATATTATCCAATTATATCATAGTTCCCCCAAAACTTGTCAATACTCCTAAAACTGTCAAGGTAAATCATCAGCGAGAGTTTCGGGGAGCGTGGGTAACAACAGTATGGAATAGTGACTGGCCTTCTAAACCCGGACTCTCAACAGCACAACAGCAAGCTGAATTGATTGCAATTCTTGACCGATTACAAGCACTCAACTTCAACGCCCTGATTTTGCAGGTGCGACCAGAAGGTGATGCTTTATATGCTTCCCAACTAGAACCCTGGAGCGCTTGGTTGACGGGAACTCAAGGGAAACCACCAGAACCATTTTATGACCCTTTGGAATTTGCGATCGCTCAATGTCACCAACGTAATATTGAACTTCATGCTTGGTTCAACCCCTACCGGGCCAAAACTAGCATCACAGCTAGACCCAACGCCAGATCCCATATAGCTTTGACCAATCCCGAAGTAGTTTACAAATGGGGTAATCAACTATGGATGGACCCTGGAATCAAAATCGTCCAGGATAGGGCGTACAACGTGATGATGGATGTTGTGCGTCGTTATGATATAGATGCCATTCACTTGGATGATTATTTTTATCCCTATCCCATCGAGGGTCAAACCTTCCCCGATAGTAAAACCTATGCAGCTTATAGATCAACTGGTGGTCAACTCAGCTTAAGTGACTGGCGACGGGAAAACGTGAATCAAATGGTATTGCGGCTATTTCAAGGAATCAAAGCCATAAAGCCCCACGTCAAATTCGGCATTAGTCCCTTTGGTATTTACCGACCTGGACAACCACCAGGAATAAATGGCCTAGATGCTTATAGTGTACTGTATGCCGATGCTAAAAAATGGTTAGAACAAGGTTGGGTGGATTATATCGCCCCTCAACTTTATTGGCGCATTGACCAGACCGCACAAAGTTATCCCACACTACTAAAATGGTGGACAGAAATTAATCCTCAGCAGCGACATATATATGTAGGCAACAATATTAGTCAACTTGATGGCAAAGCTTGGAAGAGTGGAGAGATTAACAAACAAGTTACCATCACTCGCAACCTAGCTGCTAACTTGTCACTGGGTAATATCTTTTTTAGCATGAGTCACATTCATCAAAACCGTCAGGGAATTGCTGACAGTTTCCGCAATTCCCTTTATCCCACTCCCGTCATAGTACCTATTATGTCATGGCAGAATACAGACCCACCACCACCACCCCGAGAACTACAAGTTAATAATCGTCGCCTAAGTTGGGAACCCGGCGATGAGCAACCCGTGCGTTCTTGGACACTTTATCGACAGACTGGTGAAAATTGGGTACTTCAGCGGGTCTTATCTGCTGGAACTTATGGGGACGCCAAGCCAGCTACCGCCACGGTGCAAGAAGCTGGAACCTATGCAGTGTGTGCTGTTGATAGGTTGGCGAATGAGAGTCTGGGAGCGGTAATTACAGTGAGTTAAAATTTCAGTCCCTCACCTGAACATTCAAATAAATGTAACCCTAATCGCTGGGAAAGTTCCTCACACACTTTCACTCCCCGGACACTATTACCACGGACATCTAACAATGGCGAAAATACCCCAATGCCCATTTTATGGGGTACAACCGCCATAATTCCACCACAAACCCCACTTTTAGCCGGAATACCAACTTTGTAAGCCCATTCCCCAGCAAAGTTATACATACCGCAGGTGTACATGACGCTGAGAATATCTTTAATGTAACGACTATCTATTGCTTGTTCTCCTGTAATCGGGTTCATACCTCTGTTAGCAAGGGTGGCCGCCATCACCGCTAAATCCTGGCAATTTACCATCACAGCACACTGCTGAAAGTAAAGATCCAAAACTTCTTCAATGTTTTGGTCAATCATGCCAAAATTGAGCATTAAATGTGCTATGGCGCGGTTGCGATGTCCCGTACTACGTTCAGAGGTAAATACTGAGATATCAACCAGTGCATTCTGTCCGGTGTATTTCTGAAACATATCCAGAACCCGGTTTAAGCGTTCCGTCGCACCAGACCCTTTGATTAAACTGGTAGTGGCGATCGCACCTGCATTTACCATGGGGTTATAAGGTCGCTTCGATTGTTCATCGAGAATAATGGCGTTGAATGCGTCTCCTGTTGGTTCAACCCCCACTTTAGTTAAGACATAATCTCGTCCATGATCTTCTAAAGCCAGTCCATAAGCAAACACTTTGGAAATGGACTGGATAGTAAATTGGTGTTGATTATCCCCGACTTCGTACCTTTGACCATCTACTGTGACAATGCAAATGCTGAATAATTCCGGATTTACCTTTGCCAGTTCTGGAATATAGTTTGCTAGTTTACCCTCCTTGAGTAACTTGTATTGGGAATATAAGTCGTTGAGAACAGCTAAAAATGGCGCTGAACCGATTTCTACATTTTCTGGATTTGCTTTGTTTGCCATGAGCCTAATATTTTTCTCTCGACAATCATATTTAAGTTAATCTAGCAACCGAAAATATATGTAATTTTCGCTACTTTATTTTTTGTTAGCTCAAGCCAGTGAAGCTTTTTTAATTTTCTCATCATTGATTTTAATTTGTAAAAAAATAATTTTTAGTTACCAAATAATGGGGGTTTTTCAGTAATTAAATTCCATATATACCCACAATATGCTACTTGCAGATCAAGTTGTTCTAAGTACAATTATTTAGTAAACCCCTAATCAGATGACTAACCACTAGAACATGACTGCTAGCCTATTTAAAATTCAAACTTAAAATTCAAAATATTTGTATGGAGACTCACAGATGATTTTCAGTCCGCTGCCCAAAAATTCCTCCAGGAAATATACTCAAGTATTTTGAGGGAGTTTTGAGAAAGATATGACAAACATATATTTAATAAATTTATATGTTTCTTAAAATACACTTTTCTCTCAGGAGTGTTATTACTAATCAAAAACCGCCGAAATATTAGATTTTCATATGAAAGCTTGAGTCAGTTACAAAAAACGTTACATCCTTAAAGTCCTGATTTGAAAACGGTTTCGCCGGGGAAATTAGAATTGAAATCGAATAAACTGATTTAGATCTACGGTAAAACCCTGATCCCCAACCTTCAAAGTTCGTGATAGTGTGTTGCAGTTATAAATCAAAAAAGTGAAAACCAGAGCCCAGGAAATTCCATGGGAGATGTCACTGAAACTGGCAAAAAATCCCAGGAACTAAAAAACTGCTGTTCTACACTCGCTTTAAAAATCGGACGCATGAATCAACGATATTTGTGGACTATTGTCGCCCTGTTTCTGACTACTGTGGGTACGCCCTTAGTCGGACGCACTCAAACTACTACTACAAAGCAAACTAATCGAGTTTCTCCAGAAACATCAGTTAGGAATGTAGTTAAAGTAGGAGAGTTTCAAACCTCATCTGGGAAACTGACTTCCGATGCTGTGATAACAAACATTCATTCTCACTACATTGGAGGTCGTAAAGCGGCAACCCTGTTTATCAAAAATATTCCAGTTATTACCTTTTTAAGTTCTCAGCCACAGCCGCAAAGTTTGACGGTGAGTGGAATTGGAACTACTGCGGGACAACATTCCTCGGGTCGCACGGGGACTAGTGTAGGGAACTTGAGGAATGGGACAAAGGAAAAGAAATCCCTTAATGATGACCCGGTTTATAGAGCTGGACTCATAGCAGCCAGTATTAACCAGCTAGTGCGTAATGGTGAGGATGCTCAACAGATTACCGTTAGTTGGAGGGGTCAGGGCGAATCTACAGATGGCAACAAAAGTGCCTCTGTCACACAACACACCGGCGAGAGCTATACGATTAAAATTAAAGACCGGGAATTGGTGGAAATCAATGCAAAAACCATCCTAGCAGGAACCACCGAAAATCTCGCAGAAGATGCATTGCAAGCAACCAATCGCTTGCGGAGACTCATTGGTAATGCATCTCCCGTCACAGAAATTGCTAATCTCCCCCAACCAGTAAAAGTTGGTTCGCAGCAGCCCGCACAGCAGCTTGGGAGCAACAAACGACTCACTCTCCGTGGTATAGCTTCCTTTTACGGTCGCGGTTTTGCTGGTAGACCTACCGCCACCGGTGAAAGATTTAATCCCGAAGGTATGACTGCCGCCCATCGTAGCCTACCTTTCGGCACGCGAGTTCGTGTGACTAACACCCGTAATGGTCGTTCGGTTGTGGTGCGAATTAATGACCGAGGCCCATTCATTCGCGGTAGAGTCATCGATGTATCCACTGGTGCTGCTCGTAGCCTAGGAATGATTAACAACGGTTTGGCACCTGTGAAGATCGAAGTTATGGGGCGATAATTCCTGAGAATTTCAGTGGATAATGTCCCCAGTCCCTAATACCCCTAGTTCCATACCCCAGCCCCCTATTTCAGATATAAACTAACGGGGGAGAGGCTGAAAAAGAACTAGGGGTATTTTGTGCGTCTGCTGACAACAGTTGCAGCTTTACGCTGCTATTTAACTCAACGTTGTTCACAACATCAGTTCACGGTTCCCGAAGATTTGGGAATAGATGCGATGTCTAGCTGGTACCAGACGGCCGTCGGTTTGGTGCCAACTATGGGAGGATTACATCAAGGTCATTTGAGCTTGATTACAAGGGCAAGGCAAGAAAATTCTACGGTGATTGTCAGTATTTTTGTCAATCCCCTGCAATTTGGCCCCCATGAAGATTATCAACGTTATCCCCGCACTTTAGAGCTAGACCAACAAATGTGTAGAAAAGCGGGGGTAGATGCGATTTTTGCCCCCACACCTGAGGAAATGGGTGTTTCTCAGAACAGTCTAGAAGCATCTCAACTGACTCAAGTAACGCCTCCATGTGCTATGATGTCCAGTTTGTGTGGTCGTTCTCGCATTGGTCACTTTCAGGGTGTCGCGACGATTGTCACCAAGCTTTTTAACTTGGTACAACCCGACCGCGCCTACTTTGGACAAAAAGATGGTCAACAACTAGCTATTATTAGACGGTTGGTGAGTGATTTAAATTTGCCAGTAGAGATTATTGCTTGTCCAACCCTGAGGGAACAGTCGGGTCTGGCTTTGAGTTCTCGTAACCAATATTTGACTGCACAAGAAAAAGCCCAAGCAGTAATTTTATATCAAGCTTTACGGGCTAGTGCTGCTGGGTTTGGGGCGGGTGTTCGTGATCGCAGTACCCTCATAGGATTGGTACAGCAAGAACTGGCAAAGGTTCCTAATCTCATGGTGGAATATATTGAATTAGTTAATCCGAGTACGTTAATGTCTTTAGAAACAGTTGAGGAGGAAGGAATGCTGGCGATCGCAGGTCGTCTTGGTTCCACACGTTTGATTGATAATACCATCCTGCGCGATCGTCAGCCCATCATCGCTATCGATGGACCAGCCGGTGCTGGTAAATCTACAGTGGCTCGTCAAGTGGCCACCCACCTGGGTTTAGTGTATCTCGATACAGGAGCTATGTATCGGGCGGTGACTTGGCTGGTGCTACAAAAGGGTATTGCTCTTGATGATGAATGCGCCATTGCTGAGTTAGTCAATCGGTGCAGTATTGAACTTACCCCCACTGAGGATCTGCAATCTCCCGTCAGGGTTTGGATTAATGGTACTGATGTAACTCAAGCAATTCGCACAATTGAAGTGACATCTCAAGTATCGGCGATCGCAGCACAAAGCGCCGTGCGTCAAGCACTCGTTAAACAACAGCAAAGCTGGGGTAAAAAAGGTGGTTTAGTCGCCGAAGGACGAGACATTGGGACTCATGTCTTCCCCGATGCCGAAGTTAAGGTATTCTTAACCGCCTCTGTTGATGAACGAGCACATCGCCGTCAGCAAGACTTAAAAAAACAGGGACAACCCGAAGTGAATCTAGAGCGTCTCAAAGGCGATATTGCCGAACGAGACCGAAAAGATAGCACTCGGAAAATTTCCCCTTTACAAAAAGCAGCAGATGCAGTAGAAATACAGTCTGATGGTCTTAACGTGTCTGAAGTTACAGCACAAATTGTTAACTACTATCAAAAACGCTTATCTTAGTTGTCGAGCATCTCTGATATTTCTACCTTTATGCAATTTGGCTCAAATCAAACAGTATTTTGCCCGAATCCTCCCTTTGGTAGTAGAATGACAATGTTAAGTTTTATATCCTATAGCGTTGGGATAGAAAACGCATACAGATAACACCTGTCGTTTCCTAAGTTTCGCTCAACAGTTTTAAACCGGAAAACAGTCAAGAGAGGATTTCACAAAATGGCATTTACACAACCCCCCTTACCTTACGACTTTAACGCTCTCGAGCCCTATGGCATGAAGGGAGAAACATTTGAGTATCACTATGGCAAACATCATGCAGCCTATGTGACTAACTTAAATAAGCTGACTGACGGTACAGAACTGGCTGACAAATCTTTGGAAGAGGTGATCCAAATTGCCTTTAAAGACTCCTCTAAGGTGGGAATCTTCAACAATGCTGCTCAAGTTTGGAATCACACCTTTTTCTGGAATTGCTTAAAGCCCGCAGGTGGGGGCGCACCCACTGGCGACCTTGCAGCCAAAATTAATCAGGATTTTGGTAGCTTTGACAAATTTAAAGAAGAATTTTCTAACGCCGCAGCAACTCAATTTGGTAGCGGTTGGGCTTGGTTAGTTGATGACGGTGGTACTCTCAAGATCATGAAAACACCAAATGCAGAGAACCCCTTAGCCCATGGCAAAAAAGCTCTCCTAACCTTAGATGTTTGGGAACACGCCTACTACATTGACTATAAAAATGCGCGTCCTGCTTTCATCAAGAATTTCTTAGACCAATTAGTCAATTGGGACTTTGCTGCTGCAAATTACGCTCAAGCCTGATAATTTCTCAGTCTTACTCTGAGTTTAACCCTAGTTAATTCTAGAAAGTAGAAATCAGTTAATTTAAAGTACTCAGTCACGATTAGTATCGTGGCTGTTTTTACTCAGTACATATATACTATATTTGCTACAGGTGCTTGGTAAATACAAACACAATTGATTTGAGAATTGGGATGGCGACTAAAATCGCCAACGGCTAGCCGCCATATCTAGAGCTTGGACTTGCTCACAGTTGAATTATTCCTCAATTGCAATTCTCGGCGATCGCCCGGGGTGAGTTCCATCACCTGGGTAGACAGATTATATTGCTGCAGTAGGCAATTAAATTCTGCCACACTTCCTTGACCTTTTAAGAATTTCGTCAGCACACCTTCAAAAACCACATCTCCACCCGCAGCCGTGGGAAGCATAATTTGAGGTTGTAACCATTGTGCAACTTCCAATGCACTCTTCCTACCTTTAATAATTGGCACACCCAAAGGCAATGTTATATCTACTATCGGCGTAATCACCACGTCAACCGGGGCAAATTGTTTAATTTCCGGCGAATGAGACCCATGAGGCTCATAATAAATTGTTAACCCACTGGTTAATTCTTTAATCAGGTAACCATTTTCTACCAAATTATAACCTACCACAGAGCCGGGAACAGCTGTAATTTCCACTTGTTCATTCAAGTTGAAACTTTCCCCGTGCTTCAGGGATATTACGTAATTGTAGCCCAACTCATGTGATAGTTTGGCCGCATTGGCAGAACCTACAACCTTAATTTCATGATCTAGTTGTTTGAGAGTAGGTGGATGAGCGTGGTCTTCTAAACCTTGAGACAGCAAAATCAAATCAATATTTTGTGGTATGGGGCGTTCTTGTGTCCGAGAACCTTTGAAAAACCAATCTAAATTGCCAAAAGTTAAAGAACCAACCAGCCAAGGATCCAGTAGTATCCGTTGGTTACCAATTTCCAGCAACCAACTATTGCTGTCTAACCAAGTTAGGTACATAATCAAATTAAAAATAATACTTACCCTATTATGGATGAGTTCACCGCAATTGTGCTATCATTTCCTGCGGATTCCAGTAAGCGCGAGTTGTTTGAATCTTACCAGCTGAGTTGATTTCAAAAATCGTAATTCCTGCAAAGATAACTGGCTTACCTGTCTTACTCACACCTTCCATTGTCCATTTTACCGCCGCTTCATTACCAGCCACAAATATATGCTCTGTTTTTGGCTCCAATTCCTCAAAAAATGCTTGTAACTGCCCGATAAACTCGCGATATCCCTCATGTACTTTTGCTGGTGCTGCACCAACTGGGTCATAACTGATCGCATCTTCTGCAAAGTTATTCACCCACCCTTCTGGATTCATTGCTGCAATATTGGCAAAGTAGGCAGATACAATTTTTTCAATGGTTTGGGGTGACATGATGGGAGTTGATGACTGATATAGCACTAAGAGGATGTTTGGAAAGTATTAAACAGGTAATTTTTATATTAGGGAACAGGGAACAGGGAACAGGGAACAGGGAACAGGGAATAGGGAATAGGGAACAGGGAACAGGGAATAGGGAATAGGGAACAGGGAACAGGGAATGGGAAGGATTGGGGAATGGGGAACAACAAGCAGGGAAATGTCCTAACACTTGTGGTTACTGCTATAGATGAAAAATATCTTTTGATTTTACAGTAAATTCACGGAAAAATACTCAAAGGTGGATGGTTTACCTGAGAGTTGCAATACAATATGACAGGTAGTTTCCCATAAAAACGGTGAAAAAATCGGTTATTGCCAAAATACTCATTCCATCCTTAACTTGCTTAACTGTATTTGTCCCCAGTCCAGCACCTGCCCAATTGTTACCACAACCCTGGGTTTCTGTGGGTGAAAAGGATGGAGAAGTCACCTATGCTGCTGGTGTGAGAGTTTTAGATTTTGGTTTTGAAGTCGGTAGAGGTTCAGAAGGTGCTACTGGAGGGGATGTTTTAAAATTCTTCAGTTTACCAGTGATTTCACCTTATCTCGGACTTGGCTGGTATTCAGAAGACCAAGGTGTTGCTGTTTCTGGCGGTGTCCAAATAGGTGCTACCGATAATATTTTTATCGGTGCAGGTTACAATTCTGTGCGAGGATTTAATGGACAATTAGGCATTAAGTTTTAACTTATCCTCACATCCCAAAACTTAAAATTTTAAAACTTAAAATTTTAAGTTTTGGGTTCATTCCTTCCGCTCTTGATAATCATCAGAAGACATCGGATCTAATTCCCATCGAGAATGATCACGCCGCTCTAAAATATCCTCAGTATGCAGAAAATCACCGTCATTCATCGGTAATCCTACTGCCTTTCCTAAATCATCAGTTACACTTTGATCAGGAGTAGGGGCAGTACCACCTACGGCTTCATCTCCTACCGTATCTTCTTGTTGCCAATAAGCATCAACATCACCTCCGGTAATTTCCGGACTTGTGTGTGTATACTGACGTTTTCTTTGTCTGAGCGATCGCCCGCCAATATTATACCCCGGCAAATCCTTAACACCAGTACCGTAAGATTCGGTAATTTCTGCGCTTAAATCATCAGAATTGACTTCTTGATTCTGATTATTTTCTTCCATAAATAATATTAATTCTATTTACCGATTCATCATAACCTCACCAAATATAAAGACAGTATCACCAAGGGTATATTACTTTAGTGATAAAAAAATATATCCCCTGAGTACGAAGAAAAAATAGTAATTAGAAGATACTTTAATAAATAAGTCTAAATTGAAATTACTCAACTATATAGGAGTTAAATCCATATATTAGGAATTAAATAAAATAGGAATTAAATCAATAGTCTCCTCTGAATCACAAATTACAATAAAAAGAGGTATAGAATGGAATATAACGAGTTTATTACACACGTACAAAGCCTAGCTCAATCAAATTCTCGTGAAGAAGCCGAACGGGCCACCCGTGCTACCTTACAAACCATCACAGAGCGCATCCCTGGCGATGAATTCAAAGAAGTAGCAGCAGAATTACCACAAGAATTAGCTCAATCTTTGCAAAGGCGAGAAGGAGAAAGTAGTGAAGCTTTCAACCTGCAAGAATTCATTACTCGTGTGAGTCAAAGAGAAAATATAGAACCGACAACCAGCGCCATTCATGTTCGGGCTGTATTTGCAGTCTTACAAAACGCCATTAAGCCTGACAAATTCAGCAAATTTCATAATTATTTTGATCATGACTATGAGGAACTATTCACCACATCACCAACTTAAATTCCTGCAGTCAAGCATCCTATTGAGTAAAATTATTAACCTAGGCAAAAATCATGACCAATCATAACAATCATTCCCGGAAGAAAAAAGTCGCCATCCTCATAGAACATGGATTTGAGGATATAGAATTTACTATCCCGTGTAATGGACTAAAGCAAGCTGGGATGGAGATAGTTGTCCTCGGTTCACGCATGAATGAAAAATATAAAGGTAAACGAGGTAAAGTTTCAGTTCAGCCCGACGCTACCACTACAGAAGCCATAGCAGCGGAATTTGACGCAGTAGTAATTCCCGGTGGTATGGCCCCGGATAAAATGCGGCGGAACCCGAACACAGTCAGCTTTGTGCAAAAAGCCATGGAACAAGGGAAATGGGTAGCTGCTGTATGTCACGGACCGCAACTTTTAATTGAAGGTGATTTGCTCACAGGTAGAAAAGCCACGGGCTTTACTGCTATCCGCAAAGATATGATTAATGCAGGTGCAAATTACCTAGATGAACCCTTAGTGGTAGACAGAAATTTAATTACCTCACGCGAACCAGGAGACTTAGGGATTTTCACCACAGCATTACTCAGTCGTCTGGGGTACGGTGGTAAAGATGCTGCACTTCCAGAGGAAAAAGATACTAGCGCCCAGTGGTGGAAACTCGCTGATGCTTGGGGTGGTTCTACCAAAGGTGAAATTACCAGGGGGTTGAATATAGCACTGAGTGGGGAGCGTTATTCAATGGAAGCCTTAGAACAGTACACCCAAAAAGAATCAGATCACGAAGTGCGATCGCTGTTTCAAGAGATGATTAGTAATAGACAGCGCCACATTGAGAAATTGGAAACCTATCTCAACACACTCCATGAAAAACCTTCCATAGTGGCAAATATCGCCAATCAATACGCCAAAGTTAAAAGTACCTTTACTGGTAGCGATGACATCTATCAGTTACGTTGCGCCCTAGGAGATGTACAAACAGGTCTTGGCGATATTAGCAATTTGTCTGCAATGTATACCGACCCCGTAGCAACCGCGATATTTAAGGAAATTTACCACGACTTACTTAAATACGAGCAGCGACTAGCACAACTATATCGCAGACGCATAGGCACTGAAATTCAGCCTCCCAAGCCCACCACAGGGGTAGCTCTGTAGATATAGCACTACGCATAGACGTTAGGACATCATAATTGTGGTTTTAAGGGAACAGGGAACAGGGAACAGGGAACAGGGAATGGGGAATGGGGAACAACAAGCAGGGAAATGTCCTAACACTTGTGGTTACTGCTATATCTAGCAACTGGGAGGAAATAGGGTTACGGACGGGAGAATCAATTCACAATCTTGATCCCTTAGCCAGTCCCCGCTACTTTAAGAGGTTGTTTGTCAAGTTATGATTAGTGTATCAAAGATTGTTTGACCCCACCCTAACCCTCCCCTTGTAAGGGGAGGAGACTGGATTTTATTGTTTTTTGTGTGGTCGGTGTGTTCCCTGTTCCCTAAGATAAAAATTACCTGTTGAAAACTTATCAAACAAGCTCTTACGATTTACCAGAAATGACTGGATGATACTGAGTATAAGAATCGGGTATTTGTAATCCCTGAATCTTCAGATTTTGTAATCTGTATAAAAACGCTGCTCCTATCATCAGATGATGAGCAACATCAACTACCTTCCGATTATTTAAATCTGCCAAGTAAGAACCTTGTATCCAGTTATTGAAGCTTCCCATGGATGGACCGCACCAGATTTGATAATCAATTTCCCGACCTTTCTCACCAGAGTTAGACCAACGAGAAGACAATTCTAGATACCAGCGAAAAATTAGAGCCATTTTCAGCTTGGGATTGTTGGCGGCTTTGTGCAGTTTTTCGGGATGGCGTTGAGATAAATAATTAACTGTTTCTTGCCAAATGCGATCTAGACTATTTCTGAAGATTTCCTTTTCTATCTTCTCTCTTTCGGTCACAGGTATATCTTCAATTGAATCATAGTTTTTGTATAACTCAAACAGTTTTTGCGCTCGGAGAGGAAAGAGCGTTCCTCTTTTGAGAACTTGCAGTTTTACTCCCATCTCAAACATATCTGCTGCTGGAGCCATCATCACATCAGCCATATCCGCTTGGGCTAGCAATTGTTTAGTATATTCAGAAGTTCCAGCTTCAATACAGGATTGGTTAATCGAACCAGTAACCACATAAGCAGCACCCATCATAAAAGCAGCCAATACTGATTGGGGAGTCGCAATTCCTCCCGCTACTCCAATTCTTACCGGTCTTTCGTAACCATATTGGCCTTGAATTTGATCTCTTAATTCCAAAATCGATGGTAACAGACAAACTAAGGGACGATTATCTGTGTGACCACCCGAATCTGCCTCCACGGTAATATCGTCGGCCATGGGAACTTTTGCGGCTATACTTGCCTGTAATTCACTGATTAGACCTTGCTGTACTAATCTTTTAAGAATTTTCACAGGAGCAGGTTCTAAGAATTTTGTCGCCACTTCTCGGCGAGAAACTTTGGCAATGACTTTATTTTTAATTTGGATTTGATTAGCTGCATTCAAGCCTAGTCCCGCAACCCGGTAGTAGACAACGTTGTCAGTTAAATCTAAAAATGCAGATGCTTCTATTGTTCTGACTTGATATTTCAAATACAAATCAATCGTACCACGTTCAATAGTAGGTTCACTGGGACTATGAAGTAAGTTAAAAGCGTAAATTCCTTCGGGTAGGGCTTGCTGAATACGCTTTATGGCTGCTTCCACACGGTCAGGAGATAGACCACCAGCACCAAATGAACTTAAAATTTTTTCCTTACCAAGAGCTATTACTAATTGTTCAGAAGCAATACCATGAGCCATCGAACCAGTAGCATAGGCATATTTAACATTATGGAAATCTAGAAAGTTGGGATCTCCTAACTGTTGAACCTGTATAGGTGGAACAGACATTAACATTTCTTGTCCAGTTTTACCATTAGGATAATGAAGTAACTCTCCTTCATTAGTAACACCAATTTTATCTTCTACTCTAATAATGTAACAAGGTTTAGCTAAGTTAATTAGTTTAGCCCTTATGCCATTACCGTCAAAAGATATTGTATTGATATCACCATGCCATGCTTGACGGTTACTGACAAAAAAGTTAGATGTTTTTAACAGTGAATTCCCGCGTTTATGACTGACTACATTTTTGTTAAGCATGACGTTTTCAGGGTGTTATTTCTTAGGCATTATGAGGAGCAATTGTCGTCAGAATTTTTAATTGCTTAAGAAACAATGGGGTAGTGCTTTGTTATAATCATGAAATACTTTCGTAAATTAATGACTTTATGCGTTAAATATTTTCTGGTAGAGATTTAGTTGTTGCTGGATTATGAGGCTGATTTGACGTAGTGATTGTTGTCGCATTTCTAATACATTGCTGTGGTTTTGTGCCATGTGAAAAGCATTATACATCAGCTTCTGATACTGAGGAGTGCGTAAATTCTCTAGCTGTTGTTTATCAACCGTATGATCATTTTCGCAGTCTCTTTCTTGCGCACTAAAAATCTCATCTTCTTGATGTGAAATAGTATGACCTACTCCGACATTATGTGATAGCTTGGGTAGTAAAGCCTTAGGGTTAACTGACAAGTCAGCGCTTGGTCTATGCTTCAATAATACACTAGAAGCTTTATCATCCCCGGGTATTAAGTTGCTCATAAATCTGTTTTCCTCAGCTAATACTGAATTTTTATTCATAGAATATGTGGGTCTGGCTTGACTAAATTCCAGTAATTCATACTGCTGACTGGGAGGACTAATTGATGGGTTATACAATTTTTCTGGTAATATTTCCTGCTTATTCTTACCCAGAAATATGTCATCACTTTTCTGACTACCCAAGGTGATAGTTTCATCTAGTATTTGATTTTGATTCAAGCTACCGTATGAGAGAGAATACAGTGGCGACAAATCCATCTCCACTCTATGACTCAATGGCTTTGCTAATACTCTGATAATAGAAATATGATCATTCATAAATACTTTGTTCAAAACTATCTAAACCCTGGCAGTTACCACCCAAATAGCAATCCATGCCCACAATCGCTATTTTTGGTATTTGATTCTGTGTTAGTTTTCCCATCACCCAAATACTAAAAATGTTATTTAATTTTTATTGATGGTGGGCGTTGCTATAGTCCTGATGTACTCGGCTATTTCGGCCAGAGTCCGTAGCTGTGCCAGTTCCTCTGGATTGGGCCTGGGTAAATCGGGGTATATTTCTAATAATGCTCCCAAAATCTCCACCCGTTTGATGGAATCAATCCCTAAATCTGCTTCAATGTCCATGGACATCTCTAACATTTCACTGGGGTAGCCTGTTTGATCACTGACAATGGTGAGCAGGGTGGGCTGTAGGGTAGCTGGATCAATATCTACTATGGTTGCAGCGGGATTCTGCCGGGTGGCAATTATATCTGTAACTGGTATGGTTTGATGATGTGCACCCTTACCACTACCGTTAGTTGTCACCGTCTGTAATTCAGTCGCCACAGCCGATACGGCTGTTACTGGTATCGGCGGATCTTCTCGGTATACCGGAGTATTCAAACTGTGTGGAATGCTGTCATCACAGGTTGGTAGTTGATGTTGCTGGACTAACTGGAAAAAGTTGTGAGTATATTCTTGCTGATACTTCAGATATTGCTCATGAATGCGGAGGCTGTCAGCTTGATGATCGTGAAACCGCATCATGCTACGTTCTGAACTGGAGATGGCTAGTTGCTGGGTTTCGGGTTGTTGCTCAATCAATTTACCATTTCCCCAGAGGATATGCTGTTGTTGCATCAGCCCGAAAAAGGTTTTCGTGTATTCTGTTTGATGCCTCAAATATTGTTCATGAACCTGCAAGATTTGACGTTGATGGCGACTTAATTGGATGAGAGTATACTCTAAGTTGTCTATAGCCCTTTGGTAATTCACAAATGTTTCTAAATTGGTTCGTGTAGAGTTGCTATCCTGTTGGTCTGATTGGCTGTTGTTCATAGATTTTGCAATACCATTCACTGCTACCTTGTTTGTAGGTGTGGTTTTCTGAGCCGAATCCTCAGAGGTAAAAAGGTAATGTTTTCCCAATATTCCTGTAAGTTTTTGGCTTGGGGGAATATAGAAGCCATGCTGATGACGGGAATTGGGATCTGTTGCCGTTTTGTGTTAATTTCCCTGGGGTTTAACGATACATTTGTCACCATTATTTTCTTCCCCTGTATGATCTGGAGCAGAAAATTTTCACAATTGCTGATATCTTCTTGCAACTGTTGTAATTGAGCTTCAATTGTAGAAGCAGTCATGAATTTACGGTCACTATTTTGCTTTTCAAATTTAGATAGGTTGAGAGTCTTGCTGTGTCAATGACAGAGTTCAGAATAATTTATGCTCCACAGGGTTATTCTGGCAACATTAACAGCAGATATATGGAAGTTGGCCATAGGTGGGTGGAATAGTTGAATCTCCAAACTTCAGCCTCATGCACATCGATTAAGCTAATTACAGTTATATTAGGATGTTTGATTCTTGATCTCAACTCATATGCAACTCCATATGTCTAACATAGATGAAACACCCTGTTAAGCCCGATGATATCCGCCGAGCAATTTATTGGTCACATGGTTGTGGTTAGACATGATTAACATGATTAACTTGATCAATAATTGTTTTCTGAATCCCCATGATTATCTTCTTTAGTCTTCATTGCCTGTTTCTGATTAGCAGCTAATAGTTTCTGCTCTAGCTCACTAATACTAATACCAAGCTCAGAAGCCGTTTTATTTTTCCACTCTTCTAGTTCAAAATCATGGTGATTTAGCCATTCATGCACGGCTAGTCGTGCCATTTCAGCTTTGCGAAGAGTTTGGCGAGCGGCATGAAAAATTAGCCTCTGATTATCAAAACTTGGTAAGGAGAGCATGAATCTCTGTAATCTCATTTTGTCTATGCTCTTGGAAGGGCAGTAAGTATGAACTCAATAATTATTTAATGTCTGACTTACTAGTATGTCATAAAGTAAGGTTTTATTGGTATCAATTGCATATAAATTGCATAGGTGAGACTTTTCGTATTTGCTGCTAAGGGGTTTTTAAGTTTATTTTCTAATTTGACTGTTGTATCCTACTATAAATCTATGTATCAAAAATATTAAGGTGAGATTATTAAATTCAGATATTTAATTTATCTAAGATTTTTTACATCTGCCTAAGGATTGATTAAAATTGAAATCATTATTTTCAATATATGGACTATTGTCACAAAGTTCACCAGGCTAATATAGACATTAGTACCTCATGAGTGAATGACTACAAACCTGAAAAATAAATAGACTAAGATTGGGTATAATCTCCCCTATACATCAATTTTAATTTATTTGCACTACATCTATCCTGGGGAACATCGCTATCCATCTAAAGATTGGTTATATTTACTTTCTAATTCCCATAAATGTTGTATACTTCATTGATTTATGCTGATTTTTAATTTTTTTTATATTGATAGGTAAATTTATTTACTAATTAATTTATATATCATTAAGAATATAAATAATTTATTATGTAGCATTTTTACTTGATTAAATAAAATTTAAATGCTTGCTTAATTTCCATAACGTATTTACATATTATCTCTGTGCCAAATTGCCATTTTTTGATTTTAAAATTTATTTTCAAATATGTTGCTTATGGGTTGCAATTGAGTATCAAGATGTTTATGGTAGGTGATATAAAGGCTAATCAAATGCTGTTGAATTGCCAATCTGAGAAATACAGAGACATACAATTACTTGATGCTCTCCTATCTCTCTTCAGGAAAATTCACGTGCTCACACAATGCACTTGCATATCATTAAACCGTGGTGCATTAAGTATTGTACATCATTAGACGGACACGAAACTATAAAGGATTGCTGGCATGAGACTATCTGAGTTAGATCCACTCATACCGCTAATTGAGTTAAGAGAAGAACTTCTAAAATTGCCTAAGGGCTACTCGTTTTATGAACAAGAAATAATAGATTTCCTATCTAGACGAAGATGGCCTGAAAGTAATCGTCGTATTGATCGAACAACTTTTTGGCGATGGAGGACTGATAATAAGATTCAGCATCAAAAATTATTCAGCCGATTGGATGTTTTGAAACTATGCAAAATTTGCGACCATTACCGGATAGATGGAACACGGAGTGAATACTTAGCAATTTTGAAAAACGAACAAGCCGCGGTGATGAACAAGTAAGAATGTCTGAAGCTTTATTAAAAGCGGATGCTGCTCATGTATTCCATAGTTTTACCGGGATTATCTACAAGCAGACAGGATATACGACGACTGTCGTATATCTTCACCAACAAAAGATATCTAGAAGTTGTTGATATCTCTAACTGAGAAAAAAGTGATTATGGTATCCAAGCAAAAGCACTTATTTACAAAACCTGTAAGAGGATGTTTGATAAGTTTTCAACAGGTAATTTTTATCCTAGGGAACAGGGAACACACCGAACACGGTATGGCTAACGCCACGCTATCGCTATCGACTTCGCTCACCGACCACACATAAAATCCAGCAGTTATGGTAGGGAAATGCTGTTGCTGCTTTAGGACGTTTAGAGCCTCAAGGTGAAGTAGTCCGTTTATCTGCTCCTAATTCTCAAACTGGGGTGCGGATAGGAAAACTCTTGGTTAAGCAAGGGGGTTGAGTTTCTCAAGGACAGGTGGTGGTAATTCTTGACAATTATCACCCTCGACTTGCAGCTTTAGAAAAACCGCAAAAACAAGTTGTGGTTGCTCAAGCTGTTGTCCATCAGGTAAAAGCGGGAGCAAAAGCCGGAGACATCTCTGCAAGACAAGCTACAATTGCTCGTCTAGAAGCACAGTTGCGTAATGCACAGATCCATGGTGTGAAATTGGGAGATCGAGTCAATTAATATCCATCCAATCTTTCAGGAGGACAAAAGCAACGGGTAGCGATCGCCCGGGCTTGTGGTGTGTAATCCGACTTATGAATAGGTGTGAAATATAAGTCGCCCACAGTCATATTTTTCCCTAGGGAGTAAATACGGGTATTCTCTTCTCAAAATTATTGGGAACAATTTAATCATCAACATAATTAACAAAAATTGATAAAAATATTTATCAATTCGTTAAGAGTTATTTAATTCAACAATAGGAATACGAGTAAAAACAGAGGCTAGATGCCAATCACTAATAGGGTTTGAGCTATTAACCACCTGCCCAAGCAGCCAAAATTACTATTTCTCACTAACTCCAAAGTTTTGAGACAATCAGAAGCGATTTAATCATCATGCACTCATAATTATTTGAGTAGAAAAGGGAGAACACAGTCATGAAATTGGCTTACTGGATGTATGCAGGACCAGCCCACATTGGCACTCTGCGGGTCGCTAGTTCATTTAAAAACGTTCATGCGATTATGCACGCCCCATTAGGCGATGATTACTTTAACGTCATGCGATCCATGTTATCGCGGGAGAAAAACTTCACCCCTGTGACCACCAGTGTAGTTGACCGCAACGTTTTAGCAAGGGGTTCTCAAGAAAAGGTAGTAGATAACATCACCCGCAAAGATGCCGAAGAACACCCAGATTTAATTGTGTTAACTCCCACCTGCACCTCTAGCATCCTACAAGAAGACCTGCACAATTTTGTCGAGCGGGCGCAGCTGGAGGCTAAAGGAGACGTCATGCTAGCGGATGTCAACCACTACCGTTTCAACGAACTACAAGCCGCCGATCGCACCCTGCACCAAATCGTGCAATACTACATTGAAAAAGCCAGGAAGCGGGGGGAATTACCCCAAGGGAAAACCACAAAACCATCTGTTAACATCATTGGTAATTCTACTCTTGGTTTCCATAATAACCACGACTGTACGGAACTGAAGCGGTTAATGGCGGATTTGGGAATCGAAGTCAATACGATCATTCCGGAAGGTGCTGCGGTTCATGACTTGAAAAAACTGCCCCAAGCCTGGTTTAACCTGGTTCCTTATCGGGAATTGGGTTTAGCCACTGCTACGTACCTAGAAGAAGAATTTGGAACGCCTTATGTAGACATCACCCCTATGGGGGTAGTAGAAACTGCTCGATGTATTCGCAAGATTCAGCAGGTGATTAACACCCAGGGTGCGGAGGTAGACTACGAAGACTTTATCAATGAACAAACTCTCCATGTGTCTCAGGCGGCTTGGTTCTCCCGTTCTATTGACTGTCAAAATTTGACCGGTAAAAAAGCTGTGGTATTTGGTGATAATACCCACGCGGCGGGAATCACGAAGATTTTAGCGCGGGAAATGGGGATTCACGTTGTCTGGGCGGGAACCTACTGTAAATATGATGCTGAGTGGTTCCGGGAACAGGTGAGTGAATATTGTGATCAAGTGTTGATTAGCGACGACCATGGGGAAATTGGTGATGCGATCGCCCGTGTCGAACCCGCGGCCATTTTTGGGACGCAAATGGAACGCCACGTTGGTAAACGCTTAGATATTCCTTGTGGTGTAATTGCGTCACCCATACACGTGCAGAACTTCCCCATCGGTTACAAACCATTTTTAGGTTACGAAGGTACAAATCAAATTACAGATTTAATTTACAACTCCTTCACCTTGGGAATGGAAGACCACCTATTAGAAATATTTGGGGGACACGATACCAAAGAAGTAATCACCAAAGGAATTTCAGCCGCATCTGACCTCAACTGGACTAAGGACGGTCAAGCAGAACTAAACAAAATTCCCGGATTTGTCCGTGGTAAAGTCAAGCGCAACACGGAGAAATTTGCCCGTGAGCGCGGCTTAAAAGAGATAAACGCCGAAGTCCTTTACGCAGCTAAAGAAGCTGTAGGCGCTTAGTCAAAATCCTGTTAAACACAACATCTTCATTGTCCCTTTCCGGTGGGGAGAGGGACTCCATGAAATCGCCAATACCCGACCCCCACATCTGACGCAATAAACCTCTGCGTCCCTTTGCGTTAAAAATCATCTCCCTGCGATATACTTAAATTCAGCAACACAGAATGTTCTATAGCTTACAAACCACGAATTAAACCTTTCAAGGCGCGTCCAGTAATCTCACTGTAGTGTACTTCACCACAGAAAAGCTGACCCATAATTTTCGCACTAGATGGGTGCTTAACTCCCACTTTGTAAGCGATACCAGGAAAACGATAGAATGCACCTCCTAGTTTTTGTGCCCAAGCCATCTCACTACCCCATTGTTCGTTCATGGCGGCGCTGTATTGCTCTAAAGCGTTAATGTCACCAGACAGTGCTTGATCAATTGACACCGCAGCGAGTAAACCGCTAAAAATAGAGGGGCGAATACCTTCTGCTGTCATGGGGTCAACGACACAAGCCGCTTCCCCAGCTAAAATTGCGTTTTGGGTATGCAGCTTTTGATGACCATTCCACGAACAAATGGGATGACCATATTGCTGACTAGTCTTAATATCTAGATCAAAGGATTGGGCGTATTCGTCCAAAATTTTCTTAAAGTTTTGTCTTTGACCGCCCATAAATGTCCCCACGCCAATTGAATAACCATCAGCTTTGGGGAAATTCCAAATATAACCGTTTTTAACCAAACCAAACTCAAGGTGAGCAGTGGATTGATTAACCACATTAGCAGGAACTTCTGCTTCTAAAGCTGCTGCTAAAACACGTTTCCTGTCTTTGAAGCCTAACCATTTAGCCATGGTTCCCTTTGCACCATCAGCCGCAATTAAGTAACGGCCTGTAAACAGGCCTTTGGCTGTGTTAACTTGCCAAGAGTCATTTTTAAATTCAATCCCTGTTACCTCAGTATTATCACTTACGCAAGCTCCTTCTTTCTGCGCTTGTTGCACCAAGAAATGATCAAAAATATCTCGTCTTACCATCCAGACTGGTTCTTTGGTGACGATTTTTGCTTCTACAGGGTCGCCCATTTTCCAAGTGAAGCGCAGAGAGTCTACTTTTACCGAAATTGCGGGGCTAAAGTCAAAGTTAAACCATTGGGCAATGGCCGGTGAGACACCACCACCACAGGGCTTATATCTAGGTAGCGATTCCTTTTCCAAAAGTAACACTGAGTGTCCTTTCTTGGCTAAATGATATGCTGCCGTGGCACCAGCTGGTCCAGCACCCACGATGATAGTGTCATACATAATAGCTGAGTTTTTACCCTCGAATTAGTAAATTGTGGATTTTATCTCTATTTATCTGTGTCAAGTGATATTTTCCCCATAGCTAGAGAAAACCTATTAACATCCTTACCTGGCATACATAAAGGCTGAAGAATGTTTCTTCAGCCTTTAAATTTGATAATACTCTAGTCTAGGAGCAATTGCTGCCCAGCCATAGCTTCCTAGAGGGTTGTAATGTCTTTTTCTTTTTCTACCAGCAACTCATCTATTTTGGCAGTGTATTTATTTGTGAGCTTTTGCAGTTTATCTTGTTGGTCTTTTGATTCATCTTCAGAGATTTCCGCAGCTTTTTCCTGCTTGCGAATAGAGTCTTGGACATCACGACGGATATTGCGGATGGCTACGCGACCATCTTCAGCATACTTAGCAGCCATTTTGACGAATTCTTTCCGGCGATCGCTTGTTAACGGTGGAATGTTGAGCCTAATTACAGAACCGTCATTACTGGGTGTTAAACCGACATCAGAGAGAGCAATTGCTTTCTCAACTAGGTTTAAGCTGTTTTTATCGTAAGGCTGAATTAAGATAGTTGTGGCATCGGGAGTGCTAATATTTGCCAGTGATTTCAAGGGTGTAGGTGAACCATAGTAGTCCACCAAGACTTTATCTAGTAAACTCGCATTGGCGCGGCCAGTGCGAATAGTGTTAAAAGCTCGTTGAGTCGCCTCAACGGTTTTTTGCATCGTACTCTCAGCTTCAGATAATTTCACAAGAACCTCCCACAAGGGTACCGATAGATTCTCCCAAAACGGCTCGGTGGATGTTACCTCGCACCGTTAAATCAAAAACCAGAATTGGGATATTGTTTTCTTTACACAAGGCGATCGCGGTACTATCCATTACGCGCAAATCTTTAGCTAAGACGTGGGCGTAAGTAAGACTGGTGTAACGCTTGGCGTTAGAATGTAGATTGGGGTCAGCATCGTAAATTCCGTCTACCTTAGTGGCTTTAAAAATCACCTCGGCATCAATTTCTGCGGCTCTTAACGCTGCAGTGGTGTCAGTGGTAAAGAAAGGATTTCCTGAACCAGCACCAAAAATTACCACCCGTCCTTTTTCTAGATGGCGGATAGCGCGACGACGGATATACGGTTCCGCTAATTCTTGCATAGCGATGGCGGTTTGTACCCGCGTCTGTACCCCCATACGTTCTAACGAATCTTGTAGCGTCATGGCATTCATTACCGTGGCAATCATTCCTATGTAGTCAGCGGTGGCCCTGTCCATTCCTGCCGACGCAGCTTTGACGCCACGAAAAATATTACCGCCGCCTACGACGATGGCGATTTGAACCCCAGTGGCTACTACCTCTGCTACTTCCTCCGCTATTTCTTTGACCACTTCAGGGTCAATACCATAGCCCATATTGCCCATTAAGGCTTCACCGCTTAGTTTAAGTAAAACCCGTCGGTAATTTGTTCCCATGAAGTTACGCTTATCAAAAAAAGTTGCAATTGCCTCCAATTTAAGATAGCAGTAGAGTGACTATATATGTCTAGTTAGGCCAAATCAGTACCTCGGATGGTTTTTTCTCCACAGGCGGAAATTCCCCACTTATATAGCTGCTGTTAACTAACCTGCTGCGACCTATGCAGGACAGAAAACGGCAATATTAGCAAATGTGAAGTATTATAACAATAATATCGAAATTCGCAAAAAACATCACCAGGTAATCCGTAGGAATCCCCTGGCTTTAGACATGGGGCTAAGTTGCGGGGAAATTTATCAAGCTTCCGGCACGCTTCCGGTGAGCGATACGCCGTCCCCCTTATATCTTTATTTATTTAATATTTACAAATTCCTGATGACAACTTCCACAACCACATTTACCTCAAGTAAAACTTGGACTTGGCAAGGGTTCCCCATCTGCTATCAAACTCTAGGAACTCATGGACCCGCAGTTGTTCTCGTCCATGGCTTTGGAGCTTCATGGTGGCACTGGCGGAAAAATATCCCTGTGCTAGCAGAAAATTGTCGTGTTTATGCCATTGATTTGATTGGCTTTGGTGGTTCGGCTAAACCTGAACCAGGGGGAGAAATCACCTACACCCTGGAAAAGTGGGGACAGCAATTAGCCGACTTTTGCCGCCAAGTTGTGGGTGAACCTGCCTTTTTAGTCGGAAATTCCATTGGCTGTATTGTGGTATTACAAGCAGCAGTTAGTAACCCAGATATAGCTTTAGGAGTATCCTTAATCAATTGTTCTTTAAGATTGTTACACGATCGCAAGCGGGCAACACTACCCTGGTCACGTCGCTTCGGCGCACCAATTCTCCAAAAAATATTATCTATAAAACCAGTTGGTAAGTTTTTTTTCAATCAAGTTGCTAAACCGAAAACAGTACGCAAGATTTTGCTCCAAGCCTATGCTAATGCAGAGATAGTCACAGATGAGTTGGTGGATATTCTCACCGCACCAGCAAAAGACCCAGGCGCTGTAGCGGTGTTTCTCGCCTTTACTGCTTATTCTACAGGGCCTTTACCAGAAGACCTTTTGCCCCTGCTCCCTTGTCCTGCTATTATCTTGTGGGGGACCGCAGACCCCTGGGAACCAGTAGATTTAGGTAGGGAATTAGCTAACTATCCACAAGTGCTTAAGTTTATTGCCCTGGAAGGGGTGGGACATTGTCCCCAAGATGAAGCACCTGAGTTAGTCAATCCGATTTTACTCCATTGGATGGGCGAGCGATCGCCCGTATAAAAAACGAAGACCGCGCGGTCTTCGTTCCCTCAAACTTTTGGAGGTAGCTTTTTCACATAAGTGGTGTGAGTCTTTGCTTACCTCCTCATCCACAGTTGAAACTAGCAAATGACCCAGTTGGTGGACTTTGCCAACTTAGAAAAAGCGACGGCCAAGACCGAAGCCCCAGCCTGCGAAGCGAGGGACTCCGAAGCCTCCGAAGCCACGGCCAGCACCGAAGACCCAGCCTCTGTAGCCTCCGAAGCCAGGGCCAGCACCGTAACCCCAGCCTCTGTAGCCTAATCCTCCAACGAAGCCGAATCCGCCAGACACATCCTGTTGTTCTTCTGCGGATAAATCCATCAACAAATTAGATGGGAGGTCTTTAACTGACATAATTTTCCCTCAAATTCGTTTGTATGTGGTACACACTTCCGTAACAATAAATATGAGAGTGTAGTACCTTGCTTTTTATTTGTAAACCAATTTTATAGTGATGAAATTATCCGCAAGTTATAAAAAATAATCTCAAATAATATATCTATTGGTTAATCTATAACCACTTAATTTTAGTTTATTATCTCCGCAAAAATATGAATTAAAAATCAAGGAAAAATTACCATTAATTTGATATTAGAACAACACAGAATTATCAACCTTTTTTATCATAGAAAAAAGGTTGTGAAGATTCCTCTTCTGTTTTAGAGAAGAGGAATCTTATAACAACTTTAAAGGTAATAGTGACAGATAGACTTACGACCCCAGGTATATCAAGGGGTTACTCATCCATAGTTGAAAATCCCAAATTCCAAATGGTATTATTCCAGGTTATTTAATGTTTCGCAAACATCCTCTTTTGAGTCTTACTGGAAGAACCCGTCAAAAGAACCACCACCACCAGCAGGTGGTCCAGCAACAAAGCCAAAAATGCGAACGGGGATACGTTGACCACGAGAATCAATGAGAGTACCAACTACGGTAATATCAGGTCTAGTTGGTCCACCCAATTGTAGTTGTTGACCCGCAGATATAAGTTCTTGTGAATCTGGGGATAAATCCACCAATAAATCAGGTTGAGTTATTTTTTCTGACATAATTTATTGCCTCAATCTCGCAGATATACCAGATATATTTTAGGTAGGTAGCACCCATGATAGGTGCTACCAAATTACAGATCAGGTTTGGTGTTGTACCTTCAAATATCTGTAATACAAGACTATTTTCCAAGTAGAAATCATGGTAATACTTTAGTCTTTATTTAACGACTTCAAGAATACCAGTTAAGCGGATGGGAATACGGCGAACACGTTTCCTGGGTCGTTCACCAAAGCTATCTTCTTCGGGAAATTGAGTGTCAAGTTGGTTCATTTGTTCTTCAGATTGTCCACCAGCTAAAAGCTCTTGTTGTTCTGTAGATAAATCTTCAAACAGGTTTGGCATGGTGATTTTGTTTGACATAATTTTGTACCTCAATTAATCAGTTTAGGTGTGTGATTACCTATGTTTTTATTATTGGACATAATTGATTTATTTAAATGTCTCTTAAGTTATAAAAATAGCATTAATTTTTATCTCTACAGACTCATGTAAATTGTGTTATTTTATCTCTATCTATGAGAATCTACTTCGTTTATTGTTATATTTATTTATAATAAAAATCCCCAGAAAAAGAACATCTGAGGATGTATAAATTATATAATTAACAAAGGTTAGCAGCTAAATTTAACCATTGACAAAAATAGCCAACCCAGACCAATACGTATATATTAACAGTTTATGGTTTAACTAATTGTTTAAGAGATAAATCCTCTAATAATTTGAGTGATGAGATTGTTTAAACTATTCCCAGGAGAAGGAAAATTTGGTAATGTCAAGGTTATAGATGATGCCATAGTAATCTGTGATAAATTGTACTTTGTAGTTTGGGTTCCAGATTCATCTTCTCCCAAATTTAAGTTATTATCTGCCTGAGTTTGAATATCAGTTTTTTGAAAGAAAAAATTGCTAGTTGCTAGTATGTTTTCTCCTTGACCACCAACTAGGCTTTCTTGCTGTTCTTCACAGAGGTGCTGCCAACAATATATATTATGATTTTCAGACATGATTATAGTTGCTCATACTATGGTTAATTTTCATCACAATAAAAACTTTTGATGCTCTCCTTTGTGTGAAAGAAAAGTTTCTAGATTACCTTGTAACTGCACTTCACCTTTTTCTAACATCACAATCCAATCGGCTCGCTTGATCACACTGGGGCGATGGGTAATTAAAATTGTAGTTTTGCCTTGGCGGTGTGCTAAGATGGCATCTAAAACGCTAGCTTCACTTACTGGGTCTAGTCCGGCGGTGGCTTCATCTAAAATGAGGACAGGTGGATTAGTCAGAATTCCCCGAGCGATCGCTAGTCTTTGTCTTTGTCCACCAGAGAGATTAGCGCCAAATTCACCTAACACAGTTTGATACTTATTGGGAAGTTGACTGATAAAGCCATCAGCATCCGCAATTTCGCAAGCTTTGACAATTTCCTCAAAGGAAATGTAGGGCGTTCCTAAACGGAAATTCTCTAAAATCGAGCGACTCCAGAAATGAGGTTCTTGGGGTACATAAACTATTTGTTGTCGTAGACAATCAAGAGCGAGGTCATCGAGGTTAAAAGAGCCAATGCGGATATTACCGGAATTTGGCTGATATAAACCTGCTAACAGTTTCGCCAAGGTACTTTTACCACAACCAGATTTACCAATTAAAGCGATCGCTTGTCCACCGGGTAGCTTGAGAGAGAAATCTTCTAATAAGTCCACTCTACCGGGGTGGTGAAATGTCACATGAGAACAATGAATATCTGCACCGCCAGAAATTTGGGACACAGGCTTTTGACTGCTTCCCGCATCCTCAGGTGTAGCATCAATCACTTCTAAAAGCCGAGAAACTGCTGTTTGAGAGCGAAAATATTCATCCACTAAGCCCACTAAAGAATTAATTAAACCCAGAACATTCACCTGTAGCGCATTAAAGGCGAGCATTTGCCCAATACTTAATTGGCCCTGAATCACTAAAAGACTTCCCAACCCCAGTAAAGCCACACCACCAATACTAGAAAAGAGTCTAGAAATAGTAGTATTGATAATTCCCAATTGCACAGTACTAAAAGTCAGATTAGCCAGACGACCAAAACGACTTTGAAATTCTTCCCAAAATTGGGGAGCAGCATTTGTAGTTTTAACTACCTGTGCGCCCTTAAATGTTTCTACTAAAACCCCCTGATTTTCCGCCCCCAAGACTAAAAGACTGCGAGTCTTTTGTTGGAGGATAGGTAAAAAAGGCAAAGTAGATAAAGTCATTAAACCACTGATGAGGATAACTGCTAGTGTGAGCCGCCAACTATAAAACAGCATTAAGCAGAAAGAAATCACTGCAATGAAAAATTTACTAGGTAAAAGAACCACTATCTGTGATACTAACTGGTTAATGTCATTAATATCTCTTAATCGGCTGGTGATTTCACCACTACGGCGGGCTTCGTAGTAATTCAAAGGTAACTGGAGTATTTTGCGCCCAAATTCTAAAACTAGCCCCAATTGTAGCCTTTGACCAAAGTGAGCAATCATTGTCGATTGCAATAATTGTAAGGTACTACTGAATAAGGTCATAACTACAACTGCAGCCACAACAACGGTGAGTAGCTGGACATCTCCGCGCACTAAAACATCATCTGTCAGGATTTGGATGAGTACCGGAGAACCCAAAGCGAGTACACCCAGGACAATATTGAGCATTAAAACCTGAGTGAGCAAACCACGATAAGGCAATATCCGCTTAATAAAGCGTCCTAATCCGCCTATTGGTTGCTCTTGGGGCTGCTCAAAAAAGCGGTCTGGATCTGGTTCTAGTAAGAGCATCACCCCATTCCAAGCGGCTGTTAACTCGTTTCGGGTAACATAACGAATCCCTACAGATGGATCAGCAATCACATACTTTTTGCCCTCTTGTTTATATAACACTACCCAGTGATAACCATGCCAATGGATAATCGCTGGTAACTGCACTTCTTTGATTCTGTCTAGAATTTCTGGGGAGGCTTTAACTGCTCTAGCATTAAAACCCAAGTTCTCAGATCCGCGTTTGAGACCTAACAAAGTAGTGCCTAGTTGTCCAGTTCCTACTGATTCTCGACTGCGATTAATACTCAAAAACCGTCCATAATGTTTGCAAATAGAAGCCAGACAGGCTGCTCCACAGTCTTCTTCGCTCAACTGTGAAACGCACTGATAGTTTTTTTGCAGTTTGATTAAACCAAACATAATTAAGTTTTGTTTGTTGAACTTTTAGCCTTAATCTCAAACTTGCTAGCGCTGGAAATGTAACTGAAGATTTATTTATCGGCGGTTAACTCTTTGTAATTACCTCAGAGAATTTCAGACCACCAAACTTTCCTAAAAATCAGTGATTAATCTGGCTTTGCGGAGAATGAAATTAAGGACTGTTTCCTGACGAGAAATAATATCAGCCCTACCTTCCATACCGGGTTTGAGATGACACTGACGATCGCCTCTACCCACAAATGTAGTTTGGGCTTCTATAGTGGCTTGATAAGCAACCATCTGGGTAGGATTTTGAACAGTGGGCTGGGGGCTGTGATTTCCCACTGGTAGGGCATCTGGTGCGACGGTTCTCACCGTTCCGTGAAGAGTACCATAATCTGGATAGGGGCAAGCGGAAACCTGCATCTGCACTTTTTGCCCGGGTTGTACTTTGTCGATATCTTGAGGCTGAATAAAAGCTTTAATCATCATCGGACCATTGGGGGGAGCAATTTGAGCAATAACTTGGCCCGGTTGTACTACCTGCCCAGGATTACGCAGATTTAACTGTAGCAATGTCCCTGTAATTGGCGCTCGAATTACAGTTTGATTCAGGTCAGTTTGTAGTTGTTGTAGTTCTTTGCGCGTCCGAATCATTTGTTTTTGTAGTTCTAGACGCTGTTGCATGAGGGTTTCTCGCTCTCTGTTCAAAGCGGCTAAGGTCGCTTTTCCACTGGCTTTTTCTTGTTGAATCCGTTCATAGGCGACGGTGAGTGCGGCATTACTGGGATTGAGATTAGTTTGAGCTTTTTTGAGTTTGATTTCAGCAATTTTTAAGGCTTGTTCTTTTTCTTCTATTAGGTCTTTGGCGCTAGCTTTTGCTTGTTCTAACTTAGCCTGGGCTGACTTGACAGCCTGTTCTTTTTCTTCATATAAATTGCGAGTAACGGCTCCGGATTCTACTATTGATTGTAAGCGATCGCGTTGCAATTTGGCTAAATTTAAAGCTATTTCGGCCTCTTGTACAGTTGCTGTTAATAGGTTATTCTGTTGTAGGCGATCGCGTTGTATTTTCGCTAAATTCCAGGTAGCTTCGGCCTCTGTCAGCTCGGCTATAGTTCTAATTTGTTGATCTTCATAGTTGCGTTGAGTCGCACTGAGTTCAGCTTGTGCGGAGATGATAGCCCGGTTAACTAAGGTTGTTTGGGCTGTAATCTGAGTAGTAATTTCACGGATTTGAGCATCGATTTGGCGCAGTTGTAATTGACTCTGCTCAATGCTGTTTTCTAGTTGGCTTTTTTGATTTTGCAGGCGGGAATCATCAATGTAAGCTATGGCTTCTCCTTGATTGACTATTTGATTTTCTTGCACATCTATTTTTTGCACTGTTCCGATGACGGCGGATTCCACAATTCCTAGTTTTCCTTCTGGTCGAATAGTGGCTGGAACTTTGACTGTGACATTGTAATTAAAAATAGATGTGAGACCAGTGGCCGCGAGAAATATACTTAGTAAAACTCCAGCACCGATATTTGTCCATTTACTGATGCGGGGAAGAAACTCGTCAGGTTGCACTAAACTGAGTTCTTCTGGAGTCGGTTCATTAAACCTATTCCACTGGTTTTCTGGTTGGGGAAAGGAATTCACTATACTGTACCTTGGGTGGGATTCTCATGTATAAAAAAATGTTGCAAACATTCATAAACACAGTTACCTGTGCAATCATCAATTACAGGACTTACGCAACTAAGATCATAGCTTGGCTAGAGAGGACTAAAGTCCTCTGTGATCAGGAATAGCAATGGCCACAAACAGAAAATTTTCTTTGATAGTCTTTGATAGTTGCGTAAGTCCTAAATCATTCAAGATGGTAATTGCAAATATCTCTAGTACTGGTCAAATGATCACTGATGAATTTCAACTTGACAGACCAGAGCCGATGGGATGTTATTCGTTATTGGAGTTATTCCCTGCGCCGTTGAGAATTGGTGCAGCACCCAAAGCATCAACCTCAGGAACTTGTGCAGCACCCAATCCCAATAAATCTTGTGCTGCGGTGTTAGTAGCTGTCAACTCACCTGTGGAGTTTGCACTGCTACCATCAGGACCAGATCTGACTGATCCTTGTAAATTTGCCAGTCTGTTAGCGAAATTGCTCCCAGCTAGGTCAAAGTCAACACCGCCAGCTATAAGTTCTTGCTGCTCATGGGATAAAGCAACACACAACTCTGATAAAATATGCTCTGTCATGATTGTTAGCCTCGGTTACATATTTTTGCCAAAAATTCTAGATTCTAACTAACAGGCATTTAGCCAAAATCAAGAAAATTCTGGAATACTAGCCTACTTTCCACCCCTGCTCACAAGAAACCCCCGGTGTTTGGTTGATTCATCGCTACTATATTTCCTGGGGAAATTCACCAGGGTGATCTCTGTAATATTTCAGTTATTAGAGACTGTTTGTTAAACCCCACACATGATTTTCGACTGAGGTGGATACAACGCTCTCACAAATCGGATTTATGGGTTACTTATTAACCATTGTTATCATTTACACCATTTAACACTGGTGCAGAACCCAAAGCGTCAACTGAAGGTACTTCTTGGGCACCCAATCCCAACAAGTCTTGAGCTGCAGTATTAATAGCCGTAACATCACCTGTAGAGTTGGCATTACTACCATCTGGACCGGCCTTACTTGTTCCTTGTAAGTTAGTACGTCTTCGTGAGAAGTTGCTCCCGGCTAGTTCAAAGTCCGCACCGCCAGTTAAAAGCTGCTGTTGCTCATCAGATAAAGTGGCAAATAATTCTGATGTGAATATTCCATGTGACATGATTGTTAGCCTCAGTTATGTGCATAGGTGTGTGAGCACCTAAGAACTCAACTATAAGCACTGTTTGTCACGAATTCATAAATCTGGAGATAGAAATCAATGTTATCTATTTACTCCTTAAAGTAGATATAATGTCCGATTTTTTCGAGGTAAAGTCACACACCTAGGACATAAATGGTTAATATTCTCGGTTTTTGCGGCTATTGATCAAATCATCGAGTTTTTAACTGTTGATTATGGGGAATGGTGTAACAGAGTGTTAGTTAATATAAGTGCTAGGGTGGCACTTCCTAAAGGGACTGTTAAATTATCAATGCCTAAAAATGAAATTGCTTCTAAGCTAGTAGCAACTACAGCGATCGCCAGGGATATTACCCAAGTTTGCCAAAGGTTACCTTCAACACTCAATAAAATTAAACTACTGATGAAAAAACTCACTGTAGCCATGGTCAAGGAGCCTTCCCAACTTTTTTGGGATCCTAAAACTTTATACTTATGTTGACCAAAGCGTTGCCCAATCAATGCTGCTAACCCATCACCCCAGGCCATGACCATGATCCCGATGGCGGCGTATTGGGGCTGTTGTATATGCCAGAACCAGGCGACTAAAATGCCCATACTGACAGCATAAAAGAAGGTTCCCAAACTTTGCCGTCCGACGCTATTAATACCAGGCAGAATGGGATATCTGTATGATAATAAGGTGATGGTGCTGGCGACAATGGAAGCTGTAATGCCTAAACTGGCGGGAACATTTAGCCACCAGGCTAGTAAAATTACATTACCTGTGCCAATGTGAACTATTTTCCTAACTATTTCTGGTTCACCCTTACCAAAGCGATGCATCACCCATGAAATCAGGAGGATCACTGACACCCAAACTGTAACTACGGTAATTTGCAGCCACAAAGGTGGAACAGAGGTTAAATTTATAATAGAAGATAACAAAGAAACTACAAGATATAAGTTTTCAGATTTATTATTAATTTATCGGATCTAGGGGATGGTGATGAAATTATTATTCATTTGGTTAATTAAAGGTTACAGAATGTTTATTTCGCCATTATTTCCCCCTACTTGTCGCTTTCAACCAACTTGTTCAATGTATGCTATGGAAGCTATTGAGCGATTTGGGGTATGGCGCGGTGGGTGGATGGCTACGCGGCGGATTTTACGTTGTCATCCGTTTCATCCAGGTGGTTATGATCCAGTCCCGGAGGCTAAGACCCATTGCTGTGATTCTACTCTACCTGATTGCGAGAAATAACCCCCGGGATTCTAACACAGCCGTCACTTCTAAAATGAAGGCTTCGTTATAGGGTGCTGGGATTAATTGTACACCCAAAGGTAAAGCCTGATGCTGCAAAATTAGCACTGACTGCTTGATATTAACGCCGCCAAGGTGTAAATTAAATTCTCATCAAAGCCCCAGGACCCAGGGGTAAACCCAAAACAAACCAGATCATTAATAGAATAGACCAACCCAAGAAAAAGGCGATCGCATAAGGTAACATCTAAACCGGTAGCTTTTTGACTTTTTTGAGGATTCATAGTTTGTGTGCTTGGCGAGCGCGTACTCGTTCAGGACTACCGGTAGGAATGGAAGCAATTAATTTTTGTGTATATTCTTCCTGGGGGTTCATGTAAATACTCTCAGCTGTTCCCTGTTCTACAATTTGACCAGAATTCATGACTAAAATGCGATCGCTCATAAATTTGACGACACTTAAATCATGAGAAATGAAAATATAGGTAAGTTGAAATTCATCCTGCAATTCTTTGAGTAAATTCAACACTTGGGCTTGTACAGAAACATCTAAGGAAGAAACCGACTCATCACAGATAATAAACTTAGGATTTAAAGCCAAAGAACGCGCAATACAAACCCGTTGGCGTTGACCACCAGAAAACTGATGAGGATAGCGGTGTATTGCATCTGCACTTAAACCTACCCGTTCTAAAAGTTCAATTACACGTTCTCGGCGCTGTCCCTTGGTTTTCCCCACAGAGTGAATTAACAACGGTTCCATCACCGCATCCCCAACTTTCATGCGGGGGTCTAGGGAGCTAAAGGGATTTTGGAAGACAATTTGCATTTCTCGGCGCAGTTTCTGCAATGCTTCACCCTTCAGGTGAGTAATATCTTGACCCTCAAAGATAATTTCACCACTCATTGGCTGAATTAATCGCAGCAAACTTCTACCCAGAGTAGTTTTACCACAACCAGATTCTCCCACCAATCCCAGTGTTTCCCCAGGCTTAACATCAAAAGAAACATTGTTAACTGCCATATGGTAGCGTTTTGTCCCACCAAATACTCCCCGCACGGGGAAACCTACCTGGAGGTTGCGGACTTGCAATAAAGGTGACTTATGATTAAAGTTGTTCCACCTTTGAGACATTTCCTCAAGGGTGAACTCTGGGGGGTGCAGGGGTTGTTTGGGGTGAATTACTGCTTTTCCGGTGGGAGTTTCTTCCACGCTCATATAGTCGGAAACAGTAAGTAGTTTGTGAGGACGGTGGTTAAGTTTAGGGCGACAAGCCACCAGACCTTTAGTATATGGATGTTGGGGGCGGCTAAAAATTTCTGCTGCTGCACCATATTCGACAATTTGGCCTTTGTACATTACCGCTACTTTGTCAGCAATTTCCGAAATCAGTCCCAAATCGTGGGTAATGAAAATGATGGACATATCACGGGTTTGCTGCAATTCTCCCAACAAGTCAATAATAGTAGCTTGCACCGTCACATCTAAAGCTGTAGTGGGTTCATCGGCAATTAATACCACGGGATTGCAAGAAATAGCCATGGCAATCATTACCCGTTGTAGCTGACCTCCAGAAAGTTCGTGGGGGTAACGCTCTAGGATAGCTTCCTTGTGCTGCTTGACTAACCTAGCCAAGGTTAGCCCCTCTGGTTGATCTGTGCTTTGCAGGCACTGCTGTTGTATAATCTCATCATGAGGCAGAAGTTTGACTTCTTGCAAAAGAGCGATCGCAATTCGTTTGGCTTCAACTAGAGAAACATTCTCATGTTGCATAATTGCTTCTGCCATCTGAAACCCAATATTATAAACCGGATTGAGGGAACTCATGGGTTCTTGAAAAATCATGGCGATATCGCCACCCCGGTGTAGCTGCATTTCTTCAGGAGGTAATTCTACTAAATTAATGGGGTTACTACCGGACTGGGAACGAAACCAAACTTGACCACCGCTAATTTTACCGGGAGTGGGTAATAAACCCATGACAGCCAATGATGTTACCGATTTACCACTACCCGATTCACCGACTATACCTAGAGTCTCGCCGCGATTAATTTCAAAGGATATATTATCTACTGCTTTGACACTGCTACCATCACTGGAAAATTCCACTTTTAGATTGCGAACCTCTAGGACAGTTTCTTTCATAGGAATCAGGTGATAAATATTGACGGTAATTTATTTGGATTTTAGCAATACTTCCTGCTCTATAACCCTAAACTAAGAATTTCTCAGAAATCTGATTATCTTTGAGCCATCTTCGGGTTTGGTGTTCTGTTTGTGGGAAAGTCAGTAATTTTCACCAGATTGCTGACATCGCGTTATTCTAAAATTGAACTTTTGCCGAGTGCATCGAAAATTCATGAAAGGTAAGCAAGTTTTACTCACCGGTGGTACTGGTGGACTAGGTTTAGGAGTCACCCCAGCTGTTCTGTCCCGGGGTGCAAATGTAACTATTCCTTATCGTCTCCCCAAAGAAGTTGAACGTCTCAAAGGAATCCTTTCACCTGCTGATTTCGCCAGAGTTCACTTTATCCCTGCTAATCTGGAGGAAGAAGCCTCAGTAGATCATCTGATCAATCGTATGGGACGGGTGGATGTATTAATTCATCTGGTGGGGGGGTTTTCTATGGGGAAAACTCATGAATACAGTTTTTACAGTTGGAAGCGGGAATTTGATTTAAATCTGAATACAACTTTCTTGACTTGCAAGTATAGCCTAAAAAGTATGTGGGAACATGGCTATGGTAGAATTGTCACCGTAGCTTCTAGGGCTGCTGTAGAACCTGCGGCGCAATTAGCGGCCTATTCTGCGGCTAAAGCCGGTGTGGTAGCCTTAACAAAGGCGATCGCTGATGAAACTAAGGGTACAAATATTACTGCTAATGTGATTCTTCCCAGTGTAATTGACACACCTAAAAATCGCGAATCTATGGGACCAGAAAATGCTCACAAGTGGGTAAAACCCGAATCTCTAGCTCAATTAATCTGCTTTCTGGCTTCAGAAGCTGCTCAGGATATCCGTGGTGCTGCAATTCCCATATACGGTGATATTTAGTCCCAAAAGCTTAGTCAGCCAGGTAATTGATATCATAGTGTAGCATTGATCAACAGGTGAAAGGTTTTATTGAGTTGTCAATCTTTGATTCTGACTAGGTACGGAAATAAAATCATGCATGTGGGATTTTTTCACAGAATACCAGTCATACCCCTGATATTACTCTGGTTAGCTTATGCCCTTTTAGGGTGGTATCTTGCTGCTCATCACATTATTTGGTTGACGGGGGCTTTTGTCGTCGCCGTCACCTTAGCCATTGTCAGAAAAACTATTGTTTGGTTGGATCACTTAGTGGCACTTGGCTCTAGAATCTTGGTTGTGGTTTTATTTTTAAGTCTATCAGTTGCTTTGGTAGAAACTTGGTCGCTATTCTTCAGTCTGTTTCTCATACCCATAGCAACTACGTTTTTAGCTGATTTAGAAATGCGTTGGAAAGGCTTTAACAAAACCGACTCATTTTGGATTTTAACCCTCTTAGCTTTGTGCGGTTTGGTAGTCGGTGAAATGATCGATATTTTACTTTTGCCCAGTAGCGGATTTTAGATGTCATGCCACTGAGTGAACTAATAAATTATGATAGTTCTTCCTTATCGATTTTACTATAACAAATCTGGGAGTAATTGTCAACCTCCACATCTTCATTATTTGCGGCCTAGAAACTGCCTATGCAGTCAGACTGCAAGCAACTAGAATATAAAGTTGCTCTGGATAAGTGAAGAAAAACTCGTAACATAAGTAACTCGCAAAACCTTATTGTAAAGTAGTTAATGGAGCTTCCTGTTTATTATCTGCTTTCACACAGAACTGAACATAATATCCATCCGCACGGCGAACAATCCTAACTCTCTTAATTAGCTCTACAGGATAAGTGTGGATATCCCACTTACCCAACAATTTGAGTTCACCAATGCCTTTTTTATCAGTAAAGGTAATACGACGTTTTGTCGGGTGAAGCTTCCAAGATTGTTGTTTATATTCAACAGAGCGATTATGCTTTTTAAATCTTGGATACCCTTTGTTTCCGGGTTTTTTAGCCTTGCAGTTAGCGAAAAATCTATTGATAGCACGTTCTACATTTTCAACAGACGCTTGACAAGCGTGACTGCTCAAATCTCTCACAAATTCATATTCTGCTCGTAATTGAGTGTTGTATT
>CAIWDD010000019.1 GCA_903911355.1 uncultured Nodularia sp. | reverse complement strand
CACAGCTGCAAAAATTAGGAAAATCTATATTTTCATGCCATTGTCTTAACAGCATTCCCATGATAATAATGAGAATGCCTTAGAGGATGTTTGGAAAGTGTTAAACAGGTAATTGTTATATTAGGGTACAGGGAACAGGGACCAGGGAATAGGGAGGAGGGAGCAGGGAATGGGGGATAGGGAATAGGGAATGGGGAATGGGGAATGGGGAACGCACAAAAAACAATAAAATCCAGTTCCCTCCCCTTACAAGGGGAGGGTTAGGGTGGGGTGAAACAATAGTTGATACACTAATCATACCTTTTAAAACATCCTCTTAAACAACTTATGAATAAAGGAATGAAAGATTGGTGGCAGGCTACGTTTCCTCAAGGTAGACAAACTCTCATTATTAGTGATACACATGGACATCCCGTAGAAATTGCCTATGGTGAAGTAGGTACTGGTCAGCCATTATTTTTATTACACGGTATGGGTAGTTGGAGCTACAATTGGCGCCATAGTATTGCTCCATTATCTAAACATTTTCGAGTCATTTGCTTTGATGCCAAAGGTTATGGTTTTTCGGAAAAACCTCGGTTACGTAGAGAACAGAACGGTCATCAAGTTATTGAGTTAGAAAGAATTATTCAGGCTTTATGTGATCAACCCGCCGCCATTGTAGCAGAATCTTTAGGGGGATTAGTAGCCCTGGCCCTAGCTCAACACAATCCCCAATTAGTGGGGCGGTTAATAGTTGTCAATGTACCTATTTTCACCGAACGGTTACCCCATTGGGCAATGTGGATACTTGCTAAAACGCCACTAGAAGTATTAGATACAATAGACTCTTTGCGTTTAGCTTATCTATTTGCCCCTATATTACGAGAAATCATGGCTATAGAAAGGCGTGGAGTGCTTTTCGACCCATCACTGTTGACACCAGAAGATGTGTATTGGATAACCTATCCATTTATTGAGTTTCCTGGGACTATTGTCAAAGTCGCTGAGGAGTTACAAATAGCAGCACAGGAAATAGAGAACTGGCAACTTAATAAACCTAATATGCTCAGTCAGATTCAAAATAATTTAGGTAATATTAAATGTCCCACACTGATTATGTGGGGAGATCAAGATAGTTGGTTCCCCCTCAGTCATGGTAAAAAGTTACATCTATCTATCCCTCATTCCCAGCTAAGAATTTTAGATAACTGCTGTCATGATGCTGCGACTGGTTCCTCTGCGGTGATCAATGCAGCTATTCTTGATTTTTTGCACAAGACAAATTTCTGACCGAAAAAAAAAGAGTGAGAGAAGGCATACCAATCGCCTTGAACCTCTCACTCTGGTATTTGCTGCTGTAGTGTTCAGGAATATTTATCAGCACTGTCATTGATTTAGGGGGCTAATGTATATAACAGTGACAACGCTGATATATTTAATATTCCCGGTGCGACAAATACCAAAACTATTGATTAAAACCGTTATCCTTTATCAAGGTAAGTTTATTCTTGATAATCCCAATTAATAGAACCCGTCTTGTTTTTGTCTTCTTTAATCTAACCTACTAAATCTCAGTAGGGTTGCCATTTTGGCAGTTTTTTAGATTGTTATCATGGCTATTGGTTACCCCTGGGATTATGGACAAATCTCACATCTTATCAACTTAGGAACCAGGTTGAGATTTGGACAATAAAATTGCCGACCAAGAATTTTTTTGACGAATATCCATCAACTCTGCCAAAATTTCTTGCCTTTTATCCAGTGGATGCATATCTTCTGGTGCTAGAACCGTTTCGGGTGTATCTGATTTCCTTAGCCTGGGTTCCAGTGGTGCAACAATAGGTGAACTATTTAAAATCCTTGATTTTGCTCTTGGCCTAGTGATGGGTTTGTCCGCTGTTGATACCTGGTGATTGACTAGTCGCAAAATCATTAAGCAACCACTGGCACAACTCAGGGCGATGGACGCTACCATCCATAAAGGTGTAGGATTGTTATTCTCGGAAGGCCTTGTCATTGGTTTGGCCACTACAGCCGGTATTTCTGGTGGCTCTACCTTATCTTTACTACCAACATCACCCAAGCTATACAAAGCTAAGGCGGTAATTCCTATGAGGATTGTGAACAACCCCGTCAACAATAACCCTGGATGACGTATCAGCACATAGATAAAAATGTTGAAATTATCGACTAATTTTGATTTCCTATTTCGCGGCCTTCTGATGTGACTATGTTCCATGGTTAGTTTCAACTTACGCCCCTCTAGTTCATGATTGTAGTGGAGGCTTAGACATCAGGTATCAGTAGCCAGGTGTGCAATTCAGTAGCTTTTTTTTGGAAACATTCAGCCACCGAATCCTATCAAAACATAGTGGGAGCCTGAGAAACCCTACTCTTTAGAGAGGTGATGAAACGTGACTCAACAGGATTTATCCTGTCGTATCCTTAACAAAAAGGTTTTGACAGGTATTTACAAAGCATTTCTGTTCAGTTAAAATAAAATAGCATCAGCAAATATGGTGAAAAACCCCAAAGATGCTTTCCTTAAGTAGCCACACAGCTAAGTATGACCTTAGACCCAAGGTGGGTAGGGGAGCTTTGACACTCCCAAGGCAACATAATTTATTTAATAGATTAAGTAAATAATATTGTAACCGTTGCGTAGCATTGCTTCAGCCTGCGTAGTAACATCTTAGAGTCCCCTGTGTTTCAATCAGGGGATATGTCAAATTTTTGCTCACATTAGTGATCACTTGGATTCATGACCAGAATACCTTTCTAGAGCTAATTGAATTAACCGGTCTACTAATTCCGCAAAGGGTATACCACTATAAGCCCAAAGCTGGGGATACATACTGGTAGCAGTAAAGCCTGGGAAGGTGTTGATTTCGTTAATTAATACTTCCCCGGTAGCTTCCACAAAGAAAAAATCTACCCTTGCTAACCCCGCAGCATCCACAGCTGCAAAGGCTTGTAAGGCCATATCTTGGATTTGGCGGCTCACACCATCTGGAATGGGTGCAGGAATTAATAAATCTGCCTTACCTACAGTATATTTAGTTTCGTAATCATAGAAGTCACTGTGGAAAGTAATCTCTCCTACAATGGAGGCTTTAGTTTGATCATTACCTAATACGGCACATTCTACTTCTCTAGCAACTACACCCGCTTCCACAATTATTCGTCTGTCATAAGTAGCAGCATTATCTAAGGCCGCTTCTAACTCTGAACGCGATCGCACTTTGGCAATACCCACTGATGAACCTAAGTTAGCAGGTTTCACAAAACAGGGATAGTCTAAGGCTGACTCTATTTCATCGCATAGTTTGGGAAACACACAGGGATTTGACCAGACTTCTGCTCTAGTTAAGGCCTTGTATTTCACCTGGGGTAATCCGGCTTGCTCAAAAGCCATTTTCATGGCAATCTTATCCATACCTACAGCCGAACCTAAGACCCCAGAACCCACAAAGGGAACTTGCATTAATGTCAGCAACCCCTGAATAGTACCGTCTTCTCCGTTGGGACCGTGCAGAATGGGAATCCAAACATCCACTTCTGTTACTTGGTCAGGTAATCGCCACGGGTTCAAGTTTTGGGTTTCTAATTGGGGAGTACCAGTTTCTAGAATCTGCTGTGCTAGTTCTCCCCCTAACCAGCAGCCATTTTTCTGGATGTAAAAAGACAATATTTCGTATTTTTGAGCATTTTCTTCTACATTTAAGGCACGGGCGATCGCTCGTGCTGAACTAATTGAAACTTCATGCTCCCCCGAACGACCCCCAAACAGCAGTCCCACCCGCAGCTTAGTCATTTTTAGTACCTTTTTATTTTCTCTGGCTGAGAGTTTATCACAACCTGTTGAGGTTGCTATATTTTTTTGTGCGCACTATATATAAAGGAACTACACAGACAAACACAGAGCTTTCTGGGATGGGATTATTTTAATTTAAATTCATCGAATTTTACTACATCTGAATCTGGTTTACGCATATCAAAATAATAGCTAGTTACTATCCCAGTGCCTGTGTTAAATATACTAAAAACCGTGATGTCGTTACTTGCTATGTAAGGAATGGGCTGATTATCTTCCCTTAACAAAGGTGCTATGGTTGGGACTACTGGTTCTAATCCGTAAGGATCACCCACTGCAATATAATCTTCTTGAGATCCCGTGAGTATTTCTCGTTTGTTGTTCCCCCAAGCAGCACCATAGGAGTTACCCACATTCGATGTTTCCAGAAACTGCATTCCACTAGGACTTATAAACCGATTCCATAGGTGGGAATGTCCATATAATACTAGTTGCACTTCAGCCGCTTCTAGTAACGGAACCAGATCACGGTTAATATAGTCTGTGTCTTTGGGGTACTCGTAACGGACAGCGGTAATCTTACCTTTGTGATCACGTTCTATGATCTGCACTGGGTCAGTATAAGCAGGGACGATGTTATCACCCAGAGTGTGGGGGGGATGATGGAACATCACTACTTTATATTTGGCTTGTTGAAACTCTTCACTGTCAAGTTCTGCTTCTAACCAATTATATTGCTCACTACCTTTGGCAATTGGTTCAAAAATAAACTGCCCATAACCCCAATTTTCCGGATTTTCTAAATCCTGGACTGCTTCCGTATATCTACTTTTGTATACTGTATTTAATTTTTGGGTTCGCCACATACAAGTTACGTACAGTACTACTAGACGCACATCCCCAAAGCTCACTGCATAATACTTTTTACCGCCGGATTCACTTTCAGGTAAGCTAAAAATCTCTTCGTAGGTCTGTGTATTAAAGGAATTATCTATTAAAGACTTTCCCATGTATAATTTTTCCGCGATAGGACGGGGAATGGTATCATTAAACTCATTGTTTAAACTATTGCTTCTCCCAACTCTCCCCATCACTTCATGATTACCAATGGCTGTAAACATGGGGGCGTGTTGAATGATTTCACCACCTGTATAAATGGTTTCAACACCATTATCCGCCATTTTATAATTAGCACGACCTTGTAAAGCCGGAAAGAACGCACTACCCCGATGATCATCAAACCATTCTGAGGCGCGATCGCTCACATTAATTAAATCACCAGCGAACCATACCCCATCTATTTGTCCGACTGTTTCCACCACCTTTTGCAGATTGGCTGCTATCATCGGTTTTAATTGATGGTCTGAAGTCAATAGAATCTTCATTGCTTGACCCCGCTCTGGGGTAGGCGCGAGAGTGAAAATATCACTCCTAACACTTGCACCATCTTCTCGCACACTCATAACAAAATAGGGAACACGCACACCGGGGGTTAACCCCGTCACCTCAGCTGCGTGTCGCCAAATATGACGTTTGACAGGTTGATTTATAGTTGTATTTGCTACTTTTGATTGCTGGTCTTCTCTTGTGCGGCTAAGTTTACTCGTTTTTGCCCTTCTCGATTGATCTAGATTTTCACCGTAGTAAACTACGTGTTCTTGTCCTGCAAATTCCGTAAACCAAACTACTTGCACTGAGTTGGTAGTTGGCAGTTGCAAAAATGGGTCTGTCAGCAGATGCGGTGCTGATACCATAGTTTTTTACTCCCACATTTACAATTACCAGCATAAAACATAATGTTCTTTTTAGTTCCGCTGGTCGCGATATCAATAAAAGCGAAGAACTTCAGTGATTCCGCAATCGCGACCCCCGAATCTGGGGGGATGTTCTATCCTGCACTTTCCAAACTGCGCTGCGATGCTCCTTAGAGATGCGGTAAATAGTATTAAAACAGAGTAAAACTAATAAAAATTATTATCATACAGCAATTTGTCACTATTTTTGACTTTATTTCCTAAAAATATACTTTTTTCATACATCATTTTCATAAATTAACTTTTTTACACTTTTTTACACTTTTTTTGTTCCAAGGTATTGCCAAATGCTGGGTATAGATGCTAATGTTCCAATTGTGAGTAAAAAAACACATTATTTTTTACCACAGGTAAAATTTGCAACAATTATCTAAGGTGTAAACACATGGCAGTTGAAAAAACTAACTCTTCCTCCAGCTTGGCAGAAGTTATCGACAGAATCCTTGACAAAGGTATCGTTATCGACGCTTGGGCTCGTGTATCCTTGGTTGGTATTGAATTACTGGCTATTGAAGCTAGAATCGTAATCGCTTCTGTAGAAACCTACTTGAAATATGCAGAAGCAGTAGGTCTGACTCAGTCTGCTGCAGTTCCTGCATAATTTTCACAATAAAATCCATTTTTGTAGAATAACTATAAGTTTCTTATAGTTATTCTGCATTTTCCAAATTTTTAAAAAGCTTGATCTTGATAGCTAACGGTTCCAAGGGATTGTAAGGTGTAAACATATGGCAGTTGAAAAAACTAACTCTTCCTCCAGCTTGGCAGAAGTTATTGATAGAATCCTCGACAAAGGTATCGTCATCGATGCTTGGGCTCGTGTTTCTTTAGTTGGTATTGAATTACTAGCGATTGAAGCTAGAATCGTCATTGCTTCTGTAGAAACTTACCTGAAATATGCAGAAGCAGTAGGACTCACTCAGTCTGCTGCAGTTCCTGCTTAATTATCAAATGGTTCAGACCACTTTATCATTATTCAGGAGAAGTTCATGTCTGCTTTGATGGAAAGAATCCGGGAAGAAAACCGGTCAATATTCGAGAATGTAAATAAATTTATTGATTGCACCAAGAGTGCTCGATTGGCTCAAGCGAAAGCACAAGCAGCAGAACTGCGTCAGTTCCAACAAAACCTGCAGCAAGAAACTGAGCAGTTTTTAGCCACCACAGCTAAAGAACGTCTTGCTAAGGCCAAAGCCCAAGCAGCGGAACTGCTTGAGTTCTATCAAAACCTGCAGCAAGAAACTGAGCAATTTTTAACAACCACAACTCAAGAACGTCTTGCTAAGGCCAAAGCCCAAGCAGCAGAACTATATCAGTTCCAACAAAACCTGCAGCAAGAAACTGAGCAGTTTTTAGCCACCACAGCTAAAGAACGTCTTGCTAAGGCCAAAGCCCAAGCAGCAGAACTGCGTCAATTCCGTCAGGATTTGTTTATGAGTGTTATTGGTGGATCCGGACTTTAATCAAGATTCGCAATAAACACATCTCATCAGTTTCACAATTGGGCTAAATAATAAACCCCCTTTATCTTTCAGTTGAAAAACTGCGAATAGAAGGGGTTAATTAATAAAATTAAAGTGTTACGAGACTTTTGATTCCAATATTTGCTGAACGAATAAAGTTAATAGTGTTAATTAACTAGAGTTTTAGATTTATTTACCTTTATATAGTACGATAGAGAGGAACTCTATCACATTAAATCAATAATCGCACCTTAATTTCCCTCTCATTGAATATAAAGATAGTTCCATGCTTTCTCAACTTATAACTGGGATTTGGATCACCAATCCTGGTTTTAGTTAGCGTCAAAAATGTTAAGATCATCAAGTGAATAGAAAAAATCAAAACCTAGCCTGGTACTTGCAAAAATAGACCGCTAGAAAAATTTGACATCACTACACACCTTTAAAGTGCAGAGTGTCTCTTGGCAAATCCTAATTGACAGTAACACTTGAAATCTTTCAGTCTATAGTCTCACACACCTTCAATTTATTACCAGCTTGAATTTATGGCTATCACCAATACGAATCACAAAAGAGCAGTTATTCGTGTCCGTCCAGGACAGTTTGTCATGACACCTGCGATTGAGAAAGTAGCAGCTAGAGCATTGCGTTATCTCAAATCAGGGTTTCCCGTTCACTTGCGAGGACCTGCGGGAACAGGTAAGACAACTTTAGCACTCCACATAGCGCACTGTCTCGATAGCCCAGTAATGTTACTGTTTGGCGATGACGAATTTAAAAGTTCGGATTTGATTGGTAGTGAAACTGGTTATACTCGCAAGAAATTACTGGACAATTATATTCACAACGTCGTTAAAGTAGAAGATCAATTACAACAGAACTGGGTTGATTCTAGACTGACTTTGGCTTGTCGCGAAGGTTTTACATTAGTCTATGATGAATTTAACCGTTCACGACCCGAAGTTAATAACGTTTTACTTTCAGCTTTAGAAGAAAAAATTCTCAGCCTACCTCCTAGTAGTAATCAGCCAGAGTATCTACACGTTAATCCGAAATTTCGCGCTATATTTACATCCAATCCCGAAGAGTACTGCGGAGTTCATTCAACCCAAGATGCTTTGATGGATCGGTTAGTAACTATTAATATGCCAGAACCGGATGAGATAACTCAATGCGAAATATTAATTCAGAAAACAAACATATCTCGAGAATCTGCTTACTTAATAGTGAAGTTGGTAAGAGCGTTTCGTCTGGCTATAGAAGCAGAGAAAACTTCAGGTTTACGGTCTTGTTTGATGATTGCTAAAGTATGTGCGGACAATAACATTCTAGTAGAAGTAGAAAATCCAGACTTTCACGAGATTGCTATCGATGTTCTGTGCAACCGCAGTAATTTAGCGATGAGCGAAGCGACAAATATTTTAATGGAATTACTTAGCCAGACTAGTTTCCGAACAGAACTTTCACAGCCAAAGACAGATTTAGAAAATGCTGATCTTTTTGATAAAGAAGTTTACAATCACTAAACTCATACCAAAAAGTCAAGTAATAACTAGAATTTTCAAAGACTTAGCTCCAGATTGCATCTAATACTAAATGCTTCTGGTTCTTTGGAACACAAATTGTTTGTGAGCAAAATTATCGTCTTTATACTATTCAAGAGTTGAATTATTCGTGACTTCTACCCCCATACTACCAACACGTCATCAGACAAACTCAAGTCGAACTATTAACACATCTACTCAAGGCTCAAACTTAGCGGACATTCTCGAAAGAGTCTTAGATAAGGGTGTTGTTATTGCGGGCGATATTTCTATATCTATCGCCTCAACTGAACTTTTACATATTCGCATTCGCTTGTTAATTTCCTCCGTTGATAAAGCCAAGGAAATGGGTATTAATTGGTGGGAAAATGACCCTTATCTGAGCAGTAAAGCCCAACGATTAATTCAAGAAAATCAACAGCTTCAAAATCGCCTGGAGAGTCTAGAATCCGAAATCAAGTTACTTAAGTCTGCGAGTATCCCAGATCAAACTCCATTAGCAGAGAATATTCAACATGATTAAGTAAACAGGAAATTATTTGATCACGAGATTCCCAGTTAGATGAGTAATTGGTTAAAATTTCTGTTTGAACCAGCGAAAGTCAAACAGACTCGGACGGTTAATAACTATTGAAAAATGACTGATTGAATTGCATTCAAAGAAACTGAAAGTTTAGGTTACATTTATAGAAATGGTTTGTAATCCATCGGAAGACTTTAAGGATTTACCAACCAAGGCTTCTAAAAATAACGAAGCGGGTTTAGCTCCTTTATTATTGACTGTATTAGAATTGCTGCGTCAACTAATGGAAGCGCAAGTAATTCGGCGTATGGAACAGGAGTTGCTGTGTGAATCTGACTTAGACCGAGCGGCGGAAAGTTTGCAAAAGTTAGAGTCACAAATTTTAGATTTTTGTCAGATATTTGAAATTGAGCCATCAGACCTCAATGTAAATTTAGGAGATTTTGGTAGTCTTTTACCTCCTTCTGGTTCTTATTATCCAGGGGAAACTAGCAATCAGACTTCAGTGGTAGAGTTATTAGACCGGCTTTTAAATACTGGAGTTGTTGTAGACGGTGAGATAGATATCGGTTTAGCTCAACTAGACCTGATTCATGCTAAGTTACGGTTAGTTTTGACCGCCAAAACAATGTAATCAAAATTGATCAGTTGTAAATTCCAACTCAATGGGTTAAATTAATGAATTTTGGTCTTTATTTGTATGGTATTTTCCCTGACATAATTCCTAACTCTGTTTCTATTACAGGATTGGACGGGAAACCTGTTTATAGTCAGGTTGTTGATGGATTGACTTTTTTATATTCAGAAGCATCTAAAGAGAAATATTTGGCTTCTCGACGCAATTTATTAACTCATGAAAAAGTGTTAGAGGAGACAATGCAAGCAGGATTTCATGTCCTTCTTCCTCTCCAGTTCGGATTAGTTATTAAAGACTGGGACGCCATAACCACACAACTCATCGAACCATATAAAGAGCAATTGCACAACTTATTCCAAAAACTGGCCGGACAAAGAGAGGTGAGCGTTAAGATTTTTTGGGATAGCAAGTCTGAATTGCAAGCCATGATGGAATCTAATCTCGCTTTGAAACAGGAGCGTGACAATATGGAAGGTAGAAAATTAAGTATAGAGGAGGTGATTCACATTGGACAATTAATTGAAACTAATTTATCCGCTCGCAAACAATCTGTGATTGAAGTTTTCGCTAATGAGCTAAATCCTTTAGCTACAGAGGTTATAGAGGGTGAAATTATGACAGAGGACATGATTTACAACACCGCATTTTTGATTCCTTGGGAAAGTGAATCTAAATTCGGTGAAATCGTAGAAGCAATTGATATGAAATTTGGCGATCGCCTACGTATTCGCTACAACAATTTCACTGCTCCCTACACATTTGCACAACTGGCTGAACCATAGACCCAATTGCAGCTATTTATTACCATCCCTCTTGTATGTAATAATAGCTTTAAAAATGCAATATCAACTACCAAGGATTTATGACTATGCTGATGAAACTTTTACTATCTCCAATAATGGCTCCAATTAATGGAGTTGTATGGATTGCAGAGAAAATTGAAGAGCGTGCTAATACCGAATTTGATGATCAAGAAAACCTGAACAAACAATTATTGACCCTGCAGCTTTCCCTAGACATGGGCGACATTACCGAAGAAGAGTATGATGCTCAAGAAGAAGAAATTCTTTTAAAACTCCAAGAATTGGAAGAAGAAGCCCGACTGGAAGCAGAATCTGAAGAATACCAAGCCTTGGAAGAACAAACTCAGGTGAGAGCATAGACTTAACTAGATCAAGATCCAACCGGGAGTTGTCAAATTTTCGGGAATATGACCGACTTAGTATTCAATTTCCAGAACATTGTAGTTCTTAGATTGCAAGGATTCAATAGACTCAACATATATATTTTTTCGAGAGCCTATATCTTGAGTATTTGTTGACTCAGGATCATTTTGACGAAGTTTCTTAATCGTTTTCTCGGTTTCTTCTATTTGGTGATTCAGGGTAGTTAAACGCCTGTTTAGCAAACTTGTTCGCTCTCTAATGAAATATAGTTCCCTTTGAAGACGTTCCTTTTCAGTCACCATTTGATACAGTTCCAGCTGGCAGGATGCCTCGTTTTTGTTGCGAGGCATTGTACTAATCTTAGGTCTGATAACACTACGCTTAGGAGTATTTTTCATGAACAATGTCTGAATTGTTATTAATTATTAATTATAACTAACTAAGGTGTCATTGTAAATGTTTCAAGAATATGTAAATATTTTCAGCAGTACTTTAAACTAACTCTGTAAGTCTTCAAAATCTGGCACTATCACCAAAAATATAAAAATATGGTATAATTTTTACCAAATCGAGGATAATAATTTAACATTCTTACAATGTGGGAGCGGAAACTGAATTAGTTAAAATTATACAACTATCTAGGTGCAGTATATGGAATCAGAAAACCTCTATAGTTATGCCTTTTTAGAAACACCTAGCTTGCCCTTAATTTTACCACAAGGTGCTGCTAGTCAAGTAGTGCTGATTAAGAGTACTAATCTTTCGGCCATTGTTGAGCCTGGAATATCTTTAGAGTCATTCCAACATAATGAGCAGAAAATTATCGAGATGGCTTTATGCCATGACCGAGTTATTTGTGAGCTTTACCAGCAGATTACAGTTTTACCCGTGCAGTTTGGAATATGCTTTAATTCTCAGAAAAATCTGCTCATTCACCTAGAATCAAATACGGAAAAATATCGCCAGCAGCTACAAAAAATTCACGGTAAGACTGAATTTACTTTGAAATTGATTCCTGTAATACTAGAGGAAGTAGCACCAGTAAAGGCCAGGGGAAAAGATTACTTTTTAGCTAAAAAGCAACAGTATCAAAACCAAAAGGAGTTTAGTATTGCACAAGCAGCAGAAAAACAGTATCTCATTGATTTAATAACCACAACCAATAATTATCCGGTTGTTATTAGAGAAAAAGATCAAGAAGTAAGCATTCATATGCTGGTTAATATTGAAGAAAAAAATTTGTTTTTAGAACAAACTTTAAATTGGCAAAAAGCTTGTCCTCGTTGGAATTTATTGTTAGGAGATTCTCTTCCTCCTTACCACTTTATTTAATTAAAGCTTATTTATTCTTTTCGTAATCCTTTTAAAGTTATGAAGCAGTACGACTCACTTAACTTGGTTATGTTTAGCGGCAAAGGTGGAGTTGGTAAAACTACTATCTCTTGCAGTTTTGCTCGTTACTGGGCGACAAAGTTTCCAGAAGAAAAAATTTTGTTAATTTCTACAGATCCAGCACATTCCTTAGGAGATATATTACTTTCAAAAGTCACAGATGATGGTTCACAGGTAGAAGATTTACCTAATTTGAGTGTTCGAGCATTAGATGCTGAAAAACTATTAGTGGAATTTAGGGCCAAATATAGCCGATTCTTAGAACTGCTAGTTGAGCGAGGGAGTTTAGCTGACGGAGAAGATTTAGCCCCGGTTTGGGATCTAAATTGGCCCGGCTTAAATGAACTGATGGGATTGCTAGAAATTCAGCGTCTACTTTCAGAAAAAACCGTAGACCGAATAGTGCTTGATATGGCTCCTTCAGGTCATACATTAAATTTGTTGCAATTAAAAGATTTCTTCGATGTAATTTTAAATTCCTTTGAATTATTTCAACAAAAACATCGTGTGATCACAGAGAGTTTCAGAGGGAGCTATAAATCTGATGAAGTAGATGATTTTCTGGAGGAGATGAAATCTCAATTAGCAGAAGGTAGACGACTGCTACAAGATGAGACATTTACAGGTTGTTTGGTAGTCACAATTGCTGAACCCATGTGTTTAGCAGAAACTGAAAGGTTTTTAGATAATTTAAAAACTCTCAATATTCACTATACGGGAATTCTGATCAATCGCATAATCACAGATAGCGATATAAATACAGACCGCTATGCAGAACAACAAAATTTGACCGATAAATTCTTAAAAATTGCCGGCAATCAACCCGTTTTCATTGTACCACAACAAGCAAAAGAACCATTAGGTCCCTTGGCATTGGATGACCTGGCACAACAAATTCAAAAAATTGACAGCGTAGAACTTTCTACCCCCCCAGTAATTCAATGGCCAAGTAGAATCCTCCCAAGCTTCAGTGACTTTGTATCCGAAGGATGTCAACTAATTATTGTGGGGGGTAAAGGAGGAGTTGGTAAAACAACAGTTGCAGGAGCTTTAGGCTGGGGTTTAGCTAATCGTCATCCTCAACAAAAAATTCGGATAATCTCCATAGATCCTGCTCATTCCTTGGGCGATGCATTTGGACAAAAATTGGGACATCAAGCCTCATCATTGGCAACTAATTTGACCGGACAAGAAATTGATGCTGATGAAATATTAGATCAGTTTCGTACGGATTATCTTTGGGAATTAGCGGATATGATTAGTGGTGAAGGAACAGAAACTGATAGCACAATAGATATTGCTTATCTTCCAGGAGCTTGGCGACAGATTATGTCTCAAGCTTTACCAGGTATTGATGAGATACTGTCCCTAATCACTATTATGGACTTATTGGATAGTAACCAGCAAGACTTGATTATTTTAGATACTGCTCCCACGGGTCATCTGCTACAATTTTTGGCAATGCCATCTGCTTTAGGAGATTGGTTATCGTGGATATTTAAGTTATGGATAAAATACCAGAACGTTGTAGGTAGACTAGATTTAATTGGGCGGTTGCGGAATTTACGTCAACAAGTTGTCCAAGCCCAAAAGAAATTAAAAAATCCAAAGCATACGCAATTTGTGGGAGTAATTCAGGCAGAAGGGGCGATTATATCTGAACATATACGCCTAACAGCATCCCTGAAAGATATGGGAATCCAACAACGTTATGTAGTGCAAAATCGCTATACTCAAGAAATAGGAATTGACTCTAGCTCATTTCCCGAACAAACAATCATCCGCTTACCCAATTTACCTAGATCAGTAGAACCAATTGCCCGTATTCAAGCAGCTGCAAATCTTTTATTTGACTTTGATTAATCAATATCAAATTTAAGCTGTATGTAGCCTAAGATATATTTTCTCAATTGATTTTTCGAGGAATTTTATGAGTGATTTATTCAAGGGATTTGAGCAGTTTATAGAGTTGGTCAAAACTCTAGAAGAAAAAGTGGAAAATGGAGAAATTAAAACTGATGTGCAGTTTAACTCACGTTCATTAAGCAGTATTCCCAGAACCGGGAACATTCCCCGTACTAATAATAATACAACTAGTAATGTTGGTACTACTTCCATTCGTACCCCATCTTCCCCTGCACGTGATACAGGTGCATCTGACCCGAACATACAACCTGAAGGTAATTTAGGTATAACCCTCAAAGATATTGGGGGATTGAACCAAGAACTCAAAGAACTCAAAGAACTGATTGCTATTCCTTTAAAACGCCCTGACCTGCTAGTTAAGTTAGGACTCGAACCTACACATGGGGTATTATTAGTAGGTCCCCCCGGTACCGGCAAAACACTCACAGCCCGTGCGTTAGCTGAAGAACTGGGGGTTAACTACATTGCCCTTGTTGGCCCTGAAGTCATCACCAAATATTATGGTGAAGCAGAGCAAAAACTGCGGGCTATTTTTGAAAAAGCTGCTAAAAATGCTCCCTGTATTATCTTTATTGACGAAATCGATAGCTTGGCCCCAGACCGTAGTGCAGTAGAAGGGGAAGTAGAAAAGCGTTTAGTTGCCCAGCTATTGAGCCTCATGGATGGTTTCTCCCACAACAAAGGCGTGATTTTACTTGGAGCTACTAATCGCCCTGATCATCTTGACCCAGCTCTACGCCGTCCTGGACGATTTGACAGAGAAATTCAGTTTCGAGTTCCAGATATCAATGGGCGCAAAGAAATTCTGCAAGTCCTGACTCGTGCTATGCCCTTAGATAATACAGTTGATCTGGAGTTTATTGCCGATCGCACCGTGGGATTTGTGGGGGCTGACTTAAAAGCTGTCTGTCAAAAAGCAGCATACACAGCTTTACGCCGTCAGGTTCCTTCCATTGATATGCCAATTCCAGAAGTTATTACGGTGCAGCAATCTGATTTCTTGCAAGCCCTCAAGGAAATCAAACCAGCAGTACTGCGTAGCATGGAAGTTGAAGTTCCTCATGTGGAATGGGAAGATATTGGGGGCTTGGAAACCATAAAACAGACCTTGCGGGAATCTGTGGAAGGGGCTTTGTTGTATCCAGAACTCTACAAAGAAACAAAAGCCAGAGCGCCCAAGGGAATACTCTTGTGGGGTCCTCCCGGTACTGGGAAAACATTATTAGCCAAGGCTGTGGCTTCCCAAGCCCGAGCTAACTTTATTGGTATTAATGGACCTGATTTACTCAGCCGTTGGGTGGGAGCCAGTGAACAAGCAGTTAGGGAGTTATTTGCTAAGGCGCGACAAGCAGATCCCTGTGTAATATTTATCGATGAACTTGATACATTAGCCCCAGCACGGGGGACTTACACCGGTGATTCGGGAGTCAGTAACCGGGTAGTAGGACAATTACTCACGGAATTAGATGGTTTAGGAACTGGCGCAAATATTTTGGTAATTGGGGCTACAAACCGTCCTGATGCCATAGATCCTGCTCTGTTACGGGCAGGGCGGTTAGATTTACAATTAAAAGTAGATTTACCGAATTTAGATAGTCGCTGCAAGATTTTGCAAGTTTACAATCAAGGCAGACCTCTTTTAAATGTAGATTTGGAACACTGGGCTAAGGTGACAGAAGGTTGGAATGGTGCGGATTTAGTATTACTCTGCAATCAGGCCGCTGTAGAAGCAATTCGCCGGTTTAGGTCTCAAGGTGAAACAGATACTGCTGCGATCAAGATTACCGTTGATGATTTCCAAGCTTCTTATGAAGCTTTAATCCAGCAACGTACAGTTTAATTCAACCTTAGCCAGGGGCAATAAATAAATAAATGAATTGCCCCAACCCTCTGCTTAAAGAACTGCACAGGAGGTAAAAAAATATCTTTTGACTCCTGTACTATCAGGTGAGCAACGCCCAACCCAATTAATAATCTACCTCGTCGCTGCTGACATACCTAAAATATCCTCAAGTTTGGGCATATCTTCCACAGCAACAACTCGCCCTTCATCCTCAAAACCAGCAATTTGATCAAAGTTCAAATACTGATACAAATCATCAGCAAAAGGATGAATCTTTTGTGCCACAATATCTAAATATTCTTGCACTGTAGGAATGCGCCCCAGCAACGCACAAACGGCGGCTAACTCCGCAGAACCAAGGTAAACTCGCGCATCTTTACCCATGCGATTATTGAAGTTACGAGTCGAGGTAGAAAAAACAGTTGTCCCATCTGCAACTCGCGCCTGATTACCCATACATAAACTACATCCAGGCATTTCTGTACGTGCATTAGCCCCTTCAAAGATATTATACACACCCTCTTGTTTGAGTTGGTGTTCATCCATGCGGGTAGGCGGACAAATCCACAGGCGAGTTTTCACCACACCAGCACCTTCTAACACTTTACCAGTGGCGCGATAATGACCGATATTGGTCATACAAGAACCAACAAAAACTTCTTGTACCGGGTCATTGGCAACCTCTGATAATAATTTCACATTATCAGGGTCATTAGGTGCAGCGACAATGGGTTCTGTGATTTCATTCAAATCAATGTCAATGATTTCTGCATACTCTGCATCTCCATCAGCTTCCATGAGCGTGGGGTTAGCTAACCATTCTTCCATTTTCGCCACCCGGCGCATAATGGTACGTGCATCGGTGTAACCCCTAGCTACCATGTTCTTTAACAGGGTGACATTAGAACGCAGATATTCCGAAATTGTCTCAACACTCAGCTTAATTGTGCAACCCGCACAAGAACGTTCTGCGGAAGCATCGGTAAGTTCAAAGGCTTGTTCTACTTTCAAATTGGGTAAGCCTTCCATTTCCAGAATCCGCCCTGAAAAGACGTTTTTCTTGTTTTTCTTGTCTACGGTCAGCAAACCTTTTTGAATGGCCACGAAAGGAATAGCATTGACAATATCCCGTAAGGTGATACCCGGTTGTAATTCACCTTTGAACCTGACTAATACTGATTCTGGCATATCCAGGGGCATTACACCCAACGCCCCCGCAAAGGCTACTAACCCAGAACCTGCGGGGAAGGAAATACCTAAGGGGAAGCGGGTATGGGAGTCGCCCCCTGTTCCCACAGTGTCAGGTAATAGCATCCGGTTTAACCAAGAGTGAATAATACCATCACCGGGACGTAAGGCTACACCACCACGCTGGGCAAAGAAATCTGGTAATTCTTGGTGAGTTTTAATGTCTACGGGTTTGGGATAAGCCGCAGTGTGACAGAAACTCTGCATAACTAGGTCAGCACTAAAACCCAGACAGGCTAGTTCTTTTAATTCGTCCCTGGTCATGGGGCCTGTGGTGTCCTGAGAACCAACGGTAGTCATCAGGGGTTCGCAGGATGTCCCCGGACGGACACCGGGTAAACCGCAAGCTTTACCTACCATTTTCTGGGCGAGGGTATAACCTTTGCCTGTATCATGGGGTGGTTGGGGACGGATAAATAAAGTGCTGGGTGATAAACCCAAGGCTTCCCGGGTTTTGTCGGTGAGGGTACGCCCAATGAGTAGGGGGATACGTCCACCAGCGCGGACTTCATCTAGGATGGTTTCGGGTTTGAGGGTGAAGGTGGAAATGACTTCGCCGGCCTCGTTGGTAATTTCGCCTTTGTAGGGATGGATGGTAATTACCATACCGGTTTCTAAGTTGCTGACATCGCATTGAATGGGTAAAGCACCTGCATCTTCAGCCGTGTTAAAGAAAATTGGTGCGATCGCACTACCTAAAATATAACCCCCGGCGCGTTTGTTCGGTACATAAGGAATATCATTTCCTAAATGCCACAATACCGAGTTAATGGCAGATTTGCGCGAGGAACCAGTACCCACAACATCACCCACATAAGCCACAGGATGTCCTTTTTGCTTTAATTCGGCAATGGTTTCTAAACTCCCTGGTTGCCTTGATTCTAGCATGGCTAAGGCGTGTAAGGGAATATCCGGGCGGGTGGTGGCGTGGGTGGCGGGGGATAGGTCATCGGTGTTGGTTTCCCCAGGGACTTTAAATACTGTCACCGTGATCGCTTCCGCTAGTTTCTCACGACTGGTAAACCATTCCGCATTAGCCCAGGAGTCAATTACCTGCTTGGCGTAAGGATTACTTTGGGATAATTCCAAAACATCATGAAAGGCATCATACACCAAGAGAATTTTACTTAGGGCAGTGGCGGCGTGGGCGGCGATCGCTTCATCCCCGGTAATTTGCAATAAATCAATTAAGGATTGAACATTGTATCCTCCCACCATCGTTCCCAGTAATTCTACTGCGGCCATGGGGGAAACTAAAGGACTGGTAATTTCGCCTTTAGCAATGGCTGTGAGAAATCCCGCTTTCACATAAGCTGCTGCATCTACACCAGGGGGGACGCGATCGCGCAATAAATGTAATAATGTATCTTCTTCACCTGCTGGCGGATTTTGCAACAATTCGCCAAGTTCTGAGGTTTGCTTCCCATCCAATGGTAAAGGGGGAATACCGACTTGGGCGCGTTCCGCAACATGATGACGGTATTGTTCTAGCATTTTGGTGTTCTCCATTGGGATGTTCTCCCCTTAATTATCAAATATTTTTCGGCAAAATTTAGCTATCAAAGTTCACCTGATTTTTATACCTAAAAGCCTCACAGGTAATTGGTTATTAGTAATTTTGTTTTATACAGGACAGGACTTACGCAACTGGCACAAATAGGGAGCGGGGGGAGCCGCGCCACGGGACAATTTAAATTAAACCAAGCACATAGGAATACTTGGGCGTTTGAGTTGCTGTATTAAATAATTAGACAGCAAATTATGCTTGATTTGATAAACAGTTTTGCCAGTTTGATCGGCTAAATTCTTTAATCTAATCCACACCAAAATTGCACAAGTACATCCCCACCCACCCGGAAATCAATTTCCGGGCTAATAGCAGAAATCGGTTGAAACCGATTAGAAATCCCCTGAATATTTTCATCAATCCTCTTTAGAGGATTTCTGGTTTCAGACGGTGAATTTATTCCCCGGACTGGTTGAATCGCCTTTACATCCCCACCCACCCGGAAATCAATTTCCGGGCTAATAGCGGAAATCGGTTGAAACCGATTAGAAATCGCCTCAATATTTTCATCAATCCTCTTGGGAGGATTTCTGCTTTCAGACGGGGAATTCATTCCCCGGACTGGTTGAAACCGATTAGAAATCGCCTCAATATTTTCATCAATCCTCTTGAGAGGATTTCTGCTTTCAGACGGTGAATTTATTCCCCGGACTGGTTGAATCGCCTGTGCATCCCCAAACACCCGGAAACCAATTCAAACCAATTAGAAATCCCCTGAATATTTTCATCAATCCTCTT
>CAIWDD010000018.1 GCA_903911355.1 uncultured Nodularia sp. | reverse complement strand
TGAATTGTTTCAAGATTCTGAAAGTTTCTTGAATGAACTCAACGATGTTGATTCTATCTCTGGTGGTCAAGTAGGTGTCGCTGGTGGTGTAACTTATGCTGCGAGTAATCCTTCGACACTAACTAAGTTGGCTGAGGCATTTGTAATTACATATGCTGTTGACCATGTAACTATCTTGGCTAAATCCTTCAGTCTAGTTGTGTAATCATCCGCAAATAAATGGCTCTTAGGAATCATCCCTGAGAGCCAGACAGATTAAGTCATTTACCTTCTAATTACCACAAGTCTTTCAGGAGTAGATCATGGCAACTATCACTCTTTCTCAACTATACGCTACTGGCTCTGAACTGTTCCAAGATTCCCAAAGCTTTCTTCATGAACTGAGCGATATTGATTCTAGCGCTAAGGGTCAATACAACCTTGTCGGTGGCATAATTACATTCACTGCGTTAGCTGGAACATTTATCGGTACATATGGCATTGGTTATGCTACTTATGTAGCCAAGTCATATAGTAAGCCGTATACTTTGTACTAGTTCTGTAGTTAACTAGTAATGTTGATGGCTGTCTTGAGATTAAAGATAAAATTTTCAGCAATGATGTATGTAGGATTGCAAAAGCAAACATTACAGCCAAACTTGAAAAATCTATGCTGTAATCGACAAGGTAATTGAAACTTAATTAAAACTAGTCTCACAATATATCAAATGAGTAGTACTGATTGATGAATATTTCGATATTAGTCAAAATCAATCAGCCGGATAAATTAGATAAATTGAAATCATTGCTCCTCAAAGCTTATGGGTAAATAACAGTTAAATTGGTGTCATGATAGCACATTAGTTGACTAATAGTGAAGCTGAATCTTAGTCGATATGGCTTGTATTCACTCATTAATCAATAATTTGTGTAGGCATAAGTTCAATGGCAGAAATTATAATTCGTGAACTTTACCCCAATAAATCAGATAGCTTTTTGACCGAAGTAGCTGATATGTCTTATATACCTGTATATGGTGGTAATGCATATGCACTTGACTATGCATTCCATCAAATGCTGAACTTTACTTATAGTCTAGTTGATTTGATGTTATCAGCATTTGCCATATATAGTATCCTGTCCCTAGCATATTCATTTATAACTGCAACTGAGTTTGAGATTATACCTTATCAGGTTGCCCCTTTCTAATTATTGAATCCGAATCGACATGATGACCAAGAAAATGTTCTATGCCATCAATGTGTGGATAGGAATACTGTGGTTTTGCACTTTCTTGATTAATCAACAACTTTTTGCATTACTGAGGAGTATTTAACGCTATGCCATTTTTATTAAGCTATCAAAATGTTTTTGACTACTTAATTCCTTTAGGAATATGTAGTGAAGAAGAACGTTCATCTAGTAATATTGAACTAAAACCAGCGAAAAACTTTAACTTATTACTCAGCTTATCAGAGGGTAGGCAAGTTCTAGTGAAGCAAGAACGCCATAACCGAGAAGGAAAAACCGCTGGGGAGTTTGTGCAGGAATGGCGCATTCATGAGTTTTTAAACCAAAACCCAGAACTGAGCTATGTACGCCCTTTACTTTCAGAAGCAGTACATTTTGACGCTGATAATTCGATTATTATTTTTAATTATCTGAGTAACTACCGCGATCTAGCGGATTTCTACACCAAGGAAAATATTTTTCCGATAAAAGTAGCCGCAAAGGTTGGGACTATTCTGGGATTAATTCATCGCGGAAGTATTCAAAATCCAGAGTATCGGCAATTCTTTGACAGTTCCCAGGATACAGGGAGTCAAGAGACTGTAAAACTAAATCATCGCATTGATAGGCTGACCCCGGAAATTTTCGGTAGTGTTCCATCTGATGGCTTAAAATTCTTTGCCCTATATCAACGTTACGACAGTTTGGGTCAGGCGATCGCACAGTTAGGTAGTTCTGTTACTCCCTACTGTTTGACTCATAACGACATGAAGCTGAATAACATTCTCATTTCCTTAAATTGGGAAGATGTGAATGAATCCTTAGCAGAGCAAAGCATGATTCGATTAATTGACTGGGAACGCTGTTCTTGGGGAGACCCTGCTCATGATTTGGGGTGCATAATCGCCAGTTACTTGCAATTATGGCTATATAGCGTAGTTGTGGGTAAAGGGATGGAAATTGAAGAATCTTTACGCCTAGCTACAACACCTTTACAATCACTCCGTCCTTCACTTGCAGCACTGGTTAAGGCTTATTTGGCTGAATTCCCCGAAATCTTAGAGCATCGTCCTGATTTCTTAGAGCGAGTAGTACAATTTTGCGGTTTGGCCTTAATTCAATCTATCCAAGCAACTCTCCAGCACGAAAAAACCTTTGGTAATCAAGGTATCAGTATGCTGCAAGTTGCCAAGAGTTTATTGTGTCGTCCGCAACCATCTATACCCACCATTTTCGGTATGGATGCTTCAGACCTGACTCCCGCTAAACATTCAGCCGCAAGCTAAAGCCCATCAGGTGGGAAAGTTGGCTGAAATACACAGCGAATTCATGACGATTTTTTACCGGTTTTTGAACACACTCTCTTATTCACACGTGAAGCCCTCTTATGCAACTATTAGATTCCCTACAAACTCAACTAGCTACTATTCCTCAGCCATTGCAGACATCGATAGAAGACATTATTCATAAAGTTGAAATTGTTTCCCATCATTGTATTAAACACCCCAACTATAAAAGTTTAGAATTAACGGAGCAAGCAGCTTCCCGCTTTCAAAAGTTGCCCTTAGAACTCCAGAAAAAGTATTTAGGTGTGCAGTTGCGTAGTTTCCTCTATGGTGTCTACTACAACGGCTCCTTACAAGAGGACTTGAATCTGACATCAGATGGAGATTCAAGAAAATTAGCAGCAAATAAAGACTTAGAAAATAATAGTTTTTTGGGTGTAGATATAGGTTTTTATGACCGCTTACATGAGAGTAACCGTGGTTCAGGCTACTGGGGTAACGATTGGCTCATAGTGAAAGAAGAAACAGATGGCGCTGTGGCGGTGCATAAGGGTGGTTTAACCATACATATTGACCGTGATATTCACTTACGACCAGAAGATAAAGCTGCAACTGTCGGTAATTTAGTTGCGATCAAATTGCCTAAAAATGTTGTACAAAATGGTTTTTATATGGCGGTTGGTGATGCTGCTGCTCATGGCGATCAAGAAATAGTGCGGATCTATTTTAATTTATCCCCAGATGGTGCTGTGGCGGTCATGGATGCTTTGACTACCCTACTCAATGCCCTACCCATTTCTTTTACGTTTAAAGCACTATATAATCCTTCAGATTATGGACGTTATGATTCAGCAGTGCTTTACTTTGATAAACATAACTATGAGACTATCTACCCTGTATTAAAAAGGGTGTATACAGAAAACCAATCTTATTTTGGGGAGTCGGTGCCATTATTTACAAAATTACTAGCTCCTGGTTTATCTCTGGCGGAAGAACCAAACAACAAATTTACAGAACGTGAAAGTTTTGGGATGAATCGCTGCCAAATTATTGCTAATGCATTGCTGGATGTTTGGCAAGGAAATAATGATACACCAGCAGGTAGGTTAGAATCTATTTTGCAACATTTCTCTATGGAGGGAATTGAATTACAACGCCCTTATCTTAATACCAAGTCTGAAGATATTTTCAGTACTTTATAGGTTTTTGACGGTTTTACGGATTTACCCCCATCTGTGGAAATAGCCTTTAGTCCCCAAGGGCGAAATATCACAGTCATTCGGGGGTAGGTTTGGATTTGTTGACTGTTGACTGTTGACTGGGAAGAGGTGTGACCATCAACAGCTATTAGAGGATGTTTAATAAGTGTTGATATGTAATTTTCATCACTAGCCGGGCAATATCCCTGACTTCTACGAAAATTTATAACTACTTGACAAGCTCATACTCAGGAGTCGGGGATATGAGTAACTAATAAAGGCGATCGCTTTGGGTACTACGTAGCGATCGCACTGGCGTTTTGTCGGTAAACCGTCAACAGTCAACAATCATAGAAGATATAATCAAATCAACCTATACCTAAACTATTAGGACTAAATGGTTTAACACCGCAGGCCCTTGTAAGCCAAATATCCACTATACCCTACCCATACGGAAATAGCCCAGAGTTACCAAGGGAGAAATATTAAATATTACAGTAATTCGCGGGTAGGTTTGGACTTGTTGACTGTTGACTGTTGACTGGGAAGAGGTGTGACCATCAACAGCCATTAGACGGGGAATAAATTAAGCGTCTGATAGCGAAAGTCCACTAAAAGTGGACTGTTAGGTTATATATAATACTCTAGGCAATGATTGTTAACCGTAATTATAATGTTATATTTAACACCCAGTCGGATTTATCCGACTTTAGCTATTAGACGGGGGTTTCTAACCCCCGGTTCCTGGTTGTCGTAGCTTACCTGGGTATGCTTGATTTGAGGAGGCGATGTGATGTTTGAGTATGATTATTTTCTTTGAGATTGGCTACAATTTCCACCGAGGCTATTTGTTGCTGTAGCCAATTGCTAAAAAACTCTCCCATAATTTGAAACCGCAAGTTATCATCTAACTCTGGTTTAATTATTTCTTCAACTGAGATTATATGTACTCCTTTGGGTGTAATAATGGGCTTGAGAATTTGGGGGGGAGTGGCGGCAAAAACTGCGGCTGCAATCTCCGCTCTGAAGTCAATACGGCGGCGGATTCCCTGATAACCACCAGTGCGACGGGTTTCGGGATTTTGGATATATTGACGAGCAATTTCTTGGAAACTAATTTCGCCTTCTTTGAGTGCATAAAATAGTTCTAAGGCTAAATCTTCATCATCTAATACCACTTCATAAGTTACTGCGCCAAAATATTTAGATTGGTGTGCATAGAAAAATGGTTCTATTTGCTCTGCAAATAAATGATTGGCTAATTTAGAGGATGTGAGGTTTATTTTGGCTATTTCTTCCAAGTCATCTAGGGAAAGATAATGTTTTTTTAACCAAGCCCAAGTGTCTTCTGCTTTCAGTAGTCTGTGAGCTAGGCGAAGATCGTCTGCTGCTGTTTGCAGTTCTTCTATGGAGATTTCAATTCCTGCTTTATCTGCGGCTTCAGCAATGATTTTCTGGGTGGCGATCGCTTCTAAAATTCCGGGAATTTGGCAAGCCATTTTTATATAGTAAATAATGTCTTCAGCGCCAATTTCTAATATATTTGACATAGCTAAAATCCTCCCAGCTAATAACTAAATTTACATTAGTTTTTTTGACTTTTCTAGTCAGTAACTTATTCATCATCTTTGCTTGATATATTGTTTATTGTCTCTATCTGATGGTAGTTTTCATATTTGAATTATCCAGCATTATTTATAATTTGTATTAAAATTAATTAATGGAGATATTACCCCTATTTTTATAAGTTTTCAACCAGAAAAAATAAGGGTAATATTCAATGGTAAAATCCGATGGGGAAGCCCATAAATCGGCTTTAAAAAGGGGGAATTTGATGACATTTCCCTATCCTTAGTCCCCCCGATGTACTTGCAAACTGCTGTAACTAAAGTTCTAGTCCCCCCTGTTGCAATTTTTTAAACGGATCTAAGATGAAATCAATAACTCGACGCTGACGGATAACTACCTCTGCGGTGGCGGTCTGACCAGGGGTTAGATTAACGCGCTGGTTAGCAGCTTGCACATACAGTTGATCTAGGGTGATATCTAAATCATAAGTGTCTATATTGCCTTGATTGTGAGACTGAACCCTGGAGTTAGGTGCAATCCAACTCACACGCCCTGCCGTCACGCCATAATCTTGGTAGGGATAAGCATCAAACTTGATTTTCACTGGCATTCCCTCCTCTAAGAAACCACTGTGTTGGCTGGGTATCTGGGCTTTGAGAATCAATTTACTATCTTGGGGCGCAATATGGGCAATGATTTGTCCTGGTTCTACCACAGGGCCTGGTTTAGTCACAGGTAACTGAAAAACTATACCATCAATGGGCGATCGCACTACTCGTTGTTGAAGTTGAATCTGTAAGGACTCAATTTGGCTCTTGGTTTGAGCTATTTCTGTTTCCAGGGTACTAATTTGGCCGTCCATATCCTTGAGTTGTTCCTGGCTTCTGAGTAGTGCTAATTTACCGGATTGAACGACACCTTGATAACTACCTTGCTGTTCTTGTAGGCGTAGTTTTGCTTGCTGAATATCGGCTACAGCTTGATTCATAGTCGCTTGATAGCGACTGGTTTCCTCTTTTAAACGCAGTTGAGCTAAGGTAACATCAGATTGTGCTTGTAAGTGCAAGCGTTGGCTTTCCTCTGCTGTCTTTTGTAGTTGCACAAGTTGGATTTGGGGAATTGCACCCTGGTCAAACAGTTGACGATAGCGTGCAACTTCTGTCAAATCTGTGTCAAAACGATTCTTAACTAACTTTTCAGTTGTTTGGGTAGAATTAATGTTTTGGCGAGCCTGCTCAACTAAAGCCTGTCTTTCTAACTTCTGTAAGTTATACACACTCCGCCTCGCATCCAGATTTTGCTGCGCCTGATGGACTTGAGACATTTTTTCTAATTCTTGAGCTTGATTTTGTTGCTCTTGAATATTAATGGCTAACATCAATTGGTTTTTCAGCAGCTTTAATTGGGCTTGGCGATCGCGCAGTCCTTGTAACTGTGTCTGTCTTTGCTGCAATTCTGTTTCTAAGACCTCAGAATCCAACTCTAGCAAAACCTCACCAGCTTTGACTATAGCGCCTTCGTGAACATTGACAGCCTTCACGGTTCCCGGAACTGCAATTCCTAACTGATAGGTCGCTCCTTGGGGTTCCAAACGCCCTCTAGCGCTGCCTGTCTCATCAATTTTCGTGAGCATCGACCAAGGTAAAATAATAGTGGTAAATCCCACCAGAAAGTACAGTAGGGAACGTGTCCAGAGTTTTGGCAAAGCATCCAGCAGTTCTTCTGTACCGTAAAACCAATCATTGGCTTGGGTTTCTACCTGTGTCTGATCATCAACAACAGCACTAGAATTTTCAACCTGGTGATTCACCCCACCCAAGCTAGAGCTCAGGGCTGAGTCTTGCTCTGATTTTGCAAGTATAGATGATAAATGTTGAGATGGGTTTGGCATAAGTAATTCAACCGTTTACTGTCCAGGAGAATTTTTCGTGGACAAATTCTCCTGTGAAATTGGCAGTTTCCCAGGTTTTTAAGCTGTTGGCGCTGTTGCTCCCAGTTGTTGCTCGTTGAGATAAAAGTAATGACCTCTTCTAGCAATTAATTCATCGTGAGTCCCACTTTCCACGAGTAAGCCACGATCTAAAACCAGGATGAGGTCAGCATGACGCACCGTGGACAGGCGATGGGCAATAATTAGACTTGTGCGCCCTTTGAGGATGGTTTTCAGGTTATTTTGGATAATTCGCTCAGATTCCGCATCAAGGTGGCTTGTGGCTTCATCTAAGAGTAATAAGCGGGGATTTCCCAGTAAAGCGCGGGCGATCGCTAGGCGTTGGCGTTGTCCACCAGATAACATCCCCCCACCTTCACCAATTTGAGTTTCGTAACCGGTGGGTAGCAGCTTGATAAATTCATCCGCTCCGGCTAAACTTGCGGCTGTAATAATTTCCTCTAGGGTGGCTTCTGGGTGAGCAATACTGATGTTTTCTCGGATTGTACCGCCAAATAAGAAGGTATCTTGATCAACAACACCAATTTGCGATCGCAGCGATCGTAAAGAAATACTAGTCACATCTTGGGCATCAATTAATACTTTGCCATCTGTCGGCAGGTATAGCCCTAATATCATCTTCGTGAGGGTTGTTTTTCCTGAACCACTACGGCCAACTACCGCTACAGTTTGCTCAGGTAAGATTTCAAAGCTGAGATTTTCCAGGACATTAATATCACTTTCTGGGTGATAACGGAAAGTGACATTTTCAAACTTAATATGACCTTGTAACCTCGGTAAAAATTGGCGGGGTTGATGCTGTAAATCCTCTTCTGGTTCAGCCTCCAAAACATCATTAATGCGTTCGGTAGAAATAACAACTTCCTGGAACTGATTCCACAAAACAACTAACCTTTGAAATGGGCGAATGATGTTACCCAATAACATATTAAAAGCCACTAACTGCCCAATTGTCAGGTTATTTTGAATAACTAACCATGCCCCAAACCACAGCAAACCAGTAGTTACTAGAGTTTCAATCCCCGAGCTAAAAAGCTGCATTTTGTTGCTAATTATCTGCCCGGCAAAGGTCTTTTTAATCACATTATTTAATAGCTCTTCCCAATGCCAGCGTACTGTTTGTTCAATAGCCATTGAGCGAATGGAGCTAATACCAGTAAGGGATTGAATCAGATAACTATTTTCGTTGGCTGTAGCATTAAAAGCCTCGCGATTAATGCGGCGAAAGAAAGGTGTAGCCACCACTGCCAAAATAAAGAATGGTGGGATAATGGTTAAACTCAATAATGCCATGGGTGCGCTATACCAAAACATCAACCCCACGTAGATAAACACTGTCAGCAAGTCCAAGGTAATAGACAGAGCCTCTCCGGTGAGGAAGCGCTGAATTTTATAGTTTTCTTGAACCCGGGAAATAATATCACCAACATAGCGCGACTCAAAAAAGGCTAAAGGTAAGCGGAAGGTGTGTTTAATAAAACCCACCAGTAAAGCTACGCTGATGCGGTTGGCTGTGTGATCTAGGAGATATTGCCGCAGTCCATTGATCATCACACTGAATAAGCCAAAAATCAGCAACCCAAACCCCACTGCGTTTAATGTCAGAGTGCTACGCTGCACCAGTACTCGGTCTAATAACAACTGAGTTAATAACGGTGTCACCAGTCCAAATACCTGAATGAATACCGAAGCTACAAACACTTCTAGCAGCACTTTAGAATGGGGTTTAACTAATTCAAACAACTGCCAGAATTGTGTACTGTCTTCCTCAGTTTCTTTCAGCTGCGCTGTAGGTTGTAATAACAATGCGTAACCAGTCCAACCAGCCTTAAATTCGTCATGGGTGAGGGTGCGTTGACTCACAGCGGGGTCACCGACAATCACGTGCTTTTTGCTGATTTCATAGACAACAATATAGTGTTTGCCTTCCCAATGGGCGATGGCGGGTAAGGTTTGTTGTGCTAATTTATCCAAGCTGGCTTTGACGGGACGGGTAGTAAAACCTATACTTTCCGCCGCAGTGGTTAAACCCCGAAGTGTAGCACCGGTACGATTGATGTTAGCTAAATCCCGCAGTCGATTCACACTCAAGCGCTTACCCCAATAGCGGCTAATCATCACTAAGCAAGCAGCCCCACAGTCAGCAGCGCTTTGCTGTTCAAAGAATGGATACCGCTTACTTAAACGTCCCCACCAATGGCCAACTTGAACCCTGGGACTGGGAAAATAAGCTCGTTTTTGCTGTTTTTTCGGTGTGGGGTCTGGTGGTGGTAATTGTGGGGTTCTCTTGGGGGTAGTTGCTTGTAGAAGAACCTCTTGGCGCTGTTGCGATAACTCAGCCAATTGCGGCCAAAATTCTAGTGCTAGTTGCCAATTAGCATTTTTTAGGGTGTAAATTGTGATGGGTGGAGTCCCGCACCAATTTTCCTGCTGGGGATGTATATAGATATTTCCCGGTGTTAATCTGCGTCCATCACTATGCTCTAGTTCTCCGTGATGTAATAGCCAAAGTTTGGTATCTTGGAAGAGTTTCACAGGGAGTGAGTCCCCTTCTACAGTGTGACGCTCAAATAAGGCTAGGGCTTTGAGTATATCTTCTACAGATCCGTTGTGAGGAACTAGGGCGCTTTGGCAACATAACAACAGCAAATCCCACAGTTGGGCACGTTGTCTGAGGCGATCGCCAATGCTCGGATGTTTACGAATCGCCTCTTGTAATGAGGCTTGGGGAAAATAAGCCAGTTTTAAATTCACAGAAGCTCTAGCCACATAAGGACTAAATTCTTCTTCTGTAAATAAGGTCAGTTCGCCAAATGATGCTCCAGTTGTCAGGGTAGTAATTAAGTTATTCGAGGTATCTAAAAGTCTGACTTTACCCCCAAGGACGATATATATACCATTGGGCGCGGTTGTTGATTGCCAAAATTGCTTGGCTACTGCTGGTTGGACAATTTCCACGCCAATTAAGCATCTTTCAATTTCTGGTTCTGACAGCGACTCACCTAAGCTTTGGATAAGTTGTTGAGCTAAGTATTCTGGGGAAAACGCTGATGTCATTTCCTGACCTCCAAGACAGAATTATTTATTGGTCTGAATCAGATTTAATGACCAATGAAAATTAGTTTCACCAGTGACATTGCAAGTCGCATATCTTAATCCCAGGATCCTTGGGTTGCTCAGTTTCCAGTGGGTGGGAAGTTTTACGTTTGGTTGATAGTCCCATTTGTTTCAGCAAGCGATTAATGTGGCGATCGCTAATTTGAATGTTAAATTCGTTAGCTAAATGTTTGCTTAACCATTGGGCTGTCCAATAGGTAAATGCATAGCCATAATCACGAGGGCTATGGGTGACCAATTCTTTCAAGCGATCCAAATACTGAGCATTGACAATTTTAGGTCTACCGATGGGTCGCTCATTCCATTTGTGTCCTAAACCTGCTTCTGCTAAACCAATCCAGTAGCGCGCCATTTCCTGAGAACAACCTATGATTTCACAGATTTGGCTTTGAGATTTACCAACATCTGCTAACAACATAATTTCAATGCGCCGCCGATATTCTGGCTGTAAATCACTTTGTAAGCTTTTAAGCAAAGCCTTTCTTTGAAAATGAGTTAAAAATTTACCTTCTTGGATGTTTTGCAGGTTATAGTTTTCCCAAGTTTCGCTTTGAGTAAGAGAGTGTGACATATCTATTACCAGTCATCATTTATTGAAAAGTTGGGCATTTTAATCACTTGCAGCTATGGTCAAACCTTTATAAATCAGGGTTGATAACTGCAATATTAATTAGCTAGTAATTGCTAATTAACTATTTCATTGATGTATAATGCTTGGTTTTTTACTATGCTATGGTGACCAAATTGTGGGTTCTAAAAATAGTTAAACCCCACAATTTTTGACTATGGTCATCGGCTCGCCATCAGAGTAGTAATCAAAAATCTACCGATAAATCACGGAATTTTTCTATTTTTCCCAGTCAACACATTCTTAGTTAAAAGCTGCGCTCTTGCGGTGTGAGCCATAGATAGTTAGTAAGTAGTAGTAAGCAAACCTGACAAAATATGAAGCAAGCATAGCTGTTGTCTCATATCATAAACAACAATTTCTGGTAAGATAGCTCAAACCAGTAAACTACTCACTGGCTAACCCTGATAACTTGGTGTGATATTGGTAGTGACTTCAACCAGTTATCTTGGTTGATGCTCGTCGGTAAGTAATTTGGAGTCTTTCTATAACTCCTATTTTGAGGATGTTACTGTTAGCTTTTATGCTAGCTATACAGGTTGATATATCAACCTCAAGACATTTCAACTGGTTTTTTTTCCATTACCAAAAATGTGGTGTAAACTTGTCCCATAAAAAAATGGAACCTAGAAGCAGCTAAGGTCAGGTTGTGAATACAAATCTACTTCCTAGAGTAGCGTAATATTAGCTAATATCTCATCAGCAGATTTTGATTAATCTGAAAAATAAGTCCAATAAGAAAAGTGACAGTTATTCAATCTCTTGTCTTAACCTACTGTTATCCTTTTAGAAATTTTCTGAAATACAGTCAAGGGTTTTGAGAAAAAAAGTTAAATCTTTACTCAAGATCGATTATATCTTTAAGTGAAATTAATAATTAATTTTGTCTGGAATAAATTTACAGATTTATTCAATTGCGGAAATAAAATATGACTTTTCAATCTATAGTGTATACTTCTAGATTAAAATATGTGTCAAGTAAATTTGACTCAAGAACGGATTATAAAAATTCAATTATATCTGTGCATCTATCTTCGGTAAGATAAAGATATATTTATCAGGATCTATTTTTTATATTTCAAGTATCCATCCCTAGGATGAAACTTGTAGTGGTGAGTATTTACCCAAACCACTACTATGAATTTCGCTTGTTTGCTTTTGTAGCACCTCAAGTTAAGCAATGTCTTTAATTTTGCTTAAACATCTAGATGAAGGATTAATATTGGAACTTTCATTTTTTATATTTTGATTACGGGTATTTTCCTTGAGTAATCGATTGTAGGTTCGATAGGGAATGTAATGTAAAGGATTGTAACCAACTATACGTAGCATTAAAACACAAGCCCAGGAATACTTACCAGCAAGAATCGCTTCTACTATTTGATCGAATTGTTGAGGATTCATTGGTTTACTGAAGTTGCTACTAATTCCAGAAATATCTTGATTCATGCTTTTACTCCTCTCTCATGAAACTAGTCTAAATTAATTGCTTTTTGTGTGATTTCTAATTTTAATTGAATTGACTTCAGGGAAGAGAGTTATGTTAACAGGTAACTGTAATGCAATTCATAATAGTTTTAGGTTTTACATTTCCAGTGAACATAAAAAAGTTGCTCTAATCCGTATATAAAAATTCTTATATCTGGTAAATTACTGATTCTAGAAGTTGACATTTTATAAAAAGCTAAATAGTAGGTTAAAAAAATATCTACCGATTCCATCTGTAAAGTTCTTCCTTAACTTGAGATTTCCACTAGATTTGACATGATGTTGCTTTTGATAAACTGACATTAAGCTAAAAGTCTGTTCATCGCTGAATACGGATATTGGTAGATACAGTTTTCCAGCCTTTTGTATCTTATAACTGTTAATTTAAATAGCTTTCCCTGGTGAGTTAAGTATGTATTTTTTAGCTATATATTTCAGAGCATTGTCATTAAGTAAATTTGATTTCCTGGTATTTTTTTGACATGGGTATTTGATAAACAGATATGATATGATTCAGCACTAAGATCAAGATCGAAGATAAACAGTTGGTCATAGGGAATTTATTCCCATGTGTCGAATGGTTGAATTAAAAATTGATTAACTCTTGATATTTTGGTAGATAACAGTTGCTATCCCTAAGTATGGGAAATCTTTTTTAACCCTAGTTATATGTTCTTTTAGTTCATGGAATACCCGGAAAATAAAACCAAAAATTCCAGATACCTAGTTATTAAGGTGGGGACAGAATGGCCTCCAACCCATTATAGTAAAACATCTGTATGTTCTTTTATGTATTTTTCGTTACCGATTAAGTAAAGCCGGGAAAAGAGAACTTGAGGCTGTGGGGTGATTCAGACTATCTTCGGTTAATCACATTGGATAACAAAGATTTCTGAAGGAAAGTAAAATAGATTGTTGGGCTGATATGATATGGCATCAATACTGGGGGTGTCTTAATTAAGATATTCAAAAATAAGTATTATTTATAATTGTGTTCTTTGGCGGTAATAACTAGGTAAATTGCCCAAATAGCCATAGCCCGCAGATAGGTACTAGCCCGGAAGGTACCAGATGCGGTGATAGCTTCAGGGGTGCGGAACTGTAAGCCATTATGGTAAATTTGCCTTACCACAGCACCTGTTAACTTCAAACCTTCATGCTTCATCCCCATTTGGACGAGAAAAGCCGCCAGACCAAAGTTAATTCCTGTCCAAACTTCCAGGGGATGGGTAGCATTGGGGTTTTCTGGTGAACCGTCAGGAAGAACACCATTAGCAGCACCAAATTCACCATGACCGAATTTGAGGAAGCAAGCCTCATAAACAGTTTGTAAGGCAGATAAAGCGCGATCGCATGGTACAATGTCTGGCAATCCCAATAAACGGGCATAAAACTGTCCACACAACTGGTCAGCCATCACCACATCAGAACCGCTCTGACTATCTAACCTAAAATAGTGACCATTCCAAAGTTTTTCTTGATATACAGGCATGGACTGGGTTAACCAAAGCTGATACCTAGTTCTTAGTTCCTCTGTTTTCTCTGTACCTCTGTGGTTGTTTAACAAAATATCACAAATAGCGATCGCCGCCTCCAAAGCCGCCAACCACAGACCCCCACAATAAGCACTCACACCTTGTAAACGCCAATCATCAAAAGTTTGGTCAGGTGCGCCAGAATTTTCAGGAATCCCATCACCATCCAAATCAAAAGCCTTGAGATAGTCGAGGGTCTGGACAATTCCCTCCCAACAATCTACTAAAAACTGCACATCCTCAGCACCTGTGAGCAAAAAATCCCGGTATACTTGTAAGACAAAATCACTACCCAAATCCTTCCACAGATTACAGTCTTGATAACAGGTATAATTAGTTTTCTGCCACACGTGTTCATTAGGTGCGCCCAAATCATGGGGTGTTGCCCCTGCCACTTTGCGAGATGCGGTTGTTTCCTCGGCTCCAATGGTATAATAATAGCCAATCACCCGCTGATGAGTGTCACTATGGGGAATTGCTCTAGCAAATGCTCGCATCACTGATTTTTCTAGTTCAGGAAACAGGAGTAATAGCCCAAAGGAGCCATACAAGCGCACATCTAGACTTTCATACCAGCGATAGTCTAAGCACTCCAGCACCGCAAACTGACCCATGGGGTCAAGTTCTGAGGCTGCACTCCATAGAGTTCCGCCGCTGGTTAGGTCATATAGCTCATTAAATAGAGCCATTTTGAACCAGTCTGGTAGGTCTTGGCGGTCAATAATTGGCTGTTGCCAGGCTTGAATTTTTTTATACCAGGTTTTATATTCTGTCAGGGCTGTAGAGGCGATCGCCCCAGCATGATTACCACTCCGACCAAAAAAATCTGTATATCTGCGGTAATAGTTAATCCCCGATGCAAATTCTGTTACCGGAAAGTCCCAAGACACAACAAAGGGAATTGCTAAACTTTCTCCTGCTTGCAGAGTAAAACGCACTGCGATCGCTACCCCTATTTGTGTATTCTCAGATGCAGGAGTTGTATCTTGATAATTAGGCAAAGAACCATCTACAGCAAAGCTTTGCCATACATCTTCCCCCGTCCCCGCCGGATCCCAGCGAGTATGGTAGAATACTTCTACCATGGGATGTTTAATAGTGGCAATACACCAACTCCCATCACCTTCTGCTACTGAATTATCACCACTTACTTGGCTACAAATACAACTCAAATATTCTGCGGTTTCAGCTATAAAATTGTAATTACCTTGACTCTGACCTAAAAGTGGCTGATATGCGTAAACCGGACTACCATCATCGCGTATTCTCACTTCTGGGGACTTCAGCGCATTAGTAAACCAGCCCACCATATTTTCCCAAGTGAGCATAATACTCAAATTTATAGGTGCATTTGTGGGATTATGAGCATTCCAATGAAAAATTGCTACAGGGTAGCTAGTTTCTTGATAATTCTCTGCCCAAATTGGGGAAAACTGCTCACAGGTTAACTCGGCTTGAAATACATTTTCGTAGACAAACCAACTGCGGGGATATAGGGCGTGATAAGTTCCTGTTTCCTGTGTCTGTGTGGATGCTGGATACCATTTCCACCCTGGGAGACTAGAATTTTCTGGTGCTTCTGTAGCCAAAGCGTAAGCTTGAGAAAATTTACCATCGGACTCAAACACACTAAATTGACAACCGGGGATATTTTGAAACGTATGTTCACCGCCGTCAATATGCCACAGATTAAAGTCTCCTCGTGAAGATCGCCCGATACAACCCGCACCAAATCCACCCAAAGGCATACCGTGCCAGGGTCCATCATCAATATTACTAGCATAACGGACGGTATAGGGCTTGTCCCAACCCAAACCGATGGGACGACTCCAAGTGCAAGGAGGAATTACGGAGGATATCAGTTTTGTCATTACCTGACTTTACCAGGTTGCTTTATGCTCAGAAAGCGTAATTCAATGTGTAATTTATATTAAGTAATTAACCCGGAGACATGGGGAAGGGGCAATGATCTACCCGACTCCCCACATTAGCCTTAAAGTTGTCGTACTAAAGGCTGACCGTCTTTAACTTCGCCCACTAAAACTACATCTGCACAGTTGACAAAGATACCATTTTCCAAGACACCAGGAATATTATTCAGTGTTTTTTCTAAGGCAACAGGGTCATCAATAGAATCAAATCTGACATCTAAGACCATATTACCTTGGTCTGTAATCACTGGTCCTGCCTTTTTTACACCCATGCGGAGTTCAGGTTTACCACCGAGTTTTTTAATGGCGTTGGTAACAGGGGTAATAGCCATCGGTATAACTTCTACCGGTACGGCGAAAGAAGAACCCAAGCGGGTTACTAATTTACCAGCATCTACTACAACGATAAATTGATTTGCCAGGTAGTCTACTACCTTCTCGCGGGTATGGGCTGCACCACCGCCTTTAATTAAATTTTTGTTGGGGTCTACTTCATCAGCCCCATCAATGGCAATATCAATATGGTCAACAGCATCTAAGGTGGTCAGAGGTACGCCGTATTCTTTGGCTAGGACTTCTGATTGAAAAGAGGTAGGAATACCCACAATATCTTTAAGTTCACCAGATTTGAGGCGATCGCCTAAAAACTGAATTGTATAAGCTGTGGTTGACCCTGTACCCAAACCGACAATCGAGCCTGATTTTACCAGGGCGGCGGCCGCCTTGCCAACTTCTTGCTTCATCAACTTCACGGGGTCTGCTGTTGCACTCATCCCAAAACTCCTGGAATATTGACTAAATGGTCTATCACGGCCGACTATACTACATCCTAGTCAATTCCCAATTCACTCAGGCAAAATTGACCATCATTTCCGCAAGCCACATGATTTATAGACGACAGGTTATAATATTTATTTGGTTTGGGTCTCACAGTTAATCCACCGTACAAGTACTTTGGTATTTGTGGCAAGGGTTACTTACTTATGATTTAGGCTATTCAGGGTTAAGTTTTCAGTACCCACTGCTGGGGTATGCACCCTCAAGCAGTAATGACTAGTGACTAAATTAATCAAAACCAGATCAAGTTTGATGAAATTATAATTAGAAAAATTGTACATATACCTTAGTACAAAATGACTGATTGACTAAAACCACCCGACTAGCTATTGACTGAAAATCATGGCAACTTAATCAATTCAAAATGCGTCAACCAACAGCAGTGAACATTTTGAGACTCACCCAACCAGGTGATGCTCTCAGCTATTTATAGATGCAGAATAGCCCAATTAACATCATGAGAAATCAGCGAAACTTGCTAGCTACTCTTTCCTTAGTATTACTACTACACAACTTAACATTAAGCGTAGCCAGAGCGGTAGAACCTAGTGATGAATTACCATCCCCAGTAATTCAACAAGTGATTGCAGCTAAGTTAATGGCCAATTCACCAGATGGCAAATTTTATCCAGAAAGGATGATAAGTAGGGCGGAATTGGCGGCAATTTTAGTGAAAGTATTTAACCTAGATCAAAGGGAACCCGTTAAAATACAAGAGTCTCAAAATGTCCCAGATGTTCCTCCTTCCCATTGGGCATTTAAGGACATTCAGACAGTGCTTAAAACCGGTATTATGAAAGGATATCGGGGGAATTTATTTTTCCCTAATCAAAGGGTGACGAGGGCTGAGGCGTTAGCGATTTTTGCCCAAGCTTATGGTGTATTTCAGTTTGGTGACGACATCGTAAATGAAATACTTGATCAGCATCCAGATGCAGAATCAATTCCAGTATGGGCTAGGAAAGCGATCGCCACAGTAGTTACCGAAGGATTGATCAACACAGACGACCAAAATAACATCTTACCATTACGGCCTATGACCCGTGGAGATATGGCGTATGTATTGAGTCAATATTTACAAAGACAGCAACCACAACTAGAAATGTCACTCACACCCGATGTGATCCCACCTGCAGAAAAATGACGGGGGAGAATAATTGTGACTAAATCATTCCAGAGACATCCCCACCGTGGGAAAATTAAAAAATGATAGAAGTAGAGTTTAGAGAGGAACACCCTATAATATGCATCTGAGTGAAATCACCCATCCTAACCAGTTGCATGGTTTGTCAATCCGGCAATTGCAACAAATCGCCCGCCAGATCCGAGACAAGCACCTACAAACCGTAGCAACAAGTGGGGGACATCTAGGGCCTGGTTTAGGAGTTGTAGAGTTAACACTAGGACTTTACCAGACACTGGACTTGGATCGGGATAAAGTCATTTGGGATGTAGGACATCAAGCTTATCCCCATAAACTAATTACCGGAAGATACAACAACTTTCATACCCTCAGACAGAAAGATGGCATTGCAGGTTATCTCAAGCGGTGTGAGAGCAAATTTGATCACTTTGGTGCTGGACACGCTTCTACCAGTATTTCCGCTGCTCTGGGTATGGCTTTAGCGGGAGAATTGAAAGGAGAAAAATTTAAATCAGTAGCCGTAATTGGTGATGGTGCTTTAACTGGAGGAATGGCTTTAGAAGCCATCAACCATGCAGGACACTTACCTAAAACTAAACTGCTAGTTGTTCTCAACGACAATGAGATGTCCATCTCTCCCAACGTCGGAGCAATTCCCCGTTACCTGAATAAAATGCGCCTCAGTCCACCGGTGCAGTTTATTACAGATAATTTTCAGGAACAGTTTAAACAGATTCCCTTTGTTGGTGAATCTTTATCTCCCGAACTCGAACGCATCAAAGAAGGAATGAAGCGTTTAGCAGTTCCCAAGGTAGGCGCAGTCTTTGAAGAACTCGGTTTTACTTATATTGGACCGGTAGATGGTCATAATCTAGAGGAGTTAATTACGACCTTCAACCAAGCCCATGAGATGACAGGTCCGGTTTTGGTGCATGTGATTACCGTTAAAGGCAAAGGCTATGAAATCGCCGAAAAAGACCAAGTAGGCTACCATGCCCAAAGTCCATTTAATCTGACCACAGGGAAAGCTATTCCCTCCAGCAAACCCAAACCTCCCTCTTATGCCAAAGTCTTTTCCCACACATTAGTTAAACTCGCGGAACAAAACCCCAAAGTTATTGGGGTTACAGCTGCAATGGCTACGGGAACGGGTTTAGATAAACTCCAGGCTAAACTACCCAATCAATATATCGATGTGGGTATCGCTGAACAACACGCCGTTACCCTATGTGCGGGTTTAGCCAGTGAAGGAATGCGCCCTGTGGCGGCCATTTACTCAACTTTCCTCCAACGGGCTTACGACCAGATCATTCATGATGTTTGTATTCAAAACTTGCCTGTGTTCTTCTGTTTAGACAGGGCGGGGATTGTCGGTGCCGATGGACCTACCCACCAAGGTATGTATGATATTGCCTATCTGCGCTGTATTCCTAATATGGTGATGATGGCACCTAAGGACGAAGCGGAACTACAACGCATGATGGTAACTGGTATTAACTACACCAGTGGACCAATTGCCATGCGCTATCCCCGTGGTAACGGCTACGGTGTTCCCCTCATGGAAGAAGGCTGGGAACCTTTAGATATCGGTAAAGGGGAAATCCTTCGTAACGGCGATGATGTTTTAATTATCGGCTACGGCACCATGGTACATCCTAGTATGCAAGTAGCCCAAATGCTCAGTGAACATGGCATCGAGGCAACTGTAATCAATGCCCGTTTTGTCAAGCCCTTGGACACGGAATTAATTGTACCCCTGGCCAAGCAAATCGGCCGCGTTGTCACGTTGGAGGAAGGCTGTGTTATGGGTGGTTTTGGTTCTGCTGTGGCGGAAGCACTACTAGATTCTGATGTTGTGGTTCCTGTCAAGCGTATTGGTGTACCCGATATTTTAGTAGATCATGCCACACCGGAAGAATCTAAGGCCGAATTAGGTTTAACTAGTCGTCAAATAGCTGAAAGAGTTATGGCTGCTTTCTTTCAAAAGCAAGCATCTAATGTTATCTAGGGCGATAGGGACTGATATCATCTCCGGTTAATCAAACTGAATAAAAGTTTATTCTGGGTGAACGGACATGACATGATGAAAACTAACTGCATTGATTAATTAATCAGGTGAGGATAACTCACCTTTTTTTAGCATCTTGATTCTGTATTGGGTGTCAATAAGATATAGCAACCGCCAAGGTAATTTAAGCATAAACTATAAGTAGTCCCTTTTCATGTAAAGCGATCGCATTACCATAGGCGATCGCCCTTCCGTCAACCGTCAACCGTCAACAAAACAGCGATCGCACTGAGTAGCCGGGTAATAAATTACCCGTCTGATAGCGATCGCACTGAGTAGCCGGGTAATAAATTACCCGTCTGATAGCGAAAGTCCACTAGAAGTGGACTATTAGGTTAAATAGGGTAGTCTAAGCAATGGTTATTAATGGGATTTATAATGT
>CAIWDD010000017.1 GCA_903911355.1 uncultured Nodularia sp. | reverse complement strand
GTAGGAACGCCTTTTCTCCCTGCTTTACGGATTGATGGCTAGTCGCTACCGTAAGGAAGATGCTGTCACCCTTGCACCTAGGGGGTGGGATTCTCACCCACATGAACACACAGTTATAAGAATCTGGTTTTACCCAGTCTTACCTCTCATCCCTGGGCATTAATACTCATTTCGAGAGAACGAATCGCACTTTACCTGATCCACCATAGCATTAGTTAAATCGGCGCCATGTAGATTCGCTTGAGTCATCACCGAAGCACTCATCACGGCTCCTCGTAAGTCAGCACCTTCAAAGTTAGCTAATTCCATATTGGCGTTAGAGAACTCAGCCGCTTGTAAAGTTTGTCCTGAAAAATCACGTCTGGCTAATTCTGCATTACTAAATGACATGGGATGAGTCCAATCTGCCCTGGCTGGTGGGGAAGCTTGGCAAAATAGTATAATGCCTAGAATCAGTGCCAATCCTTGCTTCCAAAATATATTGGTTAACTGTTTTGGGACACTAACTAATATTGAAAAGTCTTTAATCATCTTTGAGTTTACCCGATAGGATTTTTTGTCAGAATCGGCTAAGGGATAAAAAATACTGTTATTACCTGCCATAAGCATATAGGCGATCGCACTCCCCCAGCCTATTGTTCAGTAATTTAATACCAATGGGTAGCAGAACAACTCGCCAAATTGTTACCCACTTTAATTTTCTTACCATATTTTTAGGCTATATTTTGCACCACACATAATCAAGTCTGTGAGAATTATTAGCCATCCAACACCATATCCATAGGATAACCTACATAGTTGGATAACTTAATCAGCGATCGCCCCAGTACTGACCTGTGAGTTAGGTGAGTTATTTACAATTGTTGATATTAGCCTATATAAGTAAAGTTTATTGTATTTTGAGTGCCACAGGTAGGAGAGACTGTTAATCTTTTAATTATATGAGTAGTTAAGCAATTCTTGTTTGTCCCAAATAGCTAGACCGCTTTACATCTGGGGTTCTATATGTGGGGTATTTCCTCTGAGTTCATAATCATTGGTTAACTATTCAGCAAATCTGTCAGCAACTTATATTTACCAACTACACAAATTCTACAAGTCTTAATTACCCACAAGATTATGATTATGACTCATTACTCTGTTGAGTGGATTGAAGCATGGTGCGAAGAAAATGGCTGGACAGAATTATTTGTCGAGCGGCGCAACAGCTATTGGGCTTTTCCGCCTGGCGGGGTAATGCCAGAACCCATTCCCAATCATGTACTTAACTTGATTAAAGCTGAAAGGGGCTTAACTGTTGAGGAAAAAGTATGGTCAGCATCGGCGGTAATTGGCACAATTTTAGCCATATTTTCCACATTTATATTTAAGTGTCCTATGCCCTTAGTTTTGGCGTTCGCTTTTAACGCCGTCACTGTAGCTCAGTTGGAAATTGAATATGACTAAATATCCAGGCCTTGCATAATAAGTATATAGGGGCTAGAAAAGATCCGGCAAGTATTGTTAAGGGGAAAAATACGACTTAGTAATATTTCTCCCGCTTTCAACCGAGATAATCCTTATTTTAGGTTCTTTCACATAGTTGTAGCTTCTAGCGATCGCTAGATTGTATTTTCAGGTACTCTGCCTCAAAAAATCAGCCAAGAAAAAAAACAAAAGCCTCTTCTATTATTGAAGAGGCTCTTATTTTAGAAAAATAAACCTGGCATCGAGCTATTTTTGCGGAGGGCTACCCCTCAACTATCGTGGCCGCTGCAGCGTTTCACCTCTGAGTTCGGGAAGGGATCAGTGTGGTTCCACCGCGCCATAGACACCAGGAAAGAGTGTTGGGTCACAGGACC
>CAIWDD010000016.1 GCA_903911355.1 uncultured Nodularia sp. | reverse complement strand
TAGTCAGTCAAGGATTCCCAGAATTTTACAGTCAAAATCAGTCTAATCCTAATGATGCTGCTTTTTACATCAATCGGGGTGTTGTTTACCTTAACCAGCAAAAATGGGATTTAGCATTGGCTGATTTCAACCAAGCTATTGCGATTAATCCTAATTTAGCTGAAGCTTACATGGGTCGCGGTGGTGTTTACGTTAACCTAGGAGACATCAAGAAAGCCAGGGAAAACTTCCAACGATCAGCGGAATTATTCCTCACTCAAGGTAATACCGCTGGTTATGAATTAGCAATTAGGCTTTTAAACTCACTGTAGCTGCAAGATCCCTAACTTCTCACATCATCACAGATAGTCTAAGATAACTTAGCTAGAAGTCCGGGTTTTCAACCCCCGGATATTCTCAACGACCTTAACAATTATGCCCAAATCTAGTCGGATTTATCCGACTTCTGCTATTAGACAGGGGTTTTGAACCCCTGGATGCTGGATACCACATTAATGGCAAGGGCGGGCAGGATGCCCACCCCACATGATTTATAATCTTTTCAGAAAGGGGACATATTAACATCAGCAGCAACTAAAACAGGTTGTTGATAGAGAGGTACTGTAAATGTGACCGTTGAACCTAGTCCTTCCCCCAGACTGTAAAAATGTACCTCGCCACCCATGGCTTCTATGAGTTTCTGGGATATGACTAGTCCCAAACCTGTACCCCCGTACTGGCGAGTACGTGAACCATCTACCTGGGAGAATAATTGAAAGAGTTTATCTTGTTGATCCAGGGAAACACCGATACCTGTATCAGCTACTTTTACCCTGACCATTCCGGGAAATTCCTGATTTTGAAATTTCGCCTTTTTCAAGACTAAATCAGCACTGACGTTAATACTCCCTTCTCGGGTGAATTTGATAGCATTATTCACCAAGTTGAGCATGACCTGTAGTAACCTTTGGTAATTACCATGGACAATAATCTCATCAGAAGTAGGAAGCATCTGCATTTGGAAACTCAAGTTTCTTGACTCTGCTTGGGGGCGCACAAAATTTTCTACATCTTGAAATAGATCATTGAGTTTGACCGCAGAGCAAGCAAGCTCCATTTTGCCGGCTTCAATTTTGGCTATATCTAAGATATCATTGATAATATGGAGCAGATGTATTGATAAATAATGAGCCTCACAAATAAACTGATGTTGTTCTTGAGGATCATCTGCCATGCCTTCTAAAATCAGCTTTAAAAAGCCAATCATACCGTTGAGGGGGGTACGGATTTCATGGGAAACATTAGCCAGAAATTCGCTTTTGAGGCGGGAGGCTGCTTCGGCTTTTTGACGGGCTGCTTCTAGTTCTTTATATAGGGTAGCATGGGCGATCGCAGTTCCCAACTGATCAGCAAACTCTTTGGCTAATTCTAGTTCTGCATCTGTCAAGGGGTGAAATTCATCTTTAATAGTGATGGCAATTAGTCCATTAGCTTGGTCTTGATAGCAAGTAGCCACCACTAAGATTTTGTCCGGGGGAGACAGATTATACCGGGACATTTCCATGACAACAGGTTCTAGGGTGGCCAAGGCCTCAGCAAAAGCCGGCTCAGAAGTTACATCTATTTCCCGTCCGAGCATCGAAGCTCGCTCTGGGTGGTGATACTCGGCTATCACCTGGACTCTAGAACTAGAGGGGTGGTAAGGACAGATAATGCAACGCTCTAGCCCTAGGGTTTTGCCTAAACTGTCAACTGTTTGTTGCCAAATCACATCTAAATCCAATGTCCGCCGGATATTTCTGGTAATTTTATTTACTAGCTTATGGTATGGTTCTGTGCGGACTTGATGACCCAGTACATTTACAGCTAAATCTTCAGCGGGGGATTTTCTCCCAGCCACTTGTAAGAATCTTCCCATGACTAAAACTGTGGTAGCAGCAGTTCCCAAGGGTGGGATCATAGGGGAAATTACCAACTCGAACTCCAATAGTTTTTGACAGCAGCTAAACCAGCATTGGAACTTTTCCGGCACCAAAGTATTTAAAATCCGGTGTAAGCGTTCCAAATAAGCGCCATTATCTACTGGGACAAAAACCTTGTCCTCATGACTTTGATTAACTATTTGCTTAGGGTTTAACCCCAACAGTTCGCTATGCTGACAGTAAAATGTTACGTAGCGTCCTGTCCCATCTTGAGTGTATACCAACTCCGAACCTAGAGTTGGCATACAGCCATCAGTGTGATTAGGGGAACCTTCCAGATTCTGGGGAAATAAATCCGGCAATTGGGAGTTAGCAGTAAAAGTCATTAATCGAGTTGGATAGACAAATGGCACCTCAAAGCAGTTTTGCCCAAGCCCCTCACAAACAATTGGGGTAAATTATTACAGCTTTGGCATCCTTACATTGGGTATTTTGGCCTTTTTTGCACCAATAGTGACAAACTTTACATTTTTTTCATGTTTTATTTACACCTTGTTTATTTTCAGTCATTCCACTCACCCCGGGGGGGAACAGGTACGCGCCGATGGTTGCGTGTGAGTTCATCATCCCTGGAGGCCTCACCCCGCAACCATTGACGAATGGCTACCTCAATCACTTTACTTGGGTCGTTGGTTAAGTGCTGAATTTGTTCTACTAACTCCGAGTCCAAGTGGACGGCGACTTCTACCTTCTTGGTGCGTTGATGCTCACCTTCGGTAGGTTTCTCTTTCATATTCATAGGTTTATATACTCAGAGATTTTTACCTCTCAAGCCTTGTCGAGGGCTGATGATCTACCATTCGAGTTAGTTTACCGACTCTTCTAAAAAATGCAATTTGCATTTATAGTGAGATAGTTACCCAAAATAACGCCAGATTAACGGCATTTGCTTTGGAATGGTAAATGTAATCAAGTCCCTAAACAACAACTCCAGAATTTGTGCGGTGTAAATCAGTAGTTATAGGCAGTTAGCTAGTGTAACCCCCCAGGATTTCTACATGATTTACTGAATATATATTTATTGTAGGGTACTGGTTCGTCAATCCCATCAAGTTAAATAGACTTTAATAGACTTTAATATATATTCTTCACTCTCCGGCAACAGCGTCTTGGCTAAGAAAGGATTAAAATATATGAAGTAAATTTCTTGTTTAACCTTGATTGCTGCTTCAGCAAAGATAGTATATGACTGACGTTCCCGCAGATCGCATTCGCAATTTTTGTATTATTGCTCACATTGACCACGGGAAATCTACCCTCGCCGATCGCTTGTTACAAGCTACTGGGACTGTGGATGAGCGCCAAATGAAGGAACAGTTCCTGGACAACATGGATCTTGAACGGGAGCGCGGCATTACCATTAAGCTGCAAGCTGCCCGGATGAACTACCAGGCTAAGGATGGTCAGGAATATGTCCTGAATTTAATTGATACTCCTGGCCATGTGGATTTTTCTTATGAGGTGTCCCGGAGCCTTGTAGCCTGTGAAGGGGCGCTGTTAGTGGTGGATGCGTCTCAAGGTGTGGAGGCGCAAACTTTGGCTAATCTCTATTTGGCTCTCGAACATGACTTAGAAATTATTCCGGTTTTAAACAAAATTGATTTACCAGGAGCAGAACCGGAGCGGGTAATTGGCGAAATTGAAGAAATTATCGGTTTAGATTGTAGTGGTGCGATTCTGGCTTCGGCGAAAGAAGGAATCGGCATTAATGAAATTTTGGCAGCGGTAGTAGAGCGCATACCACCCGCAAAAGACACCACAGATGCACCCTTGCGAGCATTGATTTTTGATAGTTATTACGATAGCTACCGGGGGGTAATTGTTTATTTCCGGGTGATGGATGGGAGCATTAAAAAAGGCGATCGCATTTACTTGATGGCATCAGGTAAAGAATATGTCGTTGACGAGTTAGGTGTACTGTCTCCCAATGAAAAGCAAGTCGAAGAACTCCACGCCGGGGAAGTAGGCTATTTTGCCGCCGCCATTAAAGCTGTAGCTGATGCGCGGGTGGGGGATACAGTTACCCTATCTAAAGCTAAAGCCCCAGCCGCATTACCAGGTTACACAGAAGCCAAACCCATGGTATTTTGTGGGATGTTCCCTATTGATGCCGACCAGTTTGAAGACCTGCGGGAGGCTTTAGAAAAGCTGGGACTCAATGATGCAGCTCTGCAATATGAACCGGAAACTTCTAGCGCGATGGGTTTTGGCTTCCGTTGTGGGTTTTTGGGGTTACTGCACATGGAAATTGTCCAGGAACGTTTAGAACGGGAGTATAACCTGGATTTAATTATTACAGCCCCTTCAGTTGTTTACCGTGTAGTCACTAACAAAGGTGAAGAACTGTATATAGATAATCCCAGCCATTTACCGGCTCCCAACGACCGGGAAAAAATAGAGGAGCCATACGTTCAAGTAGAAATGATTACGCCAGAAGGCTACGTCGGCACCTTGATGGAACTCTCCCAAAATCGCCGGGGTATTTTCAAGGATATGAAATATCTGGCCCAAGGACGTACTACCCTGACATACGAGTTACCTTTGGCGGAGGTGGTCACTGACTTTTTTGATCAAATGAAGTCGCGATCGCGGGGTTATGCCAGTATGGAATATCATCTCATCGGCTACCGTGAAAATCCCTTAGTCAAGCTGGATATTATGATTAACGGCGACCCCGTTGATTCCCTAGCGATGATTGTACACCGAGATAAAGCCTATGGGGTGGGGCGGTCAATGGCGGAAAAACTCAAAGAACTGATTCCCCGCCATCAATTTAAAGTGCCAATTCAAGCGGCGATCGGTAGTAAAGTCATAGCCAGTGAACATATCCCCGCCTTACGCAAAGATGTGTTAGCTAAGTGCTATGGTGGCGACATTAGCCGCAAGAAGAAACTTTTACAGAAGCAAGCAAAGGGTAAAAAACGGATGAAATCTGTGGGAACTGTGGATGTGCCCCAAGAGGCTTTTATGGCTGTGTTGCGTTTAGACCAGGGCTAAAGAAAACCCTGCAATATGCTCCACAATTAAAACCTCTGTAGAGACGTTCTGTGAGAACGTCTCTAGTTTTTTAGTATTTATACGTATTAATTAGCTTTTAATGTTGCTTTTTATAACGTCCAATCAATTGGGCTGTTGCCAAAATATGATTTGCCATCCCTGCTTCTAATTCTGCTTTGGTGATGCCAAAATCTAGCCCTAAAGGCGCATCTAGAGCGTAAAGTTTAAAAAAATAACGATGGGTACCACTGGGTGGACAAGGGGGAGTATAGCCCAATTGACCAGTATCATTTTTACCCTGAATCCCACCCCCTTCTAGCAAGGGTTCTGTGGGTATCCCCTCCGGTAAGTTCCGGGTCTGGGGGGGTAAGTTAAAGAGAACCCAATGTACAAATGTGCGATTGGGAGCGTCGGGGTCATCCACAATTAAGGCAAAGCTACGGGTTTCAATGCTGACATCTTCCCACTTAAGTGAAGGAGAAATACCTTGACCTTCACAAGAAAATTTCATGGGAATCATACCATCTACACAAAAGCTGTCACTTAGCAGTTTCATTTACACTCAAAGTCAAGAAATGTTGAAATTAAAAGTATCCTAAACATCAGAAAGTCTTTTCTCCTCATCCTCTGGTTGTGTTATGGCAGTAACCACAAGTGTTAGGACATTTCCCATTCCCTGTTCCCTGTTCCCTGTTCCCTTAAAACCACAATTATGATGTCCTAACGTCTATGCGTAGTGCTATATCTTGATTTATCGGCTCTATCCAAAAAATTAGTAAATATACTCACTACAATTACTATGTTGGTCTTTGTAGATAAATTAGGCTATTGGAGAGTTTCATAAATGAAGATACTGGCGCTAAGTTGGGAATTTCCACCGAGGTTAGTGGGGGGAATTTCCCGCCATGTGGCGGAGTTATATCCGGAACTGGTAAAGTTAGGACATGAAATTTACCTGATTACCGCAGAGTTTGCTCAAGCATCGATGTATGAGCTGGTTGAAGGTATACAGGTGCATCGGGTACCAGTTGCACAAAGTCGCGATTTTTTCCACTGGGTAGGTAATCTTAACCAAAGTATGGGAGATCATGCTGGAAAACTAATTCTGGAGGAAGGACCCTTTGATTTAATTCACGCTCATGATTGGTTGGTAGGAGATGCGGCGATCGCTTTAAAGCATAACTTTAAAATCCCCCTGATTGCTACCATCCACGCCACTGAATACGGGCGACATAACGGTATTCACACCCCTATTCAAGGTTATATTCATCATAAAGAATATTTACTAGCCTATAACGCTTGGCGAATTATTGTCTGTACAAACTATATGCGGCAAGAGGTACAACAAGCCTTATACAGTCCTGCAGACAAAATAGATATCATTTATAACGGTATTCGACCAGAAAAGAAACAACACGACGAAAGCTTTCATCCCCAAGAGTTTCGCCGCCAATTTGCCGCAGACCATGAAAAAATTGTTTATTATGTGGGTCGCATGACATACGAGAAAGGTGTGTCTGTATTACTTAATGCTGCACCCAAGGTGTTGTGGTCAATGGGTGGTAACGTTAAATTCGTAATTATTGGTGGGGGAAATACCGACCATCTCCAGCATCAAGCTTGGGAGTTGGGGATTTGGCATAAGTGTTATTTTACCGGCTTTCTCTCTGATAAATACTTGGATAAATTTCAAACCATTGCCGATTGTGCTGTTTTCCCTAGTCTTTATGAACCCTTTGGTATTGTGGCCTTAGAAAGTTTTGCTTCCCGCGTCCCAGTAGTAGTATCAGATACTGGGGGTTTCCCGGAAGTAGTTAAAAATACTCAAACCGGGATTGTCACCCAAGTAAATAATCCCGACTCCCTGGCTTGGGGAATTTTAGAGGTTCTCCAACATCCTGGTTATCGCCAATGGTTGATTGATAATGCTTACAGGGATTTGGCCGAGCGGTTTAACTGGACAAAATTAGCCCAGCAAACACAAACAGTTTATCAGCAAGTAGTCCAAGAGCGATCGCAAGTTGTCTGGCTTTAAAACCAACTATCTACACAGTGATTATGCGAGAATAACGCCGAGAAATAAAGATTACCCCTGGTTATACCGCGTAAAAAAACATTACAACCCCTATACGCTGGAAATTTCCCCCTTTTTGGTGCGAGAGTTAGCAATAATTGTGGTTTGCACCAGCAGCTTAGTATGACCAAGGTATTCCCAAGCATAGCAAAGTGGTTCAGGACTGTCAGAACCATGTTGAGGAAGATGGGAACCGCCCTCATAGCATTCCTAAACCCCGACATCCCACCAGAAAAAACTTTAGATTTACGTCCCCCCTCAGTCACACCCTTAGCAGGGCCTGTGCATATTTTAGGTGGAGGCGGTCCAGATGTAGAAGAAGCCATTCAGTGGATGATTCATCAAGTCCGGGGATCAACTAGCTACTCCACCAAAGTTAATGTTGTCGTACTTCGTACTTCCGGTAGTGATGATTACAATCGCTTAATTTATAATATGCAGGGAGTCAAATATGTAGAGACTCTGGTAATTAGAAACCGACAGGATGCGAATAAATCCGAAATTATCGAAAAAGTCAGAAATGCAGACGTAATTTTCTTTGCAGGTGGCGACCAATGTGAGTATATCCGTAACTGGAAAAATACCAAATTAGAAGCTACCATTAAATCAGTTTATGCCAAAGGCGGCGGCATCGGCGGCACCAGCGCCGGGGCGATGATTCAAAGTGATTATGTCTATGATGCTTGCGCTTCCTCCCAAGAAGGTATTGAAACCAGAGAAGCTCTCGAAGACCCCTACCGAGACATCACCTTTACTTACAACTTTTTCCCGTGGAGTCATTTAACGGGGACTATCGTTGATACCCATTTTGACAGACGCAAAAGAATGGGGCGGATTATGGCTTTTATCGCCCGTCAAATCCAAGATGGCGTATCGAAGAGCGTTTTAGGGATAGCCATTAGCGAAGAAACATCTGTGACTGTCGATAAATTTGGTATGGCTAAAGTCATGGGTAGAGGCGCTGCATATTTCGTTTTAGGAGACCATCCCCCAGAAATATGCAAACCCCGCACACCTCTAACATATTACGACTACAAGATTTGGCGCGTTCCCCGTGGTGATACCTTCAACTTAAGAAATCTCCCCACCACAGGTTACTATCTGCGAAGCGTCAAACGCGGCCGTTTTAGTTCCGACCCTTATTAACTGGGAACCTCACCCCAACCGCTGATGGGGTGACAAACAAGGCTGAAAACAAGACATTGTAAACAATGTAACAATTAATGCGTTAGAAGAATTATTACCATAAAAAAGCAGATTATGTTTTAGCACTCAAGGCCAATCATCCCACCCTTTTGGATAATCCTACCTTATGCTGGTTGCAACCCTTATGTCAACCATGACTGATATGCTCTTACCCTGCTCAAACCTGCTGTATTTCTAATCATTAAGGTGTGTCAAATAGCGAAAGTTGACCCTGTTTTTTGAGTCTCCAACTGTCTTCCCCTATAGGTTCTGCAATATCTTCCAATACACTTAAAATAGTTTGATTTTCCGGGGTATTGCCGTTTTTCAAAAGTGGGAACAGATGCAGAACTATTGTATCAAAACCTGGGTGATTATTTTCTCTTTCCATTCTTCTTAGATAACTAATTAAATAGTATTTAATTCTCAGTTTTACATCAATATGTGACTTGAATTTTGTATCTTTCTTCAAAGTAAATAGTTCAGTTTTTTCGTCATAGTCAAAATTACCTATTAAAATCG
>CAIWDD010000015.1 GCA_903911355.1 uncultured Nodularia sp. | reverse complement strand
TTGAATTACCCCTTGGGGTGCAAACAAATTATCTAAATCTGCTAGTTCTGTTAAATCAGCCTGAAAGACTTTTGTACCCAGTAAGTCAGCCAAGGGTTGAGAAATGCCCATACCTTGCTTATGTCCTGGGGTGTAAAAAGGAGCGTGAGCCTGGGTTTTATAAGCCTTTAGGGCATCTAACAAGGGGGTTTGGTGTTGATTTTGCATTTTTTGATAAATGAACCGCCAAGACAGATGAGAAATAATATTTATATTAGTAAAACAACTAAATTTAACACAATCTTAATCCCCACTTGATGAGAGGTTGATGCAATTGAGGAACCAGTAAATTAACATCTCATCTAGGAATAGATATGGAATTTATAGATTACAATCGTCTCCTAGCCAATAAATACAAACGGCGTAATTTTTTGCTAGGTGCAGGATTTTTAACCGGGTTAACAATTACAAGTCAATGGCATCCGGTATTGGCTAACCCCAGATTTTCCGCTTATCCCTTTAGTCTGGGAGTAGCTTCTGGCGATCCTTTACCCGATAGTGTAGTTATTTGGACCAGACTAGCTCCTAATCCCCTGCTTGGGGGAGGAATGCCGGTAAAAAACGTTCCAGTGCGATGGCAAGTTGCCCTGGATGAAAAGATGCGCCGGGTTGTGCGTCGAGGGGTAGCAATGGCGACACCAGAATTAGGACACTCAGTACACGTTGATGTCCGTGGGTTAGATCCTGAGCGTTGGTATTGGTATCGATTTCAAGTGGGTCGAGAATTTAGCCCCATTGGGCGGACTCGCACCGCACCAGCATTGTATACATTGCCTCAAAAACTCAACTTTGCTTTTGTTTCTTGTCAAGACTGGCAAAATGGTTTCTATACAGCTTTTCGGCATTTAGCTGAGGAAAATCTCGACTTAGTAGTTCACTTAGGTGATTATATATATGAATACGGACCGCGGCAGGGTGCACCACGCCAGCATAATGGACCAGAAATCATCTCTTTAGACGACTACCGCAACCGTCATGCTCTTTACAAAACTGACCCCAATCTGCAAGCTGCTCATGCTGCTTGCCCCTGGATTTTTACCTGGGATGATCATGAAGTTGACAACAACTACGTCAACTTAATACCCGAAGACGACCAAACCTTAGGGGATTTTACTCAACGGCGAATCAATGCTTACCAGGCTTACTATGAACATATGCCTTTACGTCGCTCTTCATTGCCCAATGGCCTGGATATGTTACTGTATCGGCGCTTTACTTTCGGTAATTTAGCTGAGTTCAACATCCTGGATACCAGACAATACCGCACCGACCAACCTTGTGATGATGGACTCAAACCTCGTTGTGCCGATGCCCTTGAAGCAAATGCTACAATGACAGGCTCAGAACAAGAACAGTGGCTACTCACAGGATTAGACCAATCGCGATCGCGCTGGAATATAATAGCCCAGCAAACAATGTTTGCTCAATACAACTTTAATACTAATCCTAGTCCGGGTGTATTCAACATGGATCAATGGGACGGTTACGTAGCTCAACGTAATCGACTTTTAAATTTCCTCAATGACCGTCGAGTTTCCAACCCAGTAGTAATTACCGGCGACATTCACTCAAGTTGGGTACACGACTTAAAACTAGATTTTGATAATCCCAACTCAGCGACAATAGGTACAGAGTTTGTCGGAACTTCAATTTCCTCTGACTTTCCTGTCCAATTTATTGCTCCAGTTCAAGCTTCCCTACCTAATAACCCCCATACTAAATTCTTTGATGGTGCTTTTCGGGGGTACGTTCGTTGTCAACTAACACCAACACTTTGGCAAACTGACTACCGCATTGTTTCCAGCATCCTGGACTTGAACGCCTCTGTCAGAACCTTGGCTTCCTTTGTAGTTCAAAATGGACAACCAGGCGCACTTGTAAATTAACCAGATCAAAAACCTCTGATTCTTTTGTTTCCTCCCAACCCCCTTATGAAGGTGACAAGAGCCTTGGGTGCTCCCCCCAATTCCCGTGGGGATGAAAGGCAAAGTGCGCTCCGTGTGCCTCGTCTACCAGTAAGGGGATATGATATTGGTGGGTGATTTGGGCGATCGCTTGCAAATCCCCACAAACACCGTAATATGTGGGATAGACTACCAAAACTGCTTTGGCTTCAGGATGCTTTTGTAATGCAGCTTCCACAGATGCGGGTGTGATACTGTGAGCAATATCTGAAACTGGGTCATATTCAGGATTAACAAAAATT
>CAIWDD010000014.1 GCA_903911355.1 uncultured Nodularia sp. | reverse complement strand
GGGAGATGCTGTCACCCTTGCACCTAGGGGGTGGGATTCTCACCCACATGAACACACAGTTATAAGAATCTGGTTTTACCCAGTCTTACCTCTCATCCCTGAGCATTAATACTCATTTCGAGAGAACGAATCGCACCTAGTCGCATCTAGCATACAGACTTTTTATACTCAAGTGGGCATCTTGCCCACATTACAAGGTTAACTATTCTTCTACTTTGTAGCCTAACTCTGCTAAACTCATCCGCGATTGTCGCCATTTTGGCTCTACTTTCACGAATAACTCTAGATAAACTTTACCATCAATCAGCTTTTGAATTTGTTGGCGAGCCTCACTACCAATTGCTTTGAGCATTGAGCCGCTTTTTCCAATCAGAATACCTTTTTGAGAAGTTCTCTCAACATGGATGGTAGCCAGTACACGAGTAATACTGGGTGTCTCTTCTACTAAATCAATGGCGATCGCTACTGAGTGAGGAACTTCTTCCCGGGTTAACAGTAAAATTTGTTCCCGAATTAATTCCCCCATGATAAAACGTTCTGGTTGGTCTGTCACCAAGTCCGGGGGATAATAAAACGGTCCGGTCTCTAAATTTTCAATTAATAACTCTTGCAGTTCCGGTAGTCCGGCGCTGGTCTGGGCGGAAAATTTAACTACAGGCCATTGTTGACCCGCGGCTAAAGCTTGATAACTATCATCAATGCTCTGAGAATCTGGTGGTTGTTGGTCAATTTTATTTACCCCTAGAATTACTGGTGTTTGCGTCCTGACCAGTAAATCAGCAATAAAGCGATCGCCCGCACCACAAGCTACTGACCCATCTACCACAAACAATACCACATCCACCGACTCAATGGCATTTTTAGCATTTCTCACCAGCACTTCCCCCAATTGATGATGGGGTTTATGAATTCCCGGCGTATCCACAAAAATTAACTGTGCGGCTGGGGTAGTTAAAATCCCTCGTAAACGATTACGTGTAGTTTGTGCTACAGGCGACGTAATCGCGATTTTTTGTCCTACTAATTGGTTCATCAAAGTAGATTTACCGACATTGGGGCGACCAATGATGCCAATAAACCCTGATTTAAATTCAGGAGGAGCCTGGGGGATAGATACTTCTCCCGAAACAGAGAAGACGTTATAATCAGTACTAGTCACCTTAAGCTCCACCGTCATATATTAGAGATGCAATGAGCAACAAACATAATTCAACCCCGGCATTTTCAGGGACTGCCTTTATATAAGTTTAATCTATTTAAGTCTTAGCTGTGAATTTGATGACAACTAACCTTTAATTTTCTACTCCTTGGCGATCGCCTGTGAGCCAGAGTCAGATTATATCAAAAACAACAATTATTTCCCAATTATACTAGAAAAATCTCCCGATATTGGGAGAAACAATCACAGCGATCGCTAATATGATCACCTCATCACTTGCTCACACATAGACACCATGACAACCACACTTAACCCGTATCTCAATTATAACTTTGCCCCGGTGCAAACAGAAATCACCACCCAGTCCCTAAAAGTCATAGGTGAGTTACCCGCCAACCTAACAGGGATGTTTGTCCGTAATGGTCCCAATCCCCAGTGGTCACCCATTGGTCAGTATCACTGGTTTGATGGCGATGGAATGTTGCACGGTGTGAGAATTAGCGACGGTGAGGCCACATATTGTAATCGCTACGTGCGCACCAAAGGATGGCAAATAGAACACCAAGCCGGGAAAGCCCTCTGGTCTGGATTATTAGAACCACCGCAGATGGATAATCCTCATGGTGCATACAAAAACACTGCCAACACAGCCCTAGTGTGGCACGCCGGGCAAATGTTAGCACTCAACGAAGGAGGTGCGCCTCACGCCATCAGGTTACCAGATTTACAGACAATTGGTGAATACACGTATAATGGTAAGCTGGTTTCTGCCTTTACAGCCCATCCCAAAGTAGACCCAAACACCGGTGAAATGATGTTTTTTGGTTACTCCTTCACCCCACCATACTTGCAATATAGCATAGTTTCCCCCACAGGCGAAATAGTGCGGACAGTGCCCATTGATCTACCGATGGGGGTAATGATGCACGATTTCGCCATCACCCAGAAGTATACAATCTTTATGGATTTACCCTTAACTTTCAGTATGGAAAGAATGCAAAGGGGGGAACCGGCTATGATGTTCGAGAGCCATAGACCAAGTCGCTTTGGTATTATCCCCCGTCATGGGGATAACAGTAATATCCGCTGGTTTGAAACTTCCCCTTGTTACATATTTCATACCCTCAACGCCTACGAAGATGAAGATCAAATAGTACTCATAGCCTGTCGCATGAACTCCACCACAGTCTTAAAGGCTAATGACTCCCAAACAGACCCACAAGCAGATATTCCCCGTTTATATCGCTGGCGATTTCACCTCAGCAGCGGGAAAGTGCAAGAAGAAATGCTAGATGATCTCCCCGCCGAATTTCCCCGCATTAACGAAAACTTCTTAGGGCAACGAACCCAATACGGTTATGCTGGGAGAATGGACAAAACGCCCCTACCGCTATTTAATGGTATAATTAAATACGATTTAAATAATCAGACATCTCAAACCCATGAATTTGGTTCAGGACGTTATGGGGGTGAAGCAGTATTTGCCCCGAGTCTTAATGCTACAAAGGAAGATGATGGCTGGTTAATTACTTTTGTTTACGATGAGACTTCGCAAACTTCGGAACTAGTCATAGTCAACGCCCAGGATGTCACCGCAGCACCCATAGCGCGGGTACTAATTCCCCAAAGGGTACCCTATGGTTTCCATGGTACTTGGGTTTCTTACAGATAAGAGGATGTTTGGAAAGTATTAAACAGGTAATTTTTATATTAGGGAACAGGGAACAGGGAACAGGGAACAGGGAATATGGAAGGATTGGGGAACGCACCGAAACAATAAAATCCAGTCTCCTCCCCTTACAACTATTCATTACTCACATCTTTCTTAACAATCTTGAAACATTTATGTGGCAATGGTTTCAGCGCTTGAAAATTTCTCTACTCTTGACAAAATCTACCTTATTATTCTTGATAAAACCCTTATTTTATTGAGAATCATCAACGGAGGATTAAGGTTTGGGGGTTTGCGAGCGATCGCTCTCACGAATGTTAAGAAAGATCCGGGTAATGGATAGCCCTTACAAGGGGAGGGTTAGGGTGGGGTGAAACAATAGTTGATACACTAATCATGACTTATCAAACATCCTCTAAGAGGTTGTTTTATAGCTTTTCAATAGGGAGAAGGGAACACCGGAACACCAGAATAGGGAATAGGGAGAGTTGTCAATTTATTAACGTTCAGCTATCCGCATCAATAAAAATAAACCTATTCCTAAAAACAGGAAATTAGGTAGCCAAGCTCCTATAAAGGGTGAGAAAATACCAGCTTGTGCAACAGCACCGCTAATAAAGAAAATTAAATAATAAGTAAAAATTACGATCACACTCACACCAAAACTTGTACCTTTTCCGCTGCGCTGGGGTCTGCTTCCCATAGCAGCACCCACCAAACCAAAAACTACACATACAAATGGTAGAGAAACTTTTTGGTGAATACGTACTTCAAGTTTGCGAATCTTCTGAGTGTCGCCAGCGATCCGTTCTATTTCTAACTGTTCTAAAGATTCAGCAAGATTCATTTCACCATAATCTCGGCTTCTCTCCACTACATTCAATGGTGTGCGCGGTAATTGCAGCTGTTGATGTTCAAACCGTAAAATATTACGATAGGAACGGTCAGGAGCGACTAAATAAATCGTACCATTATAAAAATCCCAAACGTTTTCAGCAGTATTCCACTGAGCAGATTCGGAGACGACAATTTTATTTAAACCTTCTCCAGTCCGGTCTATAATTGTTAGGCCCTTCATCTTCTGACCATCAAATTTGTCAGCATAAAATAAACGTGCCAGTCTCTTGTTTGTGGTACCATCTGGCTCTTCCGTCTCTTGGTATTCAGGATAAAAGATATTTGACTGCTGTAAAATGGGTTTGTCTGACTTGAGGGCTTTTTCCAGGGTAATAGTTGCTTGGTAATTGGCCGCGGGTGCTATTTGCTCATTAAAGACAAATGTCATCCCTGTTACTACCATACTCAACATCACAGCGGTGTAAACCATGCGATAGACACTGACCCCACACCCACGCAGAGCAATTAGTTCGCTCTCGCTGGAAAGACGACTATAAGTCATCAAAGTAGCCAGGAGTGTGGACATGGGGAAGGCTAAAACGATAAAATTGGGAAACTTTAATAAAAAAACCTGAATTGCAATATTGATTGGTAATCCAGATTCGACAATGCGCCGCACTAGCTCAAACACAGCATCGATAGTTACACCCAATGATGAAAATGCACCCACACCAAATAAAAAAGGTGCTACCAATTCTTTGGTCAGGTAGCGGTCCATGAGCGTCAAGGGTAAGAGGGAATTCAGTCTGTATAATAAATTGAGCTTCTTGAATCTCATAAAATAACTATAGGACTACCATTTGATGTTTCAACCAGACCCCTGGAGCAAAATTAACTAGTTACACCCGGGCAGAAAAATTCATAAAAATAAATATTCATTTAAAATAAAAATATTTAAATTAATACTGACTTATTTAGACTTGAAAGTTATCCCCCAAGTAGTATTGTCGTACTAGGGGATTATGATATAGTTCTTCAGGATGTCCAAAAGCAAGAATTTGTCCCTCGCGCATAATATAGGCGCGGTCTGTAATGGCTAAGGTTTCACGAACATTATGATCTGTAATTAAGATACCCATGCCGCGATCGCTCAATTGTGCGACAATATGCTGAATTTCGGAAACCGCAATCGGGTCAACACCAGCAAATGGTTCATCCAACAGCAGAAATTTCGGACCCTCCCTACCCGCTGCTAAAGCCCTAGCTAATTCCGTCCGTCGTCGCTCCCCACCAGAGAGTTGAATTCCTTTGCTTTTAGCGACTTTTTCCAAGCGAAACTCCCGCAGTAAACCCTGTATTCGTTTTGACCATTCCCATCGGGGGACATGAGTTTGCTCCAGTACCAAGAGAATATTATCCCGTACAGATAGCTGACGAAAAACACTTGGTTCTTGGGCTAAATAGCCAATACCTAATTGTGCTCTTTTATGCATTGGCATTGCGGTTATTTCGGTACTATCAAGCCAGACCTTTCCCTGATTAGGTTTTTCTAGACCCGTAGCAATGTAAAAAGTCGTGGTTTTACCCGCACCATTGGGACCTAGTAACCCCACCACCTCACCCTGAGAAATGGACAGGTTAACGTTATTGACAACACTGCGCTTACCATATGATTTGTAAATATTCTCTAAGACAATTTTCACTATTCGCGCCCGTAGTGGTAATTTATCCTCATTAGATTAATTAGCTAATTGCCCCCCAGTTCGGAATCATTCACCATGTAGATGGACTGTACCTGACCCCGGGATTGAGGTAAAGCCACAAAACGCCCTTCATCAATCAGATAAGTGACTTTCTCCGCCCGGATGCTATTGACTCCATTTTGGACAATAAGGACGTTACCGCTCAAATCAATGCGGCGTTCCCTGCTGAAAAATTGTGCTTGAGCAGATGTAGCTTTAATTTGGCGAGCAGGATACAACATTTGTACGTTACCGCGAGCCGTTGCTACTTGAGTATTGGCGTTATATTCTTGCAAATCGGCGCTGATGGTCAGGCGACCATTTTGCTCAGATGTTTGTGCCGTTACAGTTTGCACATGGCTAGGAAATGTCACCACACCCAACAGTGCAACTGGTAGCATCAAGGCTAATCCCAGGCGACGCATTTGTGATACTGGAAATTTGTAGCAGGACATAATACTGTAGCCATAAGTTTAGGATATCAGATTGTATATTAATTATCCCAATTTCTTTTTCCGAATATAAAATCTACATCAGGAGCAACTTGGGATAACTCCTGAAATATTGACGCTTGATCTAGCTTCTAGGTTTCACCCATATACACACACATTCGTCAAATTCCCTCAGAACACCGCCGCTACAACCGCCATATTAACCTGGAAATGCAATACTTTGGCAACAACAGCCCCGTAGGCTAGCCTACGGGGTGAAATTTTACTCGTGAACTACGGCAATTGTGGGACTAGGTAAAGCCTGAAGATCTGCCAAGGCATTAAAGTTATCTGCTCCCATTTGTTGTAATACTGACAACAAAGCTGTACTTTGAGTCAATAATTGATCTACATCAATACTCCTATAAACAGAGGGATAACGTCGCAGTCGATTGCTGCCTTCTCCTAGTAAAATTACTGCACCTCGCCAGTTACCATTAGATAAATGATACTGTGAAACAGCAATTTGTAAAATACCTTGATAAAAGGTTTTTTCTGGTTCGCCGGCTTCTATCCACAAAGCCTCTAAAGTGTCATGACAGGCGTAAAACTGTCTGGAATTAAACTGCTCCACACCTTGCCAAAACTCCGGGGGGATCATGTCGCTCATCCCATGCTTGCTCGCACTTCTTTGATAGTTTCTAAACTAATTTTTTGTTGGTCGCCAGCAAACTCATTATCTGGGGTAAGAAACAGCATACAGTGACATTCTTTGCGTTCTCTCATGGGTACACAGGGACAGTTCCAATATGTGGCACTAACTTCGGCTTCTTTGTCTTCATAGTGGCGACAGGGACACAAAGGGGCCCCTAACTCGTCTTTATGTTTTGCCAGTCCTTCAATCACCACTGCGGTTACAGAGGGTTCAGAACAGAAATATGTCCCGGTGCGTTTAGCGTACTGTTCGGAAAAATGCCGCATGGCTTCCAGGCTTTTATCGGTGGATGTTGTGTTATTTTCTGATGAAATCATATGAACCGGCCACTCATAATTTAAATATTTGTTTGCATTGTACATCAGCCTCACTGGGCTATTACTGGGCAGACTTCCCCAACTTTAGCGCTGCTGTTGCCAGGTTGGTGTCGTGGTACACACAAGGGCATCATCTATGGCATTTAATAATTGCTCCGCAGTAAAGGGTTTTGCTAAAAATCCCTGAATCCCCGTGATCGCAGTTCGTGCTAAAGCCTCAGCAGCAGCCAATTCACTCATAACAATAATTGGTACATCCGGGTTGATGATTTGCAAGGTGCGAATGACAGTTTCCCCTGTCATCGATGGGATCATTAGATCTATCAACACCAGTTTAACGTCCTGCTGGTGTTGGGTGTATAGGGCAAGGGCTTCAATCCCATTCTCGGCGATTAATACCCTGTAGTTATGAATATCTAATGTAGTTTTGGTAATTTGGGTAATTGCCGTCTCTTTATCTGCAACTAAAATTAATTCTCCTTTGCCTGCAGGGAGTTTGCCCTGATCTACTCTGGGGGAAGTGTGACTTTCACTACTGGGGATGTAGATTTTAAACTTCCTCCCAACTCCTAATTGACTGGATACTTCCACAAAACCGCCCATATCAGTATTTTTACTCCCAGTTTGGGTATGGCGAAATGGTGTGAAAATCTCATCGATGACTTGAGGATTAATATTTAGTGCGCTATCAGTAACTGTAATTACTACGTACAAACCCACCTGAGCGCCCATATGCCGTTTCACATAGCTTTCATCAATAAAGGTCTGGTTAGCGGCAATTCCCACCTTAACACCTTGAGGCGCAACATCACAGGCATTTACTAGTAACCTAACTAATAGTTCATGTAGTTTGGTGTGGTATGGCTGCAGAATTTCTATATCGGTAGGTATATCTGTATCAATATCAATGTCTATGGATTTGGGGAATATGCGTTTGATTGTCTGCTCTACATCTTGGATCAGATGTGATACTGACGGTATTGAGCTTTGAACTTGAAAGTTACTGGTAAATGACTGAATTTGCTGGACTAAATCCATCCCCCGTTTGCTATTGCTTTCCAATAATTTCAGCATCTGTAGGCAACTTTCACTTAGCTCGGAATGCTTGAGGGGCAAAAGTTGCGCTACTGTCATCATCGGAGAGAATATATTTTGCAGATCATGGGCGATCGCATGAGCCAGAGTACCTAGGCTTGACAATCTCTGGGTACGTGAAATTTCTGTTTCTAGTTGTTTTTTCTCCGTAATATCCGTATCCACACTCATGATAGATTTGGGTAACCTGGCAGCATCATACATGAGTGTCCAACGGCTATTAACAATGATTTTTTTACCCCATCTGGTGACTTTCCGTAATTCCCCGCTCCATGTTCCATCCTCTAAAACAGTGTTCAGCGCCCCTAGAAGTTCAGGAGAAGCCTCTGGTAATAAAATTTCCCAGGCGTTCCTTCCCATAACTTCCTCCGCCCGCCAGCCATAAATATTTGCCGCGCCTTGATTCCAATATAAAATTTGGTTTTGCAAATCTCTGACTAGAATCGCATCTGTGGTAATATCCAGAAGTGCCGCCTGTTGGCGAATTTGTTCCTCTGCTTCCACTCGCTCACTAATATCCCTAAATAGCCATCTCCAACCCTTGATTTTGCCCTCAGAATAATCTTTGGCTACCCCCAGGGTAAATTCAGCCGCAAAGTCAACTCTACCTTCCTGGTGAAATATCCGTAAGTGTTCTGTACGTTTCTCTGTTTGCTGGGGCAATTCTCCGATGATTTGGTAGAATTTAGGTAATTCTGTCTGATGTACAAATACAGCCAGGGGTTTGCCTGTCAGGTAAGACTGGCGGACATTCAGTAAGTTGGCCGCAGCATAGTTAGCTTCTTGAATTACACCATTGACATCAGTAACTAAATATCCATCGGGGGCAAAATTGAATAAATCCTGGTAACACTGGCGCTCAACTTCTAAAAGGTGGCGAGTAGCAACTAATTCCCGGTTTTGCTGTGCGAGTTCTTCGGCTAATACTTCCAGCTCTTCCAAAGAAATTGCAGTTTCGCTGATGGCTTCTTGCAATACTGCTGTTGTAGGATCATCCTCCTGTCCTATTTGACTAGCACGCTGGGATAAATTTTCTAGTCGCTGATGCGCCCCGGTGATGGCTTCCTCTAAGTTTCTGATCATTATGTTTGGATTACTCCTGTTGCTGTTGTCGTCTTTGAGCAATTTCTTCCTGAGAAATCATACTTTTAACTTGTTCTATATCTGTCATCATCAATACCACTCCTTCAATTTCCGTACTACATAGGGGGGTAATAGCCAAATAACATTCTATTGTTCTTCCCCGGCGGTTAGTAGCATCTAAAATCATTTCTTGAAAGCCCTTCTTTGCAGATAAGGAATCGCGGATAGGCGATCGCAGTTGCTCGAGAGGTAGACCAATATCGAGACTAAATAAGGATTTTCCTAAAACTTCCTCTGTTCTTAACCCCCACAAATGTTCTACCATGTAATTCCACAGTACGATATTCAAGTTGCAATCAATGACTACGATTCCCGTTTGTAGACTTTTGAGAATGCCAGTCAGGAAAAGATTAGTACGGTTAAGTGCTGTGGTGCGATCGCTCAGTTCATGATTAATTGTTTGTAATTCTTCGTTGGTAGATTGGAGTTCCTCATTCATCGTCTCCAATTCTTCGTTGGTAGATTGGAGTTCCTCATTCATCGTCTCCAATTCTTCATTGGTAGATTGGAGTTCTTCGTTAGTAGTCTCCAATTCTTCGTTAGTAGATTGGAGTTCTTCGTTAGCAGTCTCTAATTCCTGTCCAGAACGTTGCAAGGCTTCTTGAAGTTGAATAAAACGAGTCACATCATGAAAAGTGATACTCACACCTAGCAGGGACTTGTCAACATCTTCTAAAGGTATAATTGCTACATCTAAATATTGCTGTTCTCCATTGGGTAAATAGCGATGGACATTTGTTAAAGTAATACTACGGCGTTCGATATAAGCCCGTTCAATGGGCGATCGCAATTCTATTGGTCTGTAGGAAAGTTCTAAATCCTGAAAAGGACGAGCTAAATCCTGGGGTGAAAGACCAAACACACTGCGAGCCTGGTGGTTACTTAGTACCAGTATTCCATTGATATCTACCACTATTTGGGCTACAGATGCCGAATCAAAAGCCATCTCTCGCAGCCGGATATGTCGAGATCCTCGGTAGCTAGATTCTGGCTCTACTGTATTTGCCATCCCTAGCAAGCGATCGCGTATATTTGCTACTAATACTTTACTAAATATCCGATCTTTCAACTCTAGGGGATTGAATAAATTGGAGTGCACTAACAGCATCTCTGCTTTTCCCAAAAACAGATAACCCCCATCATTGAGAGCAAAATGAAACCGAGCCATAATCCGCGACTGAGTCTCAGAATTAAAATACATCAGTGTGTTGCGACATACCAGCATATCTAAGCGAGAAATCGGCGCATCTTGCAGCAAGTCGTGACGACCAAAAATCACTGAACGTCGCAAGTCCTGACGGAAAACATAGTTATTACCCGTACTCTCAAAATATTTCTCTTGCAGTCCCCATGGTATTAACTGGACATCCTTAGCCGAATACACAGCTTGACGGGCTTGATTCAAAGCTTCCTCATCTATATCTGTAGCATAAATTTTTACCCGTTGCCGACATTCCTCGATTCCCAAAAGTTCAGCCATGAGGATAGCCACAGTGTAAGCCTCCTCACCAGAAGCACAACCCGCACTCCAAACCCGGATGGGATCAGAGTTATTTTTCCGCGCCACAATCTTCGGTAACACCTGTTTAGCTAAGTATTCCCAGGCGGAAATATCTCGAAAAAATGCCGTGACGTTAATCAAAATTGTGTTAAACAGGTGATTGAATTCCTCTGGATCAACTTCCAAGTAGTCCAAGTATTCCCCAAAGGTTTCTATACTTAGATATTGCATGCGCTTATGTACCCGACGCATCAAAGTTGAACGCTTATAACCTGTAAAATCAAAGCCCCGGCTTTGTCTAAGATAAGTCAGTAGATTTTCAAACTCAGGGTTTTTTTCTGCAGCAGTCATAAATAGGGAATAAGGAATGAAGGACTAGGTTATCAGGGAAAAGTCGTTCTTCCCCCATCTGTAAGATTGCTTTCTTTGCCTAACACCCAATGCTGAATGCCCTATGTACTTTAACTTATTCCTCAAGCTACTAGGGTTGGTGATATCTCATCCCCAGGTAATGTGAACTACCTACACAGTACCCTTAGGTCAGTTTAGGCTTCCGGCTTCATTGACAGATAACCCTCTACCCTAGGGTTTCTTGGTACAAGGGCGAAACTAAAATCCCCTCGGTTCTACCCATGGGGGGTGTCAAACTTTTTTAGGTCTGGGAGTCTCAACAAGACTTTTCCAGGGGTCTACCTAAAGACTGATACCAATTCCTGCCTAGATATGCGATTCTGAGCAAAGTGTAGAGGTAAAAAGTTCCTCTACCCTGACCCAAAAGGGGAATTTATCTGTGTAACTGCTATCTACAGGAGACAAGATGGCTTTGGTGCGGTTGGTGTGTCTTAATTTTTGACAATTTTTCCTATTTTTTTTTGCTCAGTTGAAGATACACGCAGAAAACTTATTTCCTTCAAAAAAGAAAAAGAATGATTTATGGATACTGTTGTTAGATATGATATTGGAATGATTAGAGAAGAAGCACGCCAACTAGTCAAAAAGGGACTAATTGACCGCCAACAACCAATTTACTCCCTATGTAAGTATGTTCCTAATCGTGACTGGATATTGTTTGAAAAGGAGCTAGAAAAGCATGAATATCTACTCAGAGATAGAATTATTGACCTATTGAGTGATGAAACCTGGGAAGAAGATTAAACCCAATACTATTACATCGGGGCATCAAGGAAGATAGCCAAGAACTTCTCAGATATAAACCACTTATTGATTTGGTTTTTTTTACATAAGAGTCCTTTTTCACATCAAGGCTGAGAAGAAATTTCATACATTCTATGACCATTGCGGTAGTTAATTTTCTCCACTAAACTACCTGCGGCAAAAGTCTTTTCTAATGAACTGGGATTTTCTAGATTAAATACTGGCATATCTTGCCAACAATGGGGGCAAAACCAAGCCAAACCCCAAGGGCGTATATGCCCTAACAGTAATCCGGAACAACAAGGACAGTAATTCATAATTTTCTCCAATTTCATTGTCAAGAAAATATTTATTTACCAAATAAATTTATCCTTCATGGCAGATTTCTATATATCAATTCTAATTAGGAATTATGATCTAGTCTTAATTCAACCTATATTCAGCAATCTTTGAGAATATTTCGACTTAAAATTACACTATTCTTTACTAAACTTAATTTTAATTGCTGACTTAATGACCAGTAGAGTTTTGGGAGGTGAGCGGGCATTTTGCCCGCTATTGTAGAAAATCAGGGATATGTTTTGATTTCACTCACATGATGTTACGGTGTAGGATGCCTGCTTCATTGACAGATACCCGTCCACCTTGCGGTTTCCTGGTCTTACTCCGCCTCGGCTCGGCAATAACGGCGTTCCCACCGCCATTGTTTTGTAATATCCGAACCCCTTGACTCGGTGATGTTCAAGGCTACATTCCCGTCAGGGTCATACTTAACACCACCCCATACTCAAACAGCTTCTGTATTCTTCTCGCCAGTACGAATACGTACAACACCATCAACAGGAGAGATAAAAATTTTACCATCGCCAATTTCACCTGTACGGGCAGCAGCAATAATTTTATCGACAACCATATCAACCTGGTTATCCTCAATCACAATTTCTACTTTCAGTTTTTGCAGAAACTCAACAGTGTATTCAGAACCGCGATACCTTTCTGTTTGCCCCTTCTGCCTTCCAAAGCCCCGGACTTCAGAAACTGTCATACCGACAACTCCAGCATTAACTAAGGCAATTTTTACCTCGTCAAGCTTAAATGGGCGAATAATGGCTTCTACTTTCTTCATCATCTTCACTCCTAACTTCTAATAGGTTTGTTTATCTATCTAAGCAGATATAAGTCAACCACTTTTACCATTACCGCTAAATTTCAAAAATATGTAAAAATTGCAACTTTTTTTTAAACTGTGTACCCCTACCTAGTTGTCAGTCGCAGTTGTGGAAGTGTAAATTAGGGGTTTTGAGCTTCAAACAAAAGAGGCACAATCAAATATGCCGCTCCAAATGCGGTGAGCATCAACAACACAATATTCATAGCTAACCACCAGCTACTCAATTCTTTGACTTTTTTCTCCATGGGGGGATAATGGTTGACTGGTTGCTCTTCTATATAAAGTGTTGTTGGTATCTGGTGATTGATTTCTACAGGTGTGGAGAACTCAGGGTGATGGCTGGTTTGGTTAACCACGGGTGCTGGACTGCTCGCTTCACCAGTGGCACGAGTAGCTTGGGGATGACTCGGATTAAAACCAGTATTAACATAATTTTGCAGGTGCGAAAAAGACTGAACTACTTTGGTAATTTCTTGGCGTAGTAATTGATTTTCTCGCTCTAGTTGCTGATTTTGACTGGTGATGGTCTCTAATTTTACTTGTGTTAACTGTAACTCGGTTGCTAATTGCCGATATACATACAGTGGTACAGAGGTAGGGTAACTTTGAGATGTTGGCGGTTTTGCTGGATGTCCCTGAACTGAAGTTGGGGTTGTTTGCATAAATAAATAGGTTGCTATCAAAAATTAACTTATAGATGGTACAGATATGCTATCAAACTGTAACAGTGGGAAAAAATGTCCTACAGGTCCTTGCCCTTTGCCGATATCTAAGGCATAAGTCAGCGCATTAGTAACATACTCCTTCGCCTGTTGTACGGATGTCCACAAATCATTACCCAGGGCTAGGTTAGCAGCGATCGCTGCTGATAGTGTACAACCGGTACCGTGGGTGTTTTTTGTCTCTACTTGTTTTGTGATCAAGGTTGCCAGTTTTTCCCCATCAAACCAGATATCAACACCACGACAGTTACCCGTCATTGCGCCACCCTTGACTAAAACGGCTTTTACCCTGAGATTGCGGTGTATGACTTGAGCAGCCGCCCGCATATCATCTAAAGTATTGATTGGTAAACCACTTAATATCTGCGCTTCGTAGCGATTTGGTGTGACAATGGTAGCTTGAGGTAACAAGGTATGACCCAGAGTCTGCACCGCATCATCATCAATTAGTTGCGCCCCTGTCCGTGATACCATAACCGGATCAACTACTAAGTTATTAATTTGTAATGCTTCCACTTTCTGGGCTACAGCAGAGATGATTTCTTGGTTGAGTAACATTCCGGTTTTTGCAGCTTGTACGCCAATATCACCGACCACTGCTTGAATTTGCTCTATGACCGCCTCCGTGGGTATAGCATCAACCCGCGCTACCCCTAGGGTATTTTGGGCTGTGACACAGGTAATGGCGCTGGTACCGTGGACACGGTGAAAAGCAAAAGTACGTAAGTCAGCTTGAATACCCGCACCGCCACCGCTATCTGAACCAGCAATGGTTAAAGCTATGGGTACTCTCTTAGTTATTTCAGTGTTCATGGAAAATTTGGGTAAAGATTCGGTGGTTCATTACTGATTTTGTTGTGTATTTAAATCTTCCCAGACTCCCTGTAAATACTTCACCCAATTTGCAGCTAGAGGGATTTCTGTAAATGGAATGCGTACCGACTGAGATTCAGACAAGATCAATTCTAACTGAATGACTCGACCTTTTTGGGGATAGTTTTCTAATTGTACTAGTTTGTCATCTACTAAAAGACGTATATCTTTAACATCCAGCAAAGAAAAAGTTTCTAAGTTAAGGGGACCTTGGGGACTGGGTTTACCCCAGGTGATATTGTTATCCTTGAGACCGATAACCGCGTAAATATCATATTTGGATTTCTCAAATTGCTCCGCCCACAGGCGATATGATTCCACCTTCTGGTATTCCTTTGAGCCTTGCCAAGCTAACCAGAAAAACACAACTAGCAAGGGTAACCATAACAGACCACGTTCCATTGTTTAAACAGTCCTCAATCGTAAAAATTGTTCAAAGTGCAGCAACCAGCTATGCAGATAAGTTATGGTAGTGAGCAAACTGGCAAAAAGCGGTGATCAGTTAATATGAAAAGACTTATATTATTATGCTTGTTTGTCATGGGGCTGGGGGCGGCTGTTTTCGGGTTCCTGAATTTTCAGGGTTTAGCAGCTAAAGGCGAATTTGAGACTATTGTGTTAGATTTTCGCCAAGATATCCCCTCGGAAGTATTAGAGCAGAACTTACAGGCGATCGCTCAAGAGTACAACGTCACACCCCGATTAGACAATCAATTCTCAGCGTCGGATAATGTGTATATTATTGAAGGCGATCGCCAGCGACTAAAAAAGCTGAAAAAATCTCCCTTCGCCCAATTTACACAATTAATCGAGCCAAATTACATCTATAGAAAGATTCCCCTACCACAGTCCCCAAAGTTTGACCAGATTTTACCATCTGTAGACGAGGTAAATCCTACATTAACCGGTCCGAATGACCAATATTACAGCAAACAGTGGAATCTACACAAGATCGGCATAGAAGGGGCATGGAGTCAAACCAAGGGGAGCGGTGTCACAGTAGCTGTAATTGACACTGGTATAACTCCTGTGCGTGACCTGCTAGATACAAAATTTGTTAAGGGTTATGATTTTGTGAGCGATCGCGAAGAAGCCACAGATGACAATGGACACGGTACTCACGTTGCCGGTACTATTGCCCAAACCACCAACAATAAATATGGTGTAGCCGGCATTGCCTACGAAGCCAATCTCATGCCATTAAAAGTACTTAGTGCCTATGGTGGCGGCACAGTGGCCGATATTGCCGAAGCAATTAAATTCGCAGCTGATAACGGTGCCGATGTCATTAATATGAGTTTAGGCGGCGGTGGTGAAAGCCAACTCATGAAACAAGCCATTGAGTACGCCCATAAAAAAGGTGTAACCATTGTAGCCGCAGCCGGCAACGAAAACCACAATGGGGCAAGTTATCCCGCACGTTACCCCCACGTCATTGGCGTAGCCGCATTTGGTCCAGACGGAGAAAAAGCCCCCTATTCCAACTTTGGCGCTGGCGTAGATATTTCTGCCCCCGGAGGGAGTGAAGCCGGGACAATTCTCCAAGAAACCATCGATCCCGAACACAACAACCAAGGAGTATTTTTAGGACTCCAGGGAACAAGCATGGCTTCCCCCCACGTTGCAGGTGTCGCCGCATTAATTAAAGCTTCTGGAGTCACAGCACCAGAGGAGGTGTTAAAAGTCCTCAAACAATCAGCAAGGGCGATCGAGGATGATAGCTTCAACTATTATGGCGCTGGACAACTGAATGCCGAAGCCGCAGTTAAACTAGCCACCCAGGGACAAATTAGCTTCCCAGACTTCTTTCGGTGGTTACGAGACAACGGCTATCTCAATCCCGGTTTTTGGATTGATGGCGGTGCAGTAGCCCTAATACCAAAGCTGCTGATGGTCTTGGGTTCCTATCTCCTGGCTTGGTTTTTGCGAGTTTACTTCCCCTTCGCCTGGAGTTGGTCTTTATCCAGTGGCTTAATTGCTGGTAGTTCTGGTTTATTCTTCCTCAAAGGAATATATATCTTTGACCTCCCCCAATGGCCTTTCCGGATCCTAGGTAGTTCCATCCCCGAACTAGGTAACACCCTACAAGGAACTAACCCCTTAAATCCCATCTTTGCTAGCGTCCTCATCCCCATAGTTTTAATAGCCTTATTCTTGGGACATCCTAGCTGGAAATGGTTCGCCATTGGTTCGAGTCTCGGCTACGCCGCCTTTTTAACAGTTAGCTCCATTTACGACCCAGGAGTTTGGGGCTTAGGAAGTAGCTATCTAGCGCGGACTTTCCTGGTTACCAACGCTTTACTCTGTTATGGACTAGCTCATTTAGCATTGAAAAGCGCCACTCAAACAGCATAATAGGAGAATGGGGTATTTTTACCCCCGAACAAAACCCCACTCCCCATCCCTCTCCAATTTCTGAAACATGAGCATTACAGTTAAAGGTACTATTCAACGCCGAGATATTGGTACTGGCGCTTGGGCGTTAGTCACAGATGATGGTACGACTTACGAAATCCTCAAAGGTGCCGACAAAAACTTGCTCCAACCCGGACAAACAGTAACAGTTACAGGACAGGTGCGCGAAGACATCATGACCATAGCCATGATCGGTCCTGTCCTGGAAGTTAAATCATTTGAAGTCTATGGAATTGAGAACCTCTTGTAGACGACTTCTAAACTCACCTTTGGGATGACCCCCTTTAACCTCACCTATAATCTGAAATTCTGCCTCTGGAGAATCACAGATAATATAACTTGGCCATCCCATTTGTGATTTATCTGGATACTGAGACAACAAGACTTTTCTATACTTACGGTAACTAGCCGTATCTTGCATTTTCACATCGATAAATTGCAAACCTAGCTCTTCAGCTACCTTTTGGTCATAAAAAGACATTTTGTGGCAGATGCCACAATCTTCTGAAGAAAATTTGATAACAGCTAAACTCATGAGTCTGTGTGTCACTTTCTGTGGTAGATAAAATTCCGGCAATACAAAAATCCTCAACACCTTTGTATTGTTATTTGCGGGACATTCGGTTAACTCTAAACAGAGCTTCAGTTAATGTCATACAGGATACCTGTAGTTAAACCGCAGCCCACACTGTATGCTTGCATCACTGTGGGAGTATCTCACGGAGATTACCATATTTTAAATCTAGCTAAAAAAATCTAGATATTCAGCCGCAGTTATGATATATTAGGCTAGGATGGAGTAAATACATCTACCAGATGTACTTATATCATCTCACAGAACAGGGGCGAAACTCTAGATTTTGAACTTAGATATTTAGCTTCAAGGCTGCTTAAAATCACCACGAACGTGATATGATGAGCATATTCGGTAAGTTAAGGTTAAAACCGACCGGGAGACTCTGGGAAAGTCTAAACCCAATACTCGAAGTGACTAGATTAAAAAAAATATAAATTAACCCAATCACCGTAACTGGCTGAGTTCCTAGGAACTTACTAGGAAATCACACAGTAAGACTACGGTTAAAGCATGACTTAAATTGTGTTGAATATACCAGCCTTTAGCAACGTATATCCTCAACGATTAAGTAATAACTTGACCAACCTGTTAATCAGTTAACAACTTATAATACCTATAAGAATAAAAAACTATCCATAGTAAAACATTTTTAGAAATGTTGCGTTATAATACTTTCCTAAGCAACTACAAATGAGTTAAGCTGTCAGAAGAAGAGTTTTTTCATCAAGAATTAAATCAAGTCTTTACCTCCCACCGGAGTTAGTTATCAGGGTGTATCTACTAATTAAATGTTCTTAGTTTAGGTTCAGCCCTCCGGATAAATCTTGCCTGAGATTTGTTATTATTCTGTTCCGATAACAGAATACCCTAGTGGTCGCAACCACACAGGGGAGTGAGCTATCAGTATGTATCTATCAATAAACTTGTCTAGGAATAAATGTATGTTCCAGGTAAAATTGTCACAAATGGGAATGTTGGTCATACCCAACAAAAAAAATCCCCCACTGGTGGCAGTCTAGGGGAGTTAATTATCAGCAAGCATTGATCAGTAATCTGTTTTGAGACTAAAGAGTTGAGTTTGTTCTCGACAAAATTATCATTAATGATATGATGGTTCCTGTCCGCAGAATAAAAAAATCCCCCAGTGAGTGTTACTCACCCAGGGGAATTAATTATCACGGTGTATCTACTAATTTAGTCTTCGTCGCACATCTACCATTTATCCGGAAAAATTTCTGTCAACTGTACAAAAAAATCCCCTAACCGGTGTTAGCCAATCAGGGGAGTTAGTTATCAGGGTGCATCTACTAATTTAACCTTCGCGACACATCTACCTCTTTCCGGAGAAAAGCACAAAAAAAATCCCCTAACCGGTGTTAGCCAATCAGGGGAGTTAGTTATCAGGGTGCATCTACTAATTTAATCTCCGCGACATATCTACCTCTTTCCGGAGAAAAGCACAAAAAAAATCCCCTAACCGGTGTTAGCCAATCAGGGGAGTTAGTTATCAGGG
>CAIWDD010000013.1 GCA_903911355.1 uncultured Nodularia sp. | reverse complement strand
TGTTAAGGAGAGGTTATTACCGAGGATATTCGGTTTTGAGTTGTTAATGGCTCCCTATGCAATTTGTCATCTCAAGTTGGGTTTGTTTTTGGAGGAGACGGGATATAAGTTTGATGGTGGGGTGCGGTTGGGGGTTTATTTGATTAATACCTTGGAGGATGTGAGGTTAAGGGAGGAAACCCAGCAGTTAAATTTGGCTATTCCCCAAATGGAGGAGTTAATCGCACAGGAAGCGCGGGATGGGTCAAGGGTTAAAAAACAGGAACCGATTATGGTGGTGATTGGTAATCCTCCTTATTCGGGACACTCGGAGAATAATAACCCTTGGATTAAAGAGTTAGTTAATGACTACTATTTTGTAGATGGTAAACCATTGGGTGAGAAAAACCCGAAATGGTTACAGGATGATTATGTTAAGTTTATCAGGTTTGCTCAGTGGCGGATTGATGAAAGCAAAAGAGGGATATTAGGATTTATTAGTAATCATGGTTTTTTGGATAATCCTACTTTTAGGGGAATGCGTCAGCATTTAGTTAAAAGTTTTGATGAAATTTACATTTATGATTTACATGGGAATAGTAAGAAGAAGGAAACGGGGATAGATGGAAGTAAGGATGAGAATGTTTTTGATATTCAGCAAGGGGTAAGTATTACTTTAGGGATTAAGGGAGAGGATAGATATATTAATCATGCTCATTTATATGGTTTAAGGTCAGATAAGTATCAGGTGTTAACTGAAAATACGGTTAAGTCTACAGATTTTCAGGTAATTAACCCCCAATCTCCTTTTTATCTATTTATTCCTCAAGATAGGGATTTGTTAGGGGAGTATGAACGGTATTTTAAGATTACTGATATTATGGCTGTTAATGTGCTAGGCTTTCAAACTCATCGAGATCATTTTGCGATTGATTTTGAACCAGATAAAATCTATCAAAGATTTAACGAAATGCGAGATGAGCAACTTTCTGATGAGGAATACTCCCGGAAATATGATATAAAAGATAATCGAGATTGGAAATTAAAGGAAGCACGGACAAAAATTAAAGCTGATACTAATTGGCAATCAAAAATCATTACCTGTTTATATCGTCCTTTTGATTGGCGTTACTGTTATTATAGTACAGTAGCCATGGATTATCCCAGACGTGAATTGATTAATCATGTTGCAGGTAAGGATAATTTATGTTTATTATCATCTAGACAACAATCAACATTAGGTTATAGACATTGTTGGGTTTCTTCTGAAGTTTCTGAATCTTGTGTTATTTCTACAACAAGTCGTGAAGGTAATCAAGTTTTTCCCCTCTACCTTTACCCCGACACAACCAACCCCCAAGAACTCCAACCAGAAAAACGCCCTAACTTTTCACAAGACTTCCTCAACAAAATAGAAACAAATCTTGGTTACCTCCCCACAGCAGAAACCATATTTTATTATATATACGCCATCTTCCACAGTCCCACCTACCGCACCCGTTACGCCGAATTTCTCAAAATCGACTTCCCCCGTGTCCCCCTCACCAGTAACAATGAGTTATTTTGTCAACTTGCAGAATATGGACAAGAATTAGTAGCACTACACCTGATGAAATCACCCCAATTAAATAACCTGATTACCGAATTTACAGAAAATGGCGGGGGTCAAATAGTAGATCCAGGACATCCTAAATATATTCAAGGTGCGGTAGTGATTAATAAAAAGGGGGATAAATTCACAGGAGTACCAGAACAGGTGTGGAACTTTTATATTGGTGGTTATCAAGTTTGTCAAAAATGGCTCAAAGACCGGAAAGGACGCACCCTAAATAATGAGGATATTCTACATTATCGGCGTGTAGTGGTGGCGCTGCAAGAGACTATTAAGTTAATGCAGTTAATTGATGAGAGTATTCCTAGTTTCCCTATTTAGAACCCCTCGCTACTCAGAGCGAAATGTGATCAAAATCAATATCCTCTGAGGCTATTTTCATGCTATCCATAAAATTATGACGAAAATTTATCACGCTCATTTATATGGTTTAAGGACAGATAAGTATAAAGCTCTAACAGAAAATACGGTTAAGTCTACAGATTTTCAGGTAATTAACGCCGGATCTCCTTTTTATCTATTTATCCCTCAAGATAGGGATTTGTTAGCAGAGTATGAACGGTATTTTAAGATTACTGATATTATGGCTGTTAATGTGCTAGGCTTTCAAACTCATCGAGATGATTTTGCGATTGATTTTGAACTAGATAAAATCTATCAAAGATTTAACGAAATGCGAGATGAGCAACTTTCTGATGAGGAATACTCGCGGAAGTATGATATAAAAGATAATCGAGATTGGAAATTAAAGCAAGCACGGAAAACAGTTAAAGCTGATAATAATTGGCAATCAAAAATCATTACCTGTTTATATCGTCCTTTTGATTGGCGTTACTGTTATTATAGTACAGCAATAATAGATCGACCCAGGGGTGAATTAATTAATCATGTTGCAGGTAAGGATAATTTATGTTTAATGTCTATTAGGCAAATGCAAGATCAAGTTATATATTCTCATGCACTTGTATCTAAAGTTCCAGCTATTGATAGAAGTTTTGCTTGCTCAAGAGGTGCTGCTTCAATATTCCCCCTCTACCTTTACCCGGACACAAATAAACCCCAAGAACTCCAACCAGAAAAACGCCCTAACTTTTCACAAGACTTCCTCAACAAAATAGAAACAAACCTGGGTTATCTCCCCACACCAGAAACCATATTTTATTACATATACGCCATCTTCCACAGTCCCACCTACCGCACCCGTTACGCCGAATTTCTCAAAATCGACTTCCCCCGTGTCCCCCTCACCAGCAACAATGAGCTATTCTGTCAACTTGCAGAATATGGACAAGAATTAGTAGCACTACACCTGATGAAATCACCCCAATTAGATAACCTGATCACCGAATTTACAGAAAATGGCGGGGGTCAAATAGTAGATCCAGGACATCCTAAATATATTCAAGGTGCGGTAGTGATTAATAAAAAAGGGGATAAATTCACAGGAGTACCAGAACAGGTGTGGAACTTTTATATTGGTGGTTATCAAGTTTGTCAAAAATGGCTCAAAGACCGGAAAGGACGCACCCTAAATGATGAAGATATTCTACATTATCGGCGTGTAGTGGTGGCGCTGCAAGAGACTATTAAGTTAATGCAGTTAATTGATGAGAGTATTCCTAGTTTCCCTGTGGTTTAGAACCCCAAAATCTTAGGATAGGCGCTGACCGTCAGTTGGCCGTTAAAATTAAAAAGGTTTGAGCATAAAGCTATGACTATTACAGCACAACCCACAACTATAGAAGAATTTTTAAAATTGTCAGAAACAGAACCAGCTTCTGAATTGATTCATGGACACATTATACAGAAACCAATGCCTCAAGGGGAACATAGCCAACTACAGATTGAGTTATGCGAAACTATTAATCAAATTACTAAACCTCAGAAAATCGCTAAAGCTTTTCCAGAACTACGCTGTATTTTTGGTGGATTAGCAATTGTCCCAGATATAGCGGTATTTCGCTGGGAGCGCATCCCTAGGTTACCATCAGGACGCATCGCGAATCGCTTTGAAATCCATCCAGATTGGGTAATTGAAATTCTCTCTCCCGAACAGAAATATAAACAAGTTCTCAGTAAATTATTACATTGTGCTGAATATGGAACTGAGTTAGGTTGGTTAGTTGATAGTGAGGATGAAAGTATTTTAGTTGTAGATGGCGATCGCCGAGTTCAAGAACTTAAAAATAGCGATCGCTTACCAGTTATCACAGGGGTTGATTTAAAGATCACTGTTCAAGAAGTCTTTAGCTGGTTAAGTTTTTGACAGTTTCCGGGGTCAAGTCCAATTAGATTACCCCCCTGACGGTATCTAACCCACAAATCAATCATTAACTATGCTAGATAACTTTATCCCAGAACTAATTCGCAAACAACGCCCCTACTACCTACCCCAAGGGAATCTGATTAAAGGAATTAATGATCAATATTGGTTGGTTTTCCAACATCGGGATGCTGATAACCCATTACATAACGTGATTAAGTTCCTAGGTATAGGTAATCAAAACGCCACCCATAAACTTTTACGCATAGACCCTAAAACGGCTAAGGTATTTGAATATATCCCCATCAAAGAGGGAGATTTACCCAGTGTCACCCTGTTGCGAACCTGTGAACTATCTATTCTGGAAAAGTTCCTACATCAAGAAAGGGTGACCACAGAACCAGCTTTATTAGCAGGGAGCTTTTTAGAAATTCCCGGTCGTCAACGTCGCTTTAATCTCCCCCCTGATTTAGATAAATATCGGCAATTTTTCACTGATATTTTACAACGAACTAAAATTTACCGCCGTTCCACAGCTTACTTTGACAGCGGTGTTTTAAAACTATATCAAGAACCATTGGCCGCGATTGTGGAAACTGAGGGACAAATCCGGTTATTGATGGATTGGCAAGGTTTTACTAAACTAACAGATATTGCAGAATTAGACAAACTCTACAACCCGAGCGATCGCTACCAATTTATCCAACGTACCCTAGAAGAATTTCTCCAAGGGTTAGCAGAAGGGGATTTTACAGAAACAGAAATATTAGCAGAACTAGTCAGACTAGGATTTTTACACATTAGACTAATTAAAATGGATTCAGGAAAAGCCATCTACCACAAAAAAACGGGGATTTTCACTGACCAATTAGATCACCACATTCAACATGAGGGTTCAGATAATTTTACCCGTGCTGCACATTCCAGAAATGCGGAAGGTATGACCTTTCTCTACTCCTGGTATGAATTAGACGCAAAAGCCATATTAGATAGTATTCAGCAATTTGATAGAGAATGGCAAGATCAGGAGTTAAGTTTTGACCTCAGTCAAGAATTTTTACAACAAGTATTAAGGGAAAGACAACGCCGCCAAGAACAACAAAAACCAGTGATTGAGTCTATCACACCGGATAAATTCCCCTGCGGTGAAACTACAACTGTTGAAATTATAGGTAAAAATCTAGACCAAGTTACCCAGATAGGAGTGACTGAGAATGAGTTGGTGAAGGTAAACATTCACAACCAGTCACCACAACAGATTATTGGTGAAGTTGAGGTAAACTCCGACCATCCCCCCGTACCCTTAACTCAGTTTCAGGTCAAAACCCCCAGGGGAGTTTATCGCACTACACCTAAAAAACCCCCTGTAGTCAGCCAGTCTTTAGTAATTCCTGATTTTGAGGAAATACCAGGATTTAAATCAGCCATAGAAATGATTTTAGCTGGTAATCATGGTACACCGGATGATTTTCTTTACTGGTTAGCAAAAAAACGCCCCCAACAGTTCCGGGTACAAGGTAGTGACTTACTGGATGAGTTATTAAATCAGGGTATATTATTTGAACACCAAAAAACAGGAGCGCAGCACTGTCTTAGGGTAATGCAAGATTTTGGTGTTGCTGTGTGTGCGGATGCTGTGGGTTTGGGAAAAACTCGGTTAGCTGCTGCGGTGGGGAGATTGTATCGACAACACCACCCCGATGCTAAAATCGCGATTATTGCAGCTAAAAAACTTTTATCCAACTGGGAACGGGAGTTAAGGGAGTTGGGTTTTGAGTCTCATGATTACGAACTCTACAATAAAAACTTGATGAGTCGTAAGGGTAGTAATTTTGTAGAAAACTTGAATCGTTACGGTGGTCCTGATTTAATTATTATTGACGAAGCCCATGAGGGTATCCGCAATTATAATAACCGCATTCACAAAACCTGCTTGCAAATTCAGGAGAACGACCGCAAGTTAGGTAAGCAGCGTCATTTTCTGCTGTTAACTGCTACCCCCTGGAATAACCGCCGCGAAGACATTTATAATATTCTCTCACCTTTTATTAGTCGTCCTCAAGCTTTCCAAGATTTAAACTTACCCCCTGAGGTCACGGACTGGTTTACAAGAAGGGACACAGGGGTGAGAAACTTCACAGATAATACAGAGATATTTCGCCAAATTTATAAGGAACTGTTTCTGCAACGGACTAGAAAGATGTTGCGAGAGTCCAGCAGCAATTTAAATGTATATGCTCAACGTATAGCGGAATGGTTGCCGGTACAGTTTGAAAATACCACGGAAGAAGCACTAGACCAAATTTTTGGTCATTTTGAAACAAGTCTTTACATTCCCTTTGCTGACCCGATTCGTTATTTAACTAGTAATGTGGAGCAGCGCAGCTTGCTAGGTAACCAGCGCCGGTTTTTTCTCCAACGGGCTGAATCTAGTATGTATGCTTTGAGCCAAACTATCAATAATTTTAGCAGACGGATTACACAAATGCAATCCCGGTTACAGTCTATTTACCCGGACGCTGCGGGATTAAAGGAATTTTTATTAACTCACTACAAATTTAATTTAAACCCAACAGGTCAAACAGACTGGTTAATTTTAGATGATGATGAACGGGAAACCTGGGATGAGGAGTATGAGGAAGAGGAGGAAACACAGGAGGAACAACCACAAAAGCGCCAACAGTTAAGACGTTCTATTGATATTAACACGGCAGCTTTAGAGAATCAGCCTGATAGAGCTAGGCAAATCTATAACAAAATGTTAGCAGATTGTGAGAATGATTTGCAACTACTCCAAGAAATTCAAACTCTGCTCCAAGATGAATTTGTTATTGACCATAAAAAGGAACAGGTCAGACAAAAAGTTAGGGAGTTGGTGAAGCTGGGTCAGAAAGTATTGCTGATTTCTACTTTTAGTGACACGGTGATCGATTATTATCTTTATATGGCGCAAGATCAGGCGATCGCCTCTCAAGGTATAGGAATGCTGACTGGCTCTCCTAAAATATATTACCCCAATAATGCAGACCAAGCCCAAAAAATTAGCCCTGGTCAAGCCAAACTACCCCAAGGACGAGAGGTAACTTTAACTCGTCAAGAAATATTTAAACTATTTGCTCCCGTTGCTAGTTGCAAACATCCCACAGAATACCCCCAAGCAGAAGCAAAAATTACAGTATTAATTGGTTCGGAAACCCTATCTGTTGGTCAAAATCTCCAAGATGCTGATTATTTAATTAATATTGATTTACCTTGGAACCCGATGATTTTAGAACAGAGAATCGGTAGGATTGACAGACCGAAAAAACACCAAGCTGCACATATTTATATTTACTATGCTAACAGCGAAAGTCAATTACTCAGACAAGCATCACGTCTGGCAAATCTCCATAAAAAACTAGTAGGAGAGTTAGCAGACCAGGATACTCAGTTTATTGATGTAGAAACTAAACGCCATATCCCTACTATCTCCCATGTTAACAGTTTACGGGATTCAATTTATGGAGATACTTTATTTGATGATGAAATTTTACCAGGATATGTAGACTTTCTCCAGAGTTTAGTTAAAGCCAGAAAATTACAGCAGAACAATTTCCAAGAACAAGTTTATCAAAAACAAGCCACTCATCTGAGTTTTTACACAGAAAATGAGATTCTACACAGTGAGGAAATTAGTAAGCTATTAAAAAGATTAGGTGAAGACTACCAACCCAACCCCATAGTTATAGGTCGTCGTACTGGGGAGGTGAATGAACCCACAGGTTTAGTTGTTTTAACTTTAGCATATTTCGGACCCAATGGTGAACCTATTGCTGAAAAACAGCAAACCCTATTTTGGAACGACCAAACAGGAGAAAAAGACGGTTATGGTATGGCGATCGCCTCGGCGATGAAAACCCCAGTCATTAGTAATACTTTTTCAGTCCACGGTGTACTATCATCTGCCCAGTCAATATACCAAGAGCTAGTAAAATTAAAACATCAATACATTGCCGAACTACAACAGCCAGAAAACCTAAGCACCTTAAATATTAGCTCGGAACGTATTAATAAAATCCAGCGCCGCTTGAGAAATATTTCATCCAGGGAAAATTTAACGCCGACCTTGATTAAGAATACCCTCAGAAAACTCAGTTATTACAAATATATGACTGATGTACAAAAACTGCTGATAAATTATACAGAGGGTAGTAAAGCCCGTTTAGATGATGATCAATTTGTCACCCAATTAGTGGAAGACACTGACAACCTAAGTTTACTGCTGCTGGAAGGAATTAAACCCACTAGTCTCAGCCTTTCTTTGTCAGGGTTATTGTTGAGAATGTAAGCTTTAATTAATACTAACGACCAGCACATTTGTATCTAGTAGGACTTACGCAACTGGTACAGGCGATCGCATGATTCATACTTGGATTCAGCAACGCCTATTCTTTGTTTTCCTATGTAGAATCCCACCCCAACCCCCCTGGGTGGCGATCGCCCCACAGATCCCCGACTTCTAGCTAAATTATCCTAGAATATCTCTAATAATGTGAGAAGTCGGGGAGCTTACGCTTCCTCCCACAGTCACACAGATCCCGGACTTCTAGCTAAAGATAATCAAATACATAAGATTCCAGTCAGATTCATCTGACTTTAGCTTTGAGACGGGGGTTTCTAACCCCCGGATCCCCGTTTCGCGATCGCCTTTAACTGGTCCGATGAGGTTTGACCCCACACCCAGCCCTCACAGGGGTTAGGGGGTGGGGTATACTGAGTATTAACAATTGTAACATCACTCAACCAACTATAGTATAATTTATCAATAGCAAATCCTTTACCCTGATTGCTCCCGTATCAACACTTACCCTACAGCACCATGAATGCTATATCACAACAGTTGCAACCACTCATCAACAACCAAGACCCAGATAGTCGAGTTGAAGCACTACAGCAACTGTTAGGATATCCATTTAAACAACTTGACCCAGAGGGTTCACGGTTTTGGTATTTACACCCCGGTAAAAACCAGTCACAAGCTCAGGAAACCTCCCCCATAGCAGTGGGATTTTATCCACAGCTTACAGGGATGACAGACACCGAGGCGAAGCAGTTTTTCACATCCCCAGCACAGCAACAAGAAATCTACGGTCATTATACTAACCGCATATTTGAAGCCCAACCTGTGATGTATTTACTGTTACCTAGTTCCCAAGCATCAGGACGGGTAGCATTTATACTTCCCACAGAAGGAGGTTTACGTCAAACACAGATCCAAACCTTTAACTGGGATGATAGTCAGTTAGTCGCAAGGTTAAAACGACTCACTCAAACTGAATTACCCATAGCAGTTGATAATTTAACCTCTACCCCTGTTCCCCTGGTAGAGTGGGTATTTTATGAACCTATTCAGACATCCCAGGAATTAGCCCAACTGTTAGCTAAATCAGCGCGGGTAATTGAACAAATCATCCCAGAAGTTTACCACCAAGAACTAGAAACCGGGTATTTGCATAATCTACTCAAGAGTTTTCAACGGGAATTGCTACCCTCATTAAAACTCAGTTCCGATAACGACAAAGATTACAGCTTTGCTGATATCTATGCTCAAACCATCGCCTATGCTTTATTTACCGCTAGGGTGTTTGGTTATGTCAAGGATAGGAAACAAGGACGCAATCAACAAACCCTGTTTGATAGAAAAACAGCTTGG
>CAIWDD010000012.1 GCA_903911355.1 uncultured Nodularia sp. | reverse complement strand
GAATGGGGAATGGGGAACGCACAAAAAACAATAAAATCCAGTTCCCTCCCCTTACAAGGGGAGGGTTAGGGTGGGGTGAAACAATAGTTGATACACTAATCATACCTTTTAAAACATCCTCTAAGTCCACGCCTAATACACTATTATTCTCTAAGTCTTGGGGTAAGTTATTTTCTTCTGTATCTAGCGCCAATACACTCCGCAGAGAACCGTTATAATAAATGCCATACAGAAAACTTCGCAGTTGTAAACTTAAATATTTTTGCTGCATCTGCTTGGGCATTTTTTTAAACCGTTCTACTACTTCTAGAGGTAATTCTAAGGGTTTATAGTCGGCATGGTGAACTGAAAAATCAGTTTTAATCTCTATTTTTTTAACGATGTCTTCCAGGGTTTCTAGTAAGTTGTTAGTTAGCATAAGTTGAGGGGTAAAGTATGAGCTAAACTGCGGTAATATTAAAGGTATGACCAAAAATTGTCGGTATTGATTGTACAGGGCGGGTTAATAATGCTTTAGCTACTTGCAGCATGGCAATTCCTGTATTACTAAAGGATTTTTGGTATTGAATCATGGATTGGATTTGTTGAATTAAGGCAAATCCGGCAAATTGCACTACTCTGTGTAAGTAGTCGGGACGGTGTTGTATAATCTCTGGAAAGCTGCTTAAATAACCTTGGGTTAATGCGGCTATGGAAGGTTGCAGCATTTCTAAGGGGGTAATCGCTAATCCCAGGGATTCTTCAATGGTGAGGGATTTACTAATAACTAAACTACCTAACCAAATCTGTACATAACTCCCGATGATTGTCCCTAAGTCAAAGGCGGGATCTCCCCAGTGCGATCGCTCCCAATCAATTAACCTGATCAGATGACGATTATGGTCATCTTGCCAGTTGTTTCGCACTAAAATATTATTTAGTTTCAAGTCGTTGTGAGTCACACAAGCAGGCTTGACAGATTTACCTAATTCTGCTAGTGCATGCCCTAAACTATCATAACGTTGATAAAGGGCAAAGAATTTTAACCCATCATCGGGTACTAAACCAAAAATTTCTGGCTCCACACGTTCAAATCCCAGAATCGAATTTGATACCAGATCAAAGTTCACAGAATCTTGAGTGAAAAATTCTTGATATTCTTGATGCTCAAAAGTATCACGGTGGATGGTTCCTAAGAGATTACCAATTGCGATCGCAATTTCAGTAGGAAAGCTTTTTTCAGTCCTGTAGAAATCCATCAAATCCCGGTAATCATCCAGATATCTGCAAACGATAATGGAATTTTCTACATCAAAGTGCAGTACCTCTGCTAAAAATTGACGGTATTTTTCCAGTTCTGGAAATCGCTGTAAAAACTCTTGAATGCGCCACTCAACGAGAAACTCACCAGCTGCTACACCTTTTTGATTCAGTCGCTCTTGCTTAATCAGCAAGTGTTGCTCTGTAAAGGTAAGTAATAGGTTGAAATTCTTGGCTGTGAGTGGTTCTATCTGAGTGGGAGGTTGTTGGGACTTATCCAATAACCCTTGTGTCAGCAAATAATCAAAAGCATTATCGGAATTTAAGATAAATGTCATATTTTTAATCACCATTTTTCCGACTAACTACTCAATGTAGTTATTGATGGCATTTTATTACACTTAAACCACTCTGTCTATAAATTTACAGTAAATAAAAGGGACAAAATAGTTACACTTCTGTCCCGATTAATTTGAGATTTATCAAAGGTCTTAACCCCAAGAAGCTTGTGGTGTGTCAAAGGGTTAAATTAATTCATTAGATGTACTGACACAAGCTATTTCCTTGGGGGCTGGGTCGGGATAAATTGCTAAAGTGTGATAATCAGGAGCAGTGTCTTGATATAAGATTCTGAAAGTATAGAGTTTACTCCTGTTTCCTTCTTCGGTAATTACTGTTAAAAGTGTATTATCCGTTTTGGGTATTCCGGGAATATTGAGCCGGGGAATGCGCCGCAGTTGAATGACATTTGCGGCTGAGTTTTTACAGTCCCCGGAATTAAAGTTACGTTCTGCTCCCAATTGCATACACATCGGACCATCAAAGTCCATTGTTACTTGTGACGGGTCGTTTAACCAAACTTTCTTAATTGTTTCCCCTGCTGGGAGAAAGTTTAAGTTTGTCCCTTGTTGATAGGAAACTTTGATAGTAGGTACTACTCCCCCTAAACCTTGCGCTTGACAGGAAAACAGGGAACGCAAAACGGCATTATTAGCTAAAGTTCGCCCTGCATATAGTAAGATGGCAGCTGAGAAAATTAGAGGGGTGAGAGTCCAAAAATTAGCATATTTGAGAATGTGTTTCATAGCTACCAATGGGAAAACGGCGATTAGGGTGACTGGGGTTAATTAAGTCCGGTAGGATGCCCAACCCAGAATATTGCTATTATTAGAAATAACGAATTATAGTTTTACGGTTCTATTGACGTATATTTCTACCTCTTGGCCAGCGGGGATAAACCAAATATTAGTTCTTTGCATCATTTGAGAAATGGCTTGTTGATTGCGTTGAGATATTTGGGGTACTATTGACCTTAATCCACCTTCCAATATTCCAGCTGGTATGTTGCGTCTGTTATTGGTGTTGGTAACGACGGTACTACCACCTTCTATAGAAACTTCGGTTTCAGGACGATTGAATAATTCCGCAGCTTTACCAATACCTCCTAAAATGAATAGACCTGTGTCCATCCCTGCTATTGATGCTGCTTGATCGGGATATTGATTTGCTATTAAAGGTTTACCTTGAGGAGCGCGAAGTACAATTGCATTCTTGGGTAAGGTTCTTTCTATCAACTCACCATTCTCTTCTGAGATGATTTTGACTAAATTTAACTGTAGTAGACCTTGTTCGGAAATAGAACGAATTTCACCCAATAATTCTGTATTAGCAGGTAGTGCGATCGCACCATCTATAGACTTTAGTGGTTCTTGCAACTGTACCACAAATAGATTATCTTCTTCTTGAGTGTCATTATTTCTAGCTCTACTAGTTTCCCCAAAGATGGCCGTTGCTAATACGGCTTTAGCATTAGTTCCTACCTTGACAGATTTCGGGTTTTGTGATTCTGCCTGACTGACTAAAATCTCTGGTTGTGGTGGTGTTTGTCCCTGTTGCAACTTCGTTGCATCAGTATTAACTTCTGGTACAGATAAAGCTGTATTTACTCTTGATTGACCGGTGGTATTTACCTGACCATAACTACCCAACTTGGCTAACCTTGTCCATTCCTTCAGGGGGTCTGGTGGGGATACTGCTGGGATAACAATCGGTGGGGGTGTAGAGTCCATAGCTATTGGTGGGATAGAAACTGAAGGAGACGCGGGTTGTTCAATAATAGGAACTGAAGGAGACACAGGTTCTTGAATAGTCCGCTCAACTCTGACTATTTTATTTGGAGATGTCTCCAGTATTGTAGGTGTACTTGCTCTCACTTGTGGAGTTTCCACCCGCGCAGGTGGTCTATTTCTGAGATTTTCTTGAGCTGCTCTGACGGTCTGTACTTGTTCTGCAAGGGCTAACTTTGTCTTGAGTATCTCCACCTCTTGTGCTAAATTCACTTCAGGAGCTTCACTAATAGCCGGTGATGGAACCCTTGGGGAAGCTAAATTACTTCTTGGTCTTTGATTACTGCTATTCATAATTTGGGATAAAAACACCCCAGCAACTACCACTACAGCTAAGGTAGCACCACCTACTAAGGCTAACTTAGCAAAGGGATTAGATGACAGTGACTGCTCGGTTTCTACTTCTTCGGGGGGAATAGTGTGAGCTTCAAAGCTAGTTAAATCTTGTTGTGGTGACTCTTCTTCAAAACCCACCAATTGAGCTATTCTAGACTCCCAATCTAACAAGTCTATTTCTGGTTCATGGTGCTCATGGGTTGGTTCCACTGTATATTGTGGAGAAATTTCTGGGTGAATTGAATAAGTATTCATGGTGTTTTAGTTGGTTTTAATTTCAAGAACAATTTTTGTCTGTAATGTCGCATATCTGGTAAATTTCTAGCCTAGCTTCTCCTAAGCGGTATGCTGCTAAATCCCAAGATGACCCTTGGGGTGGAAGTGAAGTTACCGGTTTATCTATGGCTCTGACTAAAATTTGTTTATTGAACTCATTTGAGGTTCCTAGATTATTAGAACCACTAAAGTTTAATTGATTAGCTAACATTTCAACTTTCCATTTACCATTACCTATTTTTTCCGGTTGAGATACTCTTTGTACTACTAATATATATTCAGATTTGTTAGTGATAAATTTTCCCGTGGGACTTAATTTAGTAATTTCCTCCTGAAACTTGGTTCTGAAATTATTAGCTAAGAGTTGGGAACTAATTTCCCAAGCTGTGATTGGCGGCTGTTTTTCTGACCAGGTAAGCATTAAGGTCATGGTTTCACCGACAAATCGGCGAATTGTTTCTGGATGTCTTTCATCACTTTCTTGAGGGTCTAAGGTAATGGCTCGACCATCAGCTAGTTGGGCTAAACTTTGGGGTGTCAGTTGCTGTTGTAAATCTTGAATCATGTAACTATGAAACAAAATCAAGAGCAAGCTAAATAAATTTAGCCCAAATGTTCCCACCGCTAATAGTGGTAATATACTACTTTTTCTCTTCTCTGGTTTGACTAATTCCATAAATATTTGATTCCCTTGATAATTTTGAGAATAATTTACTTAAAATAGATAGTCAGTTGTTACTTTAATTTCTACAACGGTTTGATTTATCCTCCCTGACAATAATGGAGTTGTCCACTAAACAAAAATCATGAATTTCGTAAATCTCTAGTTTGTCAGCACGATGGCTATAAATTGCTTTTTGGATGTCCGTACTATTATCTCTTAGGGGGTAAGGAAAATAATCGATCGCACGCACTAAAAAATCTTTATTAAAGGGTGTGACTGCTTTTCTCCCATCATCTTTTCTGGTCTGAATTAGGTCAGCTATCATCCCTACTCGCCACTTCCCCGGAGCTATTGTTTCTGGGGGGTAAATCCTTTGGATGACTAATTCTGCTGATATAAGATTAGGACTGTTTGAAAATACTTCTGGTGGGGTCATTTGGGCGATCGCACTTAGAAAACCTGGACGAAAATCTTCTGAGATCGCAAAACTCCCTACCCAACTGCTGGTAGTGACTCGTTGGTTACCTCCTTGGGGGGTTCTGATGGGTATTCCTGGGTCTGGTTGGGGTTTTGCAGCTTCTGTAATGGTTTGTGGGGGGAGGGTTCCTGACCAATTAAACATCAATGTCATGGTTTTACTGATGAATTGGCGAATCCCTTCGGGGTCTCTAGCTAAATCATCCACAGGGCCTATGGGTTGACCATCAACCATTTCCACAAAGTTGGGGGGTTTTCTCAGACTAAGTTGGCGAATGTTTAACCCTTGTAAAATGAACAAAAATAATACTGCTAGATGTAAGCTGAAGGTGGCGATCGCAAAAATTGTGAGAAAATTGATACTAGATTTTCTTTTTCGGAGTAGTTTTGTCATTTGCACACCGATGGGATGTTTAGATTCTATTTTTGATTAAGGCTGTACTATTATTAATGGCGCTAAAAATCGCAAATCCTCCTGCACCTGCGACAGCTAAGGATAATACTGGCGCTAAAATTCCCAGAAAGATAATAAACCACATTAAATCAGGGTTAGCATTGGGGTTTTCTGCTGGTCCATTGATAATTACTGCTGCAGTCACAGCAGCAATGATATTAAATGAAATTTTAGTAATTCCCGCAGCAAACAAACCTGTCAACCATGCGTAAATCGGTTTACCCCCTACAGGTAGCAAAGATGCGCCTAGGGCTAATGGTCCTAAAGCTGCTACAAGTAACATAGTAGCTTCTATCAGGTTTTGAAATGCATATTGCAAAGAAATTAAGAAGTTTTTAATTCTGGTTTGAGCCGTATTCCCTAACAAGGAGTTAAAGGTAATATCTGATATGTTTCCTGTCCTAAGTTTCAGAGAAATTACTTGATTTTCTAGTCTTTCAATCCAAATTCTATTCCCATATAAGTTTCTATATTCCCTCCACAGGTTATCAATTTGGTCGCTTGCTCTGGCCAAGCATTGAGTTTGTTGTTCCCCATTGAGCGATTGACAAGGACGAAGTAAAGAACCCGCTACCTCTTCAGCTAAACTCATATTTAATGCTTGCTGATAAGTTTGTTCAGCATCTGCTGTACTGACTACTTGTTGATTGACTGTGTTAATCAAGTTTCTTACCCCCAGGGTTAAACTAGAAAGTAGGCTACCATTTCCGGTATTACTTAAAAACAGCACCACTATAAAAGGCCAAATTAAACCACTTATAGGACGGGAATATTCACTGTTGATCACATCTTTGAGCCATTGCATCATAAAAAACAATAGCGTTCCCACAGCAAAAAATATACCCAGGTTTGTTAACGCCCCATATAAGTTATTACTTGTATTATTTTGTAATAAATCTAGCCATTGGTTATCCCAACTTTCAGCCATGCTTCTAGCAGTTACAGCACCACTATCAAAAGTTTCATTAATGCCAATTTCTGGGAATATTTGCGCAATATAAACCTGCATTTTCATTAACCATATAGTAATTATCTACCAAACAAATCTGTTTGAGAAGTATTACGGATAAATCTCGCTGCTTCCGTAGCTGTGTCTACCCTGTGAGTACGATTCATTTCTTCCATCTGCTGGGAAATGTTGACTAAATTTAAATTGGAGTATTGTAAAGATTGATGGGTGAGGATACTTTGCGCTAGGGTTTCAGCGCTGATTTTTGCTTGTTCCTGTTGGATTCTAATACCTTGTAACTGTAAACCCGCTTGGTCTTTCTGTATCGTCATCAGTGGGAGAAAAGCATCGCCAGATGCGCCGAGAGTATCAGCGAGTCTTTGAAAGATGTTATTGGAACTTTGGGAAAGTTCGGAAATATTATTTAAGGTGGTTTCAGTATTTTGTAACTTAGATTTTAATCGGATTTGTCCATCTCTCCCCATATAACTTTCTATGGAACCCCTAGTAATGAGGCGATTCATTTCCTGGTTCACACCATTACTGCGTAGTACTGGATTATTTTCAAATCTATCTGTTGTGGGGTTAAATATCATATCTTGGTTAAGATTATTACCCGCATCAATTGGGTTAGGTATATTCGCGGCTCCTGTGGCATTATTGAGAGCAGTTTGACCCCTAATTTCTAAAGGTCTTAAGGTCTCTGTCAGATGATTTCTCAGGTAATTTTGCATATCTACAGAATAAAATTGAAACTCACTCCAAACTTGGCCTAATTGTGCTGTTGCTGGGAGGAGTAATAACCAGGAAAAGCCCAAGGTGAGAACAGTAGTTTTGTGCATATCTTTTAACCTGAATAAATTGGACATGATTAACCCCCACGGAGAGCAGCTATTAATTGTCGCGCAAATACCGAAATTGCTTCATATTTATTGTCATGTTGTCCCATTACTTGTTGACGTGCGGTTTGTTCCTGGGGGTTGTTAGCAACCACTGCTAATTGTTCATAACCTGGATAGTAACGACAAAAGGTATAAATCCCGTTGTCATCTAATAACCATTGGCTGTAAATTCCTTCTTTACGAGGGAAAAAGCTTTCTGTCGCATTACGAGAAATAATATTGCGGGGATATTTTAAGATGTTGACAAAACTATCTACTGCTACTGGCTGAATTCTCCCGATTAATCTGGTAGATAGGTTCTGTAAAATTTTGGATGCGGCTTTAGATTTGGCGATGGTATCAGGGTCTTGGGCTGATAAAATAACTCTAATTCCCGCTTTTGCACCATTGGCGCAAATTCTCCCCACTAAATCAGATATTTGGTCAAATTCAAATAAAATCGGCGCTTCGTCAATAAAAAAGATGGAAGCTGGACTACTTAACGCCCTGCGCAAAGCTGCAGAATAAGCACTTAAGGATAATACAGCAGCGTCTTCATTGTCGGAGAGGTTCCGCAGAGCAAACACTAACAGTTGTGCGTCGGTGGGAAAGCTGGAAGGTGCAGAAATGGCTTGTCCGACTCGACTGGAAAGCCAAAATCTTAACCGCAGTTGAATTTGACTCAGAGCGTCATCTACTCTTCCACTCAGAGCATTTAATTGCAGATGTTCCGGTGAACAGAAATAAAGAAAGTCTCTTAAGGTGGGGGTTTTTTCCCACTCTTGACTCCCAAACCCCCCCGCTATGGCTTGTTTATATCTTTGGGTAATCCCTGGGTCGGCAAAAAATGCTCTTAATGCTAAGTTGAGCAGGGAACGCACGGTTTGGGATAACAGTTGGTTTTCGGTAGATGAGCCTAAAACCATGGTCATTAATGCTGACTCTAAAAAAGCAGTATAATCTAACAGGCGATCGCGCTGGGCTTCTGGACTGAGCGATCGCAAATCAGGCTGTTCAAATAAGTTATTAGATTCTTTGGCAATATCAAAATAAGCCCCATTCCCCTCCATAAACCTTGTATAGTCGGTAAAGGTAGATGTTCCATCTGGTTTAGGAAAGTCCAAAGCTACCACCGGAATATCATAAGCTAAGGCTTGGGTTAAAATTCCCGACACCAAAACCGATTTACCAGCGCGGGTAGTCGCAAACAGAGCTAAATTTTTATGTTGGTTAAACAAATCCAGATGTATGGGTGTTCCCCCCTCTTCTGCAATTAACTCAAACCCTCGACTATCTCCAGCTTTGGTTAATACTAAAGGCATCAATCCCGGTACTTCACTGGTTAAATATAATTGACGGCGGTTAAACGGTTTAACTAACAACCCCTCCCAAACTATCGGTAAAGATTGTAGCCAAATTTTCCAAGCATATTCTACCTCCCTAATTACCTGGGCTGGTCTTTGAAAGCAGTTTTCTATATATCTTGTGGCTTCATCTAATTTGTCTATGGTGGGACGATGTACAAAAATAGCTATACTCGTATATATTGGTATAGCCCCCTCATATAATTGTTCTTGGGCTGCTACGGATTTCTTTAACTTTAATTGAGCGCTGACATCAATAGTTTTACTCTTTTCCTGGGCCATAAGTGCTGTCATATTCGACTGCTTCAGCACTCGTTGTAATGTAGTCTTCACTAAAGCCGGGTTGGCGGCGGTTAACTCGCAGAAAATCTCTGTATCTGTGACAGTTTCTCTGGCTAATAATTCCCACAAATAACGCAACTGAGCGAATTTATTCGGCCACCCTCCCGGTTTTTCCAGAAATGTCAACGCTCCAATATAGCGATTTTTCACATTTACCCAACGACGGTCAGCAGAGGGTATACCAGACTCCATCAGTAAAGTTGTACTGTGGATATTTTCTATAAGTAATTGACTACTACTTAACTCTGAATTAACCTGCTCATACAGTCCGTTTTCATCTAAATGAACTAACTGGGGAATGGGTATAGGTGGTGTTTCATTAAATCTTTTCCAGACTTCTTCCCATAGTTGATCAGCATTTAAAGGTTTAACATCTAAACCCATTTTGTTAGATAGTAACTGCTCCCAGCGACAGAAACCCTGTTGATAGGACTGGATAATCAGAGTCTCCAGGCGATCATTTTGCACTTGCGCAAGCTCGCCTTTAAAGTTTAACCACCATAGTTCAGCTTTAGCTAATAGTTTCTCTATCCAATCATCTGTATATTTCGTATTCGGTTCAATGGTATAAGTTACATATATCCTCAAAAATTTCGGCTTACGAATCCCAGCAGTAGTGAGTTCTTGAGTTCTGGCTCTTTCCGATGTCAATAAATACTTAATATCCCGTGATGGTGTCTGCTTGACTAAGTGAGATAGTTCTATTTGTCTTTGTTTATCTGAACTAAATGACCCCATGTGTAAGGTCATCTTTTCCCCTTCAGGAATATCTTTTAAACCGGATTCTATATTATTAAAAATTGTCTCTATTTGCTCGTCTCTTAATGTAGTATGAATTCCCCGACATTCAAACCCAAAAACAAAGCAAAATTTATCTTTCTGAGTGTCTTTGTTTAAAATATAAGCCCCTAGATCACGACCATCCAGGGAAATGCGTAACATGGAAGCTAAATGTAAAGCATCCTCAAATGGTGTTAATCTACTTTCTTGACCGCCGACCTTTATGCTTTGTTTGCCGATTTTCTGCTTCATGGTTAACTTCTAACAAGCTGTAATAACGAGCAAAGCCTCTTGTCCAAGTGGGAACTCCTATGAATTTGCTTAAAAATCGCCAACTCCTACCACCACTTAAGATCCACCAGGTTGCTATTCCCCAACCCGCAATTAATGCTGTCCATAACCATCTTTGAAAATCATCTGCAAATATTCCCCCAAAAACTCCATTTACAATTAAGTAAGCAGCGAGAATAATCACCAACCAGGGAAATATTTGATCTGCAGGAATTGGACCTAATGAAGGTTGGGATCCCAGGATTTGATTTACAGGGCGAAATTCTCTATCTGTTTGTTCAGACATACTTTAGTTACTCAATCACCAACTACAAACCCTGTCAGCACATCAGCAACTGTGACCGCAACTACTACTAATAAGGGAACCCTGGCTATACTTTGCCAATCTTCATCTTTCCTAACGGCGTTAATTACACCAACTAAAGAAACTGCAATATACAGTAAATAAATTGCTCGTAAAACGTTAAATATGAGGCTGACTGCAGTTTGGGTATTACCATTGGTTTCCGTACCTTGTGTTAAAGTATTGCGGAAAAAACTCTCTGCTTTGCCAAAAAATTGCGCCTGTGCGGGAAATGCAAAGTAATCTAGCCAAAATAAACTCAGAACCAGGGATACTGCTAGGATTTGACAGAACACAACCCTGGGCTTTGCTAAATTTACTCTCTGTCCAAGCTGGATGACTATTCCTAGTAAACTTCCCAGGAGCAAACAAAACAGCAGCACAGGACTTTTTAAACTGACAACGCTTAAAAATACAGCCACAGCTATCAAAAATGGTACTGATTCCACCACCATCAGATACCATGATGACCACATACCTATTAGTTTTCCAGATTTTTCCTGCCCTTTGGTTATTAAACCTCTCCTAAGTTTTTTCACCCTGTATTTTTCAGACATTTTGTAGTTTCCCTGTTAACGTTAGTCAGATTTATCCTGTTAATAAGAGCTAATATTCACATTGAAAAATTAAGAAAAATTAAATTTATGTGGCTACAACATCATATACTCTCATAACGTCACATCCTATTAAGGATAAGTTAACTGGTTTTTAATGTTCAGTTAAGTAGATGACTCCACTTATACCACACTACTGCCCAAGGTTGGAGCTAATTGACAGATTACATGGGTAATATTAGTATACTGGGTAATTTTGTTACTTAATCTATGAATAATGGACGGGAAAGTCAACGCCAAAATTAACTCAGCTAAAGCCATGGGACTGATTAAAGGCATTTTTTTCTCCTCCTCGAAGCTCCTGATTTTCCTTACCAATCCTGTTTGTAACTCCTTGGGCAATGTCATCATTGTATCAATAATCTTAAATAGCTTGATGACATCTGTCTTAGTTAATCCCCGCTCGTACAATCCCCTAATAATTCGCCATTTCCATGCTTCCCGGTCTGGAGGGTTCCCAGTGGTGGCTTTGGTTTTTAAATGGGCCATGACAATCACCGCAAAGGGATTAGGGTTAACTTCCAGTTCATCCCAGGGAGATTCATAGTCTAAGAGGATGTTTGGAAAGTATTAAACAGGTAATTTTTATATTAGGGAACAGGGAACACCGGAGCAGGGAGCAGGGAATGGGGAATGGGGAACGCACCGAAACAATAAAATCCAGTCCCCTCCCCTTACAAGGCTATTCATTACTCACATCTTTCTTAACAATCTTGAAACATTTATGTGGCAATGGTTTCAGCGCTTGAAAATTTCCCTACTCTTGACAAAATGTACCTTATTATTCTTGATAAAACCCTTATTTTATTGAGAATCATCAACGGAGGATTAAGGTTTGGGGGTTTGCGAGCGATCGCTCTCACGAATGTTAAGAAAGATCCG
>CAIWDD010000011.1 GCA_903911355.1 uncultured Nodularia sp. | reverse complement strand
TAAACTATCTTGAGTTCCCTGGGATAACACCTTGGGGATGACCTCTTGATAGATGGGGTTAGCTACCTTTAACCCACCTTCTTTACTGCGAATCACTAAACCTAAATCTAACAGATAACGGCGATCGTCTTCCGGTGTGTTAGGTAATTCCCGGTTTGTCTGGGTGCATGGATGACAAAGTAATTCTCTTGCTCAATCAGGCGTTTTAACTCTGGTAACCGTTCATTGGTGGGTAGGGTATAGTGGATATTTGGCTTACAAGGGCCTGCAGTATTAAACCATTTAGTCATAAAAGTTTATGTATAGCTTGATTTGATTATAACTTCTATGACTGTTGACGGTTGACCGACAAAAAGCCAGTGCGATCGCTTTTATTAGTTACTCATATCCCCGACTTCTGACTATGATATTGTCAGGTAGTTATAAATTTTCGTAGAAGTCGGGGATATTGCCCAGCTAGTGATTAAAATTACATATCAACACTTATTAAACAACTTTAATTCTTCTCGTTTAGCATTAGATACACTACTATCAATAATCACATTTACTTCGCTTAATAATAAATTATCTATCTTTAGATAGATGACAAAATTATACGAATTTGATAGTAAATTTCTTGGCATTTTGTTTGTATAAATTATATAAATCAGTCAAATAAAATACATTAAAAAAAATGAACTAAATATAACAAGTAGTTGTGATTACATAATAAATATGATACAGTCCCTTCAGGAAATGATCGAGGCATCTATATGAGTTTTTGATTGAGCATCTATTCCGACAAGATTTGGACTTGCACCTCACGTTACTACTTTAGATAGCAGGAAAGCAAACGCTCAACATCTATGTATAAGGGCGTCCTGAAGTGAGAGCTTCAAACCAAATCAAAAACAAATAGCAATATTTGAAGAATGGCTAGAAACCCATCGACCGGTTTACAATCATGGTTTGGCGGAGCGTAAAGACTGGTATCAGTCTCGTAGTTGCCAGGTAATCGGCGCGTTAGCGCGGGTAAATTCATTGGAGTCCCCGTGAAGCAAGAATCCCCAGGCTTCTTGCAGCGTGGAGTGTCAATAATTACAAATCAATCACTAATAATAATAATGAAAAGCATACTTTCTAGAACATCAGCTATCTTAGCTATCGGGTCAGTGTTCGCCTTGTCTAGTGCCACGTTTGCAGGCACACATAATACTGGAGAAGTAAGATTGATGAAAAGCAATATCTTGGTTGCTCAAGGTCAAAGTCGACAAAATACTTCTCTGAGACAAAACCGAGCATTTTCCCAGTCCATTGCCTCTGCAGAAACTGCCTTAGGAAACGCTACTTCAGCTGCTCAATCACAAGCTATTGGTGGACCGAAGAAAAGTGCTTTAGCTGAATCGATTAGTCAAGCTATATCTTTGCTAGGGAATGCCAGCGCTCTTTCTAGTTCAACAGCTATTAGCGATCATCGGGCAGTTGCTAACTCTCTATCCCAAGCAACAACACTCCTTGGTGATGCCTTGTCAATAGCCCAATCAGAGGCTATTAGCGGACCTGGTAAACCAGCTATTGCCAGAGCATTAAGCAGTGCATACACATCCGTGGGTAACGCTACTGCTATTGCTCAGAGTTATGCTGAATAACAATCATTAGTCACACAACTGAGGACAAAGGAGGGTGCGTTGACTCACCCTCTCTATTTCCCAATCATAGTTATTTCAGATTTCTTTAACTACTCAAATGCCCATATTAATCCTGATGTCACCATACATGGAAACCGCTTGTCAAACAACGATCATGAAGAAGTAAAGATTATGAAAAATCATCACCTTAGTCAAGTAATCCCCTTGACAACCGGCTTGCTAATATTTTTTTCAGGTCAGGCATTATCATTATCATTTCCTCCCCAGGAGTTAACTAATGGCAATGTATTAAATAACTCCAATTCTTTAATCACTCAAGAGAAGATATCCGTCAGTGTTGCCGTTGCTGTGGCGGTGAAAGTATTAGATCGGGCAGTCACTGTAGTTGAAACACAGTCAAGAAGAGTACCAGTTAACGTCCCATCAGAATACAGAGATATTATTTTACCGAAGCTGCGACAAGCCCAAAGATCCATGGCTATTGCTGAAAGTGCCGTTCGCAAGGGAGACAACTATCAAGTGGCTACAGCAATGTCTCAAGCAGTCGGATTTATGGATGAAGCTCAAGCTACATCTATAGCAGATGCTGGTGTTGTGCGCGCCATAGCTCAAGCCGTCGTCAAAGCTAATGAAGCTGTAGGATTAGCTCAAGCTAGTACTAAAAGTTGACAATAGCAGTGAAAATATATCTGTATAAACCATAGATAAAGATCAATACATTATATGAATCAGACTAACTCCATAGGCACTAATCTCGTAATGTATAGTTGGTGTTTACCTCTAATGACCTCTTATTTGATGATGAGTTGGGGAAATTTTGAGGCAAAACTCGCTAATCCCCATGAAAACCAAAATCTTTTTTATGGCAATAATTACTCAGGTAACCTGAAATCGTCGGGTAAAGAGAAAATTAGAATTGCTGTTATTGACTTTGATTTCACCAGTCTGAGTAAACCTAACCTACCATCAATTGTGCTAGACGGAGCCAGGGGTATGAGTAACATCCTGGTAGATCAGTTAGTCAAAAATGGTAATTTTATTGTGATTGAACGCAGCCGAGTAGATGCTGTTCTCGCCGAACAAAATATTGGCAGTTCTCAAACAATTGATGTAACCACTGCTGCTCAAATTGGTAAAACATTAGGTGTAGAAATGGTTTTACTTGGGGCTGCAACTCGGTTTGACCTTTCAGAACAAGAAGATCGTTATAAAATAACAGTACCCAAAATACCATTAGGAGAAAATTTACAAGAAGTATTAGGAGAAGTAGAATATGTAAAAAATACTACAGAAGCTAATGTCCAATTGAATGTTCGCCTAGTTAATACCAGTACATCTGAAGTAATTTTTGTTGCAGAAGGTCATGGTACAGATAGTCAGTCAAATACTAGGGTAAGTGGTGGACCGTTTACAACAGGTCCCACAACCAATAATCAGGCAAAATTGCTGGCAACCGCTGCTAAAGAAGCTGTCAGTGAAATAGTTAGGAAATTAGATAGTGAATCAACTAATTTAGCCGCATTGAGACCTTTACCAAATGTTTATGCAGATGTAGCCGACGTCACAGAAGGTAGTGTGATTTTAAACAAAGGAATATCAGATGGTTATCGAGTAGGAATGAAGCTATCCATTGAAAGAGTAACTAGACAAGTTAAAGACCCTAAAACTGGTAAAGTCATTCGCAATATTACTAAGCCAGTCGGAACAGTTGAACTACTGGATGTAGATTCCATATCTAGTATTGGCAAAATTACTGAAATTACTCGCGGAGAAAAATTGCAAGTGGGAGATATTGCTAAACCTATTCAGTAGATATCTCTCAAATTAGTCAACGGGTTTATGTCAATCCCATAGCTGCACAAACTGTCAATTAACTGTAAATATTAATTTTTGGGTCTGAATAGTTATGAAAAATTTACAGTTTTTTATAGCATTGACAGCTTTAATAGTTGGAGAAAATAGAGAATACCCAGCCATGCTCAATAATCACCAAAGTGATATGCTTTACTATCATAATATTGGCGATATGAGTCAGATTAGGGCTATTAATCAAGGAATTTTTCAAAGGTTATCCGATTATCAAGAAAGTAGTGTTCATCTCAGTCAAGCCAATCTGAAACAACCACATATCCTCAGTATTCATACTTCAGGATTGCAATTACAAGGTTATATCATACATAACGGCAAAGTTATTCAACAAATTCGTGGTAGAAGATTCCAAATTAATTTGTCACCCTATCTTTCAAATGGAGAACACGGAGTAAGAATCTCTGCTCGTTATTTTCCTAAATCATCTTCGGTCAGTGTAGCATTTAGAGGCAACGGTGTGAATGTGAATCAGCAAACCAGTGGCAGTGGGATTTTGAACTATGTTCTCAATCTTAGTGTGGAATAGTTGTCAACTCCATGGGATCATTTGCTGAAAAAAGCCTATATCAAGTAAAAATCAAACGGTAAAAACCATGAATATATTTTCTAAAATATCAACTGTATTAGCTATTAGTTCCGTGTTGGCTGTCTCAAATGCCACATTTGCCAGCACAGATTATCTTGAAGAAACAACCCAGCTAAATAGATTGAGTGACACCCATATCTTGATTGCTCAACGACGAGAACGACGAGAACGACCAGAACGACCAGAACGACCAGAACGATCAGAACGACCAGAACGATCAGAACGACAAACTCGTCGTTCTCTCAGACAAAACCAAGCATTTTCAAGCTCCATAGCCACTGCAGAAACCGCATTGGGGGAAGCTTCAGCCGTTGCTAACTCTCGCGCGATTGGTGGGCGCAGAAGAAGTGCCTTGTCTCAATCCATTGCTCGAGCTATATCTTTGGTGGGGAATGCTAACGCTCTTTCTAGTTCAACTGCTGAGAGTGATCAAAAGGCAGTTGCGTCCTCCCTCGCTGAGGCAGAAACAATCCTGGGTGATGCCTTGGCCATAGCGCAATCCGAAGCTATTAGTGGTGATGGCAAATTAGCTATTGCTACTTCAATAGCCAGTGCAAAAACATCTTTGGGTAATGCCACTGCTATTGCTGTGAGTATAGTTATACAGCAGTAACCGATGTCTTCTTCCGTCCACATGGTGTCCAACAAGAATGAATCTCCTAACCAACGATTGCTAATTTTTTGGGATGGTGCTACTTGTGACCGTTCCAAACAGATTTGAGGATTCTTGGAAGAGGTTATAGCATTTCCCATGCTCGTGAGGTACAAATTTTTTTGAGTTTGAGGGAACAGGGAACAGGGAATAGGGAATTGGTGTGTACTTCATGAGCCTGAAAAAGGCTTTAATCAAGGTTTAGCACCCGATCAATGGAAAATACACTGCGTTCGCTTTGCTCCTAATTGCCCAGAACAGAATCCCATAGAAGATATTTGGTTGCAAGCCAAAACATGGGTGCGACTTTTCTGTGCTTTGGTTCCAACATTTTCTCATTTGAAGTGAATGTTTAAGTGGTTTAGGACTTACGCAAGATTGGACTAAAAACCTGGTTCTGATGTAGGGGTGATTCATGAATTACCCCTACTTTCGTTCTGTTTTGCGCAAGTCCTGTGGTTTATTCGACACACTACCTTTGATTTTACCACCCTCCAGATGTACGGAATTTGTTCAAAACTAAAATAGGATTGCTATATCTTGATTGGCAGATTATACTAGGAAAATTTAATGGGTAGGCGACTTGCTTTAATTTGCACTGCCTAAAACTTTTAAAACATCCTCTTAAAGCTAAAAAAAATATTAATAAATTTTCGGTAATAACCAAATCATATTACAGTACCAACAACTAGTCAAAAACCACAGGAAGTAAAAAAAATAAATTTCTTGCCTTTAAATCAATTTGTGATATAAAGAGATAAAGTAATAATGCTAAAGTACACCAATTTAACTCAACATGAGAAATTGGCATTAGAACAGGAATTTAATTACACTAATGCTTTTAATCAAATTTCTCAAACCGTTTATCAGATACCAACTATTGATCAACTTCCGAGACTGTGGCTAGAGACTGAGAAAAATAAACAGCAAATCTTTGAGGAGCGTTTTCTGGAAGTTTTTTATGGTATTCGCGGGATTAGTAGTGGTCTCAATTCCGGTAATATTATGCTGCACTATGCAGCCTCCATAGCCATTCTTCATGTTGCCAATTATTTGTCAAATCACCATTTAAGTGTTAGTTTAATTGAACCTTGCTTTGATAGTATATTTCAGGTATTGAGGAATCAAAATGTTAAAGTTTCTGCCTTACCTGAGGAAGTGCTGTACGACAGTTCAAGAATTTACGATAACCTGCTATACCATGTTAAAACCGATGCTATCTTCCTTGTGGATCCCAATAATCCTACTGGATTTACAACCTTAGGCGATCACAATAGACACGCATTTAATGAAATTATTAGATTTTGTAAGGATCAGGACAAGCTACTAATTTTCGATCATTGTTTTGCCCCATTTTTATTGCTAGATTCTCAAATTAGCTTATACGACACTTATGATGTTTTAGAGAACTCAGGAATCAGTTACATAGTGATTGAAGATACAGGTAAATTTTTTCCCACTCAAGGAATCAAGGTATCGATAGTAAAAATGTCACCGGATTTATATGATGGGATGTATGAAATATACAACGGCTATTTACTTAGTGTTTCTCCGTTTGTCCTCAATTTCATTACTACGTATATTACCGCCTCATTTTGCAGTAACTTTTCTCAGATTCGAGATCCCATAGAACAAAATCGTTCAACCCTTGAAACATTGTTGAAAGGTCAAATCATAGACTTAGTACCTAACCTTACTAAAACTAGCGTAGCGTGGTGTGAAATTAAATCTCCTCATGTCCAAGCTACAGACCTACAAGAATTTTTACAAATACGTAAAAAAGTTCACATCTTACCGGGGACATTATTTTATTGGGACAACCCAGAGCAAGGTGGAAAATATCTACGCATTGCCTTAGCTCGGAATACAGATAACTTTAAGAAAGGAATGTCCTTATTGGTAGAAGGAGTTCGGGAATTCTCTGAATCGAAAGCACTAATTAATGTTTAGCAAATAACTGATAGTTCGTCGTTTTTGTGAAAACCGCTGTAATTTTAAGTCAAGGAATAAAAATTCATAAAAATGCCACAACTTAGTGACTTAGTTTATAACTGGAATATACCAACCAAAACCACATCAAAAACGATTACTCTCTGCGATGAAACCTTGCGAGATGGTTTAGAAGGAGGAGTTACCCGACTACCATGCCTAGAGGAAAAGCTGGAATTATTAAAACTGGCCAGTGCCTCGGGAATTACAGATATTATGGTGGGCTTTCCCGGGCAGGAAATAGCCTATCGAGAGGCTTTAACCCTGTGTCAAGGAGTTAAAGCCAAAGGACTAACCTCTCGACTTGGTCTATTGGGGCGCATGGTTGAAGCAGATATTCAAGCCATCGAGCGCATCCGTCAAAAGAGCGGTTGTGCTGTTGTAGCCCACTTATTTGTACCCTGTTCTCCCATTCGTCGCTTTGTAGATCAATGGGATATCCATGAGTTAGAAGAATTAATCCGGTTTGGGGTAAAGCTTGCCCACAAATTGGGATTACCGGTTAATTTTTCACCGGAGGATACTTCACGATCTGAGCCCCAGACTGTTGAACATTTGTGTCGGGTTGCGGTGGAAGAGGGAGCAACAGAAATTACCGTTTGTGACACGGTGGGCTGTTTAACGCCTTCGGGTACACGCAAGTTGATTCAGCATCTTCGACATTTTTTGGATGCTAACAATAGCCCCGTTCGCCTTGATTTTCATGGTCATAATGATCGCGGTTTAGCCCTAGCTAATTCCCTAGCTGCTATCGAGGCTGGGGCTGATTGTATTCAGGGAACAATGCTCGGTATTGGAGAACGCTCTGGGAATGCTGCTCTAGATTTGGTGATGATTAATCTACACTTACAAGGGCTTTGGAATCAGAAATTTTTGATCCCCCTCAAACAGTATTGTTGGGAACTAGCTCAACGGTGCAACCTAACCATACCCGACAAATATCCTGTGTTTGGTGAGCATAGTTTTACCACTCAAATGGGAGTTCATGCCTCCGCGATGCTGAAGGCTGAAACCTATGATAATCAGGATTTAGCCGCATGCATTTATTCTGGAGTTAATCCCCACTTGTTTGGCCTCAATTATGACATTCAAGTCGGACCGTTTAGCGGTCGTGCCAATGTTAAATTGTTAATGCGTCACTGGGGTGTAACCCTCACTGATGAAACCATCGATCAGATCCTAACAACGGCTCGTCTTGAAAACCGAGTGTTAAGCACCTCAGAAATTCTGGCATTAGCAGAAGTATAAATCTAGTATGTCCCTGTTCTTCACTTAACTGTTGATGGCATTTTTTCATCCCCAGTTTTTAAGGTTTTTTACTGGAGATACCAGACCATGTTATATCTTGATCAAGCTTTTGGTTTTTCTACGAGCAATATTTCATTTGCAGGTGTTTGGCTGGCAAAATTAATATACCTTGTACAACCGTATATATACTTATTTATTTTCCCCATCTTAATTATCATTACTTCCGGTGTAATCCTTTGGATCTGGGAATTCGGTCAGCCCCTTCGCCAAATTGACCTGGAAACGATTTTTCAGGATTTGAAAGAACTACCCATTATCCTGGTTTTTATTGTTCTTTCCGCTCAAATATATGGCTACATTGAGCATCACTATATCTTGCCTGTATCGGGCTGGGGGCAACACATACACCTTTGGCATATGGTACTGCATAGTCCCCTGTGGTTGAGGATTATTTTAGCCATCCTATTAAAAGATTTAATTGCTTATAGTTATCATCTGGCAATGCACCACAACATGACATTTTGGAGATCCCATAAGTGGCACCATATGCAGGATCAAATGTATTGGCTAAAAGGAAACAAAAATTCTCTCGTTGCTAAGTTTATTGCCAAGTGGGATCTCATTGGTTTTGTACTCCTAGGGATACCCCTAGATCTGACGTTAATCTTCGTGACAGCTTATAGCTTTTTTACGTTCTTTGTTCATAGCAACATTCAATGGCAACCTTGGATGAAATATGTGGAATGGGTTTTAGTTACCCCGCGCTATCATATGGTGCATCACTCCAGCAATATTGATTTACAAAGGAAAAATTTAGGCGATCTGTTTACCTTTTGCGATCGTATTTTTGGAACTTACGTCAATCCAGAAACATTGGATATTAAACAGCAAAAATTTGGTATTTTGCCCAAAGAAACCCTGACCCTGAGAGATATTTTAGGACTGTGAATAACAGCGATATTCCTTTTAACCGTCCTCTTTTTGTCTCTCCCACAGGTTGCTTGATAAGTTTTAATCCGTAATTTTGATCACATTTTCACCCCCCTTAATCCCCCCTTACCAAGGGCAGGGTTATGCAGGGGTAAAACAATATCTGGTACATTAATCCTCAGTTTTAAAACATCCTCCCATCTTGACTAAAATAAACCGTGAAAAATTTTACCACTCCTACCCAAAAACAATGGGCAATTGTTGGCATTGGTACCAGTGCATTTATGATTTCGGCAGAATTTTATATTGTTGGTGCCATCCTTCCTATACTCATGCAACAGTTCCATGCCACCTTCATGACCGTTCAATGGGTGATACTAATTTATACACTAATGTTAACGACGATGGTTTTAGGCGTCGCCAAACTGGGAGATATCTATGATAAAAAACAATTATTCCTAATAGGATTAGGGCTATTTACCATCAGTTCTTTTCTGTGTGGATTAGCCACTAATATTTCAATATTGATTGCTTTTCGAGGCTTACAGGGTCTAGGAGCAGTGTTAATCTGGGCTTTACGAAATGCGATGGTTACGGAAATGTTTCCGCCAGAAGAAAGAGGACAAGCCCTTGGTTGGGTTACCGGACTGTCTTCCCTTGGTTTAGCCATCGGTCCAGGACTAGGGGGATTATTAATGAGTCTTTGGGATTGGCGTTTTTTATTCTGGATCAATGTTCCCATTGGGTTAGCAGCGGGTATGATGATTGCGTACTTTGTCCCTCAAGGGATGTCGGCAGGGACTGAGAAACAGTTAGATTTTATGGGGTTATTCTTAATTACGATAACCATCGGTAGCTTTGTTTTAGGCGCAACTCAATTACAAAATTTTAGCTACATGAGTCCCATGGTAGTGATCTTACTTGGATTAAGTATGGTGGGCTTACTGTACTTTTTATATATTGAATCCCACATCGACTATCCTATTCTGGATCTAAAACTTTTAATCGTCCCTCCACTCAATATCAACTTATTATTATTTATGATGATATACATTATTGTGGGGCTGATTCAACTTTTATTTCCGCTGTACCTGGAACTGGGTTTAAAATATTCTCCTGATAAAGCGGGCTTTATCTTAACTGTTTTACCCCTAGCATCTGTGGGGATTTCACCTCTGTCGGGTTCCCTTGCTGATCGTTTCGGGGGGCGCAGCATTGCTTTTGTGGGGCTAGGATTTCTTTTAATCGGATGTATTGCTGGGAGTACACTTCAGTTAAATTCCACCGCCTTCGGCTTTTGTGTCAGGGGTATTTTAATAGAATTAGGATTAATAATGTACGTTATTCCCCTTAGTAAGATCGTCATGGATGCGGTACAACAGGCACAATTAGGCGTAGCCTCTGGAATGCTCGCATTGTCAAGAATGCTAGGAATCGTCATTGGAACATCCATGTTTGGACTGCTTTTTTCAGTGTTTAGTTTTAGCGGTTCTGAACTTTTACCCAGTTTGAATAACATAAGTAATAGTGAAATACCTACGGTAACCGTAGATGTGACGTCCTTACCTGTGCCTAATTTAGTGCAAGCCACAGATGCCATTTTTCTAATTATGGCTTTGATTACCCTAGTGGCTATTGTTATATCTACCTTGAATCCCATTTCAGTACCATCTCCTTCGACTGACTCTCAATCAATGCACTCTTCGGGAAGTGATTAGATTAGCCAATTGACACTCCGTAGTGGGGGATTCTTGCTTCAGACAACTAGTTGATTTTGGGATCAGAACTCGTGATATTGTCAAAGCAGTTGTCACTTCTGGTCAGAAGGTTCAGTGAAAGTTTTAGTTGTTGGTAATGGAGGGCGAGAACACGCCCTGGCTTGGAAACTGTTACAATCTGCGCAAATTGAGCAAGTTGTTTGTGTACCAGGAAACGGGGGAACTGCTACCCTAGAACGTTGTCAGAACCTACCCTTGGCTGTAGATGATTTTGAGGGGATGAGCCGATACGCCCTAGAAAATGGCTTTTCCTTGGTGGTAGTGGGGCCAGAAGTACCTCTAGCAATGGGAATTACAGATTACCTGCAAAGTCAAGGACTCATGGTATTTGGTCCAGTCAAAGCTGGGGCGCAAATAGAAGCTAGTAAAGCTTGGGCTAAAGCCTTAATGCAAGAGGCGGGGATTCCCACAGCCAAGGCTGCGGTATTTACTGAAGCCACAGCAGCTAAATCCTATGTAAAATCCCAGGGAATACCTATAGTTATTAAAGCCGACGGTTTAGCGGCCGGTAAAGGGGTAATAGTCGCCACAACCAGAGAACAGGCGGAAAGTGCCATTGAGGCAATTTTTGCCGGACAGTTTGGCAGTGCTGGTAATTTTGTAGTAGTGGAAGAATGCTTGATTGGGGAAGAGGTATCAGTTTTAGCCCTGACTGATGGTTTAACTATTCGCCCCTTGCTCCCCGCTCAAGACCATAAGCGCATTGGAAACGGCGATACAGGGGAAAATACCGGCGGGATGGGAGCTTACGCCCCCGCACCCATTGCTACAGCCCAGTTAATGGCACGCATTCAAACTGAAGTGTTAGAAAGAGCGATCGCCGGTTTAAAATCTAGAGGTATTGACTATCGGGGGGTGCTGTATGCAGGCTTGATGATCGCCCCCGATGGCGACTTCAAAGTGTTAGAATTTAACTGTCGCTTTGGTGACCCGGAAACTCAGGTAATTTTGCCACTGTTAGAAACACCCCTAGAGGAATTGATTTTGGCCTGTGTACAGCAGCGTTTAGGGGAAATGCCCCCCATAGCTTGGAAACCAGGGTCTGCGGCTACTGTGGTCGCTGCTTCAGGGGGTTATCCTGGGAAATACGACACAGGTAAAGTGATTACGGGAATTAAAGAGGCTGAAGCCCCAGGAGTAACCGTATTTCATGCAGGTACAAAATTAAACCAGCAACAAGAAATCGTCACAGATGGGGGACGAGTATTAAATGTAACTGGCATCGGCGAAAATTTTCAGCAAGCGATCGCTCAAGCATACACTGGAATCAAATCAATCCAATTTCAGGGGGTATATTACCGCCAAGATATCGGTCATCGAGTCCTCAACTAGAAAAAACATCAGGCGGTATCATAGATACCGCGTATCTGATCAAGCCAGCAACTGTGAGTATTTCCGTCGTCCCCGTCCCCATCCTTGAGAGCAACTACTGTTAGTATTAAATCAAGACTAGCTCCTAGAGCAAAATAATTCAGGTCAATGGAAGTTACCCATGTAGCACGGTCAATAAACCTCTGCTATATTTAATTTCCTCACCTGGAAACTTGGTATGTCTGACCTAACCTCATCTTGCAATTAACATCTTGATCAAATTCACTGTTAATTTTTTAGTGGTTGGGGTTAAATAACCAAAACTACTAACAACTTGATTTACAATGCTGGCTCCATTAAAAACAATCCAAGAAGCAATTGCTAACTGGTGGTCAGAGTTCACCCTCCAGACCAAACTCTTGGCTGTGGCCACCTTAGTTGTGTCCTTAGTCATGAGTGGCCTCACATTCTGGGCTGTGAATACAATTCAGCAAGATGCGCGCATGAATGACACCCGCTTTGGTCGTGATCTAGGACTACTCCTTGCTGCTAACGTTGCTCCCCTCATCGCTGACCACAAATTCACTGAAGCCCAGCAATTTTCCCAACGCTTCTACAGCAGCACCTCTAGTGTGCGTTATATGCTCTACGCCGATGAAACTGGGAAAATATTTTTTGGCATTCCTTTTTTGGAAGAGGTAGAAAACTCCCTCACCATTGAACGACGGATACAACTACCAGAAGATTACACCAATGAGCGGAAAGAGCCCATGGTGCGGCAACATATAACCCCGGATGGAGTAGTCACGGATGTATTTATTCCCCTAATTGTCGATCAAAAACACCAGGGGGTCTTAGCCATAGGCATCAACCCCAACCAAACCGCAGTTATTTCTACTAATTTCACCCGTGATGTGACCATTGCGGTTTTTATCACGATTTGGGTGATGGTGATTTTGGCAGGAGTTATTAATGCTTTGACCATTACCAAGCCCATTAAAGAACTATTAGTAGGGGTTAAACAAATTGCGGCTGGTAATTTCAAGCAGCGCATTAACTTACCTTTAGGCGGGGAACTCGGAGAGGTAATTCTCAGCTTTAATGAAATGGCTGAACGTCTAGAACGCTATGAGGAGCAAAATATTGAGGAATTAACAGCAGAAAAAGCCAAGCTGGAAACCCTGGTTTCTACCATTGCTGATGGTGCTGTCTTGATTGATAACAGTATGCAGGTGATTTTAGTTAACCCCACAGCCCGACGGATTTTTGGCTGGGAAGGGATAGAAGTTGAAGGGGGTAATGTTTTACATCATTTACCCTCAGCAGTGCAGATGGAAATTACCCGTCCTTTGTATGAAATGGCGGCGGGTGAATGTGACAGCGCCGAGTTCCGTATTCATTTGAATCAAGCCACTAAGCGCACTATCCGCATTCTTTTGACTACTGTACTCAATCTCCAACGGGAGAGCATCAAAGGTATTGCCATCACTGTCCAGGATATCACCCGTGAGGTAGAACTGAATGAGGCAAAAAGCCAATTTATTAGTAATGTTTCTCACGAATTACGCACGCCTCTATTTAATATCAAATCTTTTATTGAAACTTTGCATGAGTATGGCGAAGAGTTGAGTGTGGAACAAAGACAGGATTTTTTACAAACTGTTAATAATGAAACTGATAGACTTACCCGTTTAGTTAATGATGTTTTGGACTTGTCTAAACTGGAATCTGGACGTACCTACAACTTTAATGGTGTGGATTTAGCACAAGCTATTGAACAAACCCTGCGGACCTATGAACTTAATGCTAAAGACAAGGCTATTGAATTAATTCAGGAAATCGACCCTGATTTGCCCTTAGTTGTGGGCAATTATGATTTACTGTTACAAGTGTTAGCTAATTTAGTGGGTAATTCTCTCAAATTCTCTCAGCCGGGTGGTCAGGTAGCAATTCGCGCCTACCAACTGGACACAAACCCTGACTCACACATTCGGGGTTCTCATGTCCGGGTGGAAGTCTCGGATACTGGTATCGGTATTGCCCCTGAAGACCAACAGGCGATTTTTGACCGTTTCTTCCGTGTGGAAAATCGTGTTCACACTTTAGAAGGTACTGGTTTGGGTTTATCTATTGTTAGGAACATCATAGAACGGCATCATAGTCAAATGCATCTGGTGAGTGAGGTGGGTGTGGGTACTACTTTTTGGTTTGACTTGACTGTATTTGAAGAAGTAACCCAGACACCAGTTGATTCGCCGGCTGAAAGTATCAAAACATAGTGGGAGCGTGATCACCCCTACTCTTAAGAGAGGGGATGAAACGTGACTCAACAGGATTTATCCTGTCTTATCCTTAACAAAAAGGTTTTCACAGATATTTACAAGGCATTCCTGTTCAGTTAAAATTAGAGTAAAAAAGCATCAGATCAAGATTTTACAGCTTCTAACTGAGTAATAAATGGGGCGATCGCCTCTACAAACTCCCCTGTTGATTCATAGGGTAAAACATTCCGCCCCGGTATTTTAATACCCCTAGCTTCAGGTAAACAGCCCAGATAATCAGCCAAGCGTTCATCTGGTGTTTCTTGTTTCCCTTCTTTGCTAATACTCGATGCAGTTTCTCCTAAAATGATCAGTGTGGGCTGATTGATGCAAGCCAAATAACTACTATAATTCTGTCGCCAAAATCCAGCCAAAAATGAAAATACTGCATGGCGACTTTCTATATTTTTCGCCCCTGCAAATAACATATTTAACCATTCTTTATCTACAGCATTCTCCGAGCCAAAAAGTTGCCTAATTGAGAAAGAACGCAAAAATTTTTCTGTCCGTGCATAGCGATAAAAACCCTTACCAAAAGGGGAATCAAAAATATTCCAAGCTATTTTTTGCTGTAATGGTGATGAGTTTTTAGTAATTACTGGCCAAGATGGAGGCCCAGCTAAAATCATCCCCAGAATTAAGTTTGATTGTTGCTGTACTAACTCTATGGCTACGGGTAATAATGCCCCTTGTACTACAATTACTACAGGTTTTTTAACTACCGTTACTAAAAAGTTATGTAGTTGCTGCGCCCAATCTTTAGGAGTATAAGCCACATGGGGCATATCACTGTCACCACATCCTAGTAAGTCGGGATTGTAAATAGGATTTTTACGACCTATTTCATACCATTGGCGGCAAAACCTTTGCCAAAATTGCCGCGATAACCCCACACCAATCGGATGAATTAAAAGTAAAGCTATACCCTCACTGGCGGAATTAGCTGGTTCATGGATTTCATAGGCACAAGAATAATTATTCCATGTATAAAACTGGGTAGGAGATACTCTAATATTCAATGAATTTACCATATTAATCGGGTTTTTTTCTTAAAAAATAATCTGTGAGTAAATTAATTTATACCCAGCATCTTTAATTTTTCCGTTGGATACTTTAGCATTATATGGACGGTTACTTGTAGCAGTATTATCCCATTTTACTTTGGGTAAATCGTGTTTTTTAAACAAGCGACTTAGTAACTCTCGACTAGTTTTAGTCCTTCTCGGTTATGGCCTTGGATAACTACAACTTTATGGGCTAGAGTTTGTAATGTGGGGACACGCTCTGGGGTGGTTGTGGTAGCAGTGATCATAAAATTCGTTTTTTGCTGCCACAATTGAGCAACTGCACAACCAACGTAACCGCAACCAATAATGGCGATGTTCATAAATCAAACTGATTGTTAACTATGGATGGCACCATCAGGCATAATTGCACCGGCTAAATTAGCACCAATTAATTTTACCAGCAGGCGATCGCCGGAACGAATCCGCGCCCCTGTCAAGTCGGCTCCGCGCAGGTCAGCGCCACTCAGGTCAGCGCCAATTAAATTAGTAGAGCGTAAGTTAGCCTCTCTGAGGTCGGCTAAAAGTAAATTAGCTCTAAACAAATTGGCTTCAGATAAATTTGCTCCCCGGAGAATGACTTTATGCATAAAAGTATCACTCAGGTCAGCACCACTCAAGTTAGCATAACTCAAGTTTCGCCCAGATAAATCCTTGTTACTGAGGTTAGAGCCGCTGAAGTTCTTACCACTCAAATCCGGGTTACGGCTAGGTGGTTTATAGGTAGTGTGGGGTGGTTTTTTGGGTGGAGATACCGGAGAATGACCAACATGGTTATGCTTGCCATTTAAAGCTCGCAATTGATCACGAGCTTCATTAATAGCTTTGAGCTTTTCTTGGGCTTTCTTTTGTAAGCGAAGATTATCTTGAGGAATGCGATCAGGATGCCAAATGAAAACCAAGTCTTTATAAGCCTGGTTGACTTCCTCAAGTGTGGCTCCAGGTTCTATTTCCAAAACTCGATAATACTGCTCCATCTCGCTCATCAGGTATTTTTGTCAACAATCTTAAGTATGAGTGATGCAGCCGCCAGATCAAACCTACTCCAGTGTAGTTTTGATGTGGGAATTAGTCAGAATTCCACCCCAGTCAAGCCCTAGGGCGGGTGATTCTCCACCAGCATCGATTCCACCAGCAGAATAGCTTTTCTCTAACTGAGATTTAAATATTATACAAGCCTGTCTGAGGTAACTCAGTTCATAAATAACCTTTTGATCCTAAATTCCCACATAGTATATTTATAGTATATTTAACGTATAGTGTGTTACCTACTTCTCCACCGATGCATGGCTCTCCAATAAGCCATAAGTGGAAACCGATAAATTTCTGCCAAAATCCACATAATAATTGATAAATGTGACAAAAAAGTGAGTATTGTCCAGATATAGGGTAACCAAGTAATGGGGTCATCAGATATTGGGGGTAAGTAATAAGCAGCTAGCGCAATGATAGTTGTAGGGATAACCACAAAAGCAATTGCTGCCGCACCATAACCCCAACCCAATTCCACCCCATCTAGTTGGGGTTGTGTCCAGTTAAAGCCATTCCAGCGCCATATCAGTGGCGGTTGCCGAGAAGGCATTTTGATTTGTTGTTCTTCTAGGTTGACAGTAAAAATCTCATGACAGAAGTCACAGGCCATAGTTTCCATCATTGGCATCTGGGAAATTTTCCCGACGCGACAGACAGGACAGGGGTAAATTTCTTGCAGGTCTAAAGATGTAGTGAATATTTGAGAACGAGGCATAATTAAACTCCGTTCTACTCAAAAGTTTATGGGATGAATAGAATAAAATTGGATAAAAATCATAAGACTCCCATTCAAGTATAATTATCTTTTACTGCAAATGTTCACCCATATTCAACGGCAATTACTATTGTTACTGTTCTTAATCAAGTTTTAATTGCCCAAGGCGCAAATATAGAAAAATTAAGTTATTTTTAACGTTACCTTCAGACAGAATTAATCTCTAACCACTATTCTCAGGCTAGCAAAGTAAGCATCTAAATCAATCGAAATATTAGATAAGTGTGAAAATTCCAGCCTGAGTTTCTGGAAAAAAGTGGTTATGGAGTTCACATAACCTGTCATATCTTTCTAAAGTCGAATGCTTCTGTGCTGAAATTTACCTGTTACTCAGGAATAACACAATGGCAGACTACTTTAATTTTGAGCGGCTTTTGGGTAATCGCATCAAACGACGTAACTTAATCATTGGGGCGGGAGCATTCACTGGTTTGACCTTGGCCAGTCAATTTTCCCATGACCGAGTTATGGCAAGGGGCAGATTTTCCGATTATCCTTTTAAGCTGGGTGTAGCATCTGGTGAACCTGATGCAACTAGCGTAGTTATTTGGACTCGTCTAGCTCCTGAACCTCTTAATGGGGGAGGAATGCCACTTGCCAACGTCCCAGTTCGCTGGCGAGTAGCCAGAGATCCTGACATGAGACGAGTTGTAGCTAGAGGTACTATCGTAGCAACTCCAGAACTAGCCCATTCTGTTCGAGTTGTAGTTTCAGGTCTCGAACCTGAAAATTGGTACTGGTATCAATTTACTGTCGGCAGAGAAGAAAGCCCCATTGGTCGTACTCGTACAGCTCCTTCACTACAAAGCAACTTGAATCAATTTAAATTTGCTTTTGTCTCCTGCCAGAACTATCAGCAAGGTTACTACACTGCCTATAAATATTTAGCAGAAGATGATCTCAACTTGGTGGTACACACGGGAGACTACATCTATGAAGGGGGAATTTCCAGCACCGCTGTTAGACCACACAATGGTTCAGAAATTTTCACCTTAGAAGACTACCGCAACCGTTACGGACTCTATAAAAGCGACCCCAACTTACAAGCCGCCCATGCAGCTTTTCCTTGGATTGTGACTTGGGATGACCACGAGGTGGAAAACAACTACGCCAATAACATTTCAGAAATTGATACTGAACCAGATCAAAACCGAGAAATTTTCCTGCAACGGCGAGCAATTGCTTATCAGGTTTACTATGAGCATATGCCTTTGCGGCCTTTCTCACGACCCATTGGCCCCGATATGCAGCTGTTCCGTCGGTTGTCCTTTGGTAACTTGGCCACATTCCATGTTCTAGATACTCGCCAGTATCGTACTGACCAACCCTGTGGTGATGGCACAAAAGAACGTTGTGATGAGGTTTTAAACCCAGAAGCTACAATTCTGGGAGAAAGGCAGGAAAGTTGGTTATATGAGGGTTTAAACAGTTCACAGACTAAGTGGAATGTTTTAGCCCAGCAAGTACCCATTGCACAACGAGATTTCCAACCTGGTGAAGGACAAACGTTTAGTATGGACAAGTGGGATGCTTATCTGGCTTCCCGCAATCGCTTGATAAATTTCCTTGCAGAGCGTAAACCTTCTAATCCTGTATCCTTGGCAGGGGATGTACATTCCAACTGGGCAATGGATCTGAAAACTAATTTTGATGACCCCAATTCTGCTACCATTGGCAGTGAATTCGTCTGTACTTCCATTAGCTCTGGTGGTAATGGAACAGACATCCCCCCCAACGTGGCAGCTTACCTACCCGATAATCCACACATTAAGTTCTACAATGGTCAGCGGGGATATGTTCGCTGTTTACTGACTCCTACAACTTGGACAACAGATTATTTAGTCATGTCCAATGTGACAACTCCATTTGGTACCATCAGCAAACGAGCAACATATATAGTTCAAAACGGTGTTCCCGGAGTACAACCAGGCTAATTAATTTTCTGTATCACCAGAATATCGCACCAAAGTTCAACTTTGGTGCGATGTTATTAAACTTTTTCCTCTGCTGGTGGCACAATACCACTGTTTTTTAAACCTTGATCAATTTCTCGGAGTAATTTAAAATCCTCCTCTGGTAAAGGGTAACTATTACTCTCCCCACTGATGGGCGGATGCTTTTCTAGGAAAGAGAATGCTTGACGAAATTTATCAGGCTGTGCTTTGATGGGTGCGTCGAAATGACAAGGAATAATCTGCTCAAAATCCCAACTCCCCACTTTGTCAGCCCAGTTAAGGGTTGCTCTGGGTGCGCGGTTGAGAATTAGTGTCTGCAAAATTGGTGCTACAAATAAACGACCTTCACCTCTAAGTAGCTCAAAGGAGCTTTGCCAATCTGAGCGCCATTTAAAGGGAAATAAGCCAAAATAGGCTTTGGGTGAGCGATTAGGGGCTTTAGTCGCCTCACGCCAGACTTGACTCCATCTGAGAATTTCTAGCACACTGGGACGAAAGTACAAAGCAAATAAGGCAATACGTTGCCATCCCTTGCGGCGATTGACGGGATTATCTGCCATAATGTCGGATGCCCTATCTTTGGCATGGAATAGCAAAGGATATGGATCTAATTGGGCGATCGCCGGTGGTTCTGCTGAGACAGATACCACAGAATCTGTTAATAATAAGGTGCGCGATCGCTTGTCGAAAAATGCTACCTCAGCAAATCTCCCCGGACCGAGTTCTATAGGACCGAGAATTGCATAATCAAATTGGTCAGCAAATGGTGTATTTCTGCTGTGTGCTGGTAATATATGAGTCCTGTTACCTGGTAATCCCAGCCAGGTAAGGGGAAGATTTAGGGGAAAGCTCCATTGATGGGGGGCGACAAAAACCTGTGTTTTGGGGAAGCATCTAGCAAACGGACCCACGAACACCTTGTGTTCTACTCCTGAAATTGTCGGCAAAATGATATACTTAACATCCCCATGTTCTACCACCAACTCCTCAACCAGCCTCAGACATTCTGGAGTAGGCGCAACGGGAGCATATACCAAAAGCCCCCCCTGTTCTAGCTTCACTACAGTCATGCGAATCGGCACAACCACGTAAAAAATCCCCTGTAGTTGGTCAAAGATCCAGATGGTATCTTTAACTACTTCCTTACGGATTGTCTGGCGCTTGCCATAAGGGTAGAGTGGCAATGTCAACCAGAAAGGCCAAAAAAACTCTTGCTCATCAATTTTTGGCCTTCCCGTTCTTTTATCATCAGCCACTGTGCAACCCCTCCCAACTTGCCAAAGCCCAAATCAATCAGCGAAAAACTTACTTATTATCTTATGATTATTTTAATATCAACTCACGTGTAACCACATATATTATGTGAAAAACAAAAAACTGTAGAGACTTGTGGAATGTCCTACAGTTGGGTCTAATTAACCAAAAATCCTGTGATGCTTAAGAATCTAAATCTAGAGCTTGCATTCCTTCCCGTTTGGCAAAAGTCAGCATACTTCCCAACTGGAACCAAACCAGTACACAAGTCAAAAGACTAACTGGTAATCCCACCGCCAAAGCCAAGAAAGAAGGAAAGCCAAATATCTCTAGACCGGATGAGAGAAATAGACAAACACCAGCAGTAATTCCTAGAAATGGCACCAATAATTTTTTTAATGAGGAAGGAGATTTAGTATCCTCGGAATTATTCTTTGGCCATTGCTGCACTATTACCTTTAGTGTGCCAGATAAAGCGATACCAGAAGTTAATGCCATCAAAAAGCCGATTAGCAGCAGAAAATATGGTGGGTTTGCTGGGTAATAGTACATGAAAACTCCGAATTTATATGGAAAAGTAATACACCGAAAAACTTAAATCTGGGATTTTTGACCCTTGGATTCGACATTAGCAAAAGCAGATTTGGGAATGATAGCCGTTACCCCTTCTCTAGATAACTGCGTCAACATACCCATGGCTGCATCTAACAACCGATTCGGTTTGATGTCATCTTTAACAAGATCCCACAGGCGTTGAACTTCTGCGGTATGGAGGCGGTCATCTTCAGTGAGTGCCAATACCAACTTACGGCGGAGAAATCCACCCTCCTCAGACAGCAAATATTGTATTCCCATTTGTGCGGTAGGTAATACATCAAAGCTGCTGTCAGTACGAGCAATTTGGATCAAGTTCTCTAAGCGTTGCCACTGGAACCGACCATCTTTAAACAACACGTTCAACAGTCGCCGCCTTAATTCTGGAGATTCCCCAGTTAGTAGTCGTCGGGCGATGTAGGGATAACCCACTTCTACAATTTTGAAATTAGGGTTGAGGCTGAGGGCAATACCTTCTTGAGTTACCAGAGAACGAATAATCAAAGCAAACTTGGCGGGAACTCGAAACGGATATTCATACATCAATTCCGAGAAATCATCAGTAATGGTTTTAAAGTTAAATTCATTGACATTCTTGCCAATGGCATTTCCCAATACTGATTCTAATGCCGGGATAATTGGGCCAATATTCGTATCTGGTGTCAGAAAACCCAAATTGACAAAATCTGTGGCTAAATCGGCGTAGTCTTTGTTTACCAGATGCACTAAGGCATCTACTAAACTTTCTTTGGTTACTTCCTCAAGCTGGTCCATCATGCCGAAATCAATGTAAGCCATACGTCCATCAGGCATGGCGAACAAATTACCCGGATGGGGATCAGCATGGAAAAAACCATGTTCTAATAGCTGTTGTAGTCCTGAAGTTACCCCAATTGTGATGATTCCCTCTGGGTCTAAACCGGCTTGTTTGATTCTGGCACTATCAGTCAGTTTGAAGCCATTAATCCATTCCAGAGTTAAAACATGGGTGTTGGTATAACTCCAGTAAATCATCGGAACTTTGACTCGTGGGTCGTTGCGAAAGTTACTAGCAAATTTTTCCGCGTTACGACCTTCATTGATGTAGTCAATTTCCTCAAATAATTTGATGCCAAACTCGTCCACAATTAAAGTTAGATCGTGACCGAGATTCAGGGGTAGCCAAGGCGCTAGCCATCCAGCCATCCAACGCATCAAATAAAGGTCAAGGGTGATCACCGGGCGTAAGTTGGGGCGTTGCACTTTCACCGCCACTTCTTCCCCAGTTACTAGACGACCACGATAAACTTGACCTAAACTAGCAGCAGCGACTGGTTTAGGGGATAATTCACTAAAAACTTCACTAATTGGTCTATCTAACTCTGTTTCAATGATTTGATAAGCGATCGCATTATCAAAAGGTGGTAACTGGTCTTGCAGCTTGATCAGTTCCTCTAAGAAATCCTTGCGGATTAAGTCTGGCCGGGTAGATAGGGCTTGACCGACTTTAATAAATGTCGGGCCAAGTCTAGTAAGTAGTTCTCGTAACTGGGAAGCACGTTTACCTTTGTTTTGCTGAACTTTATCTTGCCATTCGTCCCACTTGAGACTCAAAATAAATCCAGCAAAAGACCAGATAATTTGTAACATTCGCCCCCAACCAAGCCAGGGACGATAATCATAGTGGCGAGCGATCGCCTCCGCATTGTAGCGTTGTAGCTGACCAGGTTGATACTGACCCACGCCTTTACATACCTCTTCAACTGGGAATTCTATACTTTTGTTTTTTATACCCCTACCTACAAATAGATTGTAAGTTTAGAGTTTTGGTAGTTTTTATTAAAAACTAGGGAATTTAAATTTTCTCTGGGTCATATTCTCGGCGGCCTTTTCAGGTGTAAAACAGCCTACACTCTGCCCAGAAGTTTTTATCTTTTCCTTAATTATACTTCATAAAAGTACAAATATTCGAGAATTGGTAATTGGGCAATGGCAGAACCAGAATTTTAAGTTTCTCTTCAGCATTCACTGACATCGCCTACCATGCTTGCTGTTAGCGCGGGTAAATTTATTAGAGTCCCAGTGAAGCAAGAATCCCCTTTGCGGTAAGACCAGAGGCTTCTTGCTGTTTCAGCTAAGATTGATGGGATGACTCATCACTACTGACCGTCAGATTTAGCTTCCAGACCGGACAAGCGACTTTTCAGTTCTTGATTTTCTTGTTTCATTTGGTCTAGTTCCTCACGTATCTGGCGCAGTGCATTGTCAGTACCCACATTCTTTTGCACCCGGGAAATCTCTTCTTCAGCATAACGGCGCACACGGCCATCTATGGCTTGGTCAGCTAGCGATCGCAAAATTCCCATTGCTTTGGGGGTTTCCATTTGTCCCAAAGCCACCACCACAGCCACTTGAGTTAAAAAGAAGGTTTCTTTGGCTAGTTCCCCTAACCTGGCTAAAATCCGTTCTAAATTCGCCGGACTTTGACCTACAGAAATCTTACCTAAAGCCCGAATTGTAGACAGGCGTAGAGGTTGGGGTACACCAAGTTTGGTGTATTCTAGTAGGAGATTTAAGGCAGCTTCCGAGGTTTTCAGTTCAGCCAAACCACCCACAGCACCACTCCTGACAACTTCATTCCAACCAGCCCTTTTTTCCAAAACGGATTTTAGCAGCTTAATTACCTTTTCTTCCTTGGGTTTTTCTGCCAAATTTAGCGATGCGATGCACCCCACAGCCCGACTAGCTGCTGCTTCCACATAGTAACTGGGGTCGCCATTTTTCAGTAATTTTTTCACAGCTTTGTAACTGTCATAGGTTTTGATGGTGGCCAATGCTTCTACCACCGCCCGGCGCACAAAAGGATTTTCATCTTGTAATCCTGGTACCAAGCCATCAAATGCTTGATCTAACTTAATTTCCCCCAGTTGTTTAGCCGCTTCTACCTGCACACCCCAAAATGAATCATTTCTCAGTGCATTTGACAGTGCCATGGTAGCTTCTAATCCCCCTTTCTTTGCCAAAGCCACCGCTGCATAGATGCGAGAAATCGGGTTGGGGTCAAATTCTAACTGTGCTTTTAACTCTGGTACTGGATATTCTAAGGTAACAGTTTTTAAGAGATTATTCCCCACATCAAAGCTGACAAATTGGGGTTTTTCTGCTAAGGGAAAGTAAAAGCTTTGTTCCCGTTCATTCACCCGCACTGTAAAAGTATTGAGTTGTGCAGCTTGACCGGGTTGGGTATAACCAAAACCAATGGGAATTTTCAGGTCAAATAAATCTTTACTGTCATTCTTGTCTGCTTGGGTTTGAGTCACCGTCACCTTGGCTAAATTAGCATCCCCATCCCAAGAGTAAGCTACTTTAAAATCGGGGTGACCACCACGATAAACATATTGGTCAAACAAAAAGGCTAAGTTGCGTCCCGTAGCCTTTTCAATGGCTCTGAGTAAGTCTACTGTTTCTACAGTTTTATGGGCATTATCCCGGACAAAGGTTTGAATTGCTCGCCAAAATAATTCTTCCCCTAATTCTGCCCGGATCATGTGATAAACACAAGACCCTTTTTCGTAGATATGACGGTCATAAAGCTCTATAGCTTCCCGGTAAACATGAGTTACCATGGGACGACGGTAGCGATCGCTATCTTCACTCAAATAACTTCTAGCTTCCAATAGTCGATAGTATGCCGCTTCTTGGTCACCATATTCATGTTCCGTCCACATCACCTCAGAATAGGAAGCCATACCTTCCTTAATCCAAGCATGAGACCAATGTTTAATCACCAGCAAATCACCAAACCACTGGTGTGCTAATTCATGGACAACTAAACTTTCTGTGTTGCGATTGTCTAAAGCGGCCCGTTCATCCAGCAAACATCTATCTGTTAAGAGGGTTGTGGAAGTATTTTCCATCCCACCAAAGATGAAATCATCCACACAAACTTGAGCATATTTAGGAAAAGGATAAGCATAACCGTACTTTTCGCTGAGAAATTCCATCATCCGGGGAGTTTTACCCATGCTGCGTAGAGCATCATCCTTTCTCCTGCGCTCTACGTAGTATGTTACTGGTTTATCTTGCCACTGGTCACAAATTTCCGCAAAATCACCGACGGCTAAAGTCATTAAGTAGGTAGGATGAATCTGCTTTTGTGACCAATGGTAGATTTTCTCCTCCCCATGCTCTTGGGTCTCAATCAGTTCGCCGTTAGAAATAGCCATTAAATCTTTGGGAACCCGCACCCGAATTTCTGAGGTAGAAAGTTGTCCGGGATAGTCAAAACAGGGAAACCAGAAACGAGAATCTTCATCTTCCCCTTGAGTCCAAACTTGAGTGGGCTTGTGGGGATAGTATGGGTCTGGTTGAATAAAGTATATACCGCGTTGGGGTTTCTCTACCGAGTAGGCGATCGCAATCAATAAATGCTGACCAATCTGTGTGGGTTGAGACAGTTGAATAAACAGCTGTTCACCGTTATAGTCAAAAGTTTGCGATATCTGATCCACATAAACAGACTCAATCTTGAGGTTGACAGCATCCAAAGTCAACCGGTTAATACCACTGCGAATTGGTAACAGGCGAATGCTGCAAGTACCGTGGTAACTTTGGTGAGGAATATCTAACCACAGATCAAGAACAATATGCTCTACTTGTCCAGGTCGGTCGGGGTTGTAGTGAGGTTTAGCACCTGGTAATTCAAAGGATTTACGACCGTTGTTTTCTGTATCAAAATAAAACTGCGACATTGATGGTTTGTGACCTTTTAATCTGTGAAGAGTCTGCTTATCTGTATTATGTAGATGCTATCTGGTTAATATCCCAACGTCAAAGTCTCCTATCAAGGCTATTAACTGAGTACATTTAATATAGATCCAGAGAAATTTTCTGTGCGAGCCTGAGCCAATGAGAAAATATTATCAAGATTTTTTGATTCGTAACTGGGAAATAGGCGATCGCACCAGAGCCGCTTCTGTTGTCAGTTATGTATTATCAGAATACGGTCTGGGCTGGGAACCCCAGGGCGCAGACAAAGATGTCCTGCAAGTAGAGGAATTTTACTTAGTCACTGGAGGTGAGTTCTGGGTAATTGAACACCAAAATCAGCTAGTAGGTACGGGAGCATACTACCCCACCCAACGGGGTCAGAATGCTGTAGAAATCCGCAAAATGTATCTTTTATCCAGTGTCAGGGGTTTAGGACTGGGAAGATATTTATTACAAGAGCTAGAAGCAGCGATCGCCTCCCGTGGTTTTGAGCAAATTTGGATTGAGACCGCCAGTATTTTGGTGGAAGCCGTCAAGTTGTATGAAAGCAATGGTTATCAACCCGCTACGGGGGTGGAAACAACGCGCTGCGATCGCGTGTATGTGAAATCGCTGCACGATAGTTATACCATTACCTTATAAAGCTCCCCTCTGTGAAAAATGGTTCAATAACCACTAAAACAGAGTGTAAAAGCCATTAATTATACAGTTTTGCACATCAGTGGGAGGGGTAACCCTTTCACTGACTTTAATTAAATTTAACAATTTTTCACCGAGATTAGTACCAATATGTCACAAAACCCTGACACCCCATCATCCTCCTCTACCGTCCAGGCTATTGCTAAAAACTTCCGGATCACAGGTTGGATTAGCTTCTGGGTGCAATTAGTCCTAGGTGTTGTTTCTGCCATTATTGTCCTGCTGTTTGCCATCTTTAGTCAGCGCCCCAATAGCGCCAACAATAACCCCGGTACAGGATTTGGTGTATTTCTAGCAGTTTGCGGAATTTTGATTTTAGGTGGTGGTATTTACTTAGCTTATCGCTATACCATAATTGGTAATCAATTGCAATCCCCCAACACCAAAAACCGCCCCCGCAAAAGTGAGACCCTAGAAGTATTACGCTTGGGACTATGGATTAATTTAGTGGGAATGCTAGTCACATTGTTAGGCTCCCAAGCCATTGTCGGCACATTAGTAGCCAGATCCATATCCCCCCAAGCTGCAACTACTCAACTATTTGACCCCACGCGAATTATTAGCGGTTTAGATATGCTGGTAGTCCAGGCAAATATTAACACCGTTTCCGCCCACTTCGCCGGGCTAGCAGTATCAATATGGTTACTGAATCGCATTACCCGCAGCTGAGGCCAAAATAACCAGGGGGATTTTGTCTTGGCAATTCCTGTCCTAGCAAGCCAAAATCAGTATATGCTGATGTTTTGGCAATAAGTCCCTAGGCAACCGAGAAAAATCTGTGCTGGATATTAAGCAAATACGGGAAAATCCCCAATTAATTCAACAACGCTTGAATAGTCGTAGTGGTAAATACGATATCGAACCCATATTACAGTTAGACAAGCAACAGCGAGAACTGGAAGGGAAACGTAGTCAACTTCAGGCTCGTAGTAACGAAATTGGTAAACTGGTAGGGCAAAAAATGAAATCTGGTGTAAATCCTCAATCTCCAGAAATTCAAGCCTTGCGGGATGAAGGTAACGCCCTCAAAGTTCAATTAAGTGAACTCGAACCCCAAGAGAGAGCTTTAAAACTCGAAATTGACCAACTCCTCCTAGCACTTCCCAACTTACCCAGCGATTCTACACCCATTGGTAAGAGTGAAGAAGAAAACGTCGAAGTGCGGCGATGGGGTGATGAATATCTACCCCAAAACCCGAATATTCTCCCTCATTGGGAAATCGGCGAAAAATTAGGTATTCTCAACTTTGAGCGCGCTGTGAAAGTTGCTCAAAGCCGGTTTGTTACCTTAGTCGGTGCAGGTGCTGCCTTAGAAAGGGCATTAATTCAGTTTATGCTGAAAATGCAAACCGCAGCGGGTTATATAGAAGTTAGTCCACCCTTGTTAGTGAATACTGACGCTTTAACCGGGACGGGTCAGTTACCAAAGTTTGCTGAAGAAAGCTTTAAATGTGCCGATGATGAATTATGGTTAATACCCACAGCAGAAGTTCCCGTTACTAATCTTTACCGCGGAGAAATTCTAGCAGCGGAAGATTTACCTATTTATCACTGTGCTTATACTCCCTGTTTTCGTCGGGAAGCGGGAAGCTATGGGCGAGATATGCGGGGGTTAATTCGTCTCCATCAATTCAATAAAGTTGAGTTGGTCAAGGTTGTTCATCCTAGTTCATCTTTTGATGAATTAGAAACATTGATTCAGAATGCAGAGGCGATTTTACAGGCTTTGAAATTGCCTTACCGCGTGATTAATCTTTGTACAGGTGATTTAGGTTTTGGTTCTACAAAAACCTATGATTTAGAAGTATGGTTACCATCTTCTGGTAAGTATCGAGAAATTTCTAGTTGCTCTAATTGTGTAGATTTCCAAGCCCGCAGAGCAGATATTCGCTTTAAAGAATCCGGGAAAAAAGGAACCCAGTATGTTCATACTTTGAACGGTTCCGGGTTGGCTGTGGGCAGAACTATGGCAGCAATTTTAGAAAATTACCAGCAGCCGGATGGTACAGTGAAAATACCGGAAGCTTTACAGGTGTATTTGGGTAGGGAAGTTTTGTAAATTCGATAAATTCTAGAAATTGTTTGACCCCACCCTAACCCTCCTCTTGTAAGGGGAGGGGACTGGATTTTATTGTTTTGGTGTGTTCGGTGTGTTACCCATTTCTCATTCCTCATTCCTCATTCCTCATTTCTCATTTCTCATTTCTCATTCCTCATTCCTCATTCCTCATTCCTCATTCCTCATTCCCTGTTCCCTAAGATAAAAATTACCTGTTGACCAGTTATGAAAAATTCTGGAAGATATAATTATATTGTGATATTATTTGTTACAATAAGTACTGTAATTTCCATATCTTGAACCAAATTAAATAACAGTCCAAATTACTCAATACAAATTACTCAAATTGACTCAAAAGCAACTTTAAAGATAAATTCTGGTTTTTTGATTTCCCCATGTCTTTTGCAATCTCAGGAGGCGCAAATGATCAGTCTAACTAAACTTAAAATCAACGCAGGAATCATTAATAAAAAAGAAAAAATGAGAGCCATAGCATATAGTATGGATTTAATGTTTCCAGGTTTATATATTTGGTTTTTTGGCTTATCATTCCGAATTGGCGGTGAAACTCCAGATGATGATCCATATAAGTATCCGGGGATGATCAATGCACCTATTGGTATAGGCTTAGTCTTACCTGGGTATAAAATCTTCACTACTTATCGCGGTAGCTATGACCCTGAACAAACATGAGATCCAGGGTCTAAAAAAATTTGATGTACCTACAATTAGCTCGATCCATTTTCAGCAAATGATGGAAGCAGCTGGATATTCAATTTCAGCTAGTATTCGCCGGATAAACTTCTTGTGATTACTGCTTATCACGTGTATTAGTGGTGTAAGTAATTATGGGTATCTGTGGGTTCTGTTAGGCGATCGCCTGTAGGGTGTTTAAACGCAAAGGTTCGCAAAGGTGTTTTTTGACTGAGGGGGTAAGCTCCCCGACTTCTCACATCATCATAGACACCCTACCATAACTTATCTAGAAGTCGGGGATCTGGGGGAATCTTTCGGGCGATCGCCCACTGCTTCTGGTCCGATTACCTTTTGATTCTGTTTTTCTTTCTCTCCTAGCTCTTGGTTTAATTTTAATAGTTGCTCTAAAATGTCATCTTCAGGTTTAAATTTATAGGCTTCCATCACTAGTTTATCTAGTTGTTCATGGAGTTTATATAGTTTGCTGCTGGGTTCGTTGTAGAATTTATTATATAATGTGGTGATTCCCGACTGTTTAGAATCCATTTGTTGAGTCCGATATTCATGGAGTTCTACGGTTTTGGCT
>CAIWDD010000010.1 GCA_903911355.1 uncultured Nodularia sp. | reverse complement strand
CAGTAAAATAATGTCAAAGTTATCAACCAAAAATCGAGCAGTTTTCTTGTGCAATTCGTCTACAAGGTTTTTGATTTTACCTCGCAGTCTACTGGCGGCAAGTTTCATCCTTCTTCTTTGTTTGCACTTGGCTTTAGTGAATTTAGAAATTAACTTATCCAAACGAAAACACAGCTTCTGTATTTGCAGATTAGCAGATGTGCCAATTTCACCAAAACTACATTCAGAAAAGAAGGTGATAAATGTTCTGATACCGGGGTCAAGTGCCACAACACGTCCTTGGTTATCGGACTTCTGTAGTGGCACTTCCTCTGGAACTGTCAAATAGTAATCACGGTAGGCAAATACTAAACGACAGTCGCCAAAGCTTTGTGGTAAGGCTTCTTTGAAGGTTACGAGTGATTGCATATAGGCAAGTCTACCAAGTTCGTCTCGTTGCTTGGTTGAACTAACTCGGCAGTAGCAGACAAAGGAAGTTCTAGTTGCACCACGGAGGTAGGATTCAACGTGAAAAAGTCTTTGTCCTGCTTCGTTTTTGATGCTTTCAATTTTGCCATTGTCTGCGTACTTCCTTAAGGTGTTTGGGTGCAATCCCAGTTGTTTAACTGCTTCTCGTAGTGGTACATAAGCTATACTAATATATTAGCATTTATCAGTATATGTAATCTATTATTAGTAAATAACTAGCTATTGGCTAACCTCCTCCCTTAGCGGGAGGGGTTAGGGGATAATTAAAAAAACCAACCGTAAGAATGCAAACCTTTACCTAAAAGATTCACACCCAAATAGCAAATCCAGACGACCACAAAACCACTGGCGGCTAAAATGGCCGGGCGACGACCTTGCCAACCGCGAGTAATGCGGGCGTGGAGATAGGCCGCAAAAACTAACCAGGTAATTAAGGCCCAGGTTTCTTTGGGATCCCAACTCCAGTAAGACCCCCAAGCTTCGTTAGCCCACACCGCACCGGCAATAATACCAATGGTAATTAGAGGAAATCCTAGTCCAATGACGCGATAGCTCATATTGTCTAAGGTTTCAGCCAGGCTCAGGCGCTGTGGTGATAGTAGTTCTCCGGCAGTTACTACCTTGGCAGACTCAGTAACCGTGACTAAATTTAAAACCGCCGTATGACCGTTGCCATTGTTGTTATTTTCAAAGGGAGCAAAGCCATTACTTTCTACCGGGGGTGTTCCTGGTTGGGAAGTTAGCTCCCCTGCTTTATACAAGCGGTAGCCGTTACTGCGATAACCGCCATTACCTACAGAACTGCCTTGTAGTTGAATATTTTCACCGCGAGTCACTATGAGAAAGGCGATCGCTAGTAGTGATCCTACCATCAAAGCGGCATAACTCAACATCATTACACTGACGTGCATCATCAGCCAGTTAGACTTGAGAGCAGGTACTAAAGGTTCTGCTGATTGCATTTCTGATGGTAAGGTGAGAGCAGCAAAAGCAGTAATCCCCATTGCTACTGGGGCGGTAACAACTCCTACTAAGCGGCTGTGACTAGTGTTCTCCGCAAACAGATGCACTGCGGTAACACCCCACACCAAGAAAAATAGCGATTCATACAAATTACTGAGGGGAAAATACCCCGCTTCTATCCATCGCGCCCCTAGCAGGGTGGCTATACACAAATTGGCGATCGCCATACCCCCAGTCCCCAAAGTAGCAAGTGCGGGCAGATTAGGAAATGCAGCACCTCCCCAATACACCAGCATTGTGAGAAATAATACAGCAAAACTGGCATTGTCCAACCAGTTCTGGAGTTCAACCAGATTCATAAAGTGTTCTCCCCAGTTGATTCCTTAAAATAATGATTCTGACTGTTCTGATCCTATCGGCTTAGGAGACTCATTGGACATGCTTTTTAGTACCCCTTGGTGCATTAAACCCTTGCTACCCATACTGCCAGCAAATCACCCTTGAGACTACCTAGCCGGGACCTTTTGTCTCACCTTTTTTGAGTATTATAAAAATTTCATAGCGCATACTGCGATCATCGCTGACAGTAGATGTTACGCCAATTGATTGTGTGGCATCTAGAAAAGTTTGTTGCTGAGGAAATACAGTGTTTAATGCGAAGTTTTGTACACTCCTTTCCATATCCAAGAAAAATCTTCCATTGGGATGGACTTGTACAGGAACCGTTTCTTGAAATGTCGCACTACTAGCTAGTGTTTGATCAGGTTTAGGAATAATTTTATCTGTGATGGGAGCCCCCACTACCAAAAAAGCAATATCGTCATCTAACCAACCATGGGTGGCAGTTAACGTATTAAAGGGTGTAATCCAGTTAATAACCGGTTTACCTGCAACTGTACTCGGTTGAATCTGGAACTGATATTGGTTTTGCATCACCTCATCCAGCTTTTTCAAAGATGCTTCAGCTGACTTACGCAGGCTTTTCCCGTTTGAGGCATCTCTTGCTTGTACCATGAGTAACAACCCAGCTCGGAAATCCTGAGAATAATCTTCATTTGAGCTATTGGGAATCACCGAAACAGAAAACTCACCTTGCATCCAACTGAGAAAATCTTTATCTAAATCTAATCCAGTAAGGGACTTGACACCACCTCGCAATTGTTCCGGTGATATGGGCGCAAGAGGGTTTTTTTGTGATGTTAAAACGTAGTCTGCCCACAAACTTTGTAAGTTTCTGTGAGACAGCATCATTAATGTGTCCGCAGGTAAACGGTTTTGCATGGTTTCGGCGGTCTTCTCCACTTTTAGCACACGCTGACTCTGAGAATTTCGCCACGAAATACCCCTGATCCTTATTCCTGCAGGTTCCAAACTGAGAGACCCGGCTAAACCTTGGTTATTTTGCAGTTGAGTTAAAACTTGAGCAGGTAAAGGACTGTTGGGAGCAACAGCAGCTAGTCTAGCGGCTATTGGTACATTCAGATAAAACTGAGCAAAGGGGCGATGATCAGAAATTTTCCGCAAATTATCCCCAAAACCCTCTACTGTTGCTAGGGATGCTTTACCTTGATATGTATCAATGGCTCGTTCTGTGGCTTGGGGATCATCAGTGATGACTAGAAACCTTTGATCTACTAATGCGGCTGAAAGCTTTTCCCCTGACTGACTATCAGTTTGTCTAATGGTAATTCCTTGATAAGTATGCTCGGTCCATTTACCTTGTTTCAGGGTTTTGGGTTCTGCCAAGATGCTGTTGGCTGCTTCTAGGTTTTTGACCGGTAATACCATCACCATGGACTGTTGGGCTATAGCACCATCGCTATGCTTGTCTAAAGGTTTGCTCCCTGGTTGAATTGTTGGGGGCGAGAGAATTGCTAGGGTGACTTGATCGCCTACCCAAGGGGCGATGTCTTTGTGGAAGTCATAACCATTCTCACTCAAAAAGCGATCGCGCAACTGCACTAAATTTTTAGTGATTTCTACTTGGGTTTCTTTTGTTCCCAACTCCTGTAATTGTTGCCATTGTTTGGGATCTGTGGTTAAGGAAACCGTAAACAGGGCATCTTGAGGGATAATATTTACACCCACTGGCAAGCCTGTAGAAGATGTTTGCCTCTGGCTTAAAAACCAGTATGTCCCACCTCCCACACCAATTAAGAATCCAGCAGCCAATAGTGTCAGCAGCGCAGATGGTTTCTTAGTATGATTTTTAATCACAGATACAATAGGCAGCGTCATCGAAAGCTATACCTCATCCTTTGCTAAATTGAGTAGACAAGTTTTTTGGGATGTTTCCTAGAGGGGAAATCAGTCATCCTCCTAGCACTTTGAAAGTATAGCTAACTTGAAAAAGCTGCAAGCTATCAGTATCCTCAGACGCACCGTAGTCACACCAATTATATTGGTTTTGTATCCAAAAATACTAACTTCCTGGCTCTTGTCCATTTGGGTAAATCAGTGTTGAACTGCCCAAATACTTGGTTAAACAAGGCGAAAAAACTTCATATATTAAAGTCAGCGGTCGTCCATGATGCCAAAACAAGTAATGACGACCCCAAAAAGGGCCAGATACCCCAAAACCTGACTCTAGTCCTGCTGAATTACCATAGTAAATTCCCTGTATATCACGGTATAACTCTGTACGAATACGAGCAAGACTCGCCCAGATAGGTAGTGAACGATTTTGCAAAAATTCATCTACATGACTAGCTTCCCACCATGAGGCAGCATAACCCAATCGTTGACCCGATGCAGTACGTAACCATACCTGTCGTCGCAGTCGTGGCCCCGGCACAGCTTTAATTAATTCCGGCGCTTCATCTGGGTTCATGCCAATCAAAGACATATCAATCACATCCACTTCTGTCGGTTCTCCCGTCAGTAATTGTAAATGTCTTGTGGGCGATCCGTCCCCTAAAAGTAACAATTGCCACGCCGGTGCTAACTGTGAGTGTGGCAAACTTTTTTGGATCACCTCTTCCCCACCTTGCCAAATTGGAGTGAGGGGATGCCATGCTGTTGGCAATGTTGAATTGTTCTTCCCTGTAAAAATTGCAGTCAATGTTCTTTACAAAAGTTCACCTACTTCTATTATAAAAGCACAAAAATTATGCTTGCAACAGTGAGTTGAAAACTACAGAGACAATTTTCTACCAAATAAAAAATGCGGATGGCGAGACTCGAACTCGCAAGGCAAAGCCACACGCACCTCAAGCGTGCGCGTATACCAATTCCGCCACATCCGCGCTGTTTGTACAGAAATAAACTATAGCACAAAAAAAATAAAGATAGTGAGAAAATAGTTAAATTTAGTAAAAGTCACCCAAAAATTAAGTGGAAGTAGACACAAATCCTGGGAAGGAGGATATATGACCGACAAATCTAGTGGCTTGATGAGTGAGGTACCAACTGGCCTCACAAAAGCCGAAGAGAATCCAAACTGGCAGATGCACAAGTAGTAGTAGTAAGTCAAGCTGTCAGAATCATCCTCGTTACCGCACTATGGAAATAGAAAGACAAGCCATCAATATTGAGAGAGTAGAAAAAGATTGGCTATTTTTGTCTATCTCAAAACTCAAAGGTTGGTCAAAAGTTCCTAGAATCAATCCTGTCATCATTTGAAATCCAGCGACAGTATTGTGGCAAATCCGAGAGGAGACAACAACTATCTACTGGTACTAACATCGAAACTGGTTGGGTGAGTGGGGACAATGAAAAACAAGTTTCTGTATCTAATCAGGATTGGAAACAGTTAGGACAGTTTAGTAAATCTAAAGTCCGGTTGATTTGACGCTCAACAGGATGAATTATCATGACGGTTCAAACCGCTTGCGTCGCTTCCCTCTCAGCACGCTTCGTGACTGAGTTTCCCGCATACCATGTATTTCTATGAAGTTTGACAAAATATTAATTGCCAATCGGGGGGAAATTGCCCTTCGCATTCTCCGCGCCTGTGAAGAAATGGGAATCGCCACGGTTGCGGTTCACTCCACAGTTGACCAGAATGCTCTCCACGTTCAACTTGCCGACGAAGCGGTTTGCATTGGCGAACCTGCTAGTAGTAAAAGTTATTTGAATATTCCCAACATTATTTCTGCTGCCCTAACACGTAATGCCAGCGCCATTCACCCTGGTTATGGATTTTTAGCAGAAAATGCCAGATTTGCAGAAATTTGTGCTGACCATCATATTGCCTTTATTGGACCGACTCCCGAAGCCATAAGGCTCATGGGGGATAAATCCACAGCTAAAGAAACCATGCAAAAAGCTTTGGTACCAACTGTACCAGGTAGTGATGGCTTAGTAGAATCCGAACAAGAAGGATTGCTAATTGCCAAGGATATGGATTATCCGGTCATGATTAAAGCTACTGCTGGTGGGGGCGGTAGAGGAATGCGTTTAGTGCGTTCTGAAAGTGAATTTGTCAAACTTTTCTTAGCAGCCCAAGGGGAAGCCGGAGCGGCCTTTGGTAATTCTGGCGTTTATATAGAAAAATTTATTGAACGTCCGCGGCACATTGAATTCCAAATTTTGGCAGATAATTACGGTAACGTTATCCATTTGGGGGAACGGGACTGCTCAATTCAGCGCCGCAATCAAAAGTTACTCGAAGAGGCTCCCAGTCCCGCACTTGACCCAGAACTACGAGAAAAAATGGGACAAGCTGCTGTCAGAGCAGCTCAGTTTATCAACTTTACTGGGGCTGGTACAGTTGAATTTCTTCTAGATAGGTCTGGTAAGTTCTACTTTATGGAAATGAACACCCGGATTCAAGTTGAGCATCCTGTGACAGAAATGGTCACAGGAGTAGACTTAGTTGCTGAACAAATCCGCATTGCCCAAGGGGAAAGACTAAGGATTACTCAAGACCAAGTAATCTTAAGAGGTCATGCTATTGAATGCCGCATTAACGCCGAAGACCCAGAGCATGACTTTCGCCCGGCACCCGGACGTATTAGCGGCTATCTTCCCCCTGGTGGACCCGGTGTCCGTATTGATTCCCATGTTTACACCGACTACCAAATCCCCCCCTATTATGATTCTCTGATTGGTAAATTAATTGTTTGGGGTCCAGACCGAGCTACTGCAATTAACCGCATGAAACGCGCATTGCGAGAGTGTGCCATTACGGGACTTCCCACTACTATTGGATTTCATCAAAAGATTATGGAAAACCCCCGATTCTTGCAAGGTAATGTCTACACCAATTTTGTCCAGGAGATGAACCTTTAGGTCTTGGGAAAATAAAAGAGGTTGGGGGAGGGGGTAAAGCAGTTAGTTTGGTGCTAAAATCTTTTACCCTCTTCCTACTCCCTCTCCTATTCCTTAATTCAAGCGAGTCATCATGGTGAGCAATCCTTGCTGACCGAGCAGAATTTCCCTAATGAGGCTGAGAATTCCTACCCAAAGAATAGGGGTAATATCTACCCCTCCTATGGGCTGCACTAGCTTTCGCAATGGCACTAAAAAGGGTTCAGTAGGCCAAGCTATCAGGTTAAAGGGCAACCGATTCAAGTCCACTTGTGGATACCAAGTGAGAATTATCCGGAAAATAAACAGAAATGTCATCAGTCCCAATAAAGGGCTGAGAATCCAAACAGTCAGGTTAACACCAGTCATTGGTTTGAGCTACTATCTGTGAACTAAGAAAGAATTTAGGCGAAAGCCAGCAAGGCAGGAATGTTTGAATGTTCTTGGTTCAATTTTAACGAATTCCAGTCAGGATACTTTTTTTCACTCACCAATCAGGATGTTGCAATTTTTTGGTGAGACACCATATTAGAATTATGATCAAGTGTGTAAAAAAAAGGTTTAGAACTATGACGCCTTCATTAGCAAATTTTCTTTGGAGTCTGTTTTGGGGTGGTGTGATTGTAGTACTCCCTGCTACAGTTGGGCTGATTTTCATTAGCCAAAAAGATAAAATCCAGCGTTCATAATTCCTGGGAGAGTCGTTTTGACTCTCATAAAAATATCGCGGTCAGCTAGAAAATCAGCTGCTTTAGCCCTGAGAGGAAAGCCACTTGGTGGTTTTAACCACCGTGGTCTTTTCTGGGGAAAAGTAACCAGTCAGCTAGGCTTAGACTTTAGCCGACTGGGTAAACGGTGTTTGACGACCGTAGCGAGAGTAAGACTGTGGGGTTAGACCTAAAGTTACTCTGTCAGCAGGATCTCAGTGTCTTTAGACCATTAGAGTGTCAACTAATTTGCATATTTTCTCAGCTAGGCATCTTGCCTGCCTGAATTATGCGAGTTAAATATGATGTAGCTTAACCAATTGCACCAACAGCAAACAGTCCCCCCACTGAGGACAAGCTATACTTTGACTAGCTGGCGATAACCAGCTTCAGAGCTTCTTTCCCAGAGGCTTTGAAGCTTGAATATATTGTTGATATTGTGCCTGATTAGAGTAGTGATTTTAATTGTGACTCGCTAACATAGATTTGATATTTGGAAAAGAACAATGGTAAATTTTGGGCTGAACTCAGCCAGCGTTCTGGCTCAGGTCAATTTTGGGACGAACTCAGCCAGTATTCTAGGAATTTTCCTGGCTGTGTCTGGGGCAGCACTGTATTTTCTCCGCACTGTGCGTCCAGAACTGTCACGAGATCAAGATATTTTTTTTGCAGCAGTGGGCTTACTCTGCGGGTTTATTCTCATTTTCCAAGGGTGGCGGTTAGACCCAATTTTACAATTTAATCAGCTGCTTTTAGTCGGATCAACTGTATTTTTTGCAGTTGAAAGTATTCGTTTGCGAGGTATAGCTACTCAACAAGCTAAGCGGAACACTCCTATTGTGGATGAGGAGCGAGAAGTAAGCAGAAGCTATTCCTACGATCGCAGGGGATATGAGGCTGAGGTAGAAGAAGACTTAGAACCCCTTCCCTATGAAGACGAAGAACCACCTGTGCGCCCTCGTATTCGGGGTAGCAGGGATACTCGTTCTCCCCGTGATGAATACTATGAGGATCAACCACCCCGCCGCCCAGAACGCCGCAGTGGTAGGGAAAGACCAGAAACCCCAGACAGAAAGCGTCGTCCTAGTTCTGTCCGTCCTGGGAGTCGCAGTCGTGAGAGTTTTGAAGCAGAAAATTGGAGTGCTGATAGGGAAGTTGATGATTGGGATACTTCAGGGACTGAAGGGAGAAAATCTTCGAGCGGTAACACTAATAGACCACCACGTCGGGAAACTCGCGACCAGGATGTCCTTTCCCGACCCAGAAAGCGCCGGCCGTCTCCAGACTCAAGTTCACCTAGACCCATTGATGATGATGCAATACCAACTGAATACGTACCATATAACCCGATAGAAAACCCCAATCGGGAGCCAGATAATTTGACCGATTTGGATTAGGGTGTTATCTAATACGATTGGGTGTGCATTAGGTCTGGAGGCGGTGGAAAACAATTGAGGTGAAAAGACTTACGCCTAGATTTTGGCTCCAAAGACCAATTCGTTGGAGCCTGGTTTTTAGCTTTGCTAGTTTATTGTTATCTTGCAGTACCAACGAAATACCCTTAGGGCCTACTTCCCTCAACAGTCGCTACACTGAAGAGCAACCTGCATTGAGTGGAAATGGTCGCTTTTTAGCATTTATATCTAATCGTAATGGTACTCACCAACTGTTGGTCTATGACTTGGAAGAACAACGGTTGGTTAGCATACCGGGTTTAAATAGACCAAGGACGATTACTGAAAATCCGAGCCTGAGCTATACCGGACGTTACATTGCTTATCTGACAAGTGACCAAGGTAGACCTGTTGTAGCACTTTATGATCGCGCTACGCAAAATTCACAAGTTATGACTCCCACTTATCGCGGCTGGTTGAGAAATCCGGGAATTAGCCCAGATGGACGTTATATTGTTTTTGAAACCGCTAGCCGTGGTCAGTGGGATATTGAAGTTTTAGACCGCGGACCAGATATTGAGTTAGATATTCCCAACGGTGCGAGTGTGAGATAATCATCCGTCAGGTAGTTTATCTGTGTTCATGAGCATTGACTAATGACGAAATGAATAATCGAACTATTTTTATACCTATACTTGTTGCTGGGTTGGGCTTATTGGCTGGCTGCGTGGGCTATCCTCGCTTAGTCAATTATCCTTTTGATCCTGGTGGTCGGAGTCTTAACAGTCCAGCTTCAGAACTAAATCCCCAAACTTCAGGGAGATATATTGTTTTTACGAGCGATCGCCGGGGTAGCCAAGATGTTTATATGTTCGATACACTAACTCGCACCTTGGTAGATTTACCGGGTTTAAATTCCTTCGATACCATCACCTCTCATCCTAGTGTTGCTGAGAATGGTCAGTACATTGTTTTTGCGGCTAGTCGTCAGGGTCGATCTACTATTTTTCTCTATGACCGAGAAACTAGACAATCGAGAAATTTAACTAATAACTTGGCAGCAGAAGTCCGCAACCCTACGATTAGCGCTGATGGTCGCAGGATTGCGTTTGAGTATAGTAACAATGGTCAATGGGATGTTTTAGTTTATGAACAATCGGGACAAAGGTTGAATATACCTCAAGAGCCGCGCTGAAAATAGAGACTGGGAAATTTATCAATCAGGAGTTTTCTTTTTCTTTTGTACAGATTCAATGAGTGATCGCACTTGTTGAGTACCTTGGGAAGGTTCAAAGGAAAGTGGGAATTTACCGCGCACTATCATTCGTAAACCAAGAGGTGCAAGACTCAGTAGTCCTTTCAGGTCCTGAAAGTAGTTACCAACCACTTGGATACCAAATTGACGTTCATCGATCCAACCACCTTCTTTGACTAAATCTACTAATACTTTGCGGTGGCGAATTGAGCGACTGTCTTGGGCTTGTTTGCGTTGGAGAATTTCCTGTTTAATTTTTGTGATTTGCTCCAATGGTGCTACCTCCATGGGACAAACTGAGTCACAGTAGAAACAACGAGTACAACCCCATACTCCTTTAGTTCCTTGGTTATAAGTTTCTAAGCGATTTTCGGTTTCACTATCACGAGAGTCAGCCACCATGCGATAGGCTTTGGCTAGTGCATGAGGACCAACAAAATCTGGATTAACTTCACGGGCATTACATTCAGAATAACAAGCACCACACATGATACAATTACCTGTCTGATCAAGACGCGATCGCTCCTGTGGTGTTTGTAAAAATTCCCTTTCCGGAACTTGTCGCGCCGCTGTACTTACATAAGGAGCTACTGCATCTAGATGATTCCAGAAACTAGTCATGTCAACGACCAAATCTTTAATCACCGGCATATTACCTAAAGGAGCTACTGTAATTTCCCGAATTGTGTGGGCGTTATTTTCCCCTGCAGGGATTTGTGGTAATCTAGCTAGTTCACTACCGACATTTTCCTTACAAGCTAAAGCGGAACGCCCATTGATTCGCATAGCACAGCTACCGCAAATTGTATTGCGGCAATTTTTGCGAAAAGCGAGTGTTCCATCTTGTTCCCACTTAATTCGATTAAGGCAATCCAAGATTGTATTGCCAGAATCTACCTGTAAAAGGTAAGTTTGTACAACAGGAGAGAAATTTTGTTGCTGCCGAATGATTTTAAATAAAACTTCCATTATCACCAACCACAATCTTCAAATTATATTGCCAGCCGCAGAAGTCGTGAGTCAAGCCTGGTGGTTACACTTGAGCTATACTCTTGTTCACCCTAATGGCCAGCCCAGTGTTAATAGGCTGCTCATACAAGAGCAACTGATTCTAGTTTAAGGATAACCATTCATATTTAATTTGTAGGGGTGCTACAACTGAGATTCTTGTCAACCTCTCAAATCAGAGGCAAATCATGTAGTTATGGTGGGGGGAAGATTTAACCTAATTGTTTCACAGCAGAAGCACAAGTCGGTTTTTCAGGAGAAACAGCTAGGTTCATATCCTGCATAGTGAATATATCTAAACTCAATCCATTAATGTTTCTCAATATCTCTTGATGTTAAGAGTAATGGCAGCCATTAGCGCATAAAATCCCTAATCTAGTCGCAAAGGGATAGTTTTTTTGTGTATATGTCAGCGCTGAACCTGTGGGATAATATCGGGTGATAAGCAGGTATTTGCAAGATAAGGGAAAATTTATTCTTCCCCAAGACAGACGTATATAATCTCTATCCGCTGTTTGTCTCATGAGAATAAACCATCAGGACAATCGTCACTTAGGGGATGTGTGTACAAAATCAAGTAAATTTGGGATTTTACTCAATTGTCAAAACTCCTCATCTAAATTTAGATGAATTTTTATAAAACTCTCGCTGCAATATTCAATAGGGCAAAAAGTCCGATGAATCCCACTTTTTGACTCCCCAAGGTTAGATATTTAGATTTAAGTTTTTAGTCGCAGTTCAATTAAAAACTAAACAATTATTTTGCTATTATTAGTTCATGCTAGTATTTAATATAAAATTACGAAGTAACAAATCCAGTACCAATAGCTGCATAAGCACCGCTAATGCTGATTTGTAAATTCGTAATGTAGAGACAAAAAAATTCACGTCTCTACAGGCAGAACAAAGGTGTATGTCCGTAATAGCCTATTCAAATACCATGCTGTCTTGGGCTGGAGAGTCAGAGTAGGGAAAACCTCACAACTCAAAGGCAATAAAGGCCAGCACTGAAAGTTGAAAGCCAGCAATTTATTTGGTCTACGACTTATTTGTAGTCGCACTCAAATAACTTGTTCAGGTGGCCGAAAGTGACACTGCTACAGTAGCGCCAACACATAAAATCAATTGATTTCCCATGGTGATTTCTGGTGAAAAGTGCCGTAAAATCCCTGAAATCAATGTTTGTGGACACCATGACCTCTAGTCTGTTGTGGGTGACCATAATATAGGCGCTTGTAGCTCAACCTATAAACAGGAATTTATCCCTCACCCCAGAGTCATGAGTAGTCAAATACTGGCATGAGACAACTTTGTTTATCAGTTTGGAGAGAGTAAGGAAAATTTGAGCGTAATGACTGAAACTGCAACCGCACCATTAACTGGAAAAGCATTGCTTGCTAAGGTGAAAGAACTATCTAATTTACCACGCCGAGAAAGAGCCAAGCAGTGCGGATATTACACCGTTACTAAGAATAATCAAGTTCGCGTCAATCTCACAGATTTTTATGATGCTCTGCTATCGGCTAGAGGAATTCCTCTGAGTCCCGAAGCACCTAAAGATGGTCGTGGTCGTGAACCGACATATCGTGTCAGCGTTCATCAAAACGGTCAAATTGTGATTGGTGCTACCTACACTAAGGCAATGAACTTAAAGCCGGGTGATGAGTTTGAAATCAGGCTGGGATATAAACATATCCACTTAATTCAACTGGGAGAAAGTGATAAAAAAGTGACTTCAGGAGATATAGACTCAGAAGAGTCCGATGAAGATTTGGAAGAGTAAGTTTGCCAATGGTATGAATAAGTTAACAGTGAAGGCTTTATAACTAATTCGTACCACTACAGCCAAGCGCTAATTCTCTTTGCTTGAACTTTGTAACATGGGAACAATACGATTAGACCCCTTGCAGAAGTGACAAACTCTAGTAGAGTCTTGATTAACAAGCAGGAAGTCTATCGTGTTTTTTTATGTCTATTTTGATAAAAATATTCAATAGCGTAGCAGCATTTATACAAGATGCATCAATGGTGGTTATGGTGATGACATTTTTCATCACCTGGATAGGGTGCTGGTTACCAATAGCAGCAGTCATCGCCATGAGACTGAATTGGCAACCTACCAAAGCCTTACAACCGGAACAAAAATTACCCTTGTTAGTGCCACTTTACTTATTAGCGCCCCTGGTTCTCTGGGTAGTGATTTGGCTATCCCATAAATCTTTTTCAGATTATGGCTTGGTGGCGAGTGTTTCCCTGCTCAGTTCCCTAGGGCTAGGTTTCGGTTTGGGAGTATTGAGCCTAGCAATGATGTTTACGTCCCAATTCTGGCTTGGCTGGTGCTATTTAGAAAAATCAAATATTAAGTTTATACCATCAATTTTATTGATAGCCTTATTAGTTGGGGGCATAGAAGAGTTAGTTTTTCGTGGTTTCTTGTTAACTGAATTGGAGCGTGATTACCCACTGTGGGTAGCAGCAACAATTTCCAGCTTAATTTTTGCCCTTCTGCACTTAGTATGGGAACAACGGGAAACCAAACCCCAAATCCCTGGATTATGGCTGATGGGAATGATGCTGGTATTAGCCAGGATTACTGATGGGGGCAGTTTGGGTATAGCTTGGGGATTACATACAGCATTAGTATGGGCGATCGCGACCATAGATACAGCACAACTAATTAGCTATACTGGTAAAGCCTCAGAATGGTGGACTGGTAAGAACAAAAAACCCCTGGCGGGGGCAGCGGGAATTATTTGTGTGTTGGGAACAGGGTTAATTCTGTGGTTATTGTGATAAATAGCACAGAGTATCGTAATCACTCCTAATTTAAAAGTCAGATTTAGATTGACCAGTGCATACAAGCTGAGAGTCTGACAAGCAGAATAGATGATGGTGGGTTAATAATCGCTAACCCACCATCAGATTTTTGGGAATTGTACCCCATTCTTTAACTGATAAAATGCAGCTGGGTGATGATCATAGTCATGAGATTATGGGTAATCGGGAGACTATCTATCACCATACCCAAACATAACAGCATCATGTAAGAGATGGAATAGAGAAACAACTCTCTAGCCACAGTGCGATCCTCTGGACTGTGTAACAAACGCCAAGATTTGTGAACAAATAATCCTCCCAGACTGAGGGCGATCGCCGCATAAACAAATCCACTGGCGTGCAAAGGATAAACAAGTAAGATAGTAGTACCAACAGTGACCAGTGTATAGTACCAAATCTGCTTGACTGTTGCCATATCACCCTCAACCACAGGTAACATTGGAATACCAACTTTTGCGTAGTCATCCCGAATCATCAGCGCTAACGCCCAGAAATGGGGAGGTGTCCATAAAAAAACTATGGCAAAAATTAACCATGCTGCCCAGCTTAAAGTCCCTGTGACAGCCGCCCAACCAACTAAAGCGGGAATTGCTCCAGCAGCGCCACCAATGACAATATTTTGAGTGCTGTGGCGTTTTAACCAGTGGGTATAGACCAAAACATAAAAGATAATGCCGGAGAATGCTAGAGAAGCAGCGAGTAAATTGGCGAATACTGCGAGTAGGGTGAAAGACATCACCGCCAGAGCGATGGCAAAAATCAGGGCATCACGGGGCTGGATCTTACCAGAAGGGATAGGACGATGACGCGTGCGCTCCATATCATAGTCAATATCCCGGTCATAGATACAGTTAATGGTTTGGGCGCTAGCGGCTGCCAAAGTACCACCAGTAAGAGTTACTAACAGCAACAAGGGATCTACTTGTCCCTGAGCAGCAATCCACATACTTCCAGCCGTGGTAATCAGCAGCAAGGGAATAATCCGCGGCTTTGTGAGTTGGTAGTAGCTTTGGATGACTTGGAGAAATGTTTGGTTTTGGCGAGAGACATTAGTCTCAATCATGTTAGCTCTTGTTCCTTATTTTTCAACAACTTTTATGCAGCCCCTGCTCATACTGAGTTGACATTAAAAATAGTTACTGATACTCAGGGAAGACGAGGAAGATGAGGAGGATGGAGAAGATCGGGAAGATTGTGATCAGGTTCCCTGATCTTTCCTGGCTCCCCCATAAACCCTTGTTCAGACTAGCTGGTGAAAGTTGAGACTTTTCTTGGGGGTGCAAGCAGTTTTGGTTTTTATGGTGTTACCACTTCTAATAGCTGGGGGTTGTTGCTAGATGTGATGGCAATTTGATTTCCTGCCGTAGCAAGCTACATAGCAATGGGGAAACGAACCCGAATTAAGTTATGCATTGGTTCCATTTATTGGTGTATGGGTAACATTCGCTGTTGAAGCAACAGGGTAAGCATTGATTTCACGGGCCATAGCCGAGTCGCGTAGTGCTAGAACTGTAAAAGCTACTAAAGTACCAAGCAAAGCTGCCCCGACAGTTTGGTGAGAAACTGTCAAAAGCTCGACTTGGAGATGTAATCGGAAAGTGGCAACTCCTAAGAAGATTTGTAACATCAGCAACCCACCGGCTATAGTTGCCAATCGCCGCAAAGCTGGATGGAGTGCTGGCGTGCGCCAGGATATGAATACCACTGCCAAAGTAGCTACAGTAGGCGGTACCAAGCCAAAAATATGGCTATACATCACATTACAAAGCTGAGAATCACCAAAGCATTGGTGTAAGGCCCAGCGAGACCCTACTAAAGCGCCTAGTATACTTTGCAGATAGACAAAAATAACGGCACTCAAACCCAACCAAGGTAACTTACCAACAGTTCCAGTTCCTTGATAGGGAGTGAGCGCGATGCCAACAACCAGTAGGGTAGTGAAAAATAACAGCGCCGTTCCCAAATGGGCGGTGACGATATCAAACCGCAACAGTTGGGTAACGGTAAGTCCTCCCAAAATCCCTTGGAAGACGATTAAAAATAGGGCAAATGTGGATGCCCAGGGCAGCCAAGTGGGTAAGCAACGACGATACCACCAGGACAACCCAGCCAGGGCTATGGCGCTCAAACCAATTAACCCTGCATCCAATCTGTGAAACCACTCCAAGAAAACTTGAAGATTCATTTGTCTAGTGGGCACCAATTCCCCATAGCACAATGGCCAGTCCGGACAAGCCAGCCCAGCATTCATCACACGGGTGGCACTGCCTATGGCCATCAAAATCAAGGTGGCTATGCAAATTTTCCACACCAAGCGACGAATTAATTCCTGGGGCTTTCGCTGCTCGGCGGCCGCTTCATTTTGTTGTTCTAGGACAAATTCATTCATGAACAGTACCTTCCGCCCGCTCTTGGTTGAGCTGCCGTTAAATTTTCCAAGTTTGAGTACCAATCTATCTACACCCTAACCTATGCAGCCGGGTGGAAAAGATTGGCTTGCACTTATACTTTGGATCACTCTAGCTAGTTTTAGCCGAGCTTTAGGTATTTTTTAATTTGTTAACGATTAATAATTATTGATTAATTTTACCAATCTGAAATATTTATGGGATTTCACATAGCATTGACACTAAGCTATGTCTAGCCATAAATGTATAAAAATCTCTAAAATAGATATGTGATGCTCAAAACTATGAAATTAGTTGGAAAAATTAATAAAATCTTAAAACCATTAGACTCCAGATTTAATTGCCTGAACTACCTTAGTAAGTGGGTAGCATAGAGATAACGTAGTAAATTCATTTAAGTAAACCGTGAAGATTCCAAGTTCCATCTGGACACTACTAATTGGCATCGTACTAACGCTATCGAGCCTTTGGTACGGTCAAAATCACGGTCTGTTGCCAACAGCTGCCACAGACGAAGCCGTTTTAGTGGATGGTCTGTTTAACACGATGATGATCGTTTCCACAGGTATATTCTTACTTGTGGAAGGTATTTTGATCTACTCGGCAATTAAATACCGGCGACGGGCCGGTGACCTTGAAGATGGACCACCAATTGAGGGCAATGTGCCTTTAGAAATCCTCTGGACAGCGATACCAGCCATTATCGTCCTCGGTATTTCTGTTTATAGTTTTGAGGTATATAACGACATTGGCGGCTTTGATCCCCATTCTGTTCATGAAGCGCCGATGACTCAGGAGTCTATGACAATGCCGGGGGCTGCGATCGCAGCAACTTTAAGCGATACACCCCCCAGCACAGGGGGGAACCGAAATCAAGAACAGTCTGAGGAGGCAATGCAAGACCCAGCCACAGCAGCAGTCCGTAATGCTGACCAAATTCCCCAAAAGCGGAATGCGCCCGGTGTAGGTAGTGTGGCTCCCACTATTGGGGGAAGTCCCGAAAAGGCTGGTCTACCACCAGAATTACGGGTTAATGTGACTGGTTTACAATATGCTTGGCTTTTCACCTATCCTGATACAGGGGTGACTACAGGTGAGCTACACCTTCCAGTAGGTCGGGAAGTGGAAATCAACATGACAGCCAATGATGTTATCCATGCTTTCTGGGTTCCAGAGTTCCGCCTAAAACAAGATGCTATCCCCGGTAGACAAAGCGAAATTCGGTTCACTCCCAGATTAGCTGGTACTTACGACCTGATTTGTGCCGAACTTTGTGGCCCTTACCACGGAGCAATGAAAACCCAAGTAGTAGTAGAAACCCAACAAGCCTATGAAGCTTGGATGCAAGAACAATTGGTTGCTAGTAGCGAAACCCTAAACCAAGCCGTTGCTGTTAATCCTGCTGATTTGTCCGCAGATGAATTTCTCAGTCCTTACACTAGGGATATGGGTATACAGCCAGAGATGCTACATCATAATATTCACCAAAAGAGTGTTGAGTAAACAGTGCGGCTAGCTGAGTCAGGATTTAATCCCTCACTAAGCACATAAATTCATGGTCATTCAATCCATAAAAACAAGTCAGGAAAGCGAAGAAAGTCATTTTACTAATGACTAATGACCAATGACTAATGAGTAATGACTAATTAACTTATGACACAAACTCAGTTGGAAAAAACTGCCAATATTCCGCCTCATATAGAAGAACCACAAGAAAGACATTGGCGAGACTTTTTTGGTTTCAGCACCGACCATAAGGTAATTGGGATTCAATACCTAGTTACATCCTTTGTTTTCTACTGCATTGGCGGAGTGATGGCTGACTTGGTGCGGACAGAACTACGTACCCCAGAGGTAGATTTTGTCAGCCCGGAAATTTATAACAGTTTATTTACACTGCACGCCACAATCATGATTTTTCTGTGGATTGTGCCAGCAGGTGCAGGATTTGCTAACTATCTCATTCCCCTGATGATTGGGGCTAGAGATATGGCATTTCCGCGCTTGAATGCTGTAGCTTTTTGGATGATTCCCCCTGCGGGTGTGTTGCTGATCGCCAGTTTAGCTCTGGGTGATGCGCCTGATGCTGGATGGACTTCCTACCCTCCTTTGAGCTTGGTAACAGGCCAAGTGGGTGAGGCTATCTGGATTATGAGTGTGCTGCTATTGGGTACATCGTCGATTTTGGGAGCCATTAACTTTATTGTTACCATCCTGAAGATGCGTGTTCCCAGTATGGGCGTTCATCAAATGCCTTTGTTTTGTTGGTCAATGTTGGCCACTTCTGCTTTAGTGTTGCTATCTACACCAGTACTAGCCGGGGCGCTGATTCTTCTGGGCTTTGACTTGTTAGCAGGAACAACATTTTTTAACCCCACTGGCGGGGGGGATCCGGTGGTTTACCAGCATATGTTCTGGTTTTATTCCCACCCGGCGGTTTATATCATGATTTTGCCTTTCTTTGGGGCAATTTCAGAAATTTTGCCGGTTCATGCCCGCAAGCCAATTTTTGGCTATAAGGCGATCGCCTATTCTTCTCTGGCTATCAGTTTCTTAGGGCTAATCGTCTGGGCGCATCATATGTTTACCAGTGGTGTCCCCGGTTGGTTACGAATGTTTTTTATGATCACCACCATGATCATTGCTGTACCCACTGGGATTAAGATATTTGGTTGGTTAGCAACTATTTGGGGTGGCAAAATTAGCCTCAATAGTCCCATGATTTTTGCCATGGGCTTTTTAGGAACCTTCGTGATTGGTGGGGTTAGTGGTGTAATGTTAGCCGCAGTCCCCTTTGATATTCACGTTCATGATACTTATTTTGTAGTGGCACATTTGCACTACGTTCTGTTTGGTGGTAGTGTCTTAGGAATTTTTGCCGCTATTTATCACTGGTTCCCAAAAATGACGGGACGGATGATGAACGAATTTTGGGGTAAAGTTCATGCTGTTTTAACCATTGTCGGTCTGAATATGACTTTCTTACCGATGCACAAACTGGGTCTGATGGGGATGAACCGCCGTATTGCCCAATATGACCCAAAATTCACCTCTTTGAATGAAATATGCACCTATGGGTCTTATATTCTGGCGATTTCAACATTACCCTTTATCATCAATGCCATTTGGAGTTGGTGGTATGGACAAAAAGCTGGTGATAATCCCTGGCGGGGACTGACCTTAGAATGGACCACCACCTCACCACCAGCCATTGAGAATTTCGAGAAACTCCCGGTCTTAGCTACAGGCCCCTATGATTATGGCGTAGGTAAGAAAGAAGTGGATATTCAACAGGTGTTGAGCCTCAAACCTGATGAACCATATCCCACCATTGAGTCTGGCGTTTAACAGTAGGGAGTAGGGGTATAATTCCCTATTCCCCATTCCCCGTTAATTTACATTTTTAAAGATTCATGCAAAGTCAAACAATTGACCCAGGGAAAACTCAACTGAATCATCATCCTGCAACAGCCCATACTGATCATGAAGAACATCCAGACCTGCGCCTATTTGGGCTAGTGATGTTTCTGGTTGCGGAAGGAATGATTTTTCTGGGGATGTTCGGAGCTTATTTAGCTTTTCGTGCTACTTTACCAACATGGCCTCCAGAAGGAACGCCAGAATTAGAACTATTGCTACCCGGAGTCAATACCATTAATCTAATTGCTAGTAGTTTTGTGATGCACAATGCTGATACCTCCATCAAAAAGAATGATGTCAAGGGTATGCGTATTTGGTTGACAATTACGGCTGTGATGGGTGCTGTTTTCTTGATGGGTCAGGTTTATGAATATGCCCATCTGGAATTTGGTTTAACAACTAATTTGTTTGCCAGTGCATTTTATGTTTTAACTGGCTTCCATGGTCTGCACGTTACTATTGGCGTTTTGGCTATTGTTGCGGTATTGTGGCGATCGCGCGTTCCTGGTCACTATAGTAACGAAAAGCATTTCGGTATCGAAGCCGCAGAAATCTATTGGCACTTTGTAGACGTAATTTGGATTATTCTGTTCGGATTACTCTATTTACTTTAAAGACTAATTATCACTGCACCAAAGTTACTAAATCAGCCCCTAGATAGGGGTTTTTTTGATCAAGTTTGGCTTTCATACTCCTCACCGAAAGACCTTTCTCTGTCATCTTGAAGACATTGGTAAAGATGTATTAAGCTAAACGACAACTGATATTCATGATGTACACCCATCTGTCTATATATCAGTGATACCTTGTATTTGCTATCACATCAATTGCTGAATAAATCTGAGAAGAGGAGTCGGATTCCTTGCATGAGCAAGGTTAGTAATTTTTACGGAGTCAGTCAGTATGTTAAAGCAAATTTTTAAAGGTAGCTCAGTTTTGTTTTTTTTGCTTGCAGGTAATCTTTCAGTTCTTGGACAAATTCCAGAATCAAGACATCAAACTCAACTGTCTAGAGGGATCTCGGAACAATTTCAACAGTCTCAAGGACAAACTACTGTCAGCCAGGAAGAACTGCAAAAATTTGCCAGCATTCTCCCCAGGTTACAGGAAATTGCCGAAACAGGGCAACAGAGAAGTCTAAAAATTATTGAGCAATCACCTCTAAGCGTAGAGAGATTTCAAGAGCTGTCCCAAGCACAACAAACACCCGGTACTCAACCGTCTTCACCAGCTACTCAAGAGGAGCAACAGTCTTTTAACCAAGTAGCCGCCCAGGTTCAGTCAATCCAACAGGAAACTGTGTTGCAACAGCAGGAAGCTGTGCAGGCTGGGGGTCTAGAACTCAACCGCTTTAATGAGATATTTATCGCCGTTCAGCAAGACCCGGCTTTGCAACAACAACTACAGCAGCTAATTCAGAAAAATTAGCCGTTAATTATCGGCGTGGTTTTTTCTGAGAAACAGTCATAACCGGTAGAGTACTACTAGAGGATTGGGGAGGTAAATAATGTTGTACTTCCGCTGCATCTGGTAGGGGTTGTCGTTGCTGGATACGCCATAACTTAAAAGCTAGACTAATCCCAGCAGTTCCCAGACCCACAGCAAATAATGACCAACTATCATCCAGTCCACCAATCAGGGCATCTACCACGCCTATGGTCATCAATACGCTGATGATGGGATCTTTTCTGTAGGCTGACTTTAAAAAACGAGGTAATACAGCATTCATCACAGCTTGGTTTGTCCAGATTACCTGAGGTTTAACTTGATCAAGAATAACTTACACATTAACTGCCATTGTGACGATATGCATCTAGCTGACTAGATTTTTTTGCGCCATAGATGGCAAGTTGTGCAAGCGGGTATGCTATTACAGATACGGTCAAAACCAGCTAAAACAACTAGCTGGTTAAAACACTTCTAATTACTAGCTTACAACCGGAAGTTTTATATTTTCTAGTCCCACTATTTCAGGCCTAGCCATGATAGCACACCTTGGTTAGTGAAGTACTCAATCACCACCATCAATAAAAAGCCAATCATTGCTGCTCGGCCGTTTAAGCGTTCGGCATATTCATTAAAGCCAAACTTAGGCTCTTCTAATTTGGGGGTAATTGTTGGTTGTGATTGTGACATTTTCTAGAAACCTCTTTTTGGCGGGAGTTAAAACAGTGAACAGTAAAGGATTATCAAACTTGCAGATGGCATTGATCACCACACTGAATTTAAAACTTGGAGAACCTGACCCCCAGATGATTGGTAACTGGTGGTAGTGATGGTGGTGCATAAATCCCCGAATCTGCTACAGCTTCCAAATAGGAAACCGTACAATCCTATTTTAACAATTTGTAATTATTTTTTATATATTGTAGAAATATGGGGGCAATAGTCAAGGGCAGGAGTTTGATCACCTAGCTGAGTAATTAGCTATCCCTAATACGGAAGTGCAAGTCTGAGCAGGCTAAAGTTGAACAAAAAAAATCATTAGAGGCGGAACATGGAAATCGGCGTTCCTCGGGAGTTTAAGGATCAAGAGTTTCGGGTAGGGTTAAGTCCCTCTAGTGTGCGGGTACTGAGAGAAAATGGCCATACCATTTTTGTTCAGAGTCAAGCGGGTAGTGGTGCGGGATTTACAGATGAGGACTATCAAGAGGCCGGGGCTGAGATTGTTTGCACAGCGGAAGCAGCATGGAATCGGCAGTTAGTTGTCAAAGTCAAAGAACCTTTGACGAATGAGTATAAGTATTTACAAAAAGGGCAGATATTATTTACTTATCTGCATTTAGCAGCCGATCGCAGTTTAACTGAGCATTTAATTGATTGTGGCACTTGTGCGATCGCTTACGAAACCGTAGAACAAACCGGTGCAAATAAACTACCCTTGCTCAGTCCCATGAGCATTATTGCGGGTCGCCTAGCAGTACAATTCGGAGCCAGATTTCTAGAACGCCAGCAAGGTGGTAGAGGAGTTCTCTTAGGGGGTGTCCCTGGGGTCAAACCAGGAAAAGTAGTAATTTTAGGCGGCGGCGTTGTGGGTACAGAAGCGGCTAAAATTGCTGTGGGTATGGGTGCTGCTGTGCAAATCTTAGATGTAAATGTCGAGCGGTTATCTTACTTAGAAACCTCATTTGGTTCTAGAGTGGAACTACTATACAGCAACTCAGCCCATATTCAAGCTGCTATCAAAGAAGCTGATTTACTCATTGGTGCTGTTTTAGTCCCCGGACGGAGAGCGCCCATACTAGTATCCCGTGAATTTGTCCAACAAATGCGTCCCGGTTCGGTAATTGTAGATGTTGCGGTTGACCAAGGCGGTTGTGTAGAAACTTTACACTTGACCTCACACACCAATCCTGTATACATAGAAGAAGGTGTCGTACATTATGGGGTTCCCAATATGCCGGGTGCAGTACCTTGGACGGCTACCCAAGCCCTTAATAACAGTACATTACCTTATGTTGTGCAATTAGCAAATTTAGGTATTAAAGCCCTAGAAGTTAACCCAGCCTTAGCTAAAGGTCTGAATGTGGAAAATCACCGCTTAGTACATCCAGCAGTGCAAGAAGTTTTCCCGGATCTGGTAAATTAAGATATTCGCTTACTGGTCAGATATTCTCTGAGGTTAGATCAAAAAGCCTGCCTATGCAGGCTCAATACTTTATAGTTAAAATTTTAGTTGTTAGCTAATCAACTTGACAAGTATGTGGTATAATTTAACTATGAATAATTTTATCTTGATAGCTAGTTAGTAGGATTGGCTGAGAGACATGAAAATTATATGTTCGCAAATACCAAAACAAGTAGAACTACCTTTACAATTAGTAACTTATCAAAATAAATTTACTTTCATAGATTTATTTGCCGGAATTGGTGGTTTCAGAATCGCTTTAGAGAAATTAGGCGGTCAATGTGTAGGATATTCCGAAGTTGATAAACAAGCAATAAAGGTTTATAAACAAAATTTTATTAGCTATTTAAATAAAGATGAACTTGACCTAGGCGACATCACTAAAATCAGTGAACTACCACCTTATATTGATATAATAGTCGGTGGTGTTCCTTGCCAACCTTGGTCAGTTGCAGGTTGTTTAAAAGGTTTTGAAGATCCCAGAGGTAAATTATGGTTTGACGTAATTCGATTAGTCAGAAAAAGTCAACCTAAAGCCTTTATTTTTGAAAATGTCAGTGGACTAGCCAGCCCAAAAAATCGAGATAACTTACAATTGATTTTACAACAATTCCAGAATATAGGATACTGTGTTAAATGGAAAATATTAAATGCCTATGACTTTGGTTTACCTCAAAATAGAGATAGAGTTTTTATTGTGGGAATTAGAAATAATATAGACAGATATCAAGAATATAAATTCCCTAATCCTTTAAATATTCATCCCAAAGTTTTAGATATTTTGGACGATATCAAAAATATCCAAGTTCTCGAAAAGGTTAAGTTAGGTAGTGACACCTTATTTAGAGGTGTAGTTCCACCATCTAGAACTAGATTTCAAAAAACCGATGAATTAAACGATTTTTTTATTTTTTCAGATTTGAGAAATGGACATACAACAATCCATTCCTGGGATATAATTTTCACCACTGACAGAGAAAAAATGATTTGTTTAACTCTTCTTAAACATAGAAGAAGTAAAAAATACGGTAATAAAGATGGTAATCCTTTATCTTTTAAAAATTTTCAGGAAATAATATCTGACATCCAGGTTAGTGAATTAAGTGAATTAGTCAAAAAATCAATATTGCGTTTAACTCATGATAATAAGTATGAATTTGTTAACTCTAAAAATATGACAGGTATTAATGATATTTATCGAATTATTTTACCTACTGCGGATATTGTGCCAACTTTAACTGCGACTGGTGCTAAAGACTATATAGCAACAGTATCTATTTATGCTACTCATCCTGAAGATTATAAAAATATTTTCCTAGAAAAAATATATAGAAATAAAAAATATATACCTATTACTGCAAAACATGCTTGTAAGTTACAAGGTTTTCCAGCAACCTTTAATTTTCATGAGAAAGATGATATTGCAAGAAAACACTTTGGTAATGCTGTTCCTGTCCCTGTAGTCGAGTATGTAGCTAAAGAATTACTCAAAACTCTGGAAATTTAAGTTTTATTTAGGAAACTTGTCTTGATAAAAAATATCATCAAATTCTGCTGAAAAATCTCCTTTTCCTAGTTCAACAAAGAGTGATTGAAGTTGTCCAAAAGTGTTTTCCATTCCAGAACAAAAATCCCAAAACTCATTTTCAACCCATATATCTTGGTCAATATCTAACGGAGAATTAGTTAACATACTTTTTTTGTTTTTATACCAATCTTGCGTAAAAGGATTAAAAGGAATAGCAATACGAGCTTCTAAGTTAGCATCAGGATTTTCAGCAAATTTGTATGTATACCACTCTAGAAGTTGCTTATTGAATCCTTTAAAATCACCTTGATTTGGTTGTGTAGTTTTGATATCAAAAATATATTCTATTCCGTCTTTACAAAAATGAATATCAACTCCAGTTCCAGGTGGAGGAGATGTATATTTCCCTATATCTTGATGATGAGTTGCTAAAGCAGCTTTTTTTAGTCTTTTTATACATTCCTTAGTGGAAACTATCTGATTATTTGGCTTATTTTCACGTTCATAAACTAATTTATTGAGTTCATTCTGCAATTTTTCCGGAAATGGTTCAGGGCGTAATATTTTTTTAGTTATAATTTCAAACCCATTTAGTTCTGCTAAGGTTTTAGCTATAGGTTCCCAAAAAGTTGTACCTAAACTAGTTTCTAAACCGCCTATCAAAGAGCGTATTCGCCTTTCAACAGGGAAAATATCATCTAATACTTGGTAATTTTTGACTTTTTTATCTTTAAAGAAATTCCTAATTGATTCTTTCAGGATAACCTTGATTCTATCTTTAATATCTTTATCCATAATGTATATCAACATCAGCAAATAAATTGTAAGTATAATTATGATGAAGTTCTGCTTTTTTCGGCAATTATTCTTGAGATAATTTTAGTTGGTTCCTTCGCTGGGTTATAGTCAGATTAAAAAGCCTTTTTATATCCACTAATTTATTTACTCCAAGTAATACTCAAAAACTTATAGCTTAATACTTAACATTCAGGACTTACTCAATGAATGTCAACCGGGACAAATTCTGTATAAGTGATATTATATACTAAAGTATCATACAAATTTAACTTTTGAGTATATTTACATCTTAGCCAAAAAGTGTATCCTAAGTGGTATGGCTAACTCAGGGAGATAAATCGTGGAATTTTTATCCGATTCTGTGGTGTTATCACGGATGCAATTTGCATTAACTGCACTATTCCATATGCTCTGGCCTGTGCTAACAACGGGGATGGGGATTTATCTGGTCATCGTTGAAGGAGTATGGCTAAAAACTCGCAATCCTGATTATTACCTTCACGCTCGGTTTTGGTCTAAGTTTTATGTCCTTAACTTTGGTATTGGCGTAGCAACGGGTATACCCATGGAATTTCAGTTTGGTACCAATTGGGGACCATTCTCGGAAGCCGTGGGAAACTTTTTTGGTAGTGTTATTGGTTTTGAGGCTTCTTGGGCGTTTATGCTAGAAGCTGCGTTTTTAGGGATTATGTTATTCGGCTGGGAGCGTGTAAATCCCGCCATTCACTATCTTTCCACAATTTTGGTGGCTGTAGGTGCGAACTTATCCACCCTGTGGATTTTGACAGCAAACTCCTGGATGCAAACCCCCGCAGGTGGGGAAATGGTGGATGGTAAATTTATTGTCAGTGATTATTTTCAAGCAATTTTAAATCCCTTTATGGTTAACAGTGTGCTGCATATGTTTTTTGCGACACTGGAAACTTCTTTATTTGTGATTGGGGGAATTAGTGCTTGGTATATTTTAAAGCAACGCCACCCGGATTTCTTTTCTAAGTCTTTTAAGATTGCCTTAGCAGCTGCGATCGCAGTTGCACCATTACAAATATACATCGGACACCTCAGCGGCGAGCAAGTGTATCACTATCAACCCACGAAACTCGCAGCTATGGAAGCCCAATGGGAATCTTCACCAGCGGGACAACCTGCTGACTGGAGTTTGCTAGCCATACCCAACGAAAAAGCCCAAAAAAACGACTGGGAAATCACCGTTCCTAACGCTCTGGGGTACATTCTGGAATTTAAGAGAAATCTTTCCGAACCGGTACGGGGATTAAAAGAGTGGAAACCAGAGGATCGACCCCACATGGTCGGTTTAATTTATTACGCCTTCCGCACCATGATCGCCATTGGCTTTTTCTTAGCTGGTTTAATGTTCTTCAGTACATTACAATGGTTAAGGGGTAAACTTTCAGTAGAAAACATTACCCAGCAATCCTGGTTGTTACGGGGTTGGATATTGGCAGCACCTCTAGGATACATCGCCGTAGAGTCGGGGTGGATTGTGCGCTGTGTAGGAAGACAGCCTTGGACACTTTACGGACAAATCCGCACCGTTGACGCTGCTTCTCATATACCTGCTAGTAATGTTTTAGTTTCACTCAGCAGCTTTGCTACAGTTTACACTGTGTTATTTATTGCAGCTTTGTACTTTGGTAGTCGCATAATTCGTCAAGGTCCAAATCTAGATTTACCAGTTCCAGGGCTAGAGATCAATCAACCCGCAGTAGAAACAACCCCTGGGGAGTTTCTACCCGATGAACGTCCCGCAGAAGCACAACAATAATCAGAAAATTCCACAACCTCTAATTTAGCAACCAATCTCAAGAGTTAATTATATGGAGACACTCCAGTATTTTCTCCCCCAAGTATGGTTTGTAATTTTGGCTTTGTTCCTCTTTCTCTACGTCATGCTAGACGGTTTTGATTTAGGGGTGGGGATATTATCTCTCACCTCTTCCGACGAGGAACGCCGGGGGATTTTAATGACTAGTCTCAGTAATATTTGGGATGCAAACGAAACATGGCTAGTTTTAATGGGTGGGGGTCTGTTTGGTGCGTTTCCCTTGGCTTATGGCACAATTTTAAGCGCCTTGTATATTCCCATTCTGACTATGGTGTTTGGGTTTATTTTCCGGGGTGTGGCGTTTGAATTTCGGGAGTTATCCAACCGCAAGTTTTTATGGAATTTTGCCTTTGGTGCTGGGAGTTTTACCGCTGCGCTCGGTCAAGGTTTTGCTTTGGGTGCGGTACTCAAGGGAATTAAAGTTGATGAAGCTGGACACTTTATTGGTACAACCTGGGACTGGTTGAGCATTCCTTCTGTGTTGGTGGCTTTAACTTTGATTCAAGCCTATGTGTTAATTGGTTCGACTTATCTGGTGTGGAAGACTACAGGAGAATTACAAGCTACTCATTTTAAAACTGCTAAAATTGCGGCTTGGACGACTTTAATAGGCGCTATTTTCATCACCATTAGCACACCAATTATTTATGAAAATGCCAGAGCACGCTTATTTCAACAACCACTAGTATATATCTTTGCTGTGATCCCTGTGTTGGGGGTGCTGCTAATTTGGCAACTTCTCAAGAGTCTTAACCTGAGAGAGGAAAGAGCGCCGTTTGTCTGGACTATTCTTTTATTTGTGCTGACTTTTTTGGGGTTGGGATTAATTGTTTTTCCTTATATTATCCCTAATCAAATTACCATTTATCAGGCGGCGGCTGATCCGAGTTCCCTGGTAATTATGATTATTTTTATCGGGTTTCTGATTCCGGTGATGTTGTTTTACAACCTTTACCAGTACATTGTGTTTCGCGGTAAGGTGACTGGGGGACAGTATGGGGAGTGATAAAGTGATGGAAGGTAACCAAGCGATCGCCTGACCTCTCACTACTCATCTACAATAGAAATAGAATTTGTTGAGATTTATATAGTTAGAGTTTAAGCTGTCATGGCTCCTGCCGTTTTAATTGAAAAGCTACAAAAGAACTACGGTAAAGTAGTCGCAGTCAAAGATGTATCCTTTGAGGTGGAACCGGGGGAAATCTTTGGTTTACTCGGTCCTAACGGTGCGGGTAAAACTACGACTCTGCGAGCTTTATGTACTCTGACGACACCGGATGCTGGGAAAATCGAAGTATCTGGTATATCGGTGACGGAGAACCCGAAAATCGCTCGCCAAAAACTGGGTTATGTGGCCCAAGAAGTCGCATTAGATAAGGTTCTAACTGGACGGGAACTACTGCAACTACAAGCATCGCTGTATCATATCCCCCGGTCTGTGGCTAAACAGCGGATTGATATGGTGTTAAATTTACTGGGTTTACAGGAATACGCCGATAAAAAGACCGGAACCTATTCCGGTGGTTTACGCAAGCGCCTAGACTTAGCAGCTGGTTTACTCCATGCTCCAGATGTTTTAGTGTTGGATGAGCCGACAGTGGGGCTTGACATAGATAGCAGGTTTGTGGTCTGGGAATTTTTACGCCAGCTACGCGCATCTGGAACAACAGTATTGATTACCAGTCATTACTTGGAAGAAATCGACGCATTAGCCGATCGCGTGGCTATTATTGACCGTGGTACGGTGATTGCGGCGGGTACACCTTCTCAATTAAAAGATCAAGTTGGGGGCGATCGCATCACTCTGCGAATCCGGGAATTTTCACCAGCAGAAGAAGCGGAAAAAGCCAAACAAGTGTTACAAAACTTACCCTTTGTCCAAGAAGTAATTATTAACAGCGCTCAAGGTAATTCCCTCAACTTGGTAGTAACACCGGAAAATGATGCCTTAATTACCATACAGCAATCCCTCAACACTGTGGGCTTGCCGATCTTTGGTATTTCTCAATCTCGGCCCAGCCTAGATGATGTTTACCTCGCGGCCACTGGGCGAACTTTGCTGGATGCAGAACTCGCTGCAGTTAGCACCCGCGATCTCAAAGCTGAGAAAAAGCAAAATATGAGATAGTCATTGGTCATGGAACTTCCCGCTTTTCCCCTACTTCCTAAATTACTATGAGTGTTACCCCTAAATCTGAAATGAATTGGCAGCAATTAGCATCGCCAGAATTAGATGTGAATACTGCCCCCAATTTATTGGGTGAACTAGTACAAGAGACGTTAGCTTTAACTCGTCGGTTGTTTATTCAATTACAACGCCGTCCCTCAACCTTAGTTGCTGGAATTATTCAGCCGGTGATGTGGTTAGTGCTATTTGGGGCTTTATTCCAAAATGCCCCCAAGGGTTTGTTTGGAACTACGACAAATTACGGTCAATTCCTTGCTGCTGGCGTAATTGTGTTTACAGCTTTTGCGGGTGCTTTGAATGCTGGGTTGCCGGTGATGTTTGACCGGGAATTTGGCTTTTTAAATCGGTTACTGGTAGCACCTTTAGCTTCTCGGTTTTCCATTGTCTTTGCTTCCGCCATCTTTATCATTAGCCAAAGTTTACTACAAGCAGCGGTAATTGTAGCAGCAGCAGCCTTTCTTGGGGCCGGATTACCGGATGCCGCCGGTTTGAGTGCGATCGCCTTAATCGTGTTTCTGCTGTCCTTGGGTGTAACCGCCATTTCCCTGGGTTTAGCCTTTGCCTTACCTGGGCACATTGAATTAATTGCGGTTATTTTCGTCACTAACCTACCGTTATTGTTTGCCAGTACCGCCTTAGCTCCCTTATCCTTTATGCCGGGGTGGTTGCAAATTGTCGCTACCCTCAACCCCCTGAGCTTTGCTATAGAACCAATTCGTTACCTATATCTTCATAGCGATTGGGGGCTAAATAGTGTAGTCATGTCAGCACCTTGGGGTAATGTTACCTTTGGGGGAGCGCTCCTGGTGTTGTTTGGCTTTGCGTTGGTGGCTTTATTGAGCATTCAAACCCGACTGCGGCGGACTCTGGCCTAGAAGGTCAGTCAGCTAAATTGTTGATAGTGATTTTACAGTCAAAACTCCATGGAAAAACCATTTTTATCAGTTACTCGATTTTCCCTGCTCAGTGTTGCAGGAATTAGCGTGGCTTCCTTGCTTCTGGCTCCACCGAGTCTGGCTCAATTTAACTCTGTAGATCGTGGTACAAACCAGAATAGTGACCCATTAGCTAGCCCAAACTCAGGTGATTTAAATATGTTTGATATTATTCACCGGGCGAATTTGGGGAATGTCAACTGGAATGCTGATGAGCAACAACAACAAATAGACTCAGCTGCATCCGACTTTAGAGCTAGACAACAAAAAGCTTTTCAAGAACAGGAACGCTCAAATACAGATTCACCATCGGTTTTACCTGAAGGAACCGAATCACCATAAATTGGATTTGAATTAACCTTATGGGGACTAAGCTGCAACTTAACTTCTACCCAAATATAGGCATTGCTACCATTATGTACACATAATAGAGTGCATATGAGAAGTCATTCTCAGACCGCGATGAAACAAGAAGTTAACGCCAAAACTACCAGTGGGTAGTTTTGGGTAAGTTTAACCGAGCGGTATAAGGTTAATTCAAAATCTAAAAACTACAGACCAAGTGCCGCTAAAACATCACTGGCGTGAGTAGTAGTATTTACACTAGCGTCAACATGAACGATTTTGCCGTTAGGGTCAATTACGTAGGTAACACGCTTGGCGTAACCACCGCCATCGACATCATAAGCCTTGATTAAACTTTGGTTAGTGTCAGCCAACAAAGGAAAGTTGAGATCATATTTTTGGGTAAAGGCCTGATGAGAGGCTTGATCATCGGCGCTGACTCCCAGCACCACTACATCTTTACCTAAATATTCAGGTTGAGCATCCCGGAAGCTACAAGCTTGTTTGGTGCAACCCGGGGTGTCATCTTTGGGGTAGAAGTATAAAACAACTGTCTTACCAGCAAAATCAGATAATGAGACGGTATTACCGTTAGTATCTTTGACGGTAAATGCAGGTGCATCCGTACCAACTGCTAGAGGCATAATGAACCTTTCCTGTTTGAAATTGATGACTTTGAAATTTTACAATAATTTACAATATTTAAGGAATTGACTCAAAAAAATGGTACTCAAAATTGGGGAGTGACCAATGACTAATAACCAGAAAACGTTATCTTATGCCAGTAGTACAGTAGAAAGGGCTAGGCGATCGCTTATATGCTCTCCTTTTAATCTTGTATTGTTGCAAGCTATGCGTCAGCAGAGTTTACCATTAAGTGCCATCGCTATGGAAAATGGTGTCCAGAATGGCTATACTAAAAGCCCTTTATCAGAATTGGCTTGTGATGATGCTTTAAACTGGCTGATTCAAGTGGGTATTCTGCGGCGAGAGGTCGATGGTCAGGGAATTACGGATAGTTTCCGCCTCACTCCTCTAGGTCATCTGTTGGTGGAACAATTCCATGGCCAAAATTGGCCTAATGCTTCCTGGAGCGATCGCTTGTATAATGCGGTAGTTTACTGGTTTCGACTACCCTTTTAATTACGAACTATGAAAGCAATTATGGTAGTGGGAACAACATCCCACGCAGGGAAATCACTGATAAGTACAGCTATTTGTCGGATTCTGTCGCGGCGTGGTTGGCGGGTGGCTCCCTTTAAAGGTCAAAACATGGCTCTGAATGCCTATGTCACCGCCAATGGGGGAGAAATTGGTTATGCTCAAGCAGTACAAGCTTGGGCTGCTGGTGTTGTCCCTGGGGTAGAAATGAACCCGATTTTGCTCAAACCCCAGGGGGATATGACATCCCAAGTGATTATCAAAGGTAGATCTGTAGGCAAAGTTAAAGCTTCAGATTATTATGAACAATACTTTAATATTGGTTGGCAGGCAATAGAAGAGTCTCTAAAACATTTATCCACAGAATTTGATTTGCTTGTCTGTGAAGGTGCGGGTAGTCCGGCGGAGATTAACCTCAAGCACCGCGACTTAACTAATATGCGGATAGCAAAATATTTGAATGCACCAACTATATTAGTGGTTGATATTGACCGGGGTGGTGCTTTTGCTCATGTGGTGGGAACTCTGGAGTTACTAGAACCAGAAGAACGTCAATTAATTAAAGGTATAGTAATTAACAAATTCCGGGGTCAGCGATCGCTTTTGCAACCGGGGATAAAATGGTTAGAAGAACGTATTGGCATTCCTGTGATTGGTGTGATCCCTTATTTTCAAGAAATTTTTCCCGCCGAAGACTCCCTAGACCTACTAGAACGTAAGTCATACAAAACCAATACTGACCTGAATATCACTGTTATTCGCTTACCCAGAATTGCTAACTTTACCGATTTTGACCCCTTGGAGTCGGAGCCGAGTGTTGCGGTAAAATTTCTGAGTATGAAGCAAGATTTAGGACATCCAGATGCCGTAATTATCCCAGGAACAAAGACCACAATTACCGACTTGCTACTAATGCATAAAACGGGTATGTCGGAAGCAATTAAAAACTATGCAGCTTCTGGCGGTACAGTGTTAGGTATTTGCGGCGGCTATCAAATGCTAGGGCAAATTATCGCTGATCCCGAAGGAGTAGAAGGACAAGCTGGTAGATTTCAGGGGTTAAATCTTTTACCCATTAGAACTGTAATTACGGGGCAGAAAATTGCTCGTCAGCGCCAAGTTAGCTCCAATTATCCCCAAATGGGTTTACCGGTGAATGGCTTTGAAATCCACCAAGGGCGATCGCGCATAGAACAATCAGAAGATAACCCAGGATACCATCATTTATTTGATGATGCTAATTTAGGACTAGTGGATAACTCTCAGTCTGTTTGGGGTACATATCTCCATGGACTGTTTGATAATGGCCCTTGGCGACGGGCTTGGTTAAATCGCCTGCGTCAACAACGAGGTTTAAAATCTTTGCCTACAGGTGTTGCTAACTACAAGGAACATCGAGAACAAATTTTAGACTCTCTGGCTACACAAATTGAAACCCATTTAAACTTAGAGCCAATTTTACCTTAACTAAAATTATTGTTCATGACTATTCGCGTCCGCTTTTTGCCAGATGATGTGACTGTTAATGCCGAAGTGGGAGAACCGCTGTTAGATGTAGCGCAACGGGCTGGGGTGTTTATTGCCACCGGGTGCCTCATGGGTTCTTGTCATGCTTGCACTGTTGAACTAGAAGATGGCGAAGTCATTCGCGCCTGTATTTCCTCAGTGTCACCAGAGCGCGAAGAAATGATCATTAATTTGTATGGTGACCCTACTTGGTAATTTTTTGTCCTGATTTTGTTAGGTGAGGATTTAATATTTAGGTATCATAAAGCTATAGCAATAATTATTGCTGATGAAACTACGGGGGATACACTACCAAAACCTACCAAAACCAAAGGTGTGTAACCCCCCATAGTATTTAATTGCTCAGGGTGGTTAGCTTTGAGATTTAACATTCAAAGCATATTCTTTGAACCTTTCCAAATCAGCTTGAATGGTAGACTCAACTACCCGCCCCAAAAACAAGTTATCCATAATTTTGCCAATAATTCCAGGGATGGCATAGGAAACCGTCATTTTGACAATACTACTACCATGGCGGTCATAAAAGCGGATGGCACCTTGATTTGGCAGACCATCAACGGATTCCCATTGAATAATTTGCTCTTTGACGACCTTGAGCATCCGGGATTTCCATTTAAATTCCAGACCCCCTGTACTCAGTTTCCATAGAGATATGTCGGGGTTGTCTGGGGAAATCCTGACAGAATCAATCCACTTCATCCAACGGGGCATTTGCTCTAAGTCAGACCACAGACCCCATACTATTTCTATGGGAGCATCGACTTCAATCTGCACACTATGCTCTAACCACTCTGCCATTTTCTTTGATTCCTCTGCTTAGTGCGTTTGCTTATTGTTTCAGGTTCTCTAAAATCACTTTTGCTGCACGCCGTCCAGAAATGGTTGCTCCCTCCATGCTGTCAATATAATCTTGTTGAGTATAACTACCTGCTAAAAAGAAGTTATGCACTGGGGTTTTTTGGTTAGGACGGTAAGGATCCATCCCTGGTGCTTCTCGGTAGAGTGATTTCGCCAGTTTTACAACACTATACCAAGTCATATTCAGTTCGCGGGATGAGGGGAACAGTTCATGAACTTGTTTGAGGACGTGTTGGGCGATCGCTTCATTGGTTTGTTTAATAAAAGGATCTCCCGGTGTGAGTACCAACTGTAATAAAGACCCTTGTCCCGGGCGATAATAATCACTGGGACTAGCCAGGGCTAAATCAGCAAAACAAGAAAAGTCAGCATCGGCGGTATAGAGTAAATTATCTATCCCTGCGGCATGATTTAGCTGTTTGCGTTCGTTTTCATCTTGGAGTTCTGTTACCCAGCCATCAAATCGCAGCTGTACTGTGGCCACGGGTACTGCATCTAATTTATAAATATTGTCAAATTCCGACCACTTACGCCACTCTTGGGGTAATATACGCTGAATCCCTGGGACATCGCAAGCACAGAGGTAAGCATCAGCCCTAACGGTTTGTGTGGTGTCACCTTGGGCAACTACAATACCAGTTACCTGAGTTTGTTCTCCTGATTGAGTAAATTGAATTTCCCTGACTTGGTGACGAGTATGAATTTTAACGTTTCTTGCTTCTAAATATTTCAGGATGGGCTTGTGCAAATACTCATCTGGGGAACCTTCCAGCATCCGCATAATTGAGGCTTCAGTTTTAGATGCAAAAAACTGGAAGATTGTCAACATACAACGGGCGGAAATATGATCACAATCAATAAATCCCAAAGCATAAGCAATGGGGTTCCACATCCGTTTGATACTACCCTCACTACCGCCGTGACTGCGGAACCATTCAGCAAAGCTAACTTTATCTAAGTTACGGATAGTTTTCATCGCCCCGTTGAAGTCTACTAATCCGCGAACGATGGGGCTAGTACCCAAGGCGATGGCATTTTGTAGTTTATCTTGTAATGATAATTGAGAAGTTGTAAAAAATGCCTTTAATCCATTGAAAGGCGCACCAGTAATAAAGCGAAAATCTAAACTACCAGTACGTCCCCCTTGATTAATAAAAGTGTGGGTATGTTCTTTTAGGCGTAAATTGGATAATGCCCCCACTTTCTCCATTAAATCAAATAGCTGGTAGTAACAACCAAAAAATACGTGCAATCCCATTTCAATATGGTTGCCATCTTCATCTACCCAACTACTGACTTTACCACCAACAAATGGGCGGGACTCAAAAATCTCTACTTCACAACCAGCATCAGCCAAATCTACTGCGGTTGCTAGCCCAGCCAGTCCCGCACCCACAATTGCAACGCGCATTCCATCTTACCCTTTCAGTTTCTTTACAAATTGTAACTGAGTTGGTAGCGGAATTAGCTATTGATTCTTGGGTAAGTTTCATTGAAATTCTCACTCAGGCATGAGTTGCAGAGTGCCAAAACCTAGGGCTTGATGAGGAAGTGAGTGGGCTTCAAATAAAGCCATCATATCTCCTAATTGGGGGTTGCGACTGGTAGATCCTTTTATTCCTTTGGCAATAATCAAACCACAGTAGCCGTTGGTGTTTTTACACCGCTCATCCCACTTTTTCCGGGCTTCTCCATGGGTTGGATCATCATCTAAAAATTCACCGAACAAGAATAATTCACCATTTTCAGTTTGTAACAAACCTAAATCGTAGCGATCGCCATCAAAAGGATCAGCACCCGGATTAAAGCAAATGGCTTTGAGTCCGCCGGCTGCGACAATATTTTCAATGATAGTTTTAGCCTTGGGTCGTGAGGTTTGAATTAAAACTACTGGTAATCCATCACCCACTTTTGATATTTCGGCAGATTGATAATTTAGAACTCCTTGACGCAATGAGTCTAACATTTCCCAAGAGATTACTCCCAGACTGATAAAAGAATTTTGTGGGATCAGGTCATCTCGCAAGCCAGGAAAATCAGGCGAGTCTTCGGCTCCCATTTCTAGTTCTTCCATGTCCCAACCTGCCATTTCCTCTAATTCTGCTGCTAATTGCGGCATAGTGGAGACAGTGACAGACAAAGACTTAATTGATTCTGAATTGGATTTAGGTACAGAAATCCGATAGCGATGGCTGAGGGTAGGAAAAGTTTCAGTATCGAGCTGGTTATGGTAATCGCGGATAAAGCGGATCAGGCTCTCTAGAGCCACAAACACTGCTAGTGCTTCCTCTTCATACAAAACCGACCGCAATCCTTCTAATGGGTGGATATTACCGAAAGTAGGCTCAATTTCCGATATGGGTAAATCGCTTAAATCCTCGTCCCCATCGATTTCATCTTCATCTTCATCTTCACTTTCAAAAGTCAGAAATAGACAGTCTTGTTTGAGGAAAGCCTCTTCTAAATGTGCTTGTGATTCGTCATCCTCTAAAACTTCTGCCCGAAACTGCCTCAGAGAATCTTCGGAGCGATAAAGTAAAATACCGTACTCCATCCCTAGCATCCCCATTACGGAAACGTAGAGTGTACCAACGTCCCAGTTATTAATCTCTATTGACAATATTTGTTGTTCTTGTAAAAATTCCCAAGGTGCGGTGTGCCAAACAGCGAAGGCCTGATCACGCAATACTTGTGCATATTGGGGAGGTAAATCGGGAACTTGGTTATCCTGTATTTCAGTAAATCCGCGGAAGAGTTCGTCGATTAAGGGCAATTCGGGAACGTAATCAATGCTAATATCCAAGCCTTGCAGCACACCCCGCAGGTAAAACTGAATTTCTCGGTCTTTAACTACAATCTTTTGGGGTCTGGCGGGTTTACCAGGGCTATGGGGATGCTCCATTGCACGCATTAATGTCCGAACAATTGCTTCTGGACCTATTTCAGGAGATACTACATCCATCCCCCGCACCACACCTTGGGAACCATCTACCCAAAGAATACATTCACCGTTGCTCTGGGAGTCTGAAGCTGATGTTGGCGACGATGACATTGGACGGCGATCGCCCTCCCATACAGAAGGAATTTGAGTTAATGTTTTCAACCGACGAGTGGTAGAGCGATTAAAGCTTGTCATAAAGTAGATTAATCAAAAAGAAGCTATTTGGCAGTAGACTATGAGAAAGAGCTAGCCTTGGGTAAAATCTTCCTAAGACCACACCTGAAGAGTAGTTGCAACTGATGGTTGTTATAAGGAGCCGAACTCTGGAAATACCCAATCCTTCCATTCTAGGATAAAAAGTTTTGGCTACTTTTGACCAATTGTTTACAATTTGGCAAATAATGACCTCAGTCTCGCTACAATAAGAGCAAAAACTCAATGGTGATCCGAAAATTATCAAAAACCTAAATAGGTTACTTATTATACCATTAAAGGGGTTGAAACGGCAACATGACACAAGCAACTCAGTCTCAACAACGTGGAATTCAACTAAGTGAAGCAGCCTTGCGCCAGGTTAAATCCTTGCAAGAAAAGCAAGGAGAAGAACTTTGCTTACGAGTGGGAGTTCGTCAAGGTGGTTGCTCTGGGATGTCTTACATGATGGACTTTGAGGACACCAGCAAGATCACTCCTCATGATGAAGTGTTTGATTACGATGGCTTCAAAATTGTTTGCGATCGCAAAAGTCTATTATATCTCTATGGTTTAATGCTCGATTATAGCGATGCCATGATTGGTGGTGGTTTCCAATTTACTAACCCCAATGCAGCCCAAACCTGTGGTTGCGGTAAGTCGTTTGGAGTGTAATATTGTCAGTGGTTGGTTGTCAGTTGTTCATGACTATTGACGGCTGACTACTGACTATTGATTATATAACTATTAACTGATTTGCTATGGCTCAAACAGTTGAATTCCTGTTTGATACAGGATTGGAACGCTATAAAGCTGGTGAAGCAGCAGAATCTTTAATCCCAGTATTTCAAGAAGTGTGCGATCGCGCCCCGAAAACAAGTTCTGCTTGGATTTGTTTAGCTTGGTTGTACTTGCTAGAAAATCAACCCAACTTGGCTTACAAAGCAGCATACAAGGCGGTGAAGTTAAATCCACAAGACCCACAAGCCAGAATTAATTTGGCGGTTTCAATGCTGGAAACAGGTCAAAAAGGATTACGAGAACATATTGATTTTGCCAAACAGTTAATTTTTGTTAACCCAGAATGGGAAAGCGATATTAAAGATAGTATTGCCGATGGTTTAAGCCGGAAACCAGATTGGCAAAGTTTGGCAAAAGTTAAAACCTGGCTATTTGAGTCCTAAAATTTAGGATCAGAATCCCCCGGGTTTTTCTCCCCAGAGGAAAACTTCTGGGGAGGATCCAGGGGAGAGGAAAAAACTTCCCAGTCCCTTTTTGTCCATCCCGGTTTTTCTACTCCAATTCTCAGTATGAAAGAAAAATTATTAAACTGGCTAAACTTGATTTTAGTGGCTGATGTATTCTTAGTTTTATTTGGCTTTGGCTGGTTAGCGATCGCAGCCTTTGGCGATGCTGCGGGAATCAACCTCGGTTTAGATTTATGGCATCAACTTTGGCAACCTCTGTTTAACCCAGCAATTGGTATCCTGATGGGGGGCGCTATCCTGAGCGGTTTAATTAGTTGGATTTCCCGCAAATTTCAGGCTAATTAACAGTTTTTTAGTGAGGACATTAGTCCTCTGTTCTCCGGTGTGAGAACCTACCCAATAATTTCTTGCAATGCTGGTAATAATTGAGGATATTGATACTTAAAGCCAGCCTCTAAAGTACCTTGGGGCATAACTTTTTGACCTTCCAAAACTACCATAGCTCCATCCCCTAAGAGCAGCTCCAGAGCAAAGCCAGGAACGGGTAACCAGGAAGGACGTTGCATAACTTCCCCCAAAGTTTGGCTTAACTCTGCCATCCGCACAGGATGAGGAGCAGTGGCATTATACACACCTTTCATACCCGGGTTAGTTAAAGCTTGCAAAATTAGATTTACTAAATCATCTAAGTGAATCCACGATAACCACTGGCGACCACTACCAAGGGGTCCACCTGTAAACAGCTTGAAGGGTGTAATCATTTTAGCCAAAGCGCCACCATTGCCTAAAACGATGCCAAAACGCAGAATAACCAAGCGGACACCAGCATCTTCAACTTTTTGGGCTTCTGCTTCCCAGGCTTCACAGACTTGAGCTAGAAAATCCTGACCGGGTGAACTGGTTTCATCAAAGGTAGCGGTTTCACTCGTGCCATAATAACCAATAGCAGAAGCATTAACTAACACAGAGGGACGAGGATTAGCCTGAGCTATAGCTTCGACAATTTTCTGTGTACCTAGCTGGCGACTATTGAGGATTTTCTGCTTTTGTTCTGGTGTCCAGCGTTCCTCAGCAATGGGTTCTCCGGCTAGGTTGACTATACCATCACAACTGTTGATGGCTTGTTGCCAAGAACCAGACACAGTGGGGGTATAGGCTACAATTTCTACTTGAGGAAAAGCCCCTGGGGGAAAAACCTTGACCGCTGTAGCAGGGTTGCGGGTGAACACCAGTATTTGATGACCCTCCTTGTGCAGTTTTTCCACCAAACGACTACCGACAAATCCTGTTGCTCCTGTAATTGCTACTTTCATAATCTTAATGCACTTCCACCAAACCCTTATTTTAACCGAGCGGTGATGAGTCTTTGATTTTTGACGACCAATTGCGCAATAAGATTGAGTTGGTAACAACACTCACAGAGCTAAAAGCCATTAATGCTGCTGCCCCAGATGGACTAAGGATAAAACCAAAACTGGGTAATAATACACCCGCAGCTAAGGGAATACCGATAGTGTTGTATGCAAATGCCCAAAATAGATTTTGGCGTATTTTGTTGAAAGTAGAGCGACTCAGTTGAATTGAGGCGACAACATCATTTAATCGATCGCGCATCAAGACAATTTCCGCCGTCTCCATGGCTACATCTGTTCCGGAATATAAAGCAATGCCGACATCTGCTTGCGATAAAGCCGGCGCATCATTAATACCATCGCCAACCATAGCGACTTTAGAGGCTGATTGTGTTTGTAATTCTTGGATCAAAACCGCTTTTTGACTGGGGAGAACCCCCGCCATCACATCAGCGCCATCTAGTCCTAGTTGTTCAGCTATGGCTTGAGCTGCTTCATAGCGATCGCCACTGAGCAAGATAACCCGTAAACCCATATGACGCAACTGGTTGACTGTGGCTTGAGCATCTGGTCTCAGGGGGTCTTGAACAGCAATCAGTCCGGCTAAATTTCCCCCAACTGCTACGCCCACAACTGTTTTACCATCTTCTGCTAGCTGTAGGATGATCTGTTCTGCTGCGTCACTCCAAGTCACGCCATGCTGACTCAAGAAAGCGCAGTTACCCAAAATTACAGACAGACCCTCTACAATAGCAGATACACCCAATCCCGGTTCTGTATGAAAATCCACAGCGTCAGGAATACATAGATTTTGCTCCCGTGCTGCTTGTTGAATGGCTTTAGCTAAGGGGTGGTAAGTGCCATTTTCGACTGCTGCTGCTAGTTGTAGGAGAGAGTAGGGTTTGTCATCCTTCCATTCTCCCATAGGTAGACAATCTGTTACAGTAGGATTACCAGTTGTGAGAGTACCTGTTTTATCAAATACGACAGTATCTAACTGGTGTACTGTTTCCAAGACATCACCACCTTTGATTAACAGACCCCGTTCAGCACCCATGGCGGTTCCTACAAGAATTGCTGTCGGGGTCGCCAGTCCCAAAGCACAAGGACAAGCCACAACCATAACGGCGATCGCTAGTTTCAAGCTGGTTAGGAGAGGGGAGTGGGTAGGAACCCCATCCATGACCTCTGTATGAGACATTGGGGAATGGTTCATCATTTCCATACCCCCAGAAACAGTCACATCACTCCAAATGTGAGTACCCCAAAAGAACCAAAAAACAAATGTCAATACAGAGGCCGTCAACACACCATAAGTAAAGTAACCCGCCACCGTATCGGCTAACTTTTGCACTGGCGCTTTACGCGTTTGTGCTGTTTCTACTAGGGTAACGATTTGGGCCAAAGTAGTATCGCTACCGGTTCGAGTGGCGACTATAGCCAATGCTCCTGACTGGTTAATAGTTCCTGCGGCTACCATATCTCCGGGTTGCTTCATGACTGGTACAGATTCCCCGGTGAGCATGGACTCATTCACTGTTGTTTGCCCAAAGCGCACCTCACCATCCACAGGAATTTTATCTCCTGGTAGTACTTGCAACCATTCACCAACACGCACCCTTTCTGCGGGAATCTCCATAATATTGGTTCCCAAACCTATTTTTTCCGGGTCTGGGTTGAGAATCAACCGTCCTACTTGTGGTTGGAGTGTGAGCAATTCTCTAAAGGCCGCCGAGGCTCTTCCTCTGGCCTGTTGTTCTAAAGTCCTACCCAGGAGGATAAAACCTAGCATCATTACTGGTTCGTCAAAGAAGCATTCCCAGCCCATTTTGGGGAATAGCAGCGCTACTAAACTAGCAGTGTAGGCTGTCAGCGTTCCCAATCCCACCAGGGTATTCATATTAGGCGAGTTGCGCCGCCATCCCCGCCAACCGTCTACTATAATGGGGCGGCCGGGAATGATTATGGCCACTGTTGCCAATCCACAATGAAACCAGATATTGTTTAATTTCGAGAAGATCGGCAGGCCTATATTCTCAAAATGTCCGATTCCTGACAACACCAGCAGCACCCCAGCAATGATTAACTGCTGGAATGAAGAACGCATTTCTTGGCGCTTTTGTGCTTCTTTTTGTTCTAGGGTAGTTTCTCCAGCTACTTTTCCCCTAGTCTGACGCGGTTGACAGGGAAATCCAGCTGATGTTAATCGCTGTGCTAGTGTGTCTGGGTCTACTGCACCCGGTTCTGACTCTACCACAGCTACCTCTGTAGCCAAGTTCACACAGGCGCTTTTCACTCCTGGATATTGGGTTAGCTGTCGCTCTACAGCGCTTACACATCCAGCACATTTCATCCCCCCCACATCGAGGATAATTTTCTCTAAGGTTGGGCTTCGTTCTGGAGTAAACTGAGTTTTCGGGGTCAGTTGCATGACAAGTGTTGAGTTGGCTACGAAAATTCAACGCCTTAATAAAAGCGTCCCTCTTTTGAGCGTAGGCGAAATTTGGAGATTTGACAGAACTTCAATCATAATAAACTTATGCGCTAATGTTGAATTTTTGTGGCGATCTTTCTGATATAAGTTACATATATCACAGCTACCACTTGTATAGGCATCATAGCAATCAGACTCTTGCCGAAATAGTTGATGTCCCAAATAGACACGGCGCTGAAGTAGCCCATACCCAGCAGCAGCAACATCGCCCATGTGAGAGATTTAGGTTTAATTGTTAGCATATCTCTAAAAATATAGCATTTACCATGCTCGTGAGGTACAATTTTTTTTAGTTTGAGGGAACAGGGAACAGGGAACAGGGAATAGGGAATAGGGAATTGGTGTGTACTTCATGAGCCTGAAAAGGCTATAAGTTCCTCTGGCTAATAGCAACTTCTAGAACCACCCCTGCTTATTCACAAAGTAGGTATTAACAAAATCTTCAGAGGTTTTGTTTAAATAGATCATGCCCTCAATTAAACCCAATAGCTGCATAATTAATAAACTAATGCCGTAGGTAAAATAACCTCCAACTAAAGCTATAATCAACATGATGCAGCCTTCTGGAGTATATCCTAGAACGAATTTATGAACTCCAAATCCTCCGCAAATAATGCCGCAGTAACCAGCAATCAGTTGTTTAGTTGGTTGAGTGGTGTTGAAATTTGCCATATTAGTTCTATTCGGATCGAAAGTGAATATAAAATTAGAATTTTAATCGATACTTAAATGACCCAACATATTTTTTAAGTAAATATTAACTAAATAGATTTTGAAGTTTTTCCTAGCTACATTTTCCACATTCATAATTAAAGCTAACTGGTATATTTTAAATACCAAGTTGACAATATGATGCAGAGGAATAATTCCTCTGAGTATATTTGGAAAGTATTCTAATTAATATTAACAATTCGTTAATTTTACAAGACCACAGCCGCTGTGTTAAGCTGCGCCCCATTGCCTACAAGGATATAGGGTTCAATTGCAGTTAGCTGTGTTTTGTGGGATTAATTAAATATTAATGCATAGTACCTGTATTATTTGTAGATGCTATTTACTGATGATTCAGGAAACAAATTTGCTACAAGTACGGCATTAGCTGATCAGCCTAGTAACTGAGTGGGGAATTTCGCTGTGCAATAGTTACTATATGCAAATAAAAACAAATCGTTGACAAATTATCAACCGTGTAGCAATGTTTTATTAATTACTACCACCTAAGATAAAGAGACTCAGTAGGGTGCCACTATTCCACAGACTATGGACAAGCATAGGTGCCAAGAGATTACGCGATCGCGTGTACACTATCCCTAAAACCACACCCAAAGCTGTTAAAGGCAGAATTTCTGATAAACTCAGGTGGGCGATCGCAAATAACAAACTACTGAAAATAATTGCTCCCCACACAGGTACATAACGAGTCAGAGAAGGCAATAAAAAGCCGCGAAACAGCAGTTCTTCAAAAATGGGGGCGGCGATCGCAGCTGTCAAAAAAAACAGCCCCAGAGCCATAGTATCTTGACTTTCCAAAGCTAGTTGTAACAGGGGATTACTACCGCCCTGACCCCGCCATAATTGTTGATTAATCAACGACACCAGTACCACTATCGGCAAAGCAGCGCAATAACCCCCAAATCCCCATAAAAACCATCCATCCTGCAACCGGAACCGAAACCATTGGTCTGGGAGCGGCAAAAAACGCTTAATCGATAAATACAGCACCAGCAGCGCACCTGATGCCACCATCATATAACTAACTAACACCGACCAAGCCTGAAAGCGGACATTGACAATAGGGCGCTCTATGGGTAATAGGGATAGCAACAGAGGTACAAAGATTTGCCCCATGAAGAAAAAGCCCACCACAAAAACTTCGAGAATGGTTTCTCCACCCCAAGGCGTTGACCAAGATAAATCAGCATTGCGAGCCAATAAAGCAGCTTTCCCCCTGAGCAAACGCTGACCAATCAAGAAAACCAGTAATATTAGACCTATTAATGCCGTCACCGTGGGAATTGTGCCAATTAGGGCTAGTTTTGTCACAGACTGGGTAGCAGCTTCTTGTTGTTCGGCTCTAATTTCTGATAAAGCTGCCTGTCGTTGTTGCAGTTGATACAGTTGAATTAAAGCAGTAGAGCGAAACCAACCATCTAAATTTTGATTAATCAGTTCTTGAGCATTGGGTAAGACACGGGGGGGAGTACTCCATAGCCCAGTCAACACGGCAGCAGTTTCCCGCACTGGATTTACTTCCCCGGTTTGCTGCAATTCTTCCCAAGTCTGGATCGCTGCATCTGTCTGTCCTTGCTTTGCTTGTAAAATTCCCAGACGTAGGTCTAAGTCAGCCTGTAATTTTTGCAGTTGTTGGAGTGATCGCTGTAATTTTTCTTGCTTGTCTTGAGGCGAAGCCGGAGTTTGGGGGGGTTCCCCTCCTAAAGGTTTAGGGGGTAGGGGAATAGTCTGAGGTTGAGCTTGGTTTTGAAGCTTATCCCAATTTGTTTGAACCGACTCACGTACCTGCTGATATTGCTTGGTAGCACTTTCTAGAGGTTTATCTCCCACAATGGCGGATTTAATGGCTGAGAAATTATCGTCATTAATATCTTCTGGCTGCCAAGTTTGGGCTTGGAGTGCAATATTAGTTTGGTACAGTTCCAAAGTTGTCTGAAACTGGGGTTCTTGTAAACTACCGAATAAAGACGAGACTGACAACAGGACTGCTATCGGTGTGAGGACAAAAAATAAAATTAACCGCTTAATCGTCATCTATTCCCCTTGAACAATTCACCAGGGTAAGGTTTACCCCATGCTTCATAATCTTTGCAAGAAACAGCCGCAGGTTGATCAATATATTAATATTTTTAATATTTTGATGTCAGTACTTAATGCTGGGGTTGGGTTTTATGAATGCTGCTGGAAAATGGTAATATCATGACTCAGCCAGCAATAGGGTCATCTGTTGCTAACCTAAAATTTTGGTTTTCATGAGCAGCGACATCCAACTCAACCTTTTTGACCACACCAACTCGAATCCGCGAGATTTAATTCCTACAGACGCAAAAATTCCCATCATACCGGGAACATACAAGAATATTAGCGAGTTGGCACAGGATTGTCATCACTGTCACCGTTGTACCTTGGGAGACAGTCGGACTCATGCTGTTGTGGGGCGTGGTCATCTCCAAGCACCAATTATGGTCATAGGTGAAGCCCCTGGTCAAAGTGAAGATGAGACTGGGTTACCATTTGTGGGCAGATCAGGACAGTTACTAGAGAAAATATTAGCATCTGTGAATCTGAGTACTGAACGTGATGTATATATTGCCAATATTAATAAGTGTCGTCCACCACAAAACCGAGTCCCCACCCCTGATGAAATTGCGGCTTGCAAACCCTACTTGTTAGAACAAATTCGCCTTGTTGACCCGAAAATAATTTTACTCACTGGTGCAACTGCGGTTAAAGGTATTACTGGCGATAAACAAGGAATGACGAAAATTCGCGGTCAGTGGATGGAGTGGGAGGGGCGTTTGTGTATGCCGATTTTTCACCCTTCTTATTTGCTGCGTAACCCTTCTAAGGAAGTAGGTAAGCCTAAATGGTTAATGTGGCAAGATATGCAAGCAGTCCGCGCTAAGTTAGATGAAATTACTGCCAACTAGGAGAAGTTAAGGATTCTGACTACAGTTATTTTATTCCTGACTTGCAAATACTAGATTTTCATAGAGGAGTTCAATAGGAAACTCAAAATCAATACTTGCTAGAGTAATCATGTCTCCTGGGATATAGGGATAATAAAGCCACATTCTGCCTTCGCCCCTTGAGTAACGCTCAACGGCAATTTTTTCTGAGTCAATTAAAAGATACTCTTGTAAACTCGGCATTTGCAGATAATTTGATAATTTTTCACCTCTATCTCTGGCGCTAGTTCCTGGGGAAAGAACTTCCACAATTATCCTAGGATGTTGAATAAATTTCTGGGCTTTAATGTCTTGAGGATGACAGCTGACAATCAGATCGGGATAATAATAAGGACTTTCTAGAGAAACTTGGACTTTGACATCTGAGACATTGATTCGACAACCTTTAGCACCCAAATGAGGACGTAAGGCACTATAAAGGTTGAGGGTAATGTCATTGTGGGGAATTGTTCCCCCCGTCATGGCGAAAATTTCGCCTTTGACATATTCATAACGAATATCTTGCTGGGCTTCCCATTCCAGATATTCTTGAACTGACATTTTTCCGCTTGGTTGAGGAATAGCTATCATGACTGTTTACCTGAAAAATTTTGACTACTGCGCCCGACAGTCTCGCAACCAAGTTTTTACAGCTTGTGCAACCACACCGTTACTACTATCCCTGGGGGGAGATACTACCTGCTGTTGGGGATAATTACCTTCTTGGGTAAACATCATTACCAAACGCCAACCAGTGAGAGATTTTGTCAATAACAGCCGGTGAAATTGCTGCGATTCTACAGCTTTGCCGCTGATATACTGCCTTTCTAAAGTAGTAAAAAAAACCTGTTCAACCGGCGTTGTATTTTGCCGCTCATCTATGTTGAGGGGTAGAGGTGCAAATTCAGGTTTTCCCGCCACGAGCATATAGCTATAAATGTCACTGCTTCTACTACGACGACGGGCGCGCTGAGATGCACGGTTAGCATAGCCAGGTAAATCACGCAATAGCTGAGTAGTTAATTTTTCTAAACTTGTCTGAGAACAAAGAGTTTCTTTCTGGTTTAGTGACATAGGTATATGGGCAAATACGGAATTATTCATAGTATTTGCTGTCAAGACTCCCCAGACAACTATAAACCACCAGTGATAATTGCTTCTCCTGACTTTTGCCTTCATGCCAATGTGGTTAATTCCTCAACAATCTGATTCCAGGCTAACTGAGGATCGTCAGACCCAGTAATAGGACGGCCAATTACTAGGTAGTCTGCGCCAGCGAGTATAGCTTGGGCGGGGGTCAGCGATCGCTTTTGATCTGCCTTTTGTGCCCAACTGGGGCGGATACCTGGACAAACCAGCAAAAAGTCATGGCCACAAATTTGCCGTAATTGTGCTACCTCTTGGGGTGAACAAACAGCACCACTTAACCCACACTCCTGAGCCATGAGTGCCATTGCTAAAGCATACTCTGGTAATTCTAGGGGAACTTTCAAATCAATTGCTAGCTGCCGAGAAGAAATACTTGTAAGTAGGGTGATAGCAATTAATTGAGGTGGTTTCACCCCCGCGTGTAACGCCCCATCCTGTACAGCTGACCGAGCAGCTTTCAAAGCATCTTGACCAGCAGTAGCGTGAATTGTGAGTAAATCCACCCCATAACCAGCAGCAGCACGACAGGCCCCCGCTACAGTATTGGGGATGTCGTGAAACTTTAAGTCTAAAAAAATCCGCTTTTGGCGGGACTTTAAAACTTCCAGAATTGCTGGGCCAGAACTAGTAAATAATTCTAAACCCACCTTCCAGAAATCTACCAGGGGTAACCGGTCTACAAGAGCGATCGCACTTTGTAAATCCGGCACATCCAAAGGCACAATAATCTTTTTATGTGTGTTCATCTGTTTACCCTAGGGGAAGCCGCTAAGGCCTCTACATCTGTTCCCAAATGCCATTAAAGCACTAAACGGACAAACTTATTTTTGCCAACTTGTAAAACCCGCCCGTGTAATTGATTCTCCTCCTGAAAAATGGTATCAACATCAGTAATGCGATCGCCATCTAAACGTACACCACCCTCTTGAATTTTGCGTTTACCTTCCCCAGTACTTTTGCATAAACCAGTCACATTCAGAAGGTAAGCCAACTTCACGGGAAACTCTGAGACTCCCCCTAGGGAGAACTCTGGAACTGCACCTTCCTTACCGCCGCTTTTGGCCGCATCCTTAGCCTGAATAGCAGCAGTTTCACCGTTGTATTGTCGCACAACTTCCCATGCTAAAAGCATTTGGCGATCGCGGGGATTTTCTGGCAGTTTATCTAAAGGTAAATCAGTCAACAGTTCAAAATACTGAGATAGTAAATTATCAGGAACACCTTGTAACTTCTGATATTTTTGGGCTGGGTGTTCTGATAATCCAACATAATTACCGAGGGACTTAGACATTTTTTGCACTCCATCCGTACCGATTAAAATCGGCAGAAGTAACCCAAACTGTGGCTTTTGTCCAAAATGCCGTTGCAAGTCTCGCCCCACAGCGATGTTAAACTTTTGGTCAGTTCCCCCTAACTCTACATCTGCTTCCACAGCAACTGAATCATAGCCTTGCATCAATGGATAGAGGAACTCATGAAGGAAAATTGGATTCTCTTTTTTATAGCGTTCCGCGAATCCCTCTTTGGCTAACATCTGTCCCACAGTCATAGTAGAGAGTAACTCGAGAATCTTCCCTAAATTAAGCTGGGATAGCCATTCTGAGTTATAACGCACCTCCAATCTACCAGGGGTGTCAAAATCTAAGATAGGACGCACCTGGTCAAGATAAGTTTGAGCATTGCGTGCGACATCTGCTTCTGTGAGCTGACGGCGCACCTCAGATTTACCTGTAGGATCGCCAATACGAGCGGTAAAATCACCAATAATCAAAACAGCAGTATGACCAGCATCTTGAAAAGATCGCAGTTTCCTTACTGGTATGCTATGACCAAGATGAATATCAGATCCCGTGGGGTCAATTCCCAGTTTGATCCTTAAAGGTCGGTTCGTAGTTAACAGGCGTTTCTCTAAACTTTCAGTTTCACTATCAGCATCAGTTGGTTGGGGGAAAACTTCCACTACGCCACGATGCAGCCAAAAAAAATTTTCTTTCATACTCACAGATTCACTATTAACTATGTTTTGTACTCTATAGGAAGGCTGGTTGGTGATATTCATAGGCAATATGTCCGCAGTTTAATCTACCGAATTAATATAATGGCAAAAAATTAACCGCCTAGCTTCATTGAATAAATTACAGTTATATTTACAAGTGAGGAAGTAAGAAAGCCGTGTCGTCTTCTAGGACTTTGACAAATAAGCAACCGCAAGGTCACGCTTCATCAGGTTTTGAGTTTTTCAAAGGAGTAGGCCAAATAACCGGCGGTACTCTACTGTCAATCACCATGCTGGCTAGCTCCATTGTAGCCGGGGGGCTGGTTGGTCTGGCTATTAGTTTCCGTAATTTACCAGATGTCAGACAGATGCGTAACTTTTTTCCCTCGGAAACAAGTTATATCTATGACATTAATGGTAAACTACTAGCTAGTCTTCACGGAGAAGCTAACCGGGAGGTGATTCCCCTAAATAGAATTTCTCCGCACCTTAAACGGGCAGTGCTAGCCAGTGAAGATAGTCATTTTTACGATCACCACGGTATCAATCCTAGTGGTGTGGGACGTGCTTTGGTAACGAACTTCCTAGCAGGTGGTGTGCGCGAGGGAGGCTCTACTATCACCATGCAGCTGGTGAAAAATTTGTTTTTATCTCACAAGCGTGCTTTTACCCGGAAGTTAGCTGAAGGGGTACTAGCAATTAGGTTAGAGCAAATCCTCAAGAAAGAAGAAATTCTAGAAATGTACCTCAATCAGGTTTATTGGGGTCATAATAACTATGGTGTACAAACAGCAGCACGCAGTTACTTTAACAAGTCAGCAGAAACTTTAAACTTGGCTGAGTCAGCCATGATGGCGGGATTAATTCAAGCACCGGAAGAATTCAGCCCTTTTGCGAATATGGAACTGGCAAAACGCAAACAAAGAGAAGTTTTGGGGCGGATGCTGGATTTGAACTGGATTAGCCAGGATGAATATGATGATGCTTTGAAGCAAGAACTTAAGTTTGGCAAAATTCGCTCTTTCCAAGGTAGTGCCTTACCTTATATTACTAATACTGTGTCTCGGGAGTTAGTTCAAAAATTTGGGCGTGACGCACTGATAAAAGGTGGAATGCGTGTGCAAACCACTGTTGATGCTGATTTCCAAATTATGGCAGAACAAACTGTCAGCAACTGGCACCAAAAATTGAGCAGTCAGGGGTTAAAGGGTAATCAAATTGCTCTGGTAGCTATTGACCCCCGGACGCAGTTTGTTAAGGCTCTAGTAGGGGGTGTAAATTCCCGAACTAGTGAATTTAACCGTGCAACCCAAGCCCAGCGTCAACCAGGTTCTGCTTTTAAACCACTAGTATTCTATGCCGCCTTTGCTACTGGTAAGTATGCACCAGATACCATAGTGCAAGATACACCAGTTAGTTATCGAGATGGTAGCGGTTGGTACAGTCCTAGGAACTATGATGGTGGTTTTCAAGGTGGGATGACAATACGTTCCGCCCTAGCTCAGTCTCGTAATATTCCCGTGATTAGGGTGGGTATGTCTATAGGCATGAATAAAGTTGTAGAAGTCTCCCGTACCTTGGGTATCAATAGTCCCATGAAACCTGTGACTTCTTTACCCCTAGGAGCTATAGGTATAACACCTCTGGAACTAGCGAGTGCTTACGCTACCTTTGCCAATTATGGCTGGAAGTCGCCACCGACGATTATAGCCCGTGTCACCGATAGTAGTGGCAATATCTTGTTAGATAATACACCCAAACCACAGTTAGTTCTCGACCCATGGGCATCAGCAGCCACCATTGATGTTATGCGCTCAGTAGTAACTAACGGCACTGGTAGAGCTGCGGATATAGGTCGTCCTAGTGCTGGTAAGACAGGAACAACTTCATCTGAAAGGGATATTTGGTATGTGGGTACTGTACCACAGTTGACAACTGCTGTCTGGGTGGGTAGAGACGATAACACACCATTATCTAGAGGTGCAACCGGTGGCGGTATGGTGGCTCCTATCTGGAAAGATTTTATGGAACAAGCCCTCAAAGGTGTACCTTCACAGAACTTTAAGCCACTTTCGGAGTTTGAGCAACCTAAACCATAAATAATTAGTGCAATTTTAGTTTTTTTCAAAAAACTAAAATTGCACCAAGAAATTTAAATTCACTACTGCTGTTTTTCTAGTTCGGTTTTCATACGCTCTAGGGTCAGATGCATTTGCTCAAACATCTGCTGGGGAGTTACGCCAAATTGACCTAGCTGAGTTTTGAGTTGCTGCACAGTCATCTGCGCCATAAAATCCTCTGACAGCTCGAATCGCTTCATAAAGACGCGATAGCGATCCATCATAGCTTCCATTTGCTCGATGAATAGCTTTTTGCCCTCACGATCAAACTTGCCGTAGTTGCTGCCAAGTTTGATTAGTGCTTGATAATCCTCAAACAGCTGTTTTGCTTCTTGCTGAACTATATCAGAGTCAAAGAATCCCATTTTGCTTGTATTAAACTGAGTGTTGAGACTCAGTAGCTTATATTTTTGCCTCTATCATTATTTTAGTCTAGGGAATTCAGATAGAAAAGTAGTTTCGGCTTAAGTACGGTTTTTTACCGGAATTTCAACACTTGACTATGTGGTACCTGGGGACTGGGACTTATGGGGGAAGATGGGCATTTCTTAATCACCGATAAAATCTAACATGATGCGCTGATGTATATCCCCTAAAGGTCTTACTTCATCGGCTATTGGGGAATAACACTGACCTTGGCGAATATCTTCAGGTTTTAATAATCTCATGTCCCAGCCTTCGTTTAAAACTAGTTGATTTAATTCGACTAACAGTGGTGCATGAAAGACATGACGAACCACAGCATGATCTACATAACAGCGGAATGCAAAAAATTTTGGGAGACTGTAGCCGATTTCTTCCATTACTTCTCGCTGGAGTGCTGCATCTGGGGTTTCGCCATCTTCGAGATGACCACCGAATAGCCCCCAGTAACCAGGGTAGAGAATACCAGGGATATTATCTCGCAGTTGCATGAGGAATTTATCTTGTTGATAAAGAATTGCGATCGCTACATGAACTGGTTGCTTAATCATGGATTTTTCTGGGTAATTCCTCGGAATTATCTTAACTTTCCTCTAGATAAACTTCCCCAAATTCTTGGTCAGCCAGGGTAATACTCTTGTAGCTAAGTTTACCCTTAATTACCACTTCCTGGCCTTCTTGGAGATGGGGTCGATGGGTAATTACCCAAATTTTCCCAGTGGAGTCATTAATTTGATATGCCCATTGCTTCACTAGGGGAACTTGCCTTTCTACCTTACCCCGGATGTAAACTATATTCTGCTGGTCTGTTGCTGGTTTAATTTCCTGAATCAGGGTTATCTTCTGACCCATGCTCAAGTTACCTCCATTTAGGCTGGGTGTTCTCAAGGAACTACAACTACAAAGTACTGCTAAAAGTAACAAAGCAATGCTGCAAATATGAAAGTTTTTTGTTAGTTGCATAGAGTCAGTTCCCGTGGGTAAATTTCCAGATTCGGGGAATGATTCTTCAATCCTTCCCTGTTCAGATGAGACAGTTAATCTGAGAAGATAAATAATATAAGTATATTCTTTTGGATGGAAAAACCCTATGAAACTAAGGCGCAATGCCTGAAGTAGTTAGGCACGCAAAAAACCCAAATATGTTACGAAAAGTAAACACGCCTCACAGCCTTTCCCATGAAAACAACAACGGCCAAAATTCTCGACGGTAAAGCGTTAGCTGCAAAAATTCATCAAGAAATTTCAGCTATTACTACAGAAACACAAGGAAAAATTGGGCGGCTACCTGGTTTAGCTGTATTAATGGTGGGGGATAACCCAGCATCAGCCGCTTATGTAGGCAACAAAGAACGAGCTTGCACTAAAGTTGGTATTGCTTCTTTTGGCCAGCATTTTCCCACAGAAACAACCCAAGGGGAACTTGAGGAGGTAATTGCTGCACTCAACCAAGATGAACGTGTAGATGGTATTCTCGTGCAGTTACCTCTCCCTAGCCACTTGGATGCTGTAGCCCTTTTAAATAAAATAGACCCAGACAAAGATGCTGACGGACTGCATCCAGTTAACTTAGGGCGGCTAGTGCGGGGGGAGGCTGGTTTACGCAGTTGCACCCCAGCTGGTGTGATGCGGCTATTGCAGGAATATGAAATTTCTTTGCAGGGGAAAGAAGTTGTGGTGGTGGGACGCAGTATTTTAGTAGGTAAACCAATGGCCTTAATGCTACTGGAAGCTGATGCTACTGTTACCATTGCTCACTCGCGATCGCTCGACCTTGGTAAAATCACCAAGAATGCTGATATTATTATTGCTGCTGTAGGTCGCCCAGGATTAATTACTGGCGAAATAGTCAAACCAGGCTCTATTGTGGTAGATGTGGGTATGAATCGTGTAACGGATAGCAGTGGCAAAAGTCGATTAGTGGGAGATGTTGACTGGGAATCAACTGCTAGTGTCGCCGAATATATGACTCCAGTTCCTGGTGGTGTTGGTCCCATGACTGTTGCCATGTTGTTACAAAATACAGTTACTAGTTATTTAAACAAGGCAAATTGTTAACACTTAACAGTCAACAGTTTAAAATTGTCACGGATAAGACAAACAACCAACCAGCCCTAAAATAGAAGGAATTGAAGAATGGTAGCAGCTGATAACCCCCAGAAAATCAAAGAGCAAGCCACCTTTAACCTGGAAGCCTATCTCCAAGAGCGGCAAAAGCTTTGTGAAACTGCTTTGGATATGGCTATCCCTGTGATCTATCCAGAAAAGATTTATCAATCCATGCGCTACTCTCTATTAGCTGGAGGTAAGCGTCTGCGCCCCATTTTGTGCCTTGCCGCCTGTGAAATGATTGGCGGTACAATCTCCATGGCTATGCCCACAGCCTGTGCTATGGAAATGGTACACACAATGTCTCTCATTCACGACGACCTACCAGCAATGGATAATGATGATTATCGTCGTGGGAGATTGACAAATCACAAGGTTTATGGTGAAGATATTGCCATCTTAGCTGGTGATGGCTTGTTGGCTTACGCCTTTGAGTTGGTAGCCACTCAAACCCCCGAAACCGTTTCTAGAGATCGAGTTTTACAAGTAATCGCCCGTCTGGGCAAAGCCTTGGGGGCAGCTGGTTTAGTGGGCGGTCAAGTGGTTGATTTAGATTCCGAAGGTAAATCAGATATTTCTCTAGAAACCCTGAATTTCATTCATAACCATAAAACAGCTGCCCTTTTAGAAGCCAGCGTCGTTTGTGGAGGAATAGTCGCAGGGGCATCTTCTCAAGATATACAAAAACTCACCAGCTATTCTCAAAACATTGGTTTAGCATTTCAGATCATAGATGATATTTTAGATATCACCGCCACCCAGGAGCAATTAGGTAAGACTGCCGGTAAAGACCTAATAGCTAAAAAAGTTACCTATCCTAGCCTGTGGGGACTGGAAGAGTCACGCTCCAAAGCTCAACAGCTAGTCGAAGCAGCCTGTCAGGAACTAGAAACCTTCGGGAAATTGGCGCACCCACTCCAGTCGCTAGCTCACTTTATCACCAGTCGCAATCACTAAGTCAATAGATTTGGGATTTTGGGTTGCATAAAAATGTCTCCTCAGAAAATAATTGCTGCTAAATTTACTAACCGAACCGAAACACCATGCAGGACATAGGCCATATTTTAGATAACCGGGTGCTGCTGGTTGCTCTGGTAGCTTGTTTCATTGCTCAAGCATTGAAGCTCATAGTTGAGCTGGTCAAACATCGGAAACTGAATGTACGTGTTTTAGTTACAACTGGAGGTATGCCTAGCGCCCATTCAGCTTTAGTGACCGCTCTTGCAGCCGGTGTGGGAGAAAGTCTTGGTTGGGCATCGGCTGAGTTTGCTTTGGCTACGGTTTTCGCCATCATAGTTATGTACGATGCTGCCGGAGTCCGCCAAGCCGCTGGTAAACAAGCTCGTATTCTCAATCAAATGATTGATGAATTATTCCACGAAAAACCAGACTTTAGTCAAGACCGTCTGAAGGAATTACTGGGACATACACCAGTGCAGGTGATCGCTGGTTCCGCTTTGGGCTTAACCATCTATTGGTTAGCTCGGTCTGCTTACTAGTTTACAGAGCTACAGATGAGCGCAGTAACATTACCTTATTTCCATCTACTAGGATGGCAAAAAAACCGCTTTCGTTGAGCCTTTGTAGTTTCCTGTATGCCTCTTGTTGGTTCCGAGTATGAGCTGCCAATAGGTAAGGGCGTTGTCCGTAGGAAACTAAACCTATGTTACCGCCTACTATTTGTTGTATACTATTTGCTAGTTCTGGACGATTGAAATAATCTACCAATACAGCATAACCATCCCCTAGTAATTGGGGATTAAAGCTAATTGTCTGAGGTGGAGTTGGTGGTGGTTGAACTGGATCTAGTACAACATCACCCGCTACTGCTCTTGTACTGATGATAGTAGATAAGCCAGCAATATTCTTTATATATCTTCCCCAACGATTCGCGTCATCAATATTATTAAATCCGCCTATCCGTGTGACTGTATCAGTAAGATATCGGCAAGTTGTAGTTTGAATCTGATTTGGTATAATATTGCGTAGCTGTTGGTAACTATCTGCGGTAGGACTCAGTACCAATAACACATATTCCCCAGGGCGCGGGAGTTCACAAACGGGAAGATTTTGTTGGGCGGACACTGAAGTCATGCTCCCTATCAAACTAGCTGTAGTCAGTGCTAATGCCCTAGATAAAGTATCAAATTTATGGAGAAAATTGGGAGGCATAAATGGAATTCTTGAGGGGTAAAAAGGGGTTGAAGCCAAGAAAGTAGAACCGTATGACCGGTTATAGCTCACGCCACGCTATCGCTATCAGACACAAAAACATGGGTCAGGGATTCTCAACAAGACCTATTGAAGGATAATCATAGCTAAATTCTCCGAAAACCGCTTTCAAAATTCACTAGCACTTGCACATCACAAGACGGATCTAATTTATCTTTTGATTTGCAGCTTCTTTGTTGCCCCTCAGGTGGAATTTTTGCCCAAGATCTCAAAAATGCATTTTTTGTTCCCGATACTTTTTTGCTAACATTCACTAACAAATACACTCTTTAAGAGAGGGCGTATCAACCAATGCACGTAGGAAAATCCCTCGCGCACCATTTATGTCCCGGCTCATTACCAGCCCATCAGATGGAGACTTAACGAATTT
>CAIWDD010000009.1 GCA_903911355.1 uncultured Nodularia sp. | reverse complement strand
AGGAAGAAAGGATTAGGGTTTTAGAGGGTCAACCGCCAACAGTTAACACCCACAGCAGCCAGGGGTTAAAAACCCCTGTCTGAAAGCTAAAGTCGGATAAATCCGACTAGAAGATCATGTATTTTATTATCTTGACCAGAGGCGATCGCTGCTGTTATAGGCGATCGCCCTGGGTTGAAAAATTCCCTTTGATGCTACAGGGGGAGCCGGGGGTTAGAAACCCCCGTCTCAAAGCTAAAGTCAGATAAATCTGACTAGAAAATCATGTATTTAATGTTCTTTACCAAAGGCATAATCACGTACCTCATTAGTAACCACCATCCTCGCTACTGACTGGGGGTGGTCAACAGTTAACACCCAGTCGGATTCATCCGACTTTAGCTATTAGACGGGGGTTTTTAACCCCCGGCTGCTGTGGGTGTTGACTGCGGGTTTTTAACCCCCGGCTCCCGGTGGTCGTAGCTCTTAAACCCTTACCGGGCAATATCCCCGACTTCTCGCAAAATTTATCACTACCCGACAAGATCATGGTCAGAAGTCGGGGATATGAGTAGACAGATATTGTTTTTTCTGTGTTCGGTGTATTCCCTAAGATAAAAATTACCTGTGAAAAACCTATCAAACAACGTCTTAGTTATATGACAGTAAGTAAGATTGTTATTATTGGTTACGGTAACCAGTTACGCGGTGATGACGGTGTGGGGATATGGGTAGCCGAGGCTTTACAATCAATGGAGTTAGAGCAGGTAAAAACTCTAACGGTTCACCAACTCACCCCAGAACTAGCGGAGATTTTAGCTAATGTAGATTTAGCAATTTTTATTGATGCTTGTTTGACCACCCACAGCACTCAAGTGGAACTAGAATTAATTACACCCAACTCCGACCACATCATCAGCACACACACGGGTAACCCTCCCGCTCTTCTGGCTTTTACCCAGGCGGTTTATGGTTGTTCTCCCCGGTCTTGGTGGGTGAAAATTCCCGGAGTTAATTTTGACTTAGGTGATAAATTCTCACCTTTGGCTGAAGCTGGATGTGCGATCGCCCTAGCGCTGCTGTTAAAGCAAATCCTTCGGTGTTCCGGTGTTCCCCCTTACTAGTCGGGTTTCGCGGACTCTACCCGACCTACTGAATACCATTCTCAATTTCACACCGTCAACCACCAAGATTACTGATTTAACTATGGAAAATTCACTACCGAGAACTGGTTCAAGGCTTCACGCCACGGAAAAGCAAAACGCTCTAGATGTTATTTTTAAACCCAAGACTGTAGCAGTAATTGGGGCGAGTGAAAAAAAACATAGTGTGGGACGTACTCTAATCTGGAACTTGATTAGTAACCCTTTTGGTGGTACGGTTTTTCCCATTAACCCCAAACATCATAGTATTTTGGGGATTAAAGCTTACCCTACTGTCTTTGATGTACCTGAACCTATAGACTTGGCTGTAATTGCTACCCCAGCCCCCACAGTTCCCGGTATCATCAAGCAATGTGTAGCAGCGGGGGTTAAGGGTGCAATTATCCTCAGCGCCGGTTTTAAGGAAATTGGCACCCAGGGAGCAATTTTAGAACAGGAAATTCAGGCCGAAGCACAAGGTAAAATCCCCATTATTGGCCCTAACTGTCTAGGTGTCATGGCTCCCCTAACTGGTTTAAATGCTACCTTTGCTAGTAAAATCGCCCGCGGGGGAAATGTGGGCTTTCTTAGTCAAAGCGGCGCTCTATGTACTGCTATTTTAGATTGGAGTTTCCGGGAAAATGTGGGCTTTAGCGCCTTCGTCTCCCTAGGTTCTATGGTGGATATAGGTTGGGGAGATTTAATAGATTATCTCGGAGATGACCCGGAGACTAAAAGTATTATTATTTATATGGAGTCCATTGGGGATGCTGGTTCCTTCCTCTGTGCGGCTCGGAAAGTGGCTCTGACTAAGCCGATTATTGTGATTAAGTCCGGGCGAACAGCCGCCGCAGCCCAAGCTGCTGCTTCCCATACCGGTGCTATGGCTGGGAGTGATGAGGTGCTAGATGCAGCTTTTCGCCGTTGTGGAGTGTTGCGTGTGAATAGTATTTCTGACCTGTTTAATATGGCGGAACTGTTAGCAAAACAACCCCGCCCTTGTGGACCAAGGCTGACAATTTTAACTAATGCAGGGGGTCCGGGGGTATTAGCTACAGATGCTTTAATTGCAGCGGGGGGAGAAATTGCACCTATACCAGGTGATATGCAAGCAGAGTTACAAAAAATACTACCGCCCCATAGTTCTTTGAGTAACCCTATTGATATCCTGGGGGATGCCGACCCACAGCGGTACTCCCAAGCTTTGCAGGTGGCTTTAAATAGCCCTGAGAGCGACGGGTTATTAGTCATCCTCACCCCCCAAGCAATGACAGACCCGACTCAAACAGCGCAGATGTTGGCGGATTGTGTCCAGGAGTTCCAGGAAGCATCTGCAAAAACTAAACCGGTTCCCATCCTGGCTAGTTGGATGGGGGGAGGGGAGGTAGCAGAGGGACAAATGATTTTAAATAAACACCATATTCCTACTTACCCCTATCCTGATACTGCGGCGCGGATGTTTTGTTATATGTGGCAGTCGAGTTACAATTTACGTGGTATCTATGAAACCCCGGTAGTGTCTGATTCTTCCACGGGAACGCCGGACTATAAAACTGTAGAAGCAACTATTGCAGCTGCTAGAACAGCCCAACGCCAGATTTTAACGGAGTTGGAGTCAAAGCAGATTTTGCAGTCCTATGGTATTAATATAGTGCCCACAGAGGTGGCTTATAGTCCAGCAGCGGCGGTTAAATGCGCGGAAACTATTGGTTATCCGGTGGTGTTAAAGTTATTTTCCCACACTATTACCCATAAAACTGATGTGGGAGGTGTGCAGTTAAACCTAATGGACTCTACAGCTGTAAGTCAGGCTTATAATTTAATTCGTCAGCAAGTGGAGGAGAAAGATTTTTTAGGGGTGACTGTGCAACCGATGGTAAAAACCACTGGTTATGAGTTAATTGTTGGTAGCACTATAGATGCTCAGTTTGGACCGGTTTTACTGTTTGGTACTGGGGGTCAGTTAGCTGAGGTGTTTAAGGATTACGCGATCGCCCTCCCCCCTTTAAATACTACCTTGGCGCGGCGGATGATAGAACAAACACAAATCTATCAAGCACTTACAGGGGTGCGGGGGCGCAAAAGTATTGACATAGGGGCTCTAGAAAAACTCATGGTAGTATTTAGTCGTCTGGTTGTGGAACAACCCAGAATCAAAGAAATTGACATTAACCCTTTATTAGCTTGTTCTGAGAAGTTAATCGCCCTGGATGCGCGGATTATTCTCCATGACCCGGAACTCCCAGACCAGGAGTTACCCAAACTAGCTATCCACCCCTATTCTACCTCATACATAGGTTAGTTGGTAAGTGGGGTAGAGTCTGCGAAACCCGACTAGTAACCAGAGAATGTTGAGAAGGTCATGATTAGTGATTGAGTATTATTTGACCCCTCCCTAACCCTGGAGATTCTAGAGAATTTGCGCTAAAAACTTTCGCGTCCGGGCTTCTTTGGGGTTGGTGAAAAAATCATCAGGTGTAGCTGACTCAATCAGGGAACCACTATCCATGAGAATTACTCGGTCTGCAACTTCACGAGCAAATCCGACTTCGTGGGTAACTACTACCATCGTCATCCCATCCCTAGCTAGGCTCCGCATTACATCTAATACTTCTCTGACCATCTCTGGATCTAATGCGGAGGTGGGTTCGTCAAAGAGCATAATTTTAGGTTTCATCGCTAAAGCACGGGCGATCGCTACCCGTTGTTGCTGTCCACCAGATAATTGTCCGGGATATTTCTGCGCTTGTGCTAAAATACCAACTCTTTCTAGGAGTTGCATGGCTAATTCTTCAGCTTTTGGCTTTGTCAACCGCCGCACCCAAATGGGGGCTAAAGAAATATTTTGCAGTACTGTTAAATGGGGAAATAAATTAAACTGCTGAAAGACCATCCCGACTTCTCGGCGAATCATTTCAATATTTTGCAAGTCATGGCTAAGGGTAATACCGTCAATGATGATTTTTCCCTGTTGGTATGTTTCTAAGGCGTTAAATGTGCGGATGAAGGTTGACTTACCAGAACCAGAAGGCCCCATCAAAACTACCACTTCTCCACGATTGACATTTAAACTCACGCCCTGGAGAGCATGAAATTTACCGTACCATTTGTGAACATCTTCAGCAACAATTATTGGTTGTAACTCTGACATAGGCTCTAAATTGGGAATCATTAGTAATATTGCTCTATTGACTAATATTTAATTGTCTTTCTAATCGTCTAGAGGCTAAGGACATCAAGTAACAAAATATCCAGTAAATTAATCCAATAAATAAATAAACTTCTGCATAGCGTCCCAGAAATTGGGGCTGCGCCAAAATAGAACGGGAAATACCTGTGAGTTCTACCAATCCCACCAGAGATAATAGGGAAGTGTCTTTAAATAAGCCAATAAACTGACCAACTATTGCTGGAATCACTGCCCGTAAAGCTTGGGGTAGAATAATTAAAATTACTACTAAAGGTGTATTCAGTCCTAATGCTTTTGCTGCTTCGATTTGTCCGCGTGGGATGGATTGCAGTCCGCCACGCACGTTTTCTGCCATGTAAGCAGCACTAAATAATACTAGTCCGGCAACTCCTCGCAATAACCGATCTAAACGCAAATCTGTGGGCAAAAATAATGGCAGCATGACTTGGGCTAAGAACAAAATTCCAATTAGCGGTAGTCCTCTCACAATTTCAATGTAGCAGATGCAAAACCAACGCACTACAGGCAAGTAACTGGTGCGTCCTAATGCTAGTAAAACACCAAGGGGAAAGGAAAGTATTATACTAACTGCTGCCATGAGTAATGTTAGTAATAAACCGTTCCAAAGGTTGCTAGATACGGGTTGTAAGCCAAATCCACCGCCAATTAGCCACAGAATTACGGGGAAGGACAACAACCATATTAGAGAAAGCCAAGGTGCTATTAGTTGAGGAAATTTACCTCCTAACCAAAAACCTGTAAGGAGCAAAACTGCAATCAACAGCAACCACAAGCGGGATGTCAAATCCCAGGGGAAAATCAGGCACAAGAATCCGGTAATCAAGGCATATGCAGCTGGGCGCTTTGTCAACTGTTGTTTACTAAAGAATACACCCACTGTGAGCGCACTGAATGTGGAAGCGATCGCCAGGACAATCCAAACTCGCCAGTATAAGGCTTGAGGAAATCTACCAACTAAAAATAAACGTAAATTCACCCAAATCACTGCCCATTGTGCTTGAGTAATTGCCCAATTCAGTAATCCCCATACTGTCCAAAACAACAGTAATAAGCAGATAACAGTTAATAAGCTGTTATACCAGCTACTAAAGAGGTTTTTACGTAACCAAGTGAATTTAGTCATTAGTTAGTGGTCATTGGTCATTGGTCATTGCTTCCTACTCCCTGCACTCTGCTTATTTGATCTGCACTTGGCGGTTGAATAAGTTCATTGTGAGGGAAATAGTTAAACTCAGGGTGAGATATGTCAATATCAGTAGCAACATGACTTCTACGGCTCTCCCGGTTTGGTTAAAGGTGGTAGAGGCGACAAAATAAAGATCGGGGTAGCCGATGGCGATCGCTAAACTGGAATTTTTAGTTAAGTTTAAATACTGACTGGTCAGTGGGGGAATAATTACTCGCAAGGCTTGGGGAAATATGACCAGACGCATAATTAATAATGGTGGAAGTCCTAGCGATCGCGCTGCTTCCCATTGCCCTTTTGGTACTGATTGAATACCGCCGCGAACGATTTCGGCAATAAACGCACCAGTGAAAAACACCAACCCCAGCAATAAAGCTGAAAACTCTGGAGATAAAGTAAACCAAGGCAGTTCTAATCCATCTTGGCTGAGTCCCAAAAATCCCCAGAGGGAAATTTTCTCCTCTCTTGTGGGAAAACCTAAAAATACGGCAAAGTACCAAAATAGTAATTGCAGCAGTAAAGGTGTATTCCGAAAAATCTCTACGTAAATACTCGTAATTTTTCGCAGAAGCCAGTTATCAGAGAAACTCGCTATCCCGGCACTAATCCCTACAATGGTCGTGAAGAAAATACCTAAAATCGCCACCCGCAATGAGTTGACTAATCCTACCCACAAAGCGTGAGTGTAGGTATCAGTTGGTTGGTAATTCAGTAGGCTTTCACCAATCCCAAAAGAGGCTTGCTGCTGGAGAAAATCAAATCCTAACTGAATGCCTAATTGCTGCAAATTGCGGTGAAGATTACCCCACAGAATCATCACTATAACTGCTGCTAACAATACAGCCATCAGTTGTGTTACAATGTTCCAAAACCGATAATCTCGCCATATAGGTGGTTTGGGATTAGCCATGAGTGATTTTTCCCTTTACCGAAACGGCGGCGAATAGAGTAATCCACCCTTTGTCCATAGTTGATTTTGACTGCGAGGGAGATTCAGGTTAGTATTTGGGCCCAGATTGCGATCGTAAATTTCGCCATAGTTCCCGACCTGTTTGATTATCCTGGCGGCGAAGTCGTTTGTTAAACCGAGTCCTTCTCCCAGGTTGCCTTCTGTGCCTAAAAAGCGTTTAATATCTGGGTCGTTACTAGTAGCCAATTGTTCCACATTTTGGGAATTAATCCCCAACTCTTCGGCTTTAATCAGGGAATAAACTACCCAGGTCACTGCACTAGCTAATACAGAGTCACCTTTAGCAACGGCTGGTGCTAGGGGTTCTGAGGAAATTATTTCATCCAGAAGGACGTTATCTTCTGGATTGGGTAGAGTGGTTCGCCGAGAGACTAAGGCAGAACGATCAGCTGTAATGCCATCACAACGCTTTTCAGCATAAGTGGCAAAAGTCACATTAATATCTTCAAAGACGATGGGCTTGTAGGTGATGTTTCGTTTCCGCATTTGGTCTGCTAAATTTTGCTCCGTAGTGGTTCCATTTTGAACACATATGGCTTTGTCTTTCATATCTGTCAAGGAATTAATTCCACTATTTTTGCGCACCATGATGGCTTGACCATCGTAAAAGACAACGGGGGCAAATTCTAGACCGATGGAAGTAGCGCGGCTGAGAGTCCAGGAGGTGTTACGGCTCAGAACGTCTACTTCCCCTGTCTGGACTGCGGTAAATCGCTCTTGGGCGCTCAGATTGCGAAATTCTACTGCATCTGGGTTGTCAAATAAAGCAGATGCGATCGCTCGGCAGATATCCACGTCGATACCACTATACTTACCGTCAGTTTCCACAAAGCTAAACCCTGGGATTTGTCCACTGACACCACAAATTAGCTGACCACGACTTTTGATGCTATCCCAACGACTAGGAGTTGTTTGTGTTCCGGGATTATTCGCTGTGTTTGTTGTTGCTTCTGGGTTGTTACAAGCGGTAATAGCAAATATTAGGGGAGCGATCGCTAGAATTAACGCTGATTTTCTCATAAACTTCATGAAAGCTGCACCTGACAAATTGTATTAGTGAGTACAATGTTTTTATTGTAAATAAGTAGCTATTGGCAATATAAGACTTTTTGAGTACCTGTGCTAAATATTCCTGGAATCTCAAATATTAATGTAGTCACTTGGTTATAATTTAAGTTGCAGTTTAGTCCCCCTTGCATCCCCAGGCTATAAAGCCTTGGGGAATTAGGCGAGTTTAGTTAGAGATTAAACTGAATTACATTATCCAACGGTTGTAAGAACTTGTTATTCACAACTTCCTGATACATTTTCAGGTCTGTTTCCCAGTTATCGATGATTTGAGCTAAAGCTGTTAAACCCTGTTTTTCGTCTTCTTGGTTGATGGGGTGTAAGCAATTAGCGGTAAATAATACCACCTTTTTTGAGGTTTGCTCTGTTAATTGCAGGAGTGCTTCGTTAATGTCTAGATTCATTTGTACCCCTGGTTGATTGTACATAAACTTCAGAGAGGCTTGTACTGGTGTTGTACCGTATTCTAGCCATGGTCCGGAATTTAACAGGGTTGTGTATATATATTCCCGTGCTGCATTTTCTTGGTTATCAAATGGCGCATGACCCCGAAAGGTGATACTTATGCCTTTGTAGTTTACTTGTGGTAGGGTCTGAATATATTTATCAGCAATGGCTGGAATTTGTACTACTTGCGGTTGTGCTTGTACAGACAAAGGTTGTGCAAAAATAATCCGATTTAAGTCTGCTATGACTGTAATCCCATTTTGAAAGGTAACCTGGGCTGCAGTGTTGGTCAATATTGGCGCTTTGGCTAATTCCCACTCACTGGGTACAATACCACTGTATTTGAGAAAGTCTGGGGTTAAAATGGTGGGGTTGTTTTTCTGCGCGGCGATCGCGATCGCCATTTCCTGTATATTTAACTTTGAATTCATCTTTCGTTGTGATATAATTGTTTACAGTCATGATTCCATGACTAGTATAACATTTTACCAAAAAACTGCTAACTTGCTTTTAGCGTTTCTTCCCAACTGCTCCTTTTTAAAGCAATAGATAACTGTCTTAATCTTTCACTAACCTCTAAATCACATTCTGTTGCTTGCAAACTCCGGGGAATTTCAGCTAAAAGTAATGGATTACCTTGTAACCATTCATTCATAGCCACCCCCGTCCAAGTACCTTGTTTATCCCTAAAACTATCAACTAATCCCTTGAGTTCTTGAACACAATAGGACTCAAAACTAGCTGCATCAAAAATTGCCGCACATAAGTATTCTTCAAAGGCATTAATATCAGTTTCCACTTCAAAAGTCACAGCTTCTTGTGGTACAATTAAATCTGTGAGAACATCTTTTGATGCTGCTACCTCTGTCACCCCTAACACCTTTTGGCGAGTTTCCGGGTTAAACAGCAAATCAGCACCATACTTGACATATCTTTTCAAAACACTATAACCTGGTTCCAAGCCAGTATAATAGTTATCAACAATCTCAATATCTACTCCCAAACTTTTCACAATTTTATTGCGGGTATCACTGTTAACTGGACCGCGAATTAACACCTCTGCTACTGGACGCGCAAAGCGTAAAAATAACACACTTAAACTATTTTCTAACTTAGATAAAAAATAAGCTTCGGAATTTTCAATTAATCTGGCTTTAACTTGATCACTTCCCCATAATAAAGTGGTCATGTATTCCACTAACTTTAATGCTTCATTCTTTAATTCTAGAGCAAGTTCATGGGCAATTGTTGATAACACCCTGCTAATGTCAATGTATAAATCATCACGCCAAGCAAAGTTAGCTTTCATGCGGTCAAATTCTGGATTGGAATTAGCCAAAAAAATAGTATCTTTCTTTTGCAATGTTTCCTCCCGCAGTTTCTGCATTTCGCTGTTGACAACTTGCAGATATCTTTGGCGGAATTTTTCTATTTTGGGTAAGGAGTCTGTAGTTAAATTTTCTAATGTGTTTCTAGATACATAGTCCTCATAATATTGTTGTAAATCAGCTTTAATGCTTAACCATTTTTGATTCCACCATTCTGCAAATAAAACTCGTCGATTATTTTCTGCAAATAATTTTGCATCCTCAGTATTTTCCGGGTGCTTCTGACCAACTACATGATAAATTTCTTCAGAGGTGCTCATGATTTTATTTACAGAAGCTTCGCACCGTTTCTTTAAAATATTCACACGCTCATGATTAATATAATTAAAGATTTTGTCTTTAATAGCAGGGATACCAGTAGCATTTGTTTTGAGAATTTCTGCATCGGTAATCCCAGTTAATCGCTGTAAATGAGCTGTAATCATACTGGGGTCGCCAATTTCTAATTTAGTCTGTGCTCCTGCTATATTATTTAAAATCAGATATGCACCAGCAGAACCAGAAACAAGACGTTGACTAGGTAAGTTCGCCCGTTTTGACCAGTCTTGAGATGCTTCTTGGATGTGGGTTTCTAGTGCTTCAGGACTAGCTATAGAATCAATGCGACTGAGAAATACAAACAGTTTATCAGCAACGGTGACGTTTTTATCCCCTAGTTCTGTAAATTTGATGATTTCTAATTCCTTCTCTCTCAGACTGGTAAAGCGCTGTACCAAAATCACAGCGTCACAGTCTGATAACATTTCCTGTGCTTCATCAACGTGTTTTGCTAAACCTGAATCTAAACCGGGAACATCATAAAAAACAATTCCTTCAGCTTGTGCAAGTTTGTTAGTATAAAGTCTAGCCTCTAACACAGCATGAGCGTATCTTTCATCAGCTACATACTTTTTTAACAGTTCTTTAATATCTTCTAGTCTGGTAAATGGAAAAATGCGATCGCCTTCCCTCCTCACTTGCTGTAAAGTTGCTTGATTAGCGTGGATAGTATTCAGGTCTTCCTTTGCGTTGGCTTTTTCTAGTTCCGTGAGTAACTTGGTAAATTCAGCTTCGGTTTTAGCTTGTACCTCTAGTCGTTGTTCAGACTCATTTGCAACGGAGTAAATTTGTGTAGTGGTAAATGTACATCTTCCTCCCTTTGCTGGGAGTAAGTCGCATTCTAACCAAGCATTGACAAAAGTACTTTTTCCGGCTTTTTCTAACCCCACAACCGCAATGCGGAACTCACGTTTTTGCAGTCTTTCCAACTGACGACGGGTGGGTTCTCCTTCTTGGATCAGAGTTTCTATTAATTTAGTAGGAACTTGTGCTTGGGGTAAATTAGCTAAACTCAAAGCGTGTCTTTGGATATTTAAAGCATCGCTCAGACGAGTTTCATAGTAGGAAGATGCTGTTTTCCAATCCATTTTGGCAAATCCTTTAAATCCTGTTAAATTCTTCTAAACCCGACACAGATAAATATTTAATACAAGCTATTTTGCGGATCACCCCTTGACCATGAGGAGGTAGATTACTTTTTAAAGTGTATGAGATTTGCTTCCCGATCATGTCTTGTCCATCAGCAATGTTAATTCTGATGTAAACTTCCCTTTGTTCACTTATATCTGTGATCTTCTCCTCAGTTAAATCTAGGTTCTCCTGGACTGTATCAGCTTTTTGATTATTAGTACACAGAAAATAGGAAGCATTATCTATCAGGTCTTCTACCTCAGCTTTATCAATAGGGTTATTGTTGGTAAATTTTCTCGCTACTGATGCTGGTACAACCAGACATAAACATGCATATTCACTCTTTTTTGGGGGAGGATCAGCAGGTGGTGTACTGATAGGATCTGATTTTTGCTTTGTATGTTGTATATATTTTAGACAAGCAGGAACTCCTACAATTGCCAAAGCTATGAGTATAATAGTAAATGGCTCCATATTTTGGCTCCTAATTAACTTATTTCCTATCACATCCGCTCCTATAGATAAATCTTCTTCCCAAGAAGATTTACCTTCAATTCCCAATTCTTGACAAATTTTTTTAGCTTGTGTTTGATCTGAATTAAGGATCACGTGAATTACCGTACATAAAACTCCTAGTTTCTGATCCTTAATCTGAGGATACACCTGATCATACACGTCTTGATATAGTTCTTTTAATTTTGATAGCTGCATATGATTGTATTTGAATTTATATGCAAAATCAACTTTTCAGGTTCCAACTTTGTCCTAAGCTATCAAAATCTTCCGAGAGGTTTTGAGCTTTTTCTTGTATAGGTACCCAGATATTTCTTTGTTTTTCATAATCTAGAGTAGTTTCTTGGTGTGCTTTATCCAGTCTGGCTTGATAACGGTCAATAATATCATTCTGAATTTGAGATACAGTTTTTTTTAAACAATTAATTTGTGTGATTAACCAAGTGGCGATTTTATTGACTATTTCTGCTTCTTGCTGTTTCGACTGAATAATCCAACTGGTCAGCAAATCTTCTACACTAGGTACTGCCGCATTATCACTAGAACGGCTTTCATATTCGGTTTCATAAAAAGTTTTTTTCCATAGCCATAGAGTATACCAGACTCTTTCTTTTTTTTCTATCTTAATTTCTTCTTCCCAAGTTCCTTGATGAATAGGAAAACCAGCTTGAAAGGAGAAATTAAATGTCAATTGGTTAGCGTCAACTTTAATCAGTTGTCCTTCTGGGAATTTGATCGCTATATGGGGGGCCTGATTATTGGCATTTTCTTCAATATAAGCCAAATGACAACGGAATAATTCAGAAACTGAATTGTAAATTCTCTCTACCACCTGTTGGGAAACTTGCTTTAATACATCTTGCAAAACAATGTTTAAATGTATAGCTAGTTCATTGAGTTCCTCATTGATCTGTTGGAGTTCTTTTTTCTGTGCTTCTGTCCGCGCTTCCATCTTTTTCCCTTCTTTAGCTAGGGAACCTGTATAACCCAAGTTAATTAAACGCTGTAAATTTTTTGAGAGTAAATTCACGCTTAATACATTGGCTCGTTTCAAGTTGGGAGTGTCTAAATCTACCTTTCCGGTTTCTAAAGACTTTGCAACTGCTTCTAATACTTGGTTAATTCCCTTGTTTAATTCCGGGAAGCATCCGTATATGGGGAATAATTTCTCTCCTAATTGATTATAAGGTGCCTGTGCTTGCAGTTCCCCAATTACCTTTTTGATGTGATTCACTAGGTCTTCTGTTGATTCCCCTGCTAAAACCTGTTTAACTTTTAGTTCTAGGTCTTCGCAGGGTTTTTTTAGCTGTCCATCACTTTCTTCAAGTAATGACTGTAGCGCTGACCTGGTTTGTGATATTTTGTCGCACTCTTGTTGATATTGTTCCTCAGAACTATTAACAATAGCCGTTGTTGTTTGTAAAGACCACTCCCTAACAGCATTTCCAGCAGCTATATTAAACCGTTCTATGATTTGAGGGATGACTAACTGGGGAAAATGTTGATTAATATGTTTTCTTAAGTTATCTTGAAATTCCTGGCCATAGGATTTTTGCCATAATGCTTGCGCCACTCTGTTTTTGTCGTGAACAGACCATTTTTGAGTGTTCCGGGGCAAATCTTCTAATATATCTTCAATTAATACACTAAAATAGTTATCCGCCCTTTTACACGCTTCAGCACTGTAAATAGTATCAAAACTTTGCATTTGCAGCGACAACAAAGCTGGCCATGTACTTAATTTGACTACTTCTAAATTTTCGATTTCCTCTGAATATTCCCTGAGCTGCTGGGTTAACTCCTTTTTAATATTAGCTATGGTGCTTTCACAAAAGCGATTTTCTGTTTCTGGCCAGTTTTTATCGGTGCGGAAAACATCGATTCGATTCAAAGTAAATAGCATTCTCGCGGGAGAACCGCCTAAATCTTTGACCTGCTGTACTACTTCTTGTAGTAAACTATTCACTTTTTGGGAATCTGTCTCTGCGCTGTTATAGGTGACTATACACAGGGCCTCACGACACTGTTTAATCACATCAGCATTACCCTGATCACCCACGTAAGCTAAACCGGGTAAATCCAGAATTCTCACGGTGGTACCCTGTGGTAGTTCCCATTGGGAGTCGTTTAAAAGTCTAATGGGGTAAAAAATTTTAGATTGTGGACAGGCCAAGTTGGGTTGTGTTTCTCGGTTCTCAAGATAAGTGATCATCGCCTGGTAGAGACGCTGATAAATTTTCTCTTCAGTAATCCCCTTCCATTCTCCACATTCCCACAATGCGCCTGGGGTTTCATAGATGACTAAAGACTTTTGGGAATTGTATTCAATAGTGACAGTACCAGCACTCATTTCACTGACCGCTACTGGTACAATTTCCGCTCCGCAGAGTAAATTAACTAAGGTGCTTTTACCGCTGCTTGTGGTTCCTGTGGTGGCTAGGGTAAGAATGGGATAACGCAGTTCATTAACCAGTTGATTTAAGGCGGTTTCCAGGTTTTGTGACAGTTTTTCTATTTCCGGTAGATATGTCTCTGGTAAGTGCTGGCAGATTTCTATGTGAAAATTATTCCAGTATTCCGCCAGTAGTTTCGCTTTAAATTCGACAGCTTCAAATACCTCGTAAACTTGATTATTCATATTATTTTGTATTTATTTGTACAATTGTTGTACTTTCTTAGTTTAGCTTATTGGTAGCGTCAATCTCTATATGCTGAAAATTTCATCATTTCTTCATACAATTAATGATTTTTGGGGGTTGATGTATAAGCTTTTACCACAACCCCCGATTTTAGGCGTGGGGATTGTCAATCAAGGCTTTTGCTGTTGATACATCTGCTTAAATACAGCTTGTTGTACTTTATGATCTACAATTGGGGCGGGATAACCACAGGCTTGTAATTCTAAAGGGGGAATTTTGCCTGTGACTAAATATTCTGAGTCCACCGACCGGAGTTCTGATACCCATTGGCGAATATATTCTCCCTCTCCATCAAATTTTTGGGCTTGACTGGCTGGGTTAAAAATTCTTAATGGCTTGGGATCCATACCACTAGAGGCGCTCCATTGCCATCCGCCATTATTTGCAGATAAATCACCGTCGATGAGTTTCTGCATAAAGTATTTTTCTCCCCATTGGGGATTGATGATTAAATCTTTGGTTAAAAAACTGGCGACAATCATCCGACACCGGTTATGCATCCAGCCCGTTTGATTTAATTGCCGCATGGCCGCATCTACAATAGGATAGCCGGTTTTACCTTCACACCAAGCCTGAAAATGTTCTTGGTTATTCCGCCAGGGAAAGTTTTTGAAGGTGTCGCGGTAAGCACCTGAAGCTAATTCGGGGAAGTTATACATGGCGTGTTGATAAAACTCCCGCCAGGCTAATTCCTGTTGCCATGTGCGGATACTATTTTCTGCTTCTTCGCTGTGGCTATGTTCTGCCGCTTCTAAGGTGGCTTGCCACACTGTACGAATGCCAATAGCTCCAAGTTTCAAAGCCGCACTCAGTCTAGATGTGCCATCAATTCCAGGCAAGTTACGCTGTTCTTGGTATTTTGTGATATGATAATTACTAAACTGCTCTAACTGTGCCTGTGCTGGGGCTTCTCCTGGTTGAATAATTAATTCTTCCTCCCAAATATATCCTAGGTCTTGGGCTGAGGGTAATTCAATTACCCCTACTTGTTTGGCAGTTTCTGCCTCAGTCTCTGTTAATCCTAGGGCATTTTCTAGGGTTGCTACTGGCTGCGCCTTGGGTCTGCTGCTCCAATTTTTCCAAAAAGGAGTATAAACAGTGTAAGGAGTTTTCGCACCTGTACGAATCTCTTCCGGTGGGTGCAGCAATTGGTCCCAAGTTTGCTGACATTCAATACCTTGTTGTTTGAGCGCGGACATCACCTCCCGATCGCGGGTTTGGGAATAAGGCTCTACGTCTGAGTTCCAAAATACGGCTTTGGCTTTTAAGGCCACTGCTAAGGCTGGTATGGCCGGGATGGGGTTGTTATGAATGATTAATAATTGGCTACCTACTTGAGTATATCGCTGTTGCAGTGCTTGTAAACAGCCAATCATGTATGTTACTCTGGCGGGGGCAATATCGTCTCGTTCCAAAATCTGGGGGTCAAGGCAAAATACCCCTACTACTTTGGCGCTCCGCTCCCTAGCCGCAGCTAGTCCTGTATTATCGGAAATACGTAAATCACGACGATGCCAAAACAAAATTAACTCAGACATTGCACACCAATAATACAGCAACGGACGGGTACTTGAACAACTATTATATAGTTGGCATTTGACTTGTGATTTTTTCTGTGCTATGGTTAGGAAAATGAGGTATTATGGGACAGTATTACTCAATCGCTCCATGAGTTGATGGCAGTGAAAGGCGATCGCCTGCCAATTGCCAGATTTTACCAGTTGTTCTGGGAATAATTGACCGCTCAAACCCACGGCGATCGCCCCGGCTTGGATGAAATCCTCTGCATTGTCGGGAGTGACTCCCCCAGTGGGAATTAAGGGAATATGACCGAGTGGCCCTTGTAAACTTTTAATGTAGTTGACCCCGCCCACAGCTTGCACGGGAAACACCTTCACACAGCTAGCTCCCTGAGTCCAAGCGGTGACTATTTCTGTGGGGGTCAAAGCACCGGGAATAATGGGGACATTTTTGGCTAGTGCGGCTTGAATCATCGCCACATCAACATGGGGAGTAAAGAGAAATTGCGCCCCACAGGCGATCGCCTCTTGCAGTTGCTGGACATTGAACAGGGTACCCGTACCAATGACACAGTTTGGTAATTCTGCACGTAATTGACTAATTAATTCTCCGGGGCGATGAGTATTCCAGGTAATTTCAATTAACTGCATTCCCCCAGAGGCGACCGCCATAGCCATTTTGACCGCTAATTGCATATCTGAGGCGCGGATAACGGCGATCGCCCGGTGTTTTTGCAGATGTGATAACCAAACTTGATCAGACATGGATGTGATTTTGCAACTGATTCTTAAATAGGGTTGGTAACAGAAAGTCTTTTCGTGGGGGTAGGGAACAGGGAAGAGGGAACAGGGAACGGGGAACACACCGAACAGTTTCAGCTATGTGTCATCCCCAAATTTTCTGATTTATTTAACCCAAAATGTACACTTTTGATGGTAAACCCTTCAAAAACCCTGAACCTATTTTCTTGTTTAGCCACCTCAAAGCTTTGATTTATATAGGTTTTACATTTATTCAGCAGAGCAACTAAATAGCTCTTCCTAGAGGAACAAGCATATATCTAGTATCATCCACCCTGAGCCAGATGGAATCAGCAGTCAAGACTTTTAAGCTTAACTTAGTTACAGCCTAAACCTACCAGGTGTAAAATCCTATCCCTGGGGTTGTGAGCCAGAACTTTCAAAGATTAATTCCTATGCTTCATGCAACTATCACCAACATAGTCGATGGGGTGCGGGGGTACGCCCACCCATTAAGCGGCGCAAGACTACGACCCATTGCTGACCTGGGAAATGGGAGACGCACCCGCAACTTTTCCCTCTGGTCTTTAGAAAACCGGTTTTTCCCCTGTGCTCACATCCCCAATCCGTGCTGTGACTCACTCACTCATGTAATTAATTGGAACTAAAAATTATGGTATTAAGTCGCTGGGAACCTTTTAGAGAAATAGAAACCATGCAACGCCAGATGAATCGTCTCCTTGATCAAATTGCCGGACCCAGTGAAACTGGGGATATCCTGGGCGATCGCTTAACATTTGTACCCCCAGCAGAAATTGACGAAACCCCGGAGCAAGTCACCCTGCGGATGGAAATTCCCGGTATTTCACCCCAGGACTTAGATGTTAAAGTCGCAGCAGATACAGTTTCCGTCACCGGTGAGCGTAAATCTGAAATCAAAGAAGAAAAAACAGGGATGCGTCGTTCAGAATTTCGCTATGGCAGATTTCAAAGGATAATACCCCTACCATCTCGTATTCAGAACGATAAAGTACAAGCAGATTTTAGAAATGGTGTTTTATGTCTCACCATGCCTAAAGCCGAAGAAGAAAAGAGAAGAGTAGTTACCATTAGCTTACCAGGACAAGACCAGAAGGAGCTAACCGGCAATTAACTCTCCATTTTTTTGTCAACCAAGGGGCGATGCTCCCTCAACAGCAGTATTAAATTAATCTCTCGCCCCCTTACCTATCAAACCATGTAGAAGCCTACGCAGATTTACTCATCAGTGGCGACGATAACTGTGGGTGGCAATATTCAGGAACCAGCACTTTCAGCAGAGATAAGAGAGTATCTCTGTCTTCTGTTTGGGCTGCTAAGAAAAGTTGATGCAGATATGGCTCTAGCTTTCTCCAAGGTATCATCCCTTCCTGGGCGGCGTAAATTTTCGGATGTATAGTTTTTCTAACATTTTCTTCTTGAATCAACAGCTCTTCATAGAGCTTCTCCCCTGGACGCAAACCTGTGATCTTAATCTCAATGTCCTTCCCTAAAACTAGACCACTGAGTTCTACCATTTGCACCGCCAGATCGTAAATTTTCACCGGTTCCCCCATATCCAAAAGGAAAACCTCCCCCCCCTCCCCCAGAGCGCCCGCTTGAATTACCAGGCGAGCTGCTTCGGGAATAGACATAAAATAGCGAGTAATTTCGGGATGGGTAATAGTAATCGGTTGTCGCTGCAAAATTTGTTGCTGAAATCGGGGTACTACTGAACCCGTACTATTTAACACATTACCAAACCGCACCATAATCAAACGAGTGTGGGTGTCCGGCTGTTTTGATAAAGCTTGCAAAATCAACTCAGCCACTCGTTTGGTTGTCCCCATCACACTGGTGGGACGTACAGCCTTATCGGTAGAAATTAAAACAAAAGTCTCAACTTTGCACTCATTGGCCGTGCGGGTAGCTACTAGTGTACCGTAAATATTGTTAATCACTCCTTGGGCTGGGTTCTTTTCCACTAAAGGAACGTGCTTGTAAGCCGCAGCATGATATAAAGTATCAACATCATATTCTGTAATTACCTGTTTGAGACGTTCGGCATCAGTTACTGAGCCTAAACAAGCAGAACAACATAAGTTAGGGTAGGTTTCTCGTAACTCTATCTCAATGTTATATAGTGCAAATTCATTTAATTCATATAGAACCAGGTGGCGGGGTTGTTGTTGAGCAATTTGGCGACAGAGTTCTGATCCAATAGAACCACCCGCACCCGTGACTAAAACAGATTTATTTGTGATGTTGACTCGCAGTAACTTGGGATCTGGTAGAACTTCCTCACGTCCTAAAATATCGCCTATATTGATTTTTCGGACTTGAGCAATAGAGACTTTATCTGATATGATTTCTGCTAGGGTGGGTACTGTTTTAACTTCTATATGTAAAGCTTTGAGTTCCGCAACAATTCCTTGCTTTCTTTTGGGGGTAGCTGATGGAATTGCTAACAGTACAAGCTGTACCTGGTACTTGTTAATTAGATATTCCAACTTCTCAGGGCTATAAACCTGAATGCCATTAATCCTATGTTTCCATAGTTGTGAATTGTCGTCCACAAAGGCTATAATCTCAAAGTTGTTATCCTGAGCAAGTGCTTGGGATAGTTGAAATCCAGCTTGTCCGGCTCCATAGATAATTACTGGTTGCAGGAGTTGCTTGCTATCTGCTACACTAGTACTGGGTTGAAAATGCTGTTTTGATCTCAGGGGGGAACTCAAACCATATAACAGCCATCGGGCTATGAGTCTGACTTTGACTATTAAAATTAGTGTGATTAAACTATCTAATATCTGAACAGAGATGGGTAGGAAATTGAACCGGAAAATCAAATCCAGGATGATCAATCCTCCTTGTCCCAGAATAACTGATTTGAATGCTGTGTATAAAAAGGCAAATTCACTGTACTTGAGGACATTTTTGTACATTCCCAGTAGGGAAAATAACAGGATTTTTCCGGGAATTAGCAGAATAATATAAGGGAGATATTTACCCAGCATATCCAAAGGAAATAAACTCTGGGAATCTATGCAAAATGCAATATAAATTGCCAATAAAAACAGTAGAGAGTCAGTTAAATACAGAATCAGATGCTTTTTTGTTCTTGAGGAAGTCTTGAGAAAATGGGCAATATTTTTGATAAAAACAGTTTTTTTCAAAACACTAAGCAGAAAATATGTTATTCGCATAATTATGTATGTGAAAGTGTGATCAAACAGTTTTGAAATTAAATTTGGTAGAAATTAAGTATTAATAATCAAATCCCCGACTTCTCGTAACAATTTTACATTACCAGGAGTCGGGGATATTTGGGGGATATATTTAGTAAATTTACACAGTTATGATCTGCTATTCCCTCTCGCCGATTGCAAGCGGGGATTGTAACTGGCTCCGGTGCGTCCAGTAACTAACCACAGCACTGAGCGCCCTATGTCTCTGGCGATGCGGGGTCGAGCTTCTCGCTGAGAGCTTTGGGAGGGGACCCGGACAGGAGTAAAGGCGATTCCCTGACTACCAAAAACGATAGTGGCGATCGCCTGGGAGCGGGGCATATGGTAGTCTGAGGTGACGAGATAGACGTGGCGAATATTATTTTGTTGCAAAGGTGCAACCATTGTGGTAAAATTAGTAACTGTATCTGTGGCGCGGTTGTCGTACTGGATGCGATCGCCTCCCTGTAGCCCTTGGTTGTCAAGGTCACCTAGGATGCTGCGGATTTCCGGGTCGCCCACGGAGACCCAGATGGGAAGGTCAGGGAATTCTTGAGCCATTTCTCGGGTAAATTTGGCTCTGCTGCTGTCCCCACTGAGCATCAAGATGGCTTGGGGGTGGGGGTTTTGTTGAAGTGCTATGGCTAGACGCAGGGGGATAGCGGTGGCTATGGTGAACATTCCCAAGCAACCAGCTAGGGTAAATAGGCGCAGAGGTTTGAGCATAATCCATGGATGAGATTTCAGCTATATGCCTATGTTAGAGGCAAATTTTTCATCTGAGATAATTTTTCCCAGATATCCGTTTATCTCACCTTGACCTGAGATTCTAGCCACCGGTTAAATGTGGCCAGGGTTGTTGGGATTTTTGGTAAAATTACTTCTATATTGCACCCAGGGTAGGTTAAAGTTGATCGCACCATAGCTAGTATAGGTAGGCGATCGCACCAGCACCAGTGTATTTAACAGTAATATTCCTATTTTTCCTGATGTGTACCATTTAACCAAGCTTCTAGGTCAGCAATGGTAGTAAAATCTAGAAGGGCTTCCCCTAGGGACTCCAGTTGATTCAGGTCTAAGGAACGGATTTGAGCTTCTTGGTTGGGTGACAATACTCCACAACGACGATTAACCTGACGGATAATTAACTGGGCTTCACCCTCTTGTCTACCTTCCTGTCTACCCTCTTGTCTACCCTCCTTAGCTCCTAGTTGAAACACATCCCGATAGAATCTTGTCTGGGTAATATCTGCTGTTTTCAGGTCTAACATCTTTAATATTTCCTCTGGACTGATTTGGGGGAATTTGCTGACTAGTATAGCCTCTATCAAGTCTAGT